>CBDHCW010000033.1:0-61057 GCA_965261445.1 Dehalococcoidia bacterium | reverse complement strand
CTACGATATATCGCTCTAGCTCACGCCAAATGGCGACGCGCTGGATCCTGGTGGTGGCCAGACGCAGCCTATCGTACATTTCAGTTATGGTTGCATCCTCGTGCTTGGCGTAGGCATCGGGGTTGTTGCTGTAGACGCCGAAGACGGACTCGGTGGCTTCCGGCAGTGGAGGCGTGAAGTGAGCGCCCGGCTGGCTGTCGTAATCGAGAGAAACTCTGCCCCGGTTCCATTCTCCTTCGTCCACAACTTGAATCTGTAGATCGATGTTCAAGCCGGAGAGCTGTGAATGTATGAACTCGCAGCGGGCTATCAGGCGAGCACGGCACAGATACCCCATGGTAAAGCCATCTGCATAGCCCGCTTCTTCCATAAGGCGTTTGGCTCCGGTGCGGTTCTGCTCCAACTGCGCGGGATTGAACCTTGGCCAGGTGGCGAAGTCCGGGCTGGTAAATGGATTGCTTGGACTCAGTACAGGCGATAGGTAACCAAAACCGCCCAGGGCAGACGGGATGGCGGATTGATTGTCTATCCACAATGATATGGCTTCACGGACTCTTACGTCCTGCCAGGGACCGGGTTTCAGCACGTTGAATGCAAGGCGGAACAGTCCGCCTTGCATTTCGGCGTATAGGACGCCGTCTTCCAGACTGTTGTCGTAGCCCTGCTTTCTTTCTACAGAAAGGTAGTGGCCCTCGCCGCGTGCGCCGCCGTCCAATCGCCCGGCTCGTATGGCTGCATCCATAGTGGACGGGTCGGGCATGACAATGAATTCGATGCCATCGAGGTATGGCAACGGTCGGCCTCTTTGGTCTCTCTCCCAGTAATCTTCAAACCTTTGCACACGGAGCAAGCTTCCCTTTTCGTAGCTCTCCAGTCGAAATGGGCCTGTGCCTATCAATTCTACGTCCAGCGGCGCCAGGCTAACTTCACCCCCTTCTATCCTCTCTTTCATCAGGTGGGTAGGGTGTGCAATCTTTATCCTGGGATTCATCAGAGATTCCAGGTAGAAGGGAAACCGCTCCTTTAGGCTGATGCGCAATCTGTTGCCTTCCAGCACCTCAATTTCTTCTATTTGCCCAAGATCGGATTTGAAGTAGGCGGGGGCGCGTGTCTTGTCGCCGGCCGCAGTCTCGAATGCGGCCAGCTCCATCCAGAATTTGGCGTCCTCGGCGGTGAACGGAGTACCATCGTGCCAGGCAACGTCGTCGTTGATGGTAAAAGTCCATTCGGAGAACTCATTGTTAGTGACCCAAGCCCTAGACAAGTAGGGACAGACGATGTACATGTTCTGGCGGCACCTGGCGACCAGGCTGCCGGGGCCGAACAGCGCTCCGCCCACGTGGTGCAGAGCTATGCTGCTGGTGCGCAGTGTGTCGAAGGCGGCAGGGGGGTCACCTCTGTTCGCAAGCTGCATTACTCCCCCGTACGCGGGTTCAGTTTGAGGAGACGCGCCGCCCAGAGATGGGGTAGGGGAGGCGAGGACGCCGGGCTGATCCTGATCCGGGTCACTACTGGGGCTGCAGGCAACGGCAAGGAGCAGCAGCAATGCCACAGCCAGCAGGACTGCGAGCGGGCGTGGAGTGTATATCCGCGGGGAACTCCTTGCTTCTGGAGAGGGTCTTATCACAATGGACATACGATATCAAAGGCACGGCCGGTTTCAAAGGGAGCGCTGTGGAAGACGGCCCAGTAGCGGATGGCGCCCCAGGCAGGATTCGAACCCGCGACCCGCTGCTTAGAAGGCAGCCGCTCTATCCCCTGAGCTACTGGGGCATCCGGATTTCAGTCTAACCACCAGCTAGCAGAGGGTCAAGCTGAGGCAACCGGCGGTGGCGGTCACCTGCTCTTTGGCCGCCAGGCCATTTTCATGTACCGGTCGCCGCTCTTCAGCTCTTCCAGCATTTGGGTCAGCCGCTTCTGCTGAGTTTCGGCGCGCTTGGCACTGTTAATCCAACCGATGTAGTCGTTCTGTTGATACGGAGGGCGGTTCAGATAAGCATCCATCAACCGGCTATTGATCAGAGCATGGGCCACAAATTCAGGCATTTCGTGCCGTTGTCGTTTCAGGGAGTCCATTGCATCTCCTGTCGCTTAGCTGTAGCTGGCTGTGTGGCAAATGACTTGCAAGCAGTGTGGCAGGCGCCTCAACCGGTAGTCGTCAGGTTCTAGAGCTTATGCGCCTTCTTCTCAACCTCCGGTAAACATATACCAATACAAGAGCAGCCAGGAACGCAATGATGGGAAGATCAAAGGGACGCATGTGGTCCCGCAACGCTTCCCAGTTCGATCCCAGCAAGAAACCACCAAGGGCTAGGCCCGTAGACCAGATGAACGACCCCAAGAAGGTGAGGAGTATGAACGGGAGTAGGTGCATCCTAGCGATCCCCGCGGGAAGACTGATCAGACTGCGGGCTACGGGGAGAAGTCTGGAAACAAACACCGCCCAGACGCCGTATCGTTCAAACCATCTGTCTGCCACGTCTAGGTCGTTGCGGGAGATCAATACATAGCGGCCGTACTTCTCCAGTAGGGGTCTGCCTCCGAAGAGTCCGATGGCATAGATAGCGATTGCGCCTATCAGGCTTCCCAGAGCGCCAAACAGACCGGCGAGCAGGACAAACCAAGCGCTATGACCTTGGGCCTCTATCAGCATCCACCCGGCCAGTGGCATCACGGCCTCGCTTGGAATAGGGAAGAACACGCTCTCGATTGTCATCAGCACTACGACACCTGGCCATCCGATGGCGTCATAGGCACGGGCAATCAATTCAAGGATGTGTCGTTCGAGGGTTTCCATGGGAGATTGTCCAGATAATTTACCAAGCTTCTGCTAAAGCAGTCAAACTTGAACAGGCGTTGCCTGGCGCTATTCTATGCATTGTCTTATACTTTTCTTAACAAAGTATAAGAAGTGTTCAATACGAAACATACAACCTTTCTTGACTAGTATTGAGATGGTGGATATCATTTCATCTCTAAAGGGGGAGTAGATGGCTAGAAAGACTAAATTGATGGCACAAGTAGAGGCATCCCATAACAATCAACCCCTGGAGCGGTTGCTTCCGGAGCTGATAAACCAGCATGGGCTCACTGCTACCGCAGCTCAACTCGGCGTTAGCAAAGCTACCCTGGGGTACTGGCTGCTGAAGCTAGGTATCAATGTTCGCCGTGTTGCTCTAGCGCCGGGCGAGGCTCTGGAAATCAAGCGAACCAGCTAAGTCTCACAGTATATGGGTTGACACCCCCAGCCAATGATTGTGATAATTAGAGCAATCTAACCTATAGCCTCTATAGACAAATTCGGGAGGGTTCGTGCGTATTAAGACTGCATCCATACTTGGGCTGCTCATTGCGGCATCATTGATAGCTACTGGAGCTTCCGGCTGCGGTGGAGGCAGCCCTGAGCCAACGTCCACCCCGACATCACCTCCAGCCACACCTACGCCCACGCCCTCGGCTGCTCCCACTCAACCCGATGGAAGCGGCGAGCTCCTAAGCGTCGTCCACGGCGAGAGCCCGTATGTTTTTATTCCGGACACGCTTGATCTGGAGCTGGGCAAGACCTACACGTTGGATTTCAACGTGCCCACCGAGTTCCATACGTTTACGTTGTCGGAACTTGGAATTGACATCTTCATCAACGCCGGCGAGAAGGTAACTGAGGACATAACGATTAACCAGGTCGGAGTGTTTGAATTGGTCTGTACCCCCCATTCAACGCTGGGTATGGTTGGCACCGTAACGGTCAGTTAGCTAGAGTCGTCTTCATTGCAAGGTGTGGAGGTTACGCCTTCCACCTCGCCTGGATGCCCGTCTACACGGGCGTCACTGTGGGCGTGGCTGATAATGTTCTGGCAGCGGTTGCCCCAGCCGCCGAATCCGCCAAAGGTACTCATAAATGCGTTCCACTTGTTTGCAAGAGAATCTCAGCAAAGCTCTCAACACCTTAGGCCGCGCCGTGGCTACGCGCCTGGGAATAGAGCCTACCCCTCTCCGCTTTGAGAGCAGAGATGGGGTATGGGTCGCAATGGAGGCCAAGGTATTGAGAGACGCTATCGATAAGATAGTGTTCGCCGCGGCTACGGAAGATTCGCGGCCCGTGCTCACCGGGGTGAAGCTGGAGATAGAAGGCGACAGCGTTACCTTTGCCGCAGCGGACGGATTCCGCCTGGCTGTGCAGACGGCAAAGCTGGCGTCGCCGGTTGCACAGCCGGTGGACTGCATCATTCCGGCGCGCACTCTAAGCGAGTTGCAGCGTCTTCTTTCGGACCAGGAAGACCCAGTGGAATTCATGGTTACTCCTCAAAAAAGCCAGATACTGTTCAAGCTCAAGAACGCTGAACTGGTATCACAGCCTGTGCAGGGCAAGTTCCCCAACTACAACCGGTTGATCCCTGAAACGTACAGCACACGCAGCGTTATGTCGCTTAGCGACTTCAGCCGCGCTATAAGGACGGCCTCCATCTTCGCTAGAGATGGAAGCGGCATCGTGAGGGTCCAGGCGTTGCCGGGAGCAGAGGGCAGTCCGGGCAAAGTGATCATTTCGGCACGGGCTGAAGAGCTTGGCGACATAACAGGCGTCATAGACGCTGCCGTAGACGGTGAAGAGGCTAAGATTGCATTCAGCAGCAAGTATCTTACCGACGTCCTCGGCGTGCTGGGTTCAGAGCAGGTCGCGCTGGAAACCACCACGCCATCGAGCCCAGGAGTCATCAAGCCGGTATCCGGCAACGGCTCGTCCGGTGAGCGGCACTATGTGCATGTGGTCATGCCCATGTTTGTGCAGTGGTAGGGAGTAGGGGAGACAATAAGAAAATAGGCGCGGCGGTGCGCCTCCGTCCCACCTGGATGTCGTCTACACGGGCATGACAGAGAGCACTGGCAGCAGACCGCCCCAGCCGGTTCGGTTCATCGCAATTACTATGGCCTTGAGAAGGCACATAGTGGGACGAAAATGGCCTTCTAGCCCGTCATGCCAGCGCATGTGGCGGCTTCCTCTCATGTTTTTGATCTTTTGACCAGAACATCAAGAGCGTCACCCGTATTTCATAACCTAAGTGCCATAAACTACATTGACGCTTGTAACCCTCGACTCTAAAATACTGACAACTCTTCTCAAAGGTACTCATATATGCGTTTCACTTGTTTGCAGGAAAATCTCAACAAAGCGCTCAACACTGTAGGACGTGCCGTGGCTACGCGCAGTACGCTTCCCGTCACGCAAAACGTTCTCATGACCACGGAGGAAGGCCGTATCAAGCTTACGGCCACCAACCTGGAGATTGCCATAACAACCTGGATAGGCGGCAAGGTTGAGGACGACGGATCGGTAACCGTCCCGGCCCGCCTTCTTACGGATTTTGTGGCTTCTCTTCCAGAGGACCAGATAGAGGTTAGACTAACGCCGAAACCCCTGGGAATAGAGCTCACTTCCGGCCGCTTTGATGGTAGGATTCTTGGCACCGATGCCGAGGAGTTCCCTCCCATTCCCACGGTAGAGGACGGGGTAGGGGTTTCAATAGAGGCCAAGGTATTGCGAGACGCTATTGATAAGATAGTGTTCGCCGCAGCTACGGAAGACTCACGGCCTGTGCTAACCGGCGTGAAGCTGGAGATGGAAGGCGACAGCGTTACCTTTGCCGCCGCCGACGGATTCCGCCTGGCCGTACAGACGGCAAACCTGGTGTCGCCCGTTGCGGAGCCGGTGGGCTGTATCATTCCGGCGCGCACTCTAAGCGAGCTGCAGCGTCTTCTTTCGGACCAGGAAGACCCAGTGGAGTTCACGGTAACTCCTCAAAGAAGCCAGATACTGTTCAAGCTGAAGAACGCTGAGTTGGTGTCGCAGCTTGTGCAGGGTAAGTTCCCCAACTACAACCAGTTGATTCCTGAAACACACAGCACGCGCAGCGTTATGTCGCTCAGCGACTTCAGCCGCGCTATAAGGACGGCCTCCATCTTCGCCAGAGATGGAAGCGGCATAGTGCGGATCCAGGCAATGCCAGGGGCGGATGGCAGTCCGGGCAGAGTGATCATATCGGCGCGGGCCGAAGAGCTTGGCGACAATACAGGCGTCATAGACGCCGCCATAGACGGAGAAGAGGCCAAGATTGCGTTCAGCAGCAAGTATCTCACCGACGTCCTCGGCGTGCTAGGTTCAGGGCAGGTCGCGCTGGAAACTACCACGCCGTCGAGCCCCGGTGTAATCAAGCCTGTGTCCAGCAACGGCTCGTCCAGTGAGACGCGCTACGTGCACGTGGTCATGCCCATGTTCGTGCAGTGGTAGGGAGTAGGGGTAATTATGACCGTGTCCTGGTCGTAAGGCGATAAAGGTTCGAAACATAAAAAGAGGTGCAGCCAGCTACGGCTGCACCTCTTTTATTCACAACGGAACTTAGAACCAGCCGCGATAGAAAGTCTCGTAGGGGACGGCCGGGGGCTTCGCCAAGTGCGGAACGGGCAACTGGACCATTCCCCCCCTCTCTGGAGGGAAGATAGACCACAGCCGAACCCTGAAGGTGGATCTCGTCCACCTGGTTGCGTCCTTCCAGCTTGACGCCCACGGCGTAGTAGGTGCGTTCCCCTGGGACTGCGCCGGGGCCATCTTCGCCTTTTTGGACGTCCTGGAACTTCTTGACCACCTCCGCGGTGTAGACGCCGAGGTCGCCGTAGTACATGGGCCGGCGCACGGCGGACCTGGAGCTTGCGGATGAAGCCGTGGTCTCCCATCCAGTTGCTGATCAGTCCCTGGGGGATCTGCCCGCGCTGGACACCGTTGTCGAAGGGTAGGGACTGGCCGCGGTAGGCGGCCATGAGGGCGTCGCCATGTTCGTCTGCGGCGCTCCAGGGCCAGCGGGACACTGGGTGGGTGAAGGCCCAGCCTTCCTCAGCGCCGCTTCCTATCTTGCCATGCCGCACTATCCAGTGCCCTTCCTCAAAGTGATACCATCTGATGGGACCGCGCCGGATGCTGCCTCCCCCTGGTCCGCCGTAGTCCTGGTCCGTCCAGGGGGGCAACACCCAGGCGGGCAGCTTGTCGCCTTCCTTTACGTCTTCCCAGTAGAGGACCTCTTTGCCTCTGCGGTTGGCGCCTTTGCTCATAAGGTCTATGGCTTCTTCCACCTTTTCCTTGCTGTATTTGGACACGCTGCGGTCGTACATCATCCTTTCGCCAAGACGCTCCACGGGCATGACTCTGCCCGCGCCCAGCTCTTCACGCGGGATCATGATCACGGTGCCGTAGTTCTTGCCCAGGAGGTCGCCGCGTCTGTCCCAGTAGTAGGCGTCAGTGGTGAGGAGGAACATTTGACCTCCCCTGGCTCCCGGCTTTTCGATCATCTCGTGGGTCTTGGCCAGGCCTTTGAAGCCCGTGCCAACTCGGATCACGTCGAAGAACTCCAGCGCCGAGCCAGCGTGGAAGTTCAGGACGGGGTAGCCGCCTCCACCTTCGCGACGTGCTCCGTGCCATAGGCCGGCACGGGCCGTGAGTAGTACGGTGCCAGGGGCGATGATACAGCCGTAGGGGCCGTTCTTGGCGTACTCCCTATCCGTATAGAGGGGATTATCGTCGCTGATCCTCTTGGCGTAAGCCTTGATATCGGTCTCGGTAAGAATCCCGAAGCTCTTGTACGGCGGGCCCGACTCGTCGAAGGGCTGGGTGAGCCTGGGAGAGCCGATCCCTTCCGCGTACAGCTCATGGCCAATCATGGCCCTGGACCTTTCCCTGAATTCGTCGACTAAACTTTCAAATGTCCGTTCTTCTTGCTGTGGTATGGTCATGGGGTTGTTCTCCTTGTCGATTCCTGTAGTTCTAGCCGCCTCTCTACCACCAGGGGGTCTCCCACGGGAAGGCCAACCAGGAATCCTTTCTCCGGCAGATAGACAACGGCTGTACCGTCCACCAGCGTCTCGCCCAGCTGGTTGTGGCCTGAGACGCGTATGTCCAGGGCGTGGTACTCCTCTGATCCCACGGTCTCTTTGTATTTCTTGACCACTTCTCCGGATAGCCACATGGTGTCTTGATAGCAAAAGTGATTGGGGAGGTCAACAGTCAGTTTGCGGAGGAAGCCCAGGTCGCCCATCCAGTTGGTGAGGAGCTGGGCAGCGCAGGCGAATCTCATCAGGCCCCTGGAGACGGGCATTTTGAAGCCAAGCGCCTGGACGGACAGAATGTCTCCGTAGGCCTGTTCCACGTCAAAGTAGGGCCACTGAGTGCTGGGGTTGACGGTGATCCTGCCAGGCCGCTCCACCACCGTTCGATGGGCGACTACTCCCAGATCGATGGCGGCGGGCTTGTGCTCCAAGAGACGCCAGGCCGCCAGCTCATTGTAGTAGAGGGGGCCTTTGACCAAAGTGGGCACCTTGTCACCCACGTTTACCTCGTTCCAGTAGAGTGGCACCTCACTGCGGTGTGGAGGCACAGCGTCCAAGTCGTCTTCGAGGCGCCGGACCTCATCCTCCGAGAATCTGTGGATATCCCTGTCCAGGATGAGGGGGGTCACCCAGCTGGTAGGGCACCAGGGCCGCCGTACCGGTGGCAGTGGCAAATACGGCGCCGTTCAAGGTGCGATAGGTGGCCGTAGAGTCCACCTCAGCAGTGGGCCGGTCACCCCAATTGCCGCCCTGCCGCACGGCGGTAACTTCAAGGTCGCTGACCAGACGCTCCGCCATGCGGATGACATCGCTCCACTCGGCGGAGGCGCGGGTGCTGAACCGTCGCAGTCCGTAGGCCTTCCGTTCGTAAGCTGCGCCGGAGTCGGGCGTGCGGACCGATAGGATGAAGGCGGGCGGCGCTATCAAAGTGTTGTAAGCAGTGCCCACGCCGCCAGTGGTGTCGTTGTAGATGGGGTTCTTGTCGCCAAGGGCGGCGCAGAACCTCTGGATGGAGGACCAGTCGGCTTGCCTGACGCCTTGAGGAATGTCGGGCGCTTCTTGTCCAATGAGTTGTTTGCTGTCTTCAATGAACCGTTGCAAATCTGCGGAATTGGTTTGCGTTTCTACCATGCAGCTTCTCCTTTCATGGCATATCTAAACATGGCGTTTCATATACTGAGGTAGGAAGATAGCCGTCTCCCTGTGGATAGTCAAGCGGTGGACGGACATGCGGGTAGGGGAGAGCAAACGAGTGCGCTCACCTAGGATGAGCGGGGCCTGTTCATACTTCTGTCCTTCTGCAGGCGGCCTAGAAGAACAGAAGGCTCATCTCATATAGCGATGTGTCTAAGGAGCGCGAGGTAGAAACGGCTTCTTCTAAGGGTACGGTTACTATCCGGTTCCCCTTCAGCGCTACCATTCTGCCGAAGTTGCCTGCCGCTACTTCTTGCACTGCAGCGACTCCCAACCGTGTAGCCAGGATGCGATCGAAGGCTGTGGGGGGGCCGCCTCGCTGTAGATGGCCCAATACAGTGACTCGTGTCTCGTAGCCGGTGCGCTTCTCTATTTCAGGGGCCAGCCGGTGACCTATTCCACCCAGGCTTGAATGCCTAAGAAGGTCAGTGGTCACCTGGCCGATTAATTCTGTGGGAATAGCGCTTTCAGCCACAACCACAATACTGAAGTCTCTGCCAAACTCTTCGTGCCTCCGGCGCAGCCGGTTGCAGACGTCTTCCAGGGTGAAAGGAATCTCAGGAGCCAGGATGACATCCGCACCGCCGGCCAGCCCTCCCAGCACGGCCACCCAGCCCTCGTTGCGGCCCATCACTTCTACGATCATCACTCTATTGTGGGCCTCCGCCGTAGAGTGCAACCTGTCCAGCGACCTTGCCACTTCCGTTACTGCGGTATCAAAGCCAATGCAGTAGTCCGTGCCGGAGATGTCGTTGTCTATGGTCTTGGGAACGCCAACCAGGGGAACCCCTTCTTGTGAAAGCCGGTTGGCTGCACCCAGGGTACCGTTGCCTCCAATAGGGATCAGCGCGTCTATGCCAAGGCGTTTCATGTTTTCCATTACGGGGGAGGACCCATCTTCACGACTATAGGGGTTAGTGCGAGATGTACCCAGGATCGTACCGCCTTGGGGTAAGATGCCCTTAACGGTGTCCCGTGTAATTGATACGGTCTCCAGGTTAAGGAGCCCAAGCCACCCTTGCCTGCTACCCAAGACTTCCCAACCTCTATTGAGAGCTGCCCTAGCAACGGCTCTGACGGCGGCGTTAAGCCCGGGTGCGTCGCCTCCTCCGGTCAGTGTGGCTATTCTCATCTTAAAGCCTCCTTAACTTGATGCGTTACTGGCAAAATCAGGCCGCAGAGAAATGAACTACCTCAGGTCTGAGGCGGGCTATGCTTGGAGAATCAACGCGCCAAAGGTAGTCTATATGAGTAGGGCACGCAGGTGAAGCTGGGAATACGGGAACGGAGGCATTCTAATGAAAGCTTTTGATCTGGTTGTCATTGGGACGGGTTCCGGCTTAGACGTGGCTGTTGAAGCGGCGGAGAGCGGTCTTTCCGTGGCGATTGTTGAGCAAGGGCCGTTTGGCGGGACCTGTCATAACCGTGGTTGCATTCCGTCCAAGATGCTCATTCACGTGGCCGACGTGGTGGAGACGATCATGAAGGCTGGCCAATTCGGCATCAAGGCCAGCGTGGAGTCGGTGGATTGGCCGTTCATAGTGAAGCGCACGTTTGAAGGCATAGACGAAGAGGCGAGACAGATAGAGGAGGCAAATAGAAGTCATCCTAACGCTACCGTATACAAGGGAGCAGGCCGGTTTGTGGGGCACAAGACCGTGGAGGTAAACGGAGAGCGGATAACGGGGGAAACGGTTTTGATATCGACGGGGACCAGGCCGCTTGTACCCAATATCCCGGCTCTGGAGAGTGTGCCTTGCTACACATCCGACGACGTTATGCGGTTGCCATCTCAGCCGCGACGCATGGCGATAGTCGGCGGAGGATACATAGCAGCAGAGATGGGGCATTTCTTTGGCTCACTGGGCACGGAGGTAACTTTCCTGGTCCGTTCCGGGGCCATGGTTCGGGAAGAGGATGCCGAGATATCGAGGCGCTTTACTGAGATATACGAGGAGAGGTTCAACGTTCTCCTTAATACAAGAATAGCCGGAGTGTCCAAGTCCGGTGAAGCTGTGCGGATAGAGACGGACAAAGGGGATGAGGTGGAATGCGACGTGCTGCTGCTGGCCGCCGGCCGCATTCCAAACTCGGACATCTTGGAGGTCGCCAGAACCGGCGTGGAGGTGGACGAGAGGGGATACGTCAGGACGGACGAGTACATGGAGACAAACGTACCGGGGATATGGGCTCTGGGCGATATAGTGGGCCGCTATCTGCTGAAGCATTCGGCCAATCTGGAGTCGGCTTATGCCGCCAACAATATGTTCAACCCGGGCAACAAGGTTCCCGTGGACTACTACGGTATGCCGCATGCTATTTTCGCCTCGCCGCAGGTTGCGGGTGTTGGCCTCACTGAGCAGGCGGCAAGGGAACGCGGTATCTCACACGTAGCGGTGAGCTACCGCTACTATGACACGGCCTACGGCGCATCCATTGAAGACAAGGACGGCTTGGTAAAGGTAGTTGCCAACCCCGAGACGAACGAGATACTGGGATGCCATATAATGGGCACCGATGCCTCAGCGCTGATTCAAGAGGTGGCAAATGCGATGAGGATACGCCTAACTACCGATGCTATTACCCAGTCGATTTACGTTCACCCCGCGTTGCCTGAGGTGGTGCAGCGAGCGTTCAGCTCCATTCCTCCACGGCATCCGCGGGGGGTGCGGAGTGATGACGGGGACACGGCTACGCTCTAGATGCCAGCTTTATCTGAGATGAGCTGGCGGATCTCCTTGACGCTTTCCTGCTGCCAGGCCGGGTAACGCGCTGCAGTACGCTCGCGGGTCTCGGCGCGGATCTCTTCATCAGAGGCGCCGGACATCTCTTGCTTGACCTCAGCCTCTATCTGCGCCCGCTCTTCATTTGCCTTTGCGGGGCGCTCAATCCAGTGACCCAGGTAGCTGTGGTTCTTGTCATAGAGGACCACGGTGGGGATGGACTGAAACTCGCCGTCTTTGAGGAATTCGTTCATGATGTCCAGGTTCTCATCTCTAGGGAAGACCCGTAACTCCATGCCGGAGGCTTCTGAAATGCGGGCCGTGACCGGCATGCCCCTGAACACGTCCGGGCACCAGTCCTCGCCCAGGACCAGCATCTTGGTGACTCCTGCCTCCACGGCCTTCTTGAAGAAATCCGCGTCATCCTGGGAGACCTCCACGGTCTGATAATACTGCTCAAACCGGTCACTGTTTACTTTTATCTGGGCAATGTAGTCTTTGTAGGTAAATCCGCTTGAAAACCTCTCAGGCGTTACTACACTTGTCTTCTCATCCATGATCCCTCCTTCGATTCTCATACTCTGTCGGTAGTTTACCTTTTTTTGTAGCCCCGTGCACGCCGTTTGAAACAGCGGGAGTTCACTAGCCCTTAGGAAATACAGTAAGAAAACAGCAAAGATTCTGTTTCATTGCAGGGGACCACTCAGTAGGAATAGTTATACATGTAGCAGATTCTCTGACCCCTCTTGACAAGCGGGGAGAAAGATGATAGATTATTCAGCAGATTGTTCGGGAATATGCAGAGGATTTACTATGGCAAAGCTGGGAACATACTCTTATCCGGATATTAGGTTTGGCGATGCCGTGGAAATTGCGGCCAGAATCCTGGCTAAATTCAAAGGCGGCGTTGGAGTCAAGGGTTTGGCTTGGGAGCTGGGAATGGCGGAGAATAGCGGCACGCTTTTCGCCAAGGTAGCCGCATTGCGCGATTTTGGGCTGGTGGAAGGCAGAGGGGAACTGAGGGTAACCGACCTCTGCCGGAAGATCCTCCACCCGGCGAATCCCGGCGAGGGCCGCTGGGCAAGGGTGCAATCCTTTCAGAGGATAGACCTGCTGAGAGCCCTGTACGACAAGTTCAATGGCGAGGCGCCGGACGACTCCACGCTTCTCATTGCACTGGAAGAGATAACCAAGGCTCCGCGGGAAGAGATAATACGGCGGTTCACTCTAATACAGAAGCATCTCATAGATGCCGCCAGGATCATGAAGAGCGCTTCTGATGCTTCTGAGACCGCGCCGGCCGCCAACGTGCAGCCTGCACCCTCCCCATCTTCAGCCATGGATACAGGGCTGTTTGCGGAAGTCAAGGGGGACGCATCAGGACTTTACCTTGCTGCTGGTAGTGCGCGCCTTACGTCGCCTCTAACGGCCGAATACCTGGATGTTGCTATCAACTTGCTCAAGGCGCTCAAGGTAACCTTAGAGGAAGAGCAACACGAAGCGGCTGTAACGGGGCAAAAGTAGCTCAGGCGAGCACGGGTGGGAGTCAGCAGAAAGAGGGCGCTCGATTACGCTGAGAAGCTAATGGAGCGCCCTCGTGGTGCAATAAGGCTGCAATTGCGGCGCGGCAAAAGCGGAACAACGCTTCTACATGATGGAAGGGCCGTCACCAGGTGCTACGCCAATCGGCTTGGCCTGGCCCAGGCCAGTGAAATGGCCAAGGCTTTGGGGGTAGCGGTCCCGGGGATGGCGAGCACGTGGACGTTACGGTCCCCAACGGAACACTCTTCCGCGCCGTAGCCATATCAGCGTTGGACCTTCGCATCCCCGGTGTAGAAGTGCTGCTGGAGCGTTATCAACAGGAAGCCGCCATGTCCAGAGGGTTGGGCAGCTTTGTAGAGACGTGAAGCAGGCTATTAGCCCAGGTGCTCTTTGATCCTTTCGGCAAGCGCCATGTTGACGCCGGGGACTTCGGCAAGCTCCGGCAAAGACGCCGCCTTTACTCCAGCCACCGAGCCGAACTTCTGAATGAGCATCCTGCGTTTCTTTGGGCCTATGCCAGGTACGGAGTCCAGCAATGACCTCACCGCGCCCCTGCTGCGTCTCTGCCGGTGGTACGTGACGGCGAACCTGTGGGCTTCGTCACGGATTCGTTGCACCAAGAACAGCCCCTGCGATCCTTTGGGAAGAACTATTGGGTCTGGATCGTGGGGGAGGAACAGCTCCTCCCGCTCCTTGGCCAGGCTGGCTATGGGGATTCTATCCACCAGGCCCAGCTCTAGGAACACCTGAAGAGCAGCCGACAAATGACCCTTGCCTCCGTCGATCAGGACCAAGTCGGGCACAATGCCCCAGGTCTCTCCTTCAGCGCGTTGACCATTTGAGGGCCTGGAATCGGTCTGGTCATCCGAGTCTACGGGGTCGTCGAGGCGCTGCAGCTGTTCTCCCAACTTGCGGAACCTACGACGCAGCATCTCCTGCATCATTGAATAATCATCCACGCCTTCCACGGACTTGATCCGGAAACGGCGATAGTGACCGTTCTTGGGCCTGCCTTCCTCGAAAACTACCATTGAACCAACAGGATTGCTGCCCTGGATATTGGAGATGTCGTAGCACTCCATGCGGTTTGGCAGCCTGGGCAAGCTCAGCGCTTCTATCACCTCGTTCATGGCTTGCTGTAGATTGTTCGTATCGGATAGCCATTTTACTGCCCGTTGCTGAAGGCCCTGAGCCGCATTGTCAGCCACCATTTGGACCAGACGACGCTTTGGCCCGCGTTCCGGTGCTAACAGTCTCACCTTTGTGCCTCGCTTCTTGCTGAGCCACTCTTCGATAATGGGTTTGTCATTGCCAGCGTTGTGTTGTAGGAGCACTTCTTTGGGCACGTGGGGTGCGGAATCGTAGAACTGTTTGATGAAGGTCTCCATAATTTGAGGGGGTGCGTCTTCCCGGATGCCCTCCATGATGAAGTGGTCTCTTCCGGTTAGCTTGCCCTGACGTACAAAGAAGACTTCAACCCAGGCTTCGTCTCCATTAACGGCAAAGGCAATGGCGTCCTGGTCCGAGCGGTCTTGTGAAACCACCTTCTGATTCTCGTTAACCCTTTCGATGGCTCTTATCTGATCCCTGATGGCAGCTGCCCTCTCAAACTGCAACCGTTCCGAGGCAGAGCGCATCTTCTTGTTGAGATCGCGGAGAACCTGGTCGGTCTTGCCCTCCATGAACATGATGACCTGGTCAATGATCTCCCGGTACTCATCCTTGTTTATAATGCCTATGCATGGGGCGGCACAGCGGTTTATGTAGTATTCCAAGCAGGGCCTGGGGTCCTTGCCGGTGATAACCTTGGTGCAAGACCTGTAGGGGAACAGCTTCTTGAGTAGCGCCATGGTAGTGCGCACCGAACCGGCACTGGCGAATGGACCAAAGTACCGGGATTTGTCGTTCTGGATGCGGCGGGTGAAGTAGAGCTGTGGAAAATCTTCGTTGAGGTCTATTTTGATGAACGGGTAGGTCTTGTCGTCCTTCAGTCTGGCGTTGTATCTGGGCTTGTACCTCTTGATCAGGGTGTTTTCAAGGAGGAGAGCTTCCGCCCCGGTCTCGGCAACCGTGTACTCAAAATCGGCAATGCTGGCCACCAGGTTGCGTACTTTGGGTTCCAGGTTACTGGTTGACCCGAAGTAGCTGCGCAAGCGGCTGCGCAGGTTGGCGGCTTTGCCAACGTAGATGACCGCTCCTTCCGCGTTGCGCATAATGTATACGCCAGGCAGGGTAGGGGTGGCTTTCAAGCGGTCGGATATGGCCAGTGGAGTCATAGACATCTTAAACATATTCTAGCATTTGGAAATGAGAGGATTTAAGGGTACTCTGGGTGTATGCATTGAAATGAGAACCGTATGCAGACGCCTCAATAGGGGACAGCCTTCGTGAGATATCCTTGGGCAAACATTCTGCTGCTTATACTAGGGACTGCAGAGCTGGCGACAGGCTTACTAGGTCTCATATGGGGTTCGCCAGATAGGGCGATTGCCCTTCAAATACACCGAGTGGCTGGTTTCAGCATAGCCTTGGTGTTGCTGTGGAAGGCAAGGAATATTCTTCCACCATTGCGCAGGCGGAGTCGGTGGAAGCGACAGCCGATTAACTTCACTGTCTTTACCGTTGCGCTGAGCTTGCTGCTGGCGTCACTTCTGCTGGGGCTGACCTGGAGCAATGTTGGCTCATTCTATTTCCTGGGATTTAGTGGAGTAAGCTGGCACATCTATTTATCGGTTGCCCTTGTTCCACTTGTGGCCTGGCACGTGGTGTTCCATAGATGGAGCCTCAGGCCGCGCTTTTGGGCGGATAGGCGGGTCTTCCTCAGATACGGCGGGATAACCGTGGGAGGCCTCCTCCTCTGGCGCCTTAGCGAAACGGCCTTGTCGGCTTGGTCACTGCCTGGGATGAGCCGCAGGTTCACGGGCTCGTACCACGCCTCCAGCTTTTCAGGCAACGCCTTCCCCGCTGTTTCATGGCTAAATGACAGGCCTGCTCCAATAGAGAGCGAATCCTGGCGTCTAAGCGTGGTTGGCCTGGTCGATACGCCTCTGCATCTCAATTTCCAGGACATCAGCGCTCACACTAAGGATGTAACGGCAACAATCGATTGCACAGGCGGCTGGTACTCCACCCAGGAGTGGACCGGAGTATCGCTGAAGGAACTACTGGACAGGGCAGGGGTCAAAGAGGAGGCCGCCAGCGTCACCGTGCGCTCGGTGACCGGCTACTACCGGCGGTTTTCACTGACGGAAATCACAGAGTATATACTTGGCACAAGGGTAGGTGGCGAACGACTTTCGCACTGGCACGGGTTCCCATTGCGGCTGGTGGCGCCCGGTAAGCGTGGGTACGATTGGGTGAAATGGGTTGAAAGAGTGGAGGTGAACGACACTAGCAAGTGGCTGCAGCCTCCTTTGCCGTTACAGTAGAGAGCCATAAGGGCATGGTTTATTGAAGCTGAACCGTGCCCTAAGCTAGAATAGAGTTCACGGCCAAGCTAGTGTAAAGAGTCATGGAAGCACCAAAGCGCCTCAAAGGCATGCAAGACCAGCAACCGGATCAGACCCGCATTCTCAGTTGGGTTGGCCTCACTTTGGGTGATTTCCTTGCCGGGTACGGTTATCGCCGCATAGACACGCCATTGCTGGAAGAGACGGAGCTTTTCCTGCGCAAATCGGGCGGTGAGCTTGCCAGCAAGATGTACACCTTTACCGACCCCGGTGGAAGGCGGGTAAGCCTGAGGCCCGAATTTACCTCATCAGTGGTGAGAGCTCATCTGCAAGGCCTGGGAGGCGGTCAATTCCCGCTGCGCTGGCAGTACCGCGGCCCCGTATTCCGATACGAGATGGACGAGGCCGAATACCGCCAGTTCACTCAAGCCGGCGCTGAGCTGATAGGCGCGGCCGGCCCCTGGTCGGACGCAGAGGTCATGGCTGTAGCTTGCCAGGGCCTAGCGGGGCTGGGGATCAGGTGTCAAATGGTGATAGGCCACATGGGATTCATGGGGGCGCTACTGGAAGAGCAGGGAATATCCGACAGGGCGGGACTATTCCTGCTCAATAGCATATCGGATCTGCGCCGGGGCGATGAAGGTGTTGAAGAGGTAATCCGGCGAGCCGGTATTTTGGGGCTGTCCCAGGGCGATAACGAGACCCCCGTTGAGGATAGCAATCCGGAAGATACGATGAGCGCACTGGAACAGTACCTTGGCAGAACGAATCTACTCGCCAGGGGTGTGCGCACGCCAACTGAAATTCACGAGCGGTTCATCCGCAAACACAGGTCGAGAGGCGAATTCGATGGATTCGATGATGCCGCCGTTCTCTTGAGCAAAGTTGCCCAGAAGAAAGGCAGTATCGCGGAGGCACTGGGCAGTGTGAGGGAGATGGAGCTTCCGGCCAGGGCTTTGGCGGAGCTGGACCGCTTGGAAGAGTCGTTAAAGGCCTTCGCCCGGCATGAAGTGGAAGCCGACGTTGTACTGGACTTCGGCCTGGCAAGGGGTATTGCTTACTACAGCGACCTTGTATTCGACCTGAAGCGCCCAGGCTTGAACGGCGCTTCCCTAGGGGGAGGAGGCCGCTACGACGGCCTTGCTAGGGCCATGGGAGGGACGGAGCTTGTGCCCACCATGGGGTTCGCTTGGTCATTGGAGCGCGTGGTGGAAGCCGTGATTCAGGACGGCGACGGCGGCAGGCCCTGGGAAGAGCAGGGGGAGGTGGTGCTGGTCAGGCCTGCCGGCGAACCGGCCTTCCAGGCGGCTTTGCGTGAGGCTGGTAGACTTCGTAGCCTGGGAGGCAGGGTACATTCGGATGTGACAGCTCGTTCCTTGGAGGATAGCGTGTCGTATGCCAGGGAAACGGGGATAAGCCGGGTGATCACAGTTGAGGCGAATGGAGCGGTTTCGTACCAAAATGTTTGATAGCTCTTCACAAAAAAGCCCTGAAGAAACCCTGAGGCTGGCTATACCCAGCGATGGCGAGATGTATGAGTCGACGCTAGGGTTCCTTTCGGAATGCGGCATGAGCGTGTCCAGGGGGAATTTCCGGCACTACATGGGGCAGCTTAGCTCATTGAGCGACGTGGTAGTGCTGTTCCAACGCGCGGCGGACATCACCAGCAAGGTTGAGGAAGGCAGCGCCGACATAGGAATTGTCGGATTGGATAGATTCGCCGAATACAAGCTGGACGACGGCGAGAGCTTTACCATCATAGATGACCTATCCTATAGCCGGTGTAAACTGGTGACAGCCGTCCCCCAAGGGTGGCTGGACGTCTCGGAGATGGCAGACCTGGCTGACCTGGCTGCGGAATTTAGGGAACGAGGCCGCGAACTACGCGTCGCCACGAAATATCCCAGGTCTACCCAGAGGTTCTTCTTCAGCCGCGGCATCTACTATTTCACGCTTGTCCAGTCCAGCGGCAGCCTGGAAGCGGCTCCTCTCATGGGCTTTGCCGATGTCATTGTGGATATATCCGCCACCGGCACCACACTGAGGGAAAACCAGCTCAAGACCTTGGCGGACGGGACGGTCATGGAATCTCAGGCGTGTCTCATAGGGAACAAGACGTCTCTGAGAGTCAACGAGGTGAAGAAGGAGTTGACGCGCCGCTTCATAGAGCGGATAGAGGGTTACCTGGAGGCGCGAAATTACTTCAGGGTCACTGCCAACGTACAGGGGGAGTCCGCCGACCGGGTGGCTCTTGCGGTGATGGCCCGCACTAATCTAGCGGGACTGAAGGGTCCTATGGTAGCCCGCGTCTATACCCCGGATGCGGAGGGTTGGTACGCTGTGACCGTGGTGGTCCCCCAAGCTAGTCTGCAAGAGTCGCTTGATCACTTCAGGTCCATTGGAGCTACCGGCATATCCGCGGTCCAGCCCAGATACGTGTATCATGAGGAGTCAGTGGCGTTCCAGGGGCTCCTCGGAGCGCTGGGCGAAGGCTGATAGCCTATTCTTTCAACTAGCTAAGTTGGTGTTTGTATGAGGATTCTCCGTGGCCTGGAAGAGGCCAAACATCATATTGCCGGTCGTGGCAACATAGAGTCCGATGCCGTTCCAGAGGTGGTGGCAAAGGGCATAGAGGATATCTTTGGCAGGGCTATGTCTCCGGCGGAAGTGGTTACTTGCATACTCAAAGAGGTGCGGCTCCGGGGTGACGCAGCGGTCAAAGAGCTTTCCCGGCGCATAGACGGTGTGGACTACGATGACCTGGAAGTCGACAGGGAGGATATGGAGCGTGCGTACGATTCGCTGCCTGAAGAGCTCCGCGACGCCATGGGGACGGCCTCCAGAAGAATAGCCAGCTTTGCCAAGGCATCTCTTCCCAAGTCATGGTACGACGAGACCACCGGCCTGGGTGAAACCATGGCCCCGTTGGAGCGAGTCGGCGTTTATATTCCGGGAGGCACCGCCGCTTATCCATCCACGGTGCTTATGACGGTGGTCACCGCACGCTCTGCCGGTGTGGACGAGATAGTCATGTGTACTCCCGTAAGAGGCGCCCAGTCCGACGTTGTCTTGGCGGCAGCTTACGCGGCAGGCGTGGATCGCGTGTTTCGCATAGGCGGGGCGCAGGCCATTGCGGCCATGGCCTACGGCACGGAGTCGGTGCCTGCCGTCCACAAGATATGCGGCCCGGGGAACATATTCGTTACACTGGCCAAGAAGCTGGTGTTTGGAGCCGTGGGCATTGATGGCATCTTCGGCCCAACCGAGACTATGATAATAGCAGACGAGCATGCAGACCCCAGGATCTGTGCGGCGGATCTCATTGGTCAGGCGGAGCATGACGTCATGGCTTCCCCGGCTATGGCCACCGATTCCGAGGCACTTGCCGGCAAGGTGACGGCTGAGATGGAACAGCAGATGGAGACGCTTGAACGCAGGGAGATAGCCCGTGGGGCAGTGGATGGCCAGGGGGTCATTTTCATTGTAGACAATCTTGACCAGGCCGTGGAAATTGCCAACCTGTTTGCCCCGGAGCATCTTACCCTGCTGGTCAAAGACCCCTGGGCTTTGAAGCCCAAAGTCCGCCATGCCGGCGCCCTCTTTCTAGGGCGCCATTCAGGCGAGGTACTGGGCGATTACATAGCCGGGCCCAGCCATACCATTCCGACGCACGGCACGGCTAGGTTTGCTTCTTATCTGGGCTCCGATCAGTTTGTGAAACGGTTTCCCGTGGTATCACTCAATGAATCGGACGCGGACGACCTCATAAAGCCGGCGGCGGTTCTGGCCCGCGCAGAAGGCCTCACGGCTCACGCACGGGCCGTAGAACTGAGGAAAGAACAAAGGAGACCTTTCTAGTCAGATGAACGATTCTACAGATATAACCAAACTGATGCTTTCTCAGGTAAGGGAGGCACTGCCATACGCCGGGGTAGACCCGCCGGAAGTGCTGGCTCAACGCTCAGGCATCTCAGAAGACAGGATCGTGAAGCTCAACGGGAACGAAAACCTGTACGGCGCTTCACCCAAAGTGGCCAGGGCGCTGGCTGCCTACAACGCCTATAATATTTACCCGGACCCCAGACAGGGCCGGTTGAGAGAGGTGCTTGCCGAGTACACTGGGAGCGAACCTGAGCGAATTGTAGCCGGTGTGGGCAGCGACGAGATAATAGACCTGTTGCTGCGTCTCTTTGTGGGCCCCGGCGATCAGGTCATCCGCTTTACGCCAGGCTTCGAGATGTACAGCACGTTCACTCACTTGGTGGGCGGCCGGATGGTATCCATTCCACTGGACGAGACGTTCGACGTGGATATAGAGAAAGCGCGCCAAGCCGCTGACCACGTGGATGCCAAAGTCCTCTTCCTAACCTCCCCCAATAATCCTACTGGCAATCTGTTCAGTGAAGATACCGTTAGAAGTCTCCTTCAGTCGAACATCCTGGTGGTTGTGGACGAAGCGTACTACGAGTTTTCCAAGACAACCATGGCTCATCTTCTGTCCGAGTACCCCAATCTGGTGGTGCTCAGAACATTCAGCAAATGGGCGGGCTTGGCGGGCCTTAGATTGGGTTACGGCATAATGAGCCCTGAGGTAGCCGAGCGTATGCTTGTGATAAAGCCTCCGTACAATGTCTCTATAGCCGCGGAGATAGGGCTGTATGCTTCCCTTGAAGACAAGGACCTGCTTCTGTCACGTGTAGATGAGATTGTACGCCAGAGAGACGCGCTTTTCAGGAGGCTGCAGGGTATGACGGGACTGGCGCCGGTGCCGTCTCACGCCAACTTCATTCTTTGTCGCATTCAGGGTGGCAACGGGATGTACGTTTATGAAGAGCTTGCCAAGCGCGGCATCTTCGTTCGCTATTACAATAATCCCCAGTTGCAAGATTACGTGCGGATCAGCGTGGGGCTGCCGGAACACAATCAGGCACTGGTGGAAGCGTTGCAGGATATACTTTCGTGAGGAGCAAAGGTAACAATGGTCTCAGGAGCAGGTAATAGGGAAAATGACAATGACCTCACGGTCACCTCTCAGCGGGCCGAAAAGGGTCAGCCGGCTACTGTTGCTTCGGGACGGCACGCCGCCATCAACAGGGAAACGGGGGAGACCAGGATCAGCATAGAGCTGGGCATAGATGGGACGGGGCAGTATTCCATAGATACCGGCCAGCCGATGTTCGATCACATGCTGGCGCAGCTTTCCAAGCACGGCTTGATAGACGCCGTGATATCCGCGAGCAGCGACAATCTTCCGGATGCCCATCACCTGATAGAGGACGTTGCCATAGCGGCCGGTCGCGCCCTACGACAGGCCATTGGCGAAGGCACGGGCATACGGCGTATGGGGTTGGCAGTGGTGCCGTTGGATGAGGCGCTTGCTCAAGTGGTGGTTGATGTGGGGGGTAGGGGATACGCCGTGGTGGAGACCCAGCTTGAAGGCGCCATGCTTGGCAATATTCCCGGTGATCTCATTGGCCACTTCTTCCAAAGCTTTGCAATTGAAGGCGGCATTAACGTCCATGCCAGCGTTCTGGCGGGTGTGGACCCACACCACAAAGCGGAGGCGTTGTTCAAGGCCTTGGGCCGCTCTCTGCGAGCCGCTCTGGAACCGGACTCCAGGGTTGCCGGGGCGATACCCAGCACCAAAGGGACGATATCAGGCTGAGGCCGGTTAGCTAGCCTTCAGCCAGCTCAAACCGATACTCTTCTATAACCGGATTGGCCAAGAGCTTGTCGCACATCTCGCTTACCTGATGTTCCGCTGCAGCCTTGTCCGTTTCCTGAACCTTCAGCTCCAGGTATTTACCGGCCCGAACGTCGGCTACCGATTCAAAGCCCAGGCTTTTCAGGCCTTCCATGATTGTGCGGCCCTGGGGATCGTTGACCGTTGGCTTGAGGGTGACGTAGACCTTTGCGACGTACAAGGCTATTGGTCCATCCGAATTTCGTTGGTGCAGGGGATGCCACGCCCCAGCCCTCTCGTCTCGTCACTGAACAGGTTGCCCTTGTATGCCTCGTAGAAGCGCTCTATGCGGTCTTCGTCTACTCCCTCGAACTCGTCCAGTACGCCCCAGGCGGTGAGGAAAACGGTTCCCTGAGGTATATCGGGGTAGAACCTGGTGACCAGCCACTCTCCGTTTCCGCTCAAGTTTTCGTGGACCTCTCTCAACCGTTCCTTGTCAGCGTTCTCAGCGAAATTGTAGCTTATTACCACGTTGCCGTGCTCCATGTTGTGCACCACTAGCTCATCCGCGGCCCCATCCTCGTAGAACCCGCACTGGGTTGGAGTAGCCCAGTGGTCGCCGGACGTGGGCGGTACGGTGCTGTAGTCAACGGTCTCATTTACGTGAAAGGCGGTTGGCATCAGGGGTTGAGGCACCCCGATACCGTCAGCGTAGCTAGAAGTTCCACTGCCCGTGCCAGTCCCCGCGCCAGGAAAAGATGGGAGGAATAGCCCCACTATAATGGCAGTGGCGAATATCCCGGAGCCCAGAAAGTATAGGATCCGGCGCCGCTTCTTCTTGCCTTCCTGCCGCTCTCTGCGGACGGTACGCATTTCTCCGCGTCGCACGGCGGTGCGACGTCTTTCTCTCTCCCTTGCCAAGCGAGTCTCCTTACAGCTACGCTATCTGCTCTCCGGTCAGTCTAGCGTAGGCTTCCATGTATCTTTGGCTTGTTTTCTCCACTATGTCATCCGGCAGGCTGGGCGCCGGAGGTTCGTGGTCCCATCCGGCGTCGTTGAGCCAGTCGCGGACGAACTGTTTGTCGTAGTTAGGCTGGGATTGACCAGGGCTGTACTGGGAGGCTTCCCAGAACCGGCTAGAATCCGGGGTGAGCAGCTCGTCGATGAGGATGAGCTGACCGTCCAGCAGGCCGAACTCCATTTTGGTATCGGCTATGATGATCCCGCGTTCTCTGGCGTACTGGTGGGCGAAATTATAGATAGCCAAGCTCTTCTCCTCCAGCTCCCTGGCGCGTTCCTGGCCCACCATGGCCACCACTTCTTCAATGGTCATATTCGTGTCGTGGCCTTCTTCCGCCTTGGTAGTAGGGGTGAACATAGGCTCAGGGAGGATGTCTCCCTCCTTCAATCCGGCGGCCGCCGGATTGCCGAAAATAGTGCCCTGAGACCTGTATTCATTCCAAGCAGAGCCGGCAAGATAGCCTCTAATGATGCACTCTATGTCTATTCGCTCGGCTCGCTTGACCACCATGGCCCTAGCCGCTATGTCCTGGGGTATTTCCGGAAGAGGAAATCCCAGGTCCGTCTCCGTATCGCTAGCCATGCCAACCAGATGGTTGGCCACAATGTGCTTGGTCTTTTCAAACCAGAACGCGGACATCTTGGCCAGGACTTTGCCCTTGTGGGGAATGCCGTTTGGCAGGACTACGTCAAATGCGGAGATGCGGTCGGTGGCTATCATGAGCAGATAGCCGTTGCTCAAGTGGTAAGTGTCCCTTACCTTGCCGCGGTGAACCAGATTAGAGAGATCAGTCTGCAGTATGACCAATTTTTATACCCTCCTGTTAATGTGTCCTCACAGGCCTGCTCGCCGGAACGTCTCATCAACGTAGCGTACGTAGTAGCCGTAGTCGAAGAATTGGTCAAGCTCCGCAGCCGGCACGGTGGAGACAACCTCTTGCTCCTCTCTAACCAGATTACGGAAGTCCAGTCCTTCGTCCCAAGAACGCATGGCGTTTCTCTGCACGATTTCGTATGCCTTCTCCCGGCTCAGGCCGCCCCGTTCCACCAGGCCCAGCATGATGCGTTGAGAGAATACAATGCCCTTAGTGGATTCAATGTTCTCCATCATTCGTTCAGGGTAGACTCGCAGCCCTTGCATTACGTGATTGAACAAGCTCAATATGTAATCCAAAGCCAGAGATGCGTCCGGCAGTATGATGCGCTCCGCGGATGAATGGCTGATGTCACGCTCGTGCCAAAGGGCGACGTTTTCCAGAGCGGTCACGGAGTGGCCCCTTATGAGGCGGGCCAAACCGCAGACCCTTTCCGAGAGCTCCGGGTTGCGCTTGTGAGGCATAGCGGATGAGCCGGTCTGCCCTTCGCCAAAAGGCTCTTCAACTTCCCGCACCTCTGTCCGCTGCAAGGACCTTATCTCAGTGGCGAATTTCTCCAGGGAAGCCGCTATCAAAGCTATAGTGCCCACAAAATGAGCGTATCTGTCGCGTTGGATAATCTGACTGGATATGGGGGCTACCTCAAGGCCAAGGCGATGGCATACGCTCTCTTCCACAGAGGGCGGCACAGTGGCATGGGTGCCCACGGCTCCTGATATTTTGCCCACGGCCATTTGTTTCCTGGCTGCCTGCAGACGCTCCTGGTGGCGGTTCATTTCGTCCCACCACAGCGCGAGCTTTAGCCCGAAGGTGATGGGCTCCGCATGAATCCCATGGGTCCGACCCATCATGAGGGTGTCCTTGTGCTCCTTAGCGCGAGCTTTCAAAGTGCCTCTGAGGGCTTCCACCTCTTCCAGTAAGAGGTCAGCCGCCTCTAGCAGCTGAAGGCTCTGGGACGTGTCCAATACGTCGCTGGAGGTCAGGCCCAAATGGATCCAGCGGCCCTCTTCGCCCAGATTTTCCGTAATGGAACGAGTAAAGGCGGTCATATCATGGCGGGTGCGCTGGAATATCTCGTTCAAACGAACGGGATCATAGGCGGCATGCCTAAGCTTGGCCATGTCGTCTTGCGGGATGACACCGGCTTCCGTCCAGGCTTCACACACCGCCAACTCTATGGCAAGCCACTTGTCGTATTTGTTCTCATCAGACCACACCTTTTTCATCTTGGGCCTGGAGTAGCGATCGATCATGCTTTTATCCCGTTGACGCGGCGCTTCAGATAGTCGAGCACGTCAAAGAAGTCCCGCAGCTCTCTACTGGGCAAGCTCTCCTTGAGGCACATGTCCAGAAGGTGCGACCTGGCAAAGACGAAGTCCGCTTGCCGTGCCGGGCAATAATCGGATATGCCGTCGCCTGCGTAGTACACCTGATACCCGCGCTCACGGTAGCCGTCGACAATAGAGCACTTGCAGTTACCCCATTCTGTACAGCTCTCCCGTGTGTATCTGTATTCAAACTCTATGCCCTGATCGGAGAACCTGGCGCCCACGGCGTAGGTGGGCAGCCGTTGAAGGTTGGCGCACTCCAACAGCGCCTCTACGTAGAAATCCAGCCCGTGCGTCACCACTGCCAGCTCAATACCTCCGCCCATGCAGAAATTCGCCAGCTCCGGGAAACCCGGCCGGAGCCGGGCTGTTTCCCGGACGTAGGCTTGCATATCATGTTTGGCGGCCGTAATGGGCCGAAAAGGCATCTCCAAATAGTCCTTGGGCTTGATGCTTCTCTGGCGGAACCTTTCCAGGAGCGGGCGCCAGTCTGTTTCACTGAACCGGTCCAGCACCAAGTGGGCTACGTTCTGTTGAGCGGCGGTATCGTAGAAATCGCTGAGGATGGCTAGTTTCATGGTTGCAGCAGCTCACTCAGGGAGCGGATTATCCGGTTGGGTTGGGCTGAAGAGCCTTCCGGCAGCCCGCTGCCTCTCCAGTCATTCCATATGCCAGTGATGCCGATCCTTTGTGCCCCTTGCACATCAAACTCTAGGTTGTCTCCCACCATCCACGACTGTTCAACAGGCACACCCAGAACATCCAGCGAGTGTCTGAAGACGCGCTCATCCGGTTTTCCTACGCCGAACTCCCCTTCGATTACAATGGAGGTGAACAGAGGCCCTAAATTGAACCTCTGTATTTTGGCCTGCTGGGTTGAAGCAGCGCCGTTGGTAATCAATCCCAGCCGTACACCCCTGGCGCGCAGCTCGGTCAGTGTTTCCACGGCTCCGGGGAATGGAGCAACGGCTTTTTCTCGTTCCGCTCGATAGGCATCCGCTATTCTCCGGGACATATCGGTATCGTCAATACCAAACCGAAGTAGCGCCGTATGTACGATTTTCCGGCTTGCAAGAAGCAGATTGAGTCTCCCCCAGCGATGCCGTTCCGGGTCGCTCCAAAACCAGGAGCGTTCACTCTTTATCGCCGAGAAAAGCTTCTGTGGGGAATCTATCTCCAACTGAGAGATGAATCTACTGCAGATCTTCTGCCAGCACTCGTCGGCCAAGCTATCAAAAGCAAGGATGGTGTCGTCCAGATCCACTAGCAGGGCCTTGGGAAGGCCTTGAATTGCCAACCGCGATCTATCCCTCCCGAAGTCGTTCACGATAAGCAGCGTAAGCCTGGCGTATCTTATCATACTTGAGGCTAAGGATGCCGGCGGCTAAATATGCGGCATTGCGCGCGCCCCAACTTCCAACGGCGACGCATGCCACAGGCACTCCGGGCGGCATCTGGACGATGGAGTGCAGGGCGTCCACGCCGTTCAGCTCGCTGGTTGGCAGCGGTATGCCGATGACCGGCAGGTCTGTCCAGGCAGCCACCGTGCCGGGCAGGGCGGCTGCGCCTCCGGCTCCGGCTATTATCACCTCTATGCCGCGCTCCATTGCCGACATTGCATAATCGGCGACTTTCTGGGGGGCGCGGTGCGCCGATATAGCGCTGAATTCATGACTGATGCCAAGGTCATCTAGGATCTGCAAGGTATCTTGAACCAGGGGTTCGTCTGTTCTACTACCAACAATTACGCCTACAAGAGGCATGTCTACCTCCAAGTTGAGATTCGTTTTGATTGTTCAATAACCGTGTGCAGCGGCTATCCCCGCGGGCCAAGCGGCAATGTCGCTGCGATAGAAGCTGCCCTGGAACCGTATGTGCTTTACGGCATCGTAAGCTCTTTGGCGTGCTTCCGCCAAATCGTCGCCTTGACCCACCACCGTTAGCACACGACCGCCGTTGGTGAGCACGTTGCCGTTATTCAGACTGGTTGCGGCGTGGAAGACCAGCGCGGTTTCCTCCGAGCTTGCGGTACCTTCGATTTCGTAGCCGGTCTCATAGCTTCCCGGATATCCCCCGGATGCCACAACTACCGCTACGCAAGAGCGATTATTCCAGCTAATTTGCGTTTCGGATAGGCTGCCTTCAGCTATGGCCTGCATGATCTCAACCAGGTCCGTATTCAGCTTGGGCAGGATCACCTGTGCCTCAGGGTCTCCCAGCCTGGCGTTGAACTCTATCACTTTCGGGCCGTCTTCAGTGATGGCCAGCCCTCCGTACAGAGTACCCCGGTAGGGATGACCTTCCTTTGCCATTCCCTCTATGGCGGGTAGAAACACCTGTTTTTCTATGCTTTCGGCAAAGCTTCGCCGTCCAGAACTCGGAAGGGCTGTAGCTGCCCATGCCGCCGGTGTTGGGCCCCGCATCGCCGTCATACGCTCTCTTGTAATCACAGGCCGATACCAAAGGCGATATATGCTCTCCGTCGCTGAAAGCAAAGACGCTTACCTCGCGGCCTTCCAAGAACTCTTCTATGACCACGGTGGCCCCGGAATCTCCCAGTGTACGCCGGTTCATGAACTCATCCAGCGCGGATGAAGCCGCATCCTTGCTGACAGCTACCACCACGCCCTTGCCGGCGGCGAGTCCATCGGCCTTTATTACTATTGGCGCGCCTCGCCTATCCAGAAATCGCTGTGCTTCAAGGTAGGAGTCGAAGGTGACGCTTTGAGCGCAGGGGATGTTGTGCCGCTTCATGAACTCCTTGGCGAACGCCTTGCTTGTTTCCAGTCGAGCCGCCGCCTGTGTCGGCCCCACAATGGCTAGGCCGCTTTTCTGGAACAGGTCTACAACTCCCGCTTGGAGCGGCGCTTCCGGCCCGACGACGGTGAGGTCTACGCTGTGCCGTTTGGCGGCTTCCGCCAGACCTGCTGCGTCCGTTGCCTGCAGGGGTAGGTTGCTGCCCAGCTGCGCCGTACCGGCGTTGCCCGGGGCAATCAGGATCTCATCAACCTGCGGACTCTGCCGTAGCTTCCAGGCAATAGCGTGCTCTCTAGCACCGTTTCCAATGACGAGAAGCCTCATTACTCCCACTCGATCGTTCCGGGTGGTTTGCTGGTTATGTCGTACACCACGCGGTTCACTTGAGGCACTTCATTCACGATGCGGTTGGATATCTTGGCAAGGACTTCATAAGGAAGCCTGGCCCAGTCCGCGGTCATGGCGTCCTGGCTGGTCACGGCGCGTACGGCTACGGCGTATCCGTACGTCCTGAAATCGCCCATGACGCCAACGCTGCGGGCGTCGGTAAGCACGGCAAAGCTTTGCCAGAGCTCCCTGTATAGATTGGCCCCCTTGATCTCGTCCATCACTATCCAATCGCAGGCCCGCAGCACCTCCCAATTTTTCCTTGGTCACCTCACCCAGTATGCGTATGGCTAGACCGGGGCCGGGGAAGGGCTGGCGATGCACCATCTCTTCGGGCAAGCTCAAGGTCAGACCGGCCTCCCTAACCTCATCTTTGAACAGGTATCTCAAGGGCTCTACCAGCTCAAGAGCCATGGTGGAAGGAAGCCCGCCCACGTTGTGATGCGTCTTTATCTTTGCAGAGGCAGCGTTTTCGTCCGTCTGGCTTTCTATAACGTCCGGATAGAGGGTTCCCTGGGCAAGGAACTGCACCTCGCCCAGTCGTTCAGCGGCGACATCTTCAAAAACGTGTATGAACTCTTCGCCTATGACGTGGCGCTTTCTTTCAGGGTCGGTTACGCCGGCAAGCTTGCCGAGGAAGCGCTCCTCCGCGTCTACGGTAGATTTAGGTTGAGGCCCAGGTTCCTTTCGAATACCTTTAGGACGCGTTCGGGCTCTTCACGGCGCATGAGTCCGTTGTTGACGAAGATACAGGTGAGTTGGTTGCCCACGGCTCTATGAAGCAGCACCGCGGCTACAGCCGAGTCTACCCCTCCGGAGAGGGCGCAGATGACTTTGCCGCTGCCCACCCGCTCTTTGATGCGTTCTATGGAGCGGGTTACGAAGTTCTCAGGTGTCCACAGACCCTGGCAGCCGCATATTTCATAAAGGAAGTTGGCCAGCAGGTCTTTTCCTTGCGGCGTGTGCACCACTTCGGGATGGAACTGGAGGCCTATTATGCTGTCGGTGCCCATGACGGCCACGGGGGAGTTGTCCGTATATGCCAACGATCTGAACCCCGGCGGCAGTTCCGCTATCTGGTCTCCGTGGCTCATCCATACGGGCATGCTTGGAGGCATATTGGCAAAGAGCGAGTTGGAAACGTTCTGGTGCAGGACTGCATGGCCCGTACTCACGCTCTTTTGCCTGGACCACCTTGCCGCCCAGCTGGTGAGTCAGCACCTGCATCCCGTAGCAGATGCCCAATACAGGCAGGCCGCTGTCGTATACCCACAGCGGGGCAAGCGGTGCGCCTTCTTCCATAAACGCTGGCGGGGCCTCCGGAAAGGATGATCCCCTTTGGGTTGATCTTACAGACGTCATCCCAGTCCGCGTTGTGAGATACTATCTCGCAGTAGACGTGGCACTCCCGTACTCTACGCGCAATCAATCTGCTGTATTGTGAGCCGAAGTCTACAATGACAACAGCCTCCTCCTGTATTTGCGGCGTTTCCCCCAGGAAGAGGCTGTTGTCCTCGCTTCTCTTTAGCGATCTCCAGGTAGGTGGAGACCTCAACGTCGTCGCTAGTGGATACCCGTCGAGAAGGCGGAATTTCTTGTTCCATGTCCAGGTCCAACCCTCCGTTGTTAGGACCAATACAGACTAAATTGAGCGTAACACCTGTGCTATACTCGGTCAAGGCAGTTCTGGAACAGTAAATAACGGGGTTTCATCTGGGCCATTCGACGAACAGTTTTTTGGAATCGCTTGCTTCTACGGTTCTACGTGAAGTAGAGCAGGGGATAGAGGTCATCCGCAAAGGCGGCGTTGTTGCCTATCCCACCGATACGGTCTACGGCTTGGGCGCCAGTCTGTTGGACGACGTGGCTGTTCAGCGAGTGATCAACGCTAAGGGCAGGGCTGAATCCATGGGCTTGCCGCTCCTGTTGTCCCGGGCAGATATGCTGACTCCGATAGTGAGAGAGGTGCATCCAACGGCTAAGGTGTTGATAGAGCGTTTCTGGCCGGGCGCTTTGACCCTGGTGATGACTAAATCAGCTGCGGTATCCGACCTAGTAACCGGCGGCCGCTCCTCGGTCGCGATGCGAGTTCCCAATCATCCGGTGCCGCGCGCTCTTTCCGAGGGGGTGGGCGGGCCTATCATAGGGACGAGCGCCAATCGCAGCGGCGCCGTGCCCGCTTCTTCCGCCGCACAGGTGAGGGAACAGTTGGATGGTGCTGTTGATTTGGTGATAGACGGCTTACCCTCACTGGGCATCCAGTCTACGATCCTTGATTTAACCGGTCCCGCACCTAGAGTCCTCAGGTCAGGCGCTATCTCACTTGGGGAACTCCAAGCCGTTTGCCCAGGCGTACAATGATGGTTCTCCAGCTTTACTCATCCCACGCCGACCGGGCACTGCGCGATCTGTTCGCTGAAAATAGCTTTCCGCTATACCGGCTCATGGGATATCAACTGGGCTGGATCGACGAAGCCGGCTTGGAGCTGCCTTCGCCGGTTGCTCAGATAAGGCTTCACGCCAGCCTGGCTCTGGCAGCCTGCGAGGCCGTTGGCGGTTCCATAGACCGGGCGGCTCCAGCAGGTGTGGCCGTGGAGATGATCCACCAGTTCGTCCAAGTCCACTCCGACATACAGGACGGGATCCCGGAACGGTATGGTCGTTCCACGCTATGGTGGGTTTGGGGGCCGGCGCAGGCCATAAATACCGGGGACGGCTTCCACGCCCTGGCCAGGCTGCGCCTAATACAGCTTCTAGAAGGGAGTATGCCCCCGCACGAAATCCTGGGTATGGTCAACATTTTGGACAAGGCGTCGTTGCGTATGCTGGAGGGATTGCACCAAGATATGGTCTACCAGGAAAGGGTGGATATCCTGCCAGAGGCATACCTTGAAATGGCGCGGGAAAAGGTTGGCGCACTCATGGGGGCTGCCCTGGAGCTGGGCGCCTTGTGCGGAGGAGCCACCGAGGAACAGAGCAGGGCTTTCAGAGAGTTCGGTGAAGAAATAGGCGTAGCCTTTCAAATTCAGGAGGATATACAGATGCTTTGGGGCCAGCCTATTTCCGGCAGGCCAAAGGGTGCTGATCTGCTGAACAAGAAGAAGGGCTACCCCGTTCTCTACGCCTTGGAGCAGGCAGAAATAAGGCTGAAGCGAGAGCTTGGAACGTTGTTCTTAAAGCGCGTACTGGAACCACCGGACCTGGAGCATCTGGTGACTGTTCTGGACAAACTGAAAGCCGGCGACGCCGCTCTAGCCAAAGGTCATGAGCTGTACAGTCAGGCGGTTGTCGGCTTAGAAGAATCGGGGTTAGCCGATGTGGGGGACCTGAGGTCTATTGCAGCCTGGCTGGCTCTCAGGGAATAATGAAACGGGTGATGGAGATAAGCCGTGCCTAAAAAGACGGTGCGACATTTGGATGTATACGGTAAGCGCGTTCTGCTGCGCGCCGACCTCAACGTTACCTTTGTCCCTGGCACAACGCAGATTGCGGACGACGGTAGAATCAAGGCTACGCTTCCCACAATCGATTATCTGAAGGAACACGGCGCCAGCATCATTCTCTGCTCCCATCTTGGACGGCCCAAAGGACAGGTGGTGGAGGAAATGCGCCTGGCTCCGGTGGCCGATCGCTTGATGAAACTCCTGGGCAGGCCTGTGAAGTACGTTAAAGACTGCATAGGCCCTGAAGTGGAAGAGGCTGCTCGTGAGTTGAAACCGGGCGACGTGCTCTTGCTGGAAAACCTGCGCTTCCATGCAGGAGAGGAGAAGAACGACCCTGAATTCGCCAGGTCACTGGCTTCACTGGCTGACGTTTACGTTGATGATGCTTTTGGCGCTGCTCACCGTGCCCACGCCTCCATTCACGCCGTCACGCGGTTCCTGCCCGCTGCGGCGGGTCTGCAGATGGATCGCGAGCTGGAAATGCTTGGCAAGGCTCTTGACCGCCCGCTGCGGCCTCTTGCCGCGGTTATGGGAGGCGCTAAAGTCAGCGACAAGATAGCCGTGTTGCACAACCTGGTGAGCCGCGTTGATAGATTGTTTATTGGCGGCGGCATGGCGGCTACGTTCCTTGGCGCTCAGGGTTACGAAACCGGCCGCTCTCCAGTGGAGGCGGACAGCTTCCAAACTACCTTGGATATTCTGAGCAGCGCCGAAAAGCAGAAGGCCCAGGTGTTCTTGCCATTGGATTTTGTAACTGCTGACGCCTTCCATGAGCGCGCTTCCGCCAAAATCGTGCCATTCAACCAGGCGCCGCCCAATAGCTTCATCATGGATATAGGCCCCGGCACGGTTGAATTGTTCACGCAGGGCCTGAACGGCTGTTTGACCGTCATCTGGAACGGCCCCATGGGGGTCTTTGAATGGGAAGCCTTCAGCAAAGGCACCCGGGCCATGGCCGAGGCTATTGCGAACCTGAAAAACGCCACCACCGTTCTGGGGGGAGGCTCAACCGCCGAAGCTTTTTCGGCGCTTGGCCTTGCTTCAGGGGTTAGCCACGTTTCCACAGGAGGCGGCGCATCATTGGAGCTGATGGAAGGCAAAGAGCTGCCCGGAGTGGCTGTCCTGCCCGATGAGGATGACTAGATGATTGACTTTCCGGCTCTTGCCGATATGGTTGATTCGACTCCTTCCAAGATAATCATGCTTGTCGTCGACGGCCTTGGCGGGGCGCCGCATCCTGATACCGGCCTTTCAGAGCTTGAGACAGCCGCTTTGCCCAATCTGGACCGGTTGGCCAAGGAGTCATCGGGCGGTTTGACCATTCCGGTTCTGCCGGGCGTGGCTCCGGGCAGCGGTCCGAGCCATTTGGCTCTGTTTGGATACAACCCGCTCAAATACTTCATTGGCCGCGGTGTGCTCGAGGCTTTAGGCATAGACGCCCCCTTGGGCAATGGCGACGTCGCCACCAGGGGCAACTTCTGCACCGTCGATAGCCGCGGGTTGCTTACTGACCGCAGAGCCGGGCGCATTCCATCCGGGGAGAGCTTCCCACTGGTCGAAATCTTGGATACGATTGAAGTCCCAGGCGTGCAGTTGTTGGTGCTGCCTGTCAAAGATTACAGGTTTGTCTTGATAATGAAGAGTGTAGGTCTCAGCGATGACGTCAGTGAGACAGATCCTCAGCGCATAGGTGTGGAACCCCTTGAAGTGGAAGCGCTGAACGCCAATGGAGAGGCGGCGGCGTCCGCGGCCAACGCTTTCATACGTCAGGCAAGGGAAAAGCTCGCTGAACAGCCACTGGCAAACATGGTGCTGTTGCGCGGCTTCTCCCAGTTGCCATCCTTTCCTTCCATGGGTGAGTCGTACAAGCTCAATCCCGCGGCAATAGCTGCTTACCCCATGTACCGCGGATTAGCACGCGTGGTTGGCATGAAGGTAATTCAGACAGGCCCGTCTTTTGAAGATGAGCTGGCTGCATTGAGCGAGCACTACGAAGATCATGAATTCTTCTACTTACACTACAAGCCAGCCGACGCCGCCGGGGAAGATGGTGACTTTGAGGCGAAGGTGAGGACGTTAGAGGATTTGGATGCATGTATCCCGCGTATCCTTGATTTGAACCCGGACGTACTGGTGATAGCCGGAGACCATTCTACCCCGGCTGTTCTGGCGGCCCATAGCTGGCACCCTGTGCCGGTATTGGCCCACTCTAGACATACGCTGGGCGACGGAGTAGAAGCATTCAATGAGCGCGCCTGTGCACGTGGTTCCCTGGGCACGTTCCAGGCGGAATACTTGATGCTTCAGGCACTGTCTCACGCCGGCAAGCTAGCCAAATATGGGCCATAGCCGGCCCATCTCAGCCAAGGAGGCACTCTTGGGCAGACCGTTCTTAGCAGGCAACTGGAAAATGAACACAACTATCCATCAGGCGGGCTTTCTTGCCGCGGCCATCAGGAACAACCTGGAAGACGTCACCGGTGTAGAAGTTGTGCTCTGTCCCCCCTTTGTTTCTCTGACAGAGGTCGCCCGCGTGGTAAAGGGGACCAACATCAGAGTCGGTGCTCAGAACATGCATCATGAAGACAAGGGTGCTTTCACGGGAGAAGTCTCGCCTCTCATGATCCAGGGTCTCTGCAGCTACGTTATTCTGGGACACTCAGAACGACGACGCGACTTTGGAGAGACGGACGATCTGGTAAGCCGCAAGGCCAACAAAGCGCTTTCATGCAACCTCCGGCCCATCATCTGTGTGGGAGAGGCGTTGGAAGCGCGCAAAGAGGGTAGGGCGGGGGAAGTGGTTTCGCGCAGCCTTGCCGGATCACTGGCCGGCATAAGGTCTCCCAACAGCATCGTGGTGGCCTACGAGCCAATCTGGGCTATAGGCACCGGCGAAGCGGCTACGGGAGGGCAGGCCCAAGAGATGTGCCAGTTGATCCGCTGGCAGCTTGCGGATTTGTTCGGGGAGGGCGCCGCGGAGAGGATACCCGTCCTGTACGGAGGCAGTGTGAGTCCGGACAATATCGAGGAATTCGTGTCTCAGCCGGATATAGATGGCGCACTTGTGGGCGGCGCCAGCCTGAGCTCTGACCACTTCGTTGAGATTGTGCGTTCCACTGCGCAAGAGCGTTTGCCTCATTGAAGTGCGAGGCTGCCCTAAATCATAGATTTGACCTAATCCACGGCTAGAAGATGCACAGACCCTCCATAGTGGCCATAGTTGGTCCCACTGCTGTTGGCAAGACTGCTCTGAGCCTGGAGCTCGCCAAGCTTTTGCCGGCGGAGATAGTCAGTGTGGACAGCCGCCAGGTCTACAGGCATATGAATATAGGCACCGCCAAACCAACCTTGGAGGAGCAGTCCCAGGCGCCGCACCACTTTATCGATATTGCCGAACCTACGGACGACTTCAGCTTGGCGGCTTACCTGGAGATCGCGCATTGTGCCATCCAGGATATCCGTAAGAGGGGACGCTTGCCCCTTCTGGTCGGCGGTACAGGCCAGTATTTGTGGGCATTGCTTGAAGATTGGAGAGTGCCGTCTGTAGCCCCAGATAGGAAATTCAGAGAGGAGATGGAGGCACTGGCCATAGAGCAAGGAGATGAAGTTGTCTACAACAGGCTCAGGGAGTTGGACCCTGAGTCGGCGGCTGGTATAGACTCGCGCAACCTGCGCAGAGTCATCCGCGCCCTGGAGGTGCATCATCAGACCGGGGTCCCGTTCTCCAAGATGCGCGGCCGCGGCGAAGGCCGCTACGATTCGCTTGTAATTGGACTGACTCTACCCAGAGATGAGCTGTACCGGCGCATCGATCAGCGCGTGGATAGAATGTTGGAGACGGGATGGCTGGATGAGGTACGCTGCTTGCTGGGGCGTGGCGTGACGGCGGAGGAATGGCCATCTATGAGCAGCGTGGGTTACAGGGAGCTGGCGGCCTGTTTACAAGGAGAAATAAGCCTGGAGGAGGCTGTCCGAAACATAAAGAGTCATACGCGCAAGTTTGCCCGGCGCCAGTATGCCTGGTTCCGCCTTTCAGACCCGCGGATCCGCTGGTTGCAATCAAATGAGAACGTCGTAAGAGAAGCCTATGGCTTGACGACCGGCTTCTTATGTTAGAATGCCATTGCCATGAGATTCACTAAAATGCACGGCGCGGGCAATGACTACGTTCTTCTTGACTCACGTAATGAGGATAAGGACTGGTCCGCCTTGGCGGTGGAGATGTGTGACCGTCACTTTGGCGTTGGCGCCGACGGCCTGTTGCTGCTGGAACCTTCGGAGGTAGGGGACGTTAGGATGCGCATGTTCAATCCGGACGGTTCCCAGGCTGAAATGTGCGGCAACGGCATTAGATGCTTTGCCAAATACGTGCTTGAGCAGGGCCTAGTTTCGCTCAATGGGGCCCCTCTTCACGTGGAAACGGCCAGTGGCCTGCTGGACGTAGTACCCTTGAGAGATGGGAACGGCCGGATAGGCAGGGCGCGTGTCGCTATGGGTGAGCCGCGGTTCAATGCGCCGGATATACCCGTGCAGCTGCCAGCAGGGGAGAACGGGCGGCAACTCGACATGACATCAGTTGACATAACTAGCGACATTGTGCCTGAGCAGCTCGTTGTAGAGTATGCCGTAGAGCTGACTGGGGAGACCATTGAAATCACGTGTGTTTCCATGGGCAACCCCCACGCTGTCGCCTTTATAGACCGGCCCGTAGATGAGGTCGAGTTGGACAGGCTGGGCCCCCTTATGGAATATCATCCCATTTTCCCCAGGCGAGTTAACTTCCACGTCGTCAACGTGGAGGGTAGGAGCCGGCTCAAAGCCAGGACTTGGGAGCGGGGCGCCGGCCTTACTTTGGCGTGCGGTACCGGCGCCTGCGCCATTCAGGCGGCGGCCCGCCTGCTCCGCCTCACGGACGATCAGGTCACCTTGGAAATGCCCGGCGGCGAATTGGTTATCACGTGGCAGGGACGGGGCCCGGTGTACATGGAGGGTCCCGCGATGCAGGTCTTCGAGGGCGAGTGGCCTTTGTAGGGTTGAGCCTAACCAAAACGCAAAAAGGAGTACCAATGAAGTTCGCCGAGCGTATAGACAAGCTGCAGCCTTACCTTTTTGTGGAAATCAGCAGGAAGATAAACCAGAAGAGGGCGGCAGGCGTTGACGTCATCACCTTTGCCATAGGGGATCCGGACATTCCCACGCCTCCGCATATTCTGGACAAGCTCGTAGAGGCTGCGCAGGACCCGCCGAACCATCGATATCCTGAGTCGGACGGGTTGCCTCAGTTCCGCCGTGCCATCTCTGATTGGTACGGCAAGCGGTTCGGCATAGCCCTGGATTCCGACAAGGAGGTACTGCCTCTCATCGGCGCCAAAGAGGGGATCGGCCACATGGCTCTCTGCTTCCTTGACCCCGGCGACGTGGCCCTGGTGCCGGATCCAGGCTACCCGGTCTATTCCGTGGGCACCATGTTTGCCGGCGGTGAATCTTATTTCATGCCGCTGTTGGAAGAGAACGGATGGCTGCCTGATCTGGACGCCATTCCTGAGCAGGTTGCTCAAAAAGCCAAGGTCATGTGGCTAAACTATCCCAATAATCCCACATCGGCCACGGCGGACATCGACTATTTCGAGAGAGTGGTGGACTTCGCGAAGGCATACGATATCGCGGTCTGCCATGACGGTCCGTACACGGAGGTGGCCTACGACGGTTACAGTCCCGTCAGTTTCCTACAGGCCAAGGACGCTATGGACGTTGCCGTGGAGTTCCACTCCCTTTCCAAGAGCTACAACATGACCGGTTGGAGAGTAGGGATGGCGGTGGGCAACGCGGAGATGATCAATGCGCTCATGCGCGTCAAGTCCAACCTTGACTCGGGCATTCCGCAGGCCATCCAGATAGCCGGTATAGAGGCTCTCCAGGCGTCCCAGGAGTGCATTTCTGAAAACAACGCTATCTACCAGCGCCGCCGCGATAAGCTGGTGGATGCTTTGCGGGGCATAGGCATGGAGATCACGCCGCCAAGGGCTAGCCTGTACGTCTGGGCAAGGATTCCTGAAGGCTACAGTTCCGCGGAATTTGCAGCCATGCTTCTGGAAGAGAAGGACATAGTAGTTACGCCGGGATCGGGATACGGTGAGTACGGGGAAGGGTACATTCGCCTTTCGCTTACTCTATCGGATGAGCATTTGACCAAAGCTGTCCAGCGCTTGGAAGGCTGGAAAATCCCATCGACGCCTGAGAGGTAGCTGAGCATAACCAGAGCCACTTTTTCCACTGCCAAACAAAGCGAAAGAGCCTATCTGGCCGGCATCCAGATCAAGCGCACTCACTTCTCATGGTCGCTGCAAGATTCCCTGTCTGAGCTGGCACAGCTTGCTCGTTCCGCCGGAGCGGAAGTGGTGGGTACGGTCGCTCAGAACCTGGACAAGCCAGGGCACACCTATCTGGGGAAGGGCAAGATAGAGGAGCTGCGGGTCATTCATGGGGCGTTCGACACGTTGATCCTGGACGATGAGCTTACCCCGACGCAGCAGCGCAACCTGGAGAGCGCCTTTGGCGAGGACATCAAGGTCATAGACCGTACTGCGCTGATTCTGGACATATTCGCCAGTCGTGCCAGGACCAGGGAGGGGCGCCTTCAAGTTGAGCTTGCGCAACACGAATACCTGCTGCCGCGTTTGGCCGGGCAATGGTCTCACTTGGAGCGCCTGGGTGGTGGAATAGGCACCCGCGGCCCTGGCGAAACGCAGATAGAAACCGACCGGCGCCTCATCAGCCGCAGAATACAGCACTTGAAGACCGACTTGGAGAAGGTGCGCAGCCAGCGAGCTCTTCACCGGAAGCGGCGGAAGTCGCAGGATATTCCGGTGGTGGCACTGGTGGGCTACACGAATGCCGGCAAGAGTACGCTATTCAATGCCCTCACCACGGCAGGGGTCATGGAGTCCAGCGCGCTCTTTGCCACTCTGGATCCTGTAACAAGGCGAGTCCGCCTTCCCAGCGATCAGAACGTCCTCATGTCTGATACCGTGGGCTTCATACACAAGCTGCCTCCCACAGTGGTCGCCGCATTTCATGCAACGCTGGAAGAACTGCAAGATGCGGATATCCTGCTTCACGTTGTTGATATGACGCATAAGAACATGCGCCAGCACATAGCAGTGGTGGAGGATATCCTCGGCTACCTTGGCTTGAGAGAAAAGCCCAGTTTGCTTGTGTTGAACAAAGTGGACCTTTTGCCGAACGATTCGGCGTTTCTCAGCGATGAACGCGACGCGGGGGATGGAACCATGGTTTCCGCGGCAACCCGGCGCGGACTGGACGAACTGCTGTTGCGTGTCGATAGTCTTTTGACCCAGGTAATGGTGATGCCAGTGGGATAGGGGCTGGGGGAGCAGACCCTAATCTGGGGAAGACGTAAGTTCGCCCTATATTAGTTATGTAAAGAAGAGGAAGGGAGATTTCGCTACTTTACATAATGTAGAGCCCCCTACATTTTTTACTATAGAAGGCTCTGGTATGTACCCAACTACCCAGCTGCCCCTTTCGTGCAACAACTCTCGATAGTTAACCAATGAGTTTGAGCAAGAATTACCGGTCTACTCCTACTCGCATATCGAGGAGAACGCAGGTTCAAGGACGGTTACCGAGATATCGGTGTTTTCTCTTGTATAACTGCCCGCCAATTCTATCTTCCCACTGTTCATCTCCTGTATGCCGTCTCCGTAGAGCCTACCTACCGACTCCCAATTGCTAGCGACCTCTTCAATCGTTGGGCGGAGATACTCGGCTCGTGGCGGCAACTCAATTTCCCCAAGCATCTCTCCGGCTACCTTAATACCGGAGCTTACCGTGATACCCTCGTCTACCCATAGGGGATCAGTGGAAAGGACACGGTTGATCCCGCCACTCCTTGCATGATCCGCTAGCTCGGATACCGCCTGCCTTATAATCGCCATATGCAGGGCAAAATCTTCGCAAAACGAGTCGCTGGATACGGCAGTAGGAGTGAAGGTTGGAGTAGGCGTTGGTGTTGGGGTAGATGGACTAGAGCCCGATGACCCCCATAGGACTAAAGCGATCACCGCGACTACGATCACCCCGATTACTATCTTAGTCTGGTTATCCAACGCCATCTCTTACTCCATGATTCTGCCGAGGAAATGGCCGAGGATTATCTGGACCAAAGCACCGGCTATCGGTACACCAGTAAAGATCGTGGTCAGGGTATCTCCTATCGGCAATAACCGCGTTGGATACCTCATGCCAGCCAGGAGCCGTAGGATCGTGGTTGCGAACATGATAGCAGTCTATATGGACGAGTCCATAAGGACGTGGCCGTGATCTTCGTGGATAGAGATTTACGTGCATTTTATGGCCTCTTAATACTGTTCAGGTACTCTACCACCCGAAAGACCCTTAGACGCCAAGTCTTGCGGTCTCTAGACGGTAAGAATTGCACAGAAAGAGGCCTTGGATTCTTCGGGCAGCCCACTAAGGGGCCTCCTACTCCCTCCAAGGCCTCAAAGAAAAGGAGAGCGAACCCAGGAATCTCCTGGGAAGCCCGACTCGAGGATATCCGTAAGATCACTACAGTCAAAGCAGCCCCGTCTAGCGGTGCTAACAGTGCTAACTGAGCCTCTCTATTTGACTGTAGCTAGAGCCTAGCCTAAGGTCAACGCCGCTAGTCCAACGTTCTGGACTGCCATGTGTTGCCAGGCCAGCAGCTAGAACCAGGTACTCCGGTCCATGTTCTCGGACCTGGCAACCACAAAAAGCCTTCGGACTATCTTCACTATACAGTCGATGAACCTTAGGCATAGCCTCCAGGTACTGACTAGACTTCTGTGGAGCCTCCACTGCCTTCGCTTTCTTCCTCGCCTCTACCTTCTCTTCAACTACTGCTTTCTGCTTCTTGGCCATTACAGCCCTCCTCTAAGTAAGATGGGAGGATGCGACTACCATCTATAGAGAAAGTCAAGCGGTTTATACCGAGGGTTTTTATGAGGAAATGAGACGGCAAAACGAGGTGATTTGAGAAATGGATGTGCTAGATTGGTTGAACCTATACGTCTCGGCTCTTTCTGCAATCTTGCTCACTGCCGGTGTCGTTGTCTTCATATACTGGCGCTTTCTGTGGATCAAGGGAACAAGCAGGCGCACATTACAGCAAATTCATACCAATTGGCGGACGCGAGAGGCGCAGGGGATTATGAAGCACCGCTTACTAGAGTGCCCCATTATCATTCAAATTGATTATTACCGATCATGTTCCGACCCTAGGGCCGCGAGATATCAGATACGGGACATAGTCATACCTGACGGCCCCACATGGCTCAACGACTACTTTATAGTGAGGGCCTTGGAAGCCCTTTCAAGAAAAGAGCAGGTGGTCAAGGCTGGAATCTTCCGACGAGGTGATTGGCCTCCTATGGAGGAATCCTATCTTTTTCAACCGAAGAAGCCAGGTGTCAGGTGGACCCCATCATCAGGACAGCGGTGAGGCTAAAATAAGAGAGTCTACCGCTGGGGTGTCTCGTAAACCTTCATCCGATGGTAAGGCTCGTGGATGTTCCAGTAAACACCTTTGTGGGCTCACTGCTTGGAACACCTGACCCGGTGACCGATAGCCCAGGGCTTGATGGGGCCGCTCTTGGTTGTAGAAGGCCAGATAAGCCCCAATCCCCTTTCTGGCCTCAGTCCCATTTTGGTATGCCTTCAGGTACACCTCCTCGTACTTGATGCTGCGCCACAGCCGTTCCACGAAGACGTTGTCCATACACCGGCCCCTGCCGTCCATGCTCACTTGAACGCCTTGCGCCAGCAGCATGCTGGTGAAGGCCTCGCTGGTGAACTGGCTGCCCTGGTCGGTGTTGAAGATCTGTGGCCGACCCTTGCTCAGGGCCTCTTCCAGAGCCGCAACACAGAAGTCTACCTCCAGGGTGTTGGACAGCCGCCAAGCCAGCACGTAGCGGCTGTGCCAGTCCATGATGGCCACCAAGTAGAGGAAACCCCGAGCCATGGGTATGTAGGTGATGTCGGTGGCCCACACCTGGTTGACCCGGTTGATCTCCAGCCCCCTGAGCAAGTACGGATAGACCTTATGCCCTGGGTTTGGCTTGCTGGTGTTGGGACGCCGGTAGATGGCCTCCAGGCCTATCAGCTGCATCAGCCGGCGGACCCGCTTGCGGTTGACCTGGTGTCCGTGATTTCTGAGCCAGGCAGTCATCCTTCTGGAGCCGTAGAAAGGTGTCTTCAGGTACTGTTGATCTATGCGGGCCATCAACTCCAAGTCCTCGGCGCCGGCCTCGGTTGGCAGGTAGTACAACGAGGAGCGGCTGATACCCAGCAAGGCGCACTGGCGCACCAGAGACAGCTTCGGTTCTTCTCGGTCAATCATGGCCCGGCGTTGGGACCGGCTCACAACCCGAAGCTCCGTGACAAAAAATCCCGTTCCACCTTGAGCTGCCCAATCTGTTGGTAGAGCTGGGCAGTGAGGACCTCTTGGTCCTTCTCCTGGCGTCCAGCACCATTTTCAAAGAGGTGCGGCGCCCCCTGAATCAAGGCCTTCTTCCAGGCATGGATCTGGCTCGGGTGGACTTCAAACCGGCTGGCCAGCTCTGCAATGGTGTGCTCCCCCTGGAGCGCGGCCAAAGCCACTTTGGCCTTGAAGACTGGGCTGTGCTTCTTACGTGTTTGCTTCATGTCCTGCTCCTTGTTTCCGTCCTATTTTAGGAGCGGGACTCTCTCTTAGCCACCTGTCCGAATTTTGGGGTCCACCTCAGTGAATCGGTAGAGGCTCGGCGCAAAGAAATAGAAACTAACGGCAGATGCTATCAATATCAACGTTGGGTCCGGCAGTGCCCCTTGACTTACCGGTTTGAGGGGGAAAGTACACGACTTCTTGAGTCTGCTGCTCAATGCGAACGATGTTGGGAATGAGGTCTCCCTACCCCCCTACCCTGTCAAGGTGTGCGGGTTCTACCTCTTAGCCCATAATTCTGCAATGGCTATGCTAATTCCTGGAATGGCTCCGCCAATTCCTGCTGCTAGAACCCATGAAGTCTTTATCGGTAAGGACCAGAACGCCAAACCTATGACCATAGCATAACTGATACTATAGAGGGTTCTGGATGGCTTGCGAGACGTTCTTTACCTGAAAGGCACCCTAGCTGCGCTGATCTATCGGCACGTACTCCAGGTCCATTGGGCCGGTGTACTCCATCAGCGGGCGTATCAGCATGTTGTTGGAGGATTGCTCCACGACGTTCAACGTCCAACCAGGTATCCGTCCCAGAGTAAAGATGGGAACGAAGATGTCTTCAGGAATACCAAGCAAGTAGTATATCGACCCGGCGAAGAAGTCGACGTTTACGTAGATGCCCCTGGATTGATACGGCGTCATTGCTTCTTGGATGTTCTTGAGTATCTGGAACCAGTGAGGTTCCCCTCTGTCCACGCCAAGGGTTTCAGAACGCTCCGCCAGATGCCTTGCCCTTGGGTCCTCTGCTTTGTAGACCCTGTGACCAAAGCCCATGATGCGGCCGCGGTTATCGAGTATGTTCTTTACGTAGGCCGCGGCATTTTCCGGAGAGCCTACTTCCTCAGCCATCTTCTGCACCGCTTCGGCAGCTCCACCGTGCAGCGGCCCCTTGAGGGTGCCAATGCCCGTTACTACCGCTGAGTGAAGGTCGCTCACCGTGGAAGCCGTCACGCGGGCGGCAAACGCCGAGGCGTTGGCGCCGTGTTCCGCATGCAGGATGAAGTCCACGTCCAGGATCCTGGCCTCCTCTTCTGACGGTATCTTGTCAAACATCATGTAGAGGAAGTTTCCGGCGTGGTTCAGATCGGGATTTGGCTCGACAAGCGGCTTCCCGTTTCTAATCCTGTCGTGGGCGGCTACTATGGTCGTGGCCTTTGCCGTAAGGCGCAACCCTTTGCGGATGGTAGCTTCGGCGGAGTTGTCCTCTACTTCGTCGTCGAATGCAGCCAGGGCAGATACCGCCGTCCTCAGCACATCCATGGGGTGTGCCGCCTTGATCTTGTCGATGATCTCTACGACTTCGCTGGGGATCTCTCTTTCGGCACGCAGCCCCTTGTCGAAGTCGTCCAGCTCTGCCTGCGTGGGGAGCTTCCCATACAGAAGAAGGTATACTACCTCTTCAAAGGTGGACTTTTCGGCAAGGTCGTGTATGTCATAGCCTCTGTAAAGGAGCTTGCCTATCTGCCCGTCTATGAAACAAGACTGCGTCCTATCAAGGTAGACTCCTGAAAGGCCTCTGTGTATTTCAATTCCTGAAGTCGTCATTCTGCCTCCTGTCTAGTTGTTACAGCCACAAAGAAGCTCGGTGAGGCATCCCGCCTACCGAGCCTTATATACCCTAGTTTGCCGCCCTTGAAGATTTGGAAGGAAGAGTGATGCTTATGAACCTAGATTGGCTATGGTGATAGCCCACTGTCAGGTTTCCCTCCCTATATTGCAGACCAAGTCACAAAGCGAACGTTGTGGTGATCCGTGCAGAATCATGCTATCAACGACCTATGGGGCTGTCAACGTTGTCCTGGGCAGTGTTGATTGGAGCCGGTGGCAGAAAGAAGTGGGCCGGCTGGGAACGGTGGTAACGCCCTCCTCATGTCTGTCCCTATGTTGCCTGTGCTAGAATGAAGGCGTTCCAGGTATAAAGGCTCCACTATGAGGCTCCGTCATCGCATAGCTGTTTACACCGGTCTGGTTGCCATCATTTTGATGTTTGCGACCTTTGACGTGGCCGATAGGTTGTGGTCAGACCGCGCACCTTTCGGCATTCCTGCTGAGCTTGCCGGGGTTTGGGAGGTTTACCGGATACTGGACGAAGATTACGCGGGTTTTGGAGAGCTTGATCAGAACATGCTCAGCACCGGCGCTATTCAAGGAATGCTGGATATTCTCACCGCCAACGGGGAAATCGGCCAGCACTCCCCAACAGTACTGGATCCAAGCGGTTTCGGAGCGGTTTGGCAGGCCTGGCAGGATATTTCGGAAAGCTTGGACGGTGATGATGAAGTCACCCCTGAGATACTGGAAGAAGCGGCCATAAGAGGTATGCTGAATGCCTTGGATGACCCCAACACCTCGTATTTGTCGCCCGAGAGGTACAAGCACGTAGTGGAAAGCTATGAATCGGACTTTGAAGGCATAGGTGCCTGGGTAAGTGAACAGGATGGCCATATCACAGTACAGGGGGTAATGGAAGGCACCCCGGCGGATGACGCCGGCCTTCTTTCCGGCGACGTGCTGCTGGAGGTAGATGGCAAGGCTATAGATGGACTCAGCGTAGATGAGGCGGTGGCCATCATTAGAGGGCCCAGAGGTACGGCTATTGAGCTGCTGGTTCTGCGCGCTGAAGTAGAGACACTAGAGAAGATAAGCATTACCCGTGCTTCAATTAGAACGCCCTCCGCTGGGTGGCGGCCGTTGAATGAGGAGATAGCTTACCTATGGATAGATAGATTCCGTGACGAAACGGACAAAGAGGTAGAGGAAGCGCTGGTGGAAATAGTGCGTGAGGAGTACTCCGGGTTGATTCTGGACGTTAGAGGCAATCTAGGAGGTATCCTTTCCACCACCGTTTCAATTGCCAGCCAGTTTCTGGAAGACGGCCTAGTGCTCTACCAAGTGGACGGACAAGGGGTGAGGACCGATATGAAGGTCAGCGGAGGCGGTATAGCTACAGAGGTGCCGCTTGTCATCCTGGTAGACGGGGCAAGCGCCAGCTCCAGCGAGGTCCTGGCCGGCGCCCTCCAAGACCACGGGCGGGCCACGGTCATTGGTGCGACGACCTTTGGCAAGGGAAGCGTGAACGAACTCAAGAGGCTGGACAGCGGCTCCGCCCTGTACGTTACGGCTGCGCTGTGGTACACGCCTAACGGACGCTTGATAGAGGGGAAGGGACTGCAACCCGACATCACGTCTGACGTAGAACGCTGGATTACTCTTGATCCGGCCATTGTTGAACAGCTAGGGTCCAATGTCGCAGTTACCGTTACCCGGCGTGACAACGGGCTTCTTCACGTGTTGGTGGACAGACCTCTGCAGGCTGGCTTGGAGCAGCTTCAGCCCTCATCGACCCTACCCTTGCCTATAGGTTGATTGATTATGGGAAAGAACGGATACAGGGTGATCACCGTGAACCGCAAGGCCTTTCATGATTACGATGTCTTGGAGACGGTTGAAGCGGGCCTGGTCCTCACTGGCACTGAGATCAAGTCCGTTCGTGACGGACGCGTCAACCTGCGAGAGGCCTATGCGCGCCAAGAGAAGGGCGAAATGTGGCTGTTCAACGCACATATTGCTCATTATGTAAAGGGCGGCATCTACAACCACGAGCCTTCCCGGCCTCGCAAACTGCTGCTTCACCGCAATCAGATTAACCACCTTGCGTTGGAGCTTGGCCAGAAGGGACTTACCATTGTCCCTTTACGTCTTTACATCAAAGACCACAAAGCCAAAATGGAGCTTGGTCTGGCCCGGGGACGACGTCAATACGATAAGCGCAAAGCCATAGCCCGGCGTGAAGCAGAACGAGATATGGAGCGCTATGCCAAGACCGGTATAGGTTCGCCGTAGCTTGGCGGTTCTTGATATAATGGAAGGGTGCAGAAATGGGGACGCGTGGTTTCGACAGGGGGTGGTTCTGCGGGACTGCAGGCCGAGGCGCCGTCACACCTCGTAAAAAGGCGGCAAAAAAGTAACTGGCAACAAACAGTTAGCACTAGCCGCCTAAGGCGGCTACGTCTACCCTAACCTACTCCCCGAGGGTTTGGGATAGGCGACACACATTGGGGACGCGGCCCTTCCGACACCGATAGGATTGGCCCAAGACAATCGGCTGGCTCACTTGCTTTGTTGTCGGTGTCTGAATCGAGTGAGCGAGACGACAAACACCGAATAAGCCTGTAGTACGTTCCAGTAGGACATCTTCTGGACAGGGGGTTCGACTCCCCCTCGTCTCCACCAGGAACAGAGAAAGAGCCTCCCCGGAAACGGGGAGGCTCTTTCAATGAACAAGGCCCCCTCCCTACCCCATTCCAATGATAGGCGTGACCTATACTACTTTAGCTTTTGTCTGTCGTGGCTTCTTGGATGAGGGCTTTGTCTTGCCGTTGGTCTCCGTTGCGGCAGGGGTCTCCACTTTCGCTGAGGCTATGCTTGCCCTCAACGCTTCCATCAGGTCGGTGACCTTGCCCTTGGAAACGGAAGGAGCCGCCGTAACGACTTCTTGAGACGTCAGCTTGCCTTCAATGATCTTTTCCAGCGCAAGGCGGTATTGGTCCTCGTGCTCGGAAGGTTCGTAGTCGGCGGACAACTGGTCTATGAGCATCATGGCCATGGCCATTTCCGGTTCAGTGATGGCGGTCTGCTCTTCGGGCAGGTCCAGCTCTCTAGTGCCGCGTATCTCATCGGGATAATGCATGGTGTGCATGGCTATGGCGTGTTCGTACGGCCGCAGAGTGCAGATGTGCTCTTTGTTGCGAAGCGATACCTTGGCAATGGCGGCGCGCTTAGAGCTTTCCAAGGCTTGCTTCAGCAGATAGAACGGCTTTATCCCAACGCCTTCAGGCTCCAGCATGTATGTACGGTCAAAGTTGATTGGGTCCACCTTGGATAGGTCAACGAACTTGATGATGTCTATGCTTCGTATTGAAGAGACAGGCAGATTCTCAAAGTCCTTTTCTTCCATGACAACGTATTCATCCTTGGCGTACTCATAGGCGCGCACAATCTCGGACTGCTCTACCTCGGTCTCATGATGGGGGCAGTACCGTTTGTAGCGCAGCCTGGTGTGACAGGCGCCATGCATGGTGACAAAGGAGATGTCCTTGCTTTCCGTGGCGGTGTAAAGCTTGATGGGAATAGCCACCATCCCAAAGCCTACCGCGCCCTTCCAAATTGCTCGTCTTGCCATCTATGCCTCCAATCTCCCCGGGCATACCGTTCTTGTTGCGGTACAGGGAATGATAGCCGTGTCGGGTTCGGTGAGTCAAATGGGGGGTTGAGGGGAGGAATTGTTTCAGACGTTATGTCAAGCTCCAAAGCTAAAACGGACCAACTTTTTACGAAATATGGGAAAACAAATCCGATTCCTTCGGCAGGCTCAGGACGGGAATTCGACGGATGACGGCGTGATTTCGCAACGTTTCTAGCGACGGCGGATGTTGTTGATTTGCTCATTGATCTCCATAGTGCGGAGCAGAACTTTGATGGCCCGGAACAGCAGGTCCGGGGGAGAGTCGGGATGGGAGGCGAGGCGCCGGATCTTGAGCCGGAGCAGGGCTATTTCACCCTGGAGGCCTTTGAGATGGACGGCGTTCTGAAGGAGATCCCGATCTTTCTCCGCGACGCGGGATGAGTAGAGGCCGTGTGTACGGGCGTTCTGGTTGCCGATCGGCGCGCCACGCCGCCGCTGTACCGGCTGCTCAGTGTTTTTCTGCGAGTCCATGGGGATAGGGTATGGGGAAGGGACGGGTGTGGGGAAGGAGGGAGTGTCAGGGGTAGGGTGATGCTGCGTTCTTGGGGTCAAATTCATCACAGTGGGCTAAAAACACCTTCTGCCTGGAATGAGTCTAGAATTCTGTACTAGGCTTCGGGTACTTCGTTATCGGTTTCCGGTTGGTTGATTGGGGTGACCCGCCGGGCGCGGGTAGCGTCGGCCATACGGAACCCAGTGCGAGCACCAATTACTATCTCCACACGGGTTTGTAGCTTCCGGAGTTTTGATTCCTCGTCAGGCTGATCAGCTAATTGGTCGGCATTGGCTGTTAGGAGTTCACGTGCCCGGTCGATGGATATTGATTTGATCTGAACACGCAGGTCTTCGTCGCCATCGGTCTTTGCGCGCACGAAGTGGCCCCACCCCACAGGGTCAACGACATACACACATCGACCGTTGTAGTCTCGCGCGCTGAGGATTGAGTGGCCTCGGTAACGTCCAATTTCCCCCACCCGGTCCGACTCCGGCAGCCTCCAGTGAGGCTCATACCCCTCAGGGTTTGCTTTGCCGAGCCCAACTTGAAGGTCAAACCAATTGCCTGCTAGCACGACAACGACGTGCTCTGGCGCACCAAGGTCCTCTATTGCTCGGTCTATTCCTTGCAATAATGCGGTAGGGGTATCAAGAGGAGCCAATATGTCCGGTGCTCCCTCGAGCGCCTCACAAAATCTCCGGAGTACATCGTGCGAGAGAGCCCTGCCCCACTGATCGCCTGTGAGCGAGTCATAGTAGATAAGCGCACCTTCAGGCATGTCCGTGAGATAGCCCTTTGGCACGGGTTGCCTAAAGCGCAACTCTTCAGGAGCGTCGGCAGCATCTTCCGAAAGGCACAGGGAGACACCGGCTCGCGCGAACAGTCGTTCCACTGAGTTCTCTGAAAATGCGGCAGCATACACCTGTGATTTGACGGCTGAGACTCTAGCTTCACTAAGTTCACGTCCGATGATCTCATAGTCCTCCGTTACCTCATCCCTGTGGACAGCAGAGCGCAAGGCTTCTCTGGACAACTCGCGGCGCTGTTCCAGCGTTGGATCAAGTTCAGCGCGCACATAGGCCTCTACCAATGCCGAGTTGTTCATGAACCAATCTAGTGCCCGCTGTGCTCTGCCGTGCAGGTTGAAGGTTGGCATCGTGTCGGAAGATAGCTCCATGAGTCTGAGTGTAAAGAACAACAGGGGAGCGCCTTCTGACTCCCATTCTTGCCACAGGGAGAAACTTGACGAGTCGTAATACAAGAGTGCCGGGGCAAGGTCGTCTCCCAATAGCCCAAGATGGGAGTACGCTAGTCGCGCGACGTCCAAGTACGGGTTCGCGTCTGCTATCCTATTAGCCTGGGCGAGAAATATGGCACGCCCTGCAAGCCCCATCAGAGCTATGCGGTATTCTTGCTCCAACAGTTGATATTGACTTGAGGCCTCTGGTGGTGGCCAATCGTCGGTCTTCCAATTGAATCGGATGACCTCGAGCCAAGCCTGAAAGCGTCTGTGTAGTTGATCGTAGTCGTTAGATTGATCGCTGTGCATTGCTTTGGACAATAGCCTTCCTTGATGCCTAACCATCTCTCTCGCGTACAGGAATATCTCTTCAGGCTTTTCACCAAGAATTAAGCTATCTGCAACTTCGAAAAACCTGTCACGGAGCAAATCCCGGAATTCTCCAGCACCAATTCGGTTCGCGATCTGGTAGTTCCATCGGTATCCACTCAGGCCAACGGTGAACAATTCACCACAACGTTCACGTACACCGTCGACGGTGAGCATATAGTCGAAGCGCAGAAGTTCAAGTATGTAGTCTCGGTCATGTTCACGGATCACGTCTTCGCGGAACGAGTAGAGGTTGCGGCTTAACTCCCTCAGCGGCGGCCACTGTGGCTGACTCCCTGGAGCGCTCCACGGGATCTTCGTTGCTTTGATCTCGTCCATGGCGTATACGACGAGTTCCCTGACGAAGTCGAGGGATCGGCTGAATTCCTCATGTCGACGCTCTGACATAGCCCTGCGTGCATCGTCCAGCAAGGCTCGAACTGCCTCGTCGGCCGAGCCTTCACCTTGGTCGGGAAACCAGACGGTAAAATCGAGTTCGCCGGCCTCACGGGCTTCAAGGGCGCGGCGCGCGCGGCGCAAGAAAGCTTGGATTGCTTCCCGCATATCGCTTTTGATGATGTCCCGTCGTAGGGCCATCCACTGCTCTGGCCTAGAGAGGCGGACCGCTTTCTCGAAAAGGACGCCTGCGAGCACTAGGTTGAGGAGGAAGGCTAGCCCCGCCGACAGAACAAGGATAGGCATCTCTAGCCTAACATTGACTGACGCTCCATCTCCGCTGATGAACCCCTCGATCAGCAGGAGTACGCCAGTAACTGCCACAGCCAGGAGACTCGCCCATAGGATATCTCGCATCCAAGAGCGCCGAACATACTCTCGATACATGCGGTCGTCGACGTCCCTCCTGGCTCTGATCCCCTGCATCATGAACAGAGTGACGGCTAGCGTAAGTGCTGCGATCGCCGCCTGCGCTGTCAGCAGAGTCCCTAAGATTCCCCCAGCGTCGCTCGGCTCCAGCAGGAACGGTATCGGTGGCGCTACAAACGGCGCAATAACGAGGGCAGCTGCGACGACAGACAACCATAGAAGGACCGGGGTACGTGAGAGGAGGCGTATTGCGTGCAATGGAATAGTGACCGCTTTTGATAACCACGAAAAAGGGACCTCAAGCGCCTTGAGGCGGCGGCAGTATTGAAGCCAGCTAAGGACGCGTTCACGTAGTGGAAAAGGCATAGCACAGAAATCCTACCATGAAGCCAAGGGCAAGGCAGCCTGAACTCGGCACATCCGCCGTGAGCAGCATGTTGGAACTGGTTTCAGATCCGACGAGCTCTACCATAGACTGAGCGCCATGTGACTGTGCTCGCTTGTAACGAAGGCTTTGGATTCTTCGGCGCGGCGCTGCTCAGAAGGACAGAGGGGGATGGATTCCCGTGCTCGACACGGGAATGACGGTGGGGGCATTCGCGGTTTTGCGGACAGAGGTTTTGGATTCTTCGTCGCTGTGCTCCTCAGAATGACAGAATGGGCCTATGCCAGGCGGCCTTGTTCTCCCTCTGAGGGTGCGATGCGCCGAGAGGGCTGGTAGACCGGCTGGTGCGGCGGCATCTGGAACCCGTTGCCTTCCAGCAGTTCTTCCACGGTGCGTATCTGTATCCTGGGGAAGTCGGTCTGCCAGAGATCGGAATGGTAGAGGCCGGCGCTGTTGGCCTCCGTGCGCATGGCGCTGGTCGGCGGCTCCAGGGTGATGAAGAGGCCCATCGACGCGTTCTCACGATCCACGGTGCCCACCAGGTCGCGTATGAGGGGCGACGAGACTTTGCCGCTCTTGACCTGGACAACGGCCTTGTGCATGGCGCGCTTGGGGCCGTCGATGAAGTAGACCAGGCCGTCGACGCCCTGGTCTGCGCCCCGCTTCTTCTGCTCGCGGGGGAAGGCCTCCAGCAGGGACATGGCCCAGAACTCGAACTGGAAGCGGTCCTGCTCGGCCAGGGCGCGGGCGCTGCCTGCGTCGACCGGCTCACCGACGACCTGGTAGTCCTGGCCGGGGAGGATGTTGAAGGCGGTCTTGAGGCGGTTCTTCATGAGGGCCACGGCGAGGTGGGTGATGTCGATGCCAATCCAGCGGCGGTTGAGCTTCTGGGCGGCGGCGATGGCGGTGCCGCATCCGCAGAAGGGGTCCAGAACCACGTCACCCTCGTTAGAGGAGACCTGGATGATGCGCTCCAGCAGAGCCAGTGGCTTCTGGGTGGGATAACCAAGGCGTTCTTTTGACATTGCATTCATGGGGCCAATGTCGTCCCAGTGGTCTTGAACCAAGGCACCCTTTGTCTCGTCGAGATATTGAATTCTACGGGGTAGTTTTCCAGGCTCGAACCATATTCGGCCTTCTGATTCGAGTTTCGCCATATTTTCTTCGGTGAACCTCCAATTGCGTTCGTAGCCTTTGAAAGTGTACCTTGGACCTCTTCCACCTGGTGCAACAAGTGAAGTCAGGCTAAACATTCTCCCGTCCCGCCCTTCACGGTAGTGAGCCTTTACACTCGATTCCTTTTGAGGGCGGTATAGGGGTTGAAACTTACCCTGTGGAGAACGGGCATACAAGAAGATAGTATCCCTGCTTCTCCCAAATCTTTGAGCGTCATTGTGTGGCAAAGACCTAACCCAAGTTATCTCGTTTCTAAAGTTCTCCTTGCCAAAAACCGCGTCCATGAGCACCTTGAGGTAGTGGCTGGCGGTGGGGTCGCAGTGGAGGTAGATGGAGCCGGTGGGCTTGAGGACGCGTCGCAACTCCACGAGGCGGGGCGTCATCATCACCAGGTAGGCCATCATGGCGTTGCTGCCTATGAACTGGCGGAAGGCTGAGACCATCTCCTTCACGTTGGCGGGGGTGGCCGGGTTCAGCATGATCTCGTTCTCGTAGGTGCGCTGTGACTCCAGGGTCCACTCCCAGGTGTCGGTGAAGGCCTTGATCTGCGCCGGAGACTCCTCGCCGGACTTCTCCCTGAAGAGGACGTTGTAGGAGGCGTTGGAGTTGAAGGGCGGGTCGAGGTAGACGAGGTCCACGGACTCGTCGGGGACGTGGTCGCGGAGGACGGCGAGGTTGTCGCCGTAGTAGAGGGCGTTGGTCATGGTGGGTTTATTTCCACTAGGGCAGCGGCTCAAGCGCTACGGGAACCTCGCCTTTGTTCCGCTCCTGGGCTTCGTCGTACCGCGCCTGCAATCGATGCCAGACAGAGGCGCCGCCGCCAAACAGCTTGCTCAGCTCCACGGCCATTGCAGGAGATACACCCTCCTGGCCGTTGATGACGCTACTTAGCTGCTCGACGCTGACCCCCAGCTTTTGCGCCGTCTCCGTAACGTCCATGCCCAGAGCTTCCATATCTGTTTTGATAATCCGTCCAGGATGGGCGGGATGCTTCATAGGCATTTGGCATTCTCCTAATGGTAGTCTACAAAATCGACGTCCGTGACGTTGCCGCCGTCGAACCGAAAAATAATTCTCCAGTTTCGAGACACGGCTACCGACCAGAAGCCGGCCAAGCTGCCGCTCAACGGATGCAACCGGTAGCCGGGCTGATCCATCTCCCCAGGCCTTGCCACAGTATCTGGATTAGGCAGATTTTGTCGGTTGCTTTTTTGGCGTCGTCGAACCCAATCCTCGCTTTAACACTTTGGATTGGAACCTGTGTAAGAAGCGAGGGGGAGAGATTGAATCAGACGAGTTTATAGGATGATGTCTCTCCTCGTAACGCTCGATAAGATCGGTAAGAGCTTCTAATTCGACTCGGCTAGGGTCGCTTGTATCATCTATCTGCCCTTTGGGACTGGACAGCGCATCCATAAGCTCTGTTACTCTGGTTAATGCGGAGTCGTAATCTTTTTCTGAGCTAATTTCCCGGTCTTGTATCATATTCACACCTCATCAGCATTGATGCGGTCATATTCCTTATGCGTGCCCACAAAGCGGATATAAACTATTCTGCCCGGGTAGAAAATCCGCACAACAATTCGATAGTCGTTGTGTCGAATGCGGAACACTACTCGATCCCTTCCAACTATACTGGCGTTGGGATGGTCTCCGATAACATGAGCCGGAGTAGACCAGTCCGCTCGTTCTACCGATTGGAACCATGTCTTTAGCGATTGCTCCGATTCAGGATAATGCTTCCAGAATTCACGTAGTGTTCTCTTCGATAGGATTCGCACAATGGTGTCTCATCTTCCACCTCCCAACATTATCAACGCTAACGCTTTCTGTTGTCAAAGCCTATCAGTGGGCTATAGTTCTCGCTTGAAGTATAGATATACCTGTTTCCACTCCGCCACCCCATGGATGCCCGGCTGCGCGGGCAAGGCGCACAACCGTCGCTCCCATGCAGTCTGCCCTGTACCTGATACGAGAGGGAGCGGGGGTAAACACAGTATACGCCATATTCCTCCGCTCATTTCCTTCGACAGGCTCACCATGAGCGGGGTTTAAGGATCAGGGTGCGCGGGGTTACACGCTCAGCCCCTCCCCTGGATACCCGCCTTCGCGAGTATGACGAAGGGGGTAAGCTGCGCGGGCAAGACGGAAGGGGTAAGCTGCGCGGGCATGACAAGAAGGGGCGTCGGTTCCCGCGCCTGCGACGAGGCCCCTCCCCTGCCCTCTCCCAGATGGAGAGGTGACATAGTAAACTCTAGCTTGGCGAATATGCGGGGGTACGTTGTTCAATGGGAATAGAGGCTCTGACCAAGACCAGCGAGGGACGGATCATCACTCCTTCCACCGAGGAAGAGTGGCGGGACTGGGTCAGCGCGTCGGCTGGTTGGAACTACATGATGAAAGACCCGTTGCTGGACTGGCTTGACCTCTACGGCGAGGCGAACGGGTTCCAGCGCGACGACGGCCTATCTTCCTACGACCCCAGGACCGACTTCTCCACGTTCATCATGGAAAAAGGCAGGCGGTTTGAGGAAGCAGTTGTGGAATATCTGGGCGGACTGGTTCCCATAGCGACCATCAGCGAGGGGCATGCCGACGTCCGCGATCTGTCAAAGGCGGAAGAGACGTTTGACGCCATGCAGAACGGGAAGCCCGTCATCTATCAAGGCGTCCTGCGAGACGCTGAGTCGCGCACTTACGGAGCACCCGACCTGCTGGTGAGGAGCGACGAGCTCCAGCGGCTGTTTCCCGGCGTACTGGCTGAGGAAGAGGCTTCGGCTTCTTCGCCGGGCCTGGGCTTCTGGCCCTGGCATTATCGGGTCGTGGATATCAAGTTCACCACCCTTGATCTATTGGCCGGCGGCGAGGTTTCAAACAGCGGCTCCAAGCTGGCGTATAAAGCCCAGCTCTTTGTGTACAACCGCGCCCTGGGCCGTCTGCAGGGGTATACGCCGTCGCATTCGTATCTGTTGGGCCGGGGCTGGTCACAGAGAGGCGACCGAGGGGATAGCTTCATGGAGCGGCTAGGTCCTGTGGCACAGCATGCCAGGACTCGTTCCGGCTCTATAGAGGAGTTGACCCATGAAGCCTGCGAATGGCTGCGCCGGGTCAGAAGCGAGGGTTCCGGCTGGAAGGTTCTGCCATTTCCCGACGTGCCTGACCTGTGGCCCAATATGGGGAACACCAGGGATGATCCCTGGCATGGCGCAAAGGGACGCATAGCGGAAGAGCTTGGCGAGTTGACGACGCTCTGGCAAGTAGGCGTGGAGAAACGGTACATGGGCCACGAGGCTGGGGTATACGACTGGCGAGATGCTTCATGCACCGCTGATCTGCTTGGGTTTACCAAAGGCAAGCGGCAGCCGGTGCTTCAAGCCATTATGGATATCAATAGGTCGACTGACGGGCCCAACGTTCAGCCGTCTCGTGTGCGGAACAGCGACCCCGTGTGGCGGGACCCCGCGCTTGAGTTCTACGTGGACTTTGAGACGGTGAGTGATTTGGATGACGACTTCTCCAAGGTTCCATTGAAGGGCGGCCAGCCTCTGATTTTCATGATCGGCTGCGGGCACGTGGAAAACGGCTGCTGGGTTTATAAGAGCTTCACCGTCGACGATCTGACGGAGCCGTCTGAAGAGGAGATAATAGATGCCTGGCACGCTCACATGGCTGAGGTGAGCCAGAGGTTGGGGGATCCCGGCAATGAACCCCTGGCCATCCACTGGTCTCATGCGGAAACCAGCTCTATGGAGACAGCCTACAATTCCGCCGTCAAGCGTCATGCCAATAAGTCCTGGCCCAAGCTGCGCTGGTTCGATTTTCTGAGCGGCGTGATGAGAAGCGAACCGGTGGTGGTCCGCGGCGCTATGAACTTCGGTCTGAAGAGCGTGGCACGAGCTATGAAATCGCACGGCGACATCCAAACTACCTGGCAAGACGGCCCCACGGATGGCCTAGGCGCCATGGTGGGAGCCTGGTGGTCGGCTGGTGAAGCCCGGCGCCTGGGCGTGGACATGACGCAGGTGGACCTCATGGGCGAAATCGAGCGTTATAATGAGGTCGATTGCAAGGTGATGATGGAGATTGTGGCGTATTTGAGGGCCAATCACTGAATCTGAGCTATGACATTGGACAAGGTTTTAGTCGGCACGTCAGGCTACAACTACCCGGAATGGAAGGGCAGCTTTTACCCTTCAGACCTGCCCGTCTCCAAAATGCTCTCGTTCTATGCTGGGCACTTCCCTACCGTGGAGATCAATTACACGTTCTATAGGTTTCCAAATGAAAAAACGCTTACCGGCTGGGTGGACAACACTCCTCCCAACTTCAGGTTCACTTTGAAGGCGCCGCGCCGCATCACACACGAAGCAAGGCTGAGCAACTGCCAGGAGCTGGTGGAAGCTTTCTGCAGCCGGGCGCAGGCCCTTGGCTCCAAGCTGGGCGTTCTGCTTTTTCAGCTGCCGCCGCCCTTCAAGCTGGACCTGGACGTGTTGGATGGCTTCTTGAAATGGATACCCCGCGGCACAAGGGCTGCGTTTGAGTTTCGCAACGCCTCCTGGCTCACCGGCGAGGTGTACAACCGCCTTGAGGAGAAAGACCTTGCACTGTGCATCGCCGATAGCGAGAAGGCGACGACGCCCGTTGTCGCTACTGCCGGCTACGGCTACTTCCGTCTGCGTGACGAGGGGTACGGGCAGGAAGATATACGAGCATGGTCAGACAAGATCAAAGAGCATCAAGGCGTCTGGGGTGATGTCTTCGTTTACTTCAAGCACGAGGAAGAGGGTAAGGGGCCGGAGTTTGCCAAGGTGCTCATGGAGAGCCTGGGTATATCCGTCTAGCCGCCGATGCTCAGAGAATACGAGAAGAAGCGAGACTTCACGCGCACCCGCGAGCCGGGGCCTGGAACAGCCAAGGGCTTGAAGGGCAGCTTGCGATTCGTTGTTCAGAAACACGCTGCCCGACGCCTTCACTACGACTTCCGCTTGGAGCTGGACGGCGTCCTGAAATCGTGGGCTGTTCCCAAGGGCCCTTCGTTGAATCCGCAGGACAAGAGGCTTGCCGCTCTGGTGGAAGACCACCCCTTGGACTATGGGACGTTCGAGGGCGTGATAGGGCATGGCAACTACGGGGCGGGACAGGTCATTGTCTGGGACGCAGGCTACTACTCGCCGGATGAGGGCGCTCACCTCTCCTTCGGCAACCGGGAAGAGGCCGAAGAGCGGATGCGGCGCGACCTGGAAAAGGGGAAGCTCTCCTTCACGCTGCGCGGCGAGAAGCTGAAAGGTTCGTGGACGCTGGTACGAACCACCCGCAGTCCCAAAGACTGGCTCCTCATCAAACACAAAGACCGCTACGTGGACACTGAACGGGACGTCCTAGAGGAGGATATGTCCGTTCAGTCAGGTCTTACCTTGGAAGACCTGAAAAACGGTCGTTTGCCGGACCCGGCCAAATTGGAAATGGACCAGCTTTCAGAGATGGAACGCATAATGTCCACGGGCACGGAGGCTCCATATCCAACCCGTCTGAAGCCTATGATGGCTGGCAGTGCAGACAACCCCTTTTCACATCCGGACTGGCTCTTTGAACCCAAGCTGGATGGATACCGCGTGCTGGCCTTTCTCAAAGGGGAACGGGTTACCTTGCTCAGCCGGAACGGCTTGGACCTCACCAGCCGGCTGCCTGACGTAGTGTCCGACCTCAAGGCGCAAGAACAGGATGAGATGGTCTTGGATGGCGAAGTGGCCGCGGTCAATGAAGATGGATTGCCGGACTTTGGCCTCATACAGCATGTGATGGGATTCGATAAAGGCGCTATAGACCGTCCTGTGGGCAGGGACAACATGGTCTACTATCCGTTCGACCTGCTTTACCTGGACGGCGTGGACCTTAGAAAAGTGCCTTTGATAGACAGAAAGAGGCTGCTCAGCGATGCTATTGCGCCTTCTGAGCACACCAGCTTGGTGGAATACGTAGAGGGTGACGGAGTCTCCTTCTACCGCGCCGCCGTCGGGCTTGGGCTGGAGGGAATCATCGCTAAACGACGCTCCAGCATCTATGAGCCGGGGAAAAGGAGCAACTCCTGGCTCAAGATCAAACATGTAAAATCTCAAGAGTTGGTCGTTGGAGGATACACCCGGGGCGCCGGGGCCCGCTCCACGAGCTTTGGCGCTTTGCTGGTAGGCTATTACGAAGGCGGCGATCTTCGCTATGCCGGCCGGGTGGGCACAGGCTACGACAACGCCATGCTAGAAAAGCTCTATTCTCGACTGGTGGAGTTGGAAGCGGAACAGTCCCCCTTTGCCTGGGATAAGGAGCTGAGCGGCGCAGAGAATTGCTGGGTACGCCCTGAGTTGGTGGCCCAGATCAAGTTTGCCAACTGGACTGACGATGGCCGCCTCAGGGCGCCGGTATTTCGCGGCCTGCGTCTTGACGTTGACCCTAAGAACGTTACCCGTGAAGCAGAGGGGGTCGTCGTCCTCCCGGCGGAGACGCAGCCGGTTCAGGCTCCTAGACACGAAGCAAACGACGTCTCCCAACTGTTGGAGCGCTTGTCAGGGAATGAGGATGCCATCAAGCTGGATGTAGACGGATACCGTATAAGCCTGACCAACCTGAACAAGGTGCTCTGGCCCGAGGACAAGGGAACTCCGGCAAAGACAAAAAGGGATATGATTCGCTACTACCTGAGGATGGGCCACGTTCTTCTCCCCCACTTGAAAGACCGGCCCATGACTCTGACCAGGTATCCCAACGGCATAGATGGGGGAAGCTTCTATCAAAAGCATTGGGAGCATGCTTTGCCTGATTTTGTAGAGAAGCTGCCTATCTTTTCGTCTCACAACGAGGGCGACGGCGAATACCTTATGGTGAACAACCTCCCTACCCTGGTCTGGCTGGCGCAACTGGCCAACATAGAGCTCCATCCCTGGCTGTCACGCGTGGTCTTGGAACCGGACGCTGCCAATCTGGGGACGCCCTTTACAGGCGCCAGAGAAGCAATTGAAGAAAGCGTTCTGAACTATCCGGACTTTATAGCTTTTGATCTCGATCCCTACGTCTACTCGGGCAGAGAGCAGGCAGGAGATGAGCCGCAGTTGAATAGACGCGCTTTCAGGAAAGTGGTGGACGTGGCGCTGACGCTGAAGGAGATCTTGGACCAGCTTTCTCTCTCGTCATTCGTGAAGACATCCGGTAAGACAGGGCTTCACATATATGTGCCTGTGCTGCGGCAATACAACTACAGAACAACCCGCAAGACCTGTGAGCTGATAGGACGGTTTCTCTTACAGCAATCCCCCCTGGACGTCACTATGGAGTGGTCAGTAGACAAGAGGAGGGGGAAAATATTCTTGGATCACAACCAGAACACGCGCGGCAAGAACATGGCCTCAATCTACTCGATCCGCCCCGCCCCCGGCGCTCCCGTATCCACCCCGGTGCGCTGGGAAGAACTGGGCGAGATTTACCCAACGGACTTCACCATAGATACGGTGCCGGGGAGGATAGACAAGATGGGCGATCTTTGGGCGGATATCCTTCAATCCAAACACGACCTGAGGAGATTGCTTGGGTCAGACCAGCAGTGATTTCCGCGGGTTGCTCAATACTTGGATACGTTTATCTCCGTCAACTTGCCGGTTACCAGGAAGATGACCCTCTCCGCAATGTTGGTAGCCCTATCCGCTATCCGCTCCAGGTCGTGGGAGACCCACAAGAGATACGTGGCTCTCTGTACGGTCTTGGGGTCTTGGAGCATGAACATTAGCAGTTCCCTGTATACCTGGTCGTAGAGGGCATCCACCTCGTCGTCGTCGTTGCAGACCTGCAATGCCGCCGCTTCATCCCGGTTTACGAGGGCGTCCAAGCTGCGACGCAGCATATCCATGGACTTCTCCGCCATCCGTGGAATATCTATCAAAGGCTTCAGAGGGGGGTCGTTGCCCATCATAACGCTGATCTTGCCTATGCCTTCGGCATAGTCGCCCATCCGCTCCAGCTCTACGGCTATGTGCAGCACGGCGATCAGTATGCGGAGGTCGCCAGCCATTGGCTGCTGCGTGGCTATCAGTTCCACGCACTCCTCTTCTATGGCAAACCTCTTCCTGTCTATCAGATCGTCATCTTGGGTAACTTGTCTGGACATTTCAAGGTCACGGTGTTTCAGAGCATCGATAGACCTGGCTATCGCTTTTTCCACCATGCTGCCCAGTGTCAGCAGATCGTCCTGAAGCGCTGCTAACGACCTATCAAAATCTTCTCTAGGCAATTCAATCTCCTTCCTGC
>CBDHCW010000032.1:0-147475 GCA_965261445.1 Dehalococcoidia bacterium | reverse complement strand
GGAGTTCCGCGCCAAGAAGGGACTGCTTGGCTCGGTGCCGGTGCGGGCGCTGGACGGCGTATCCATCAGCCTGGAAGAAGGGGAGTCGCTGGCCATTGTCGGCGAGTCGGGGAGCGGCAAGACCACGCTGGCGCGGGCCTGCCTGCGTTTGATCAAGTTGAGCGGCGGCAACGTGGTCTTTGATGGAGAGGACATCTCCGGGAGAAGTGAGAAGGAGTTGAAACCGTTTCGGCGGCGTGCCCAGGCCATCTTTCAAGACCCTTACTCCAGCCTGGATCCGTACATGACGGTGGGGCAGATTGTGGAAGAACCCCTGATTATTCACGGAATGAACGGCCAAACTAGAACGGGATCAGTGCACCAGGCTTTGGAAGAGGTGAGATTGCGTCCCGGCCATGAGTTCGCCGGCAAGTTTCCACATATGCTGTCGGGAGGGCAGCGGCAGAGGGTGGCCATAGCCAGGGCCCTGGTGCTGCAGCCGCAGCTCATAGTGGCCGACGAGCCGGTGTCGATGGTGGACGCATCAAGCCGGGCGGAGATCCTCTATCTGATGCGTGACCTCCAGGAGAAGCATGGCACGGCTTTTCTGTACATTACCCACGACATCGCCACCGCCTACCACTTTTCAGAGCGTATCGCCGTTATGTATCTGGGCCGCATTGTAGAAACGGGCCCGAGCAAATCGGTCATCTCCAACCCCCTCCACCCGTATACGCAGGCGCTGGTGAAGGCGGTGCCTGAACCCGATCCTTCCAACCGGTTCAGACGCAGGGCCTCGGTGAGCGGGGAACCGCCCACTCCGGCTAATCCCCCGCCGGGGTGCCACTTTCATCCCAGGTGTCCTCACGCCTTCGAGCGATGTCCCGTGGACGACCCGCGTCTCCAGGAGGTGCGCCGCAGCCAGGAGGTGGCTTGCCACCTGTGGCAGGGGCCTGACCCTGAGGCGCAGCTGCCGTCCAGGGCAGGGTAGGAATGGGGGTTGCTGCTTGACATAAGTCGTTTTTTTGGTGTTGTGAAAACGGTTGTTAGGCGTGAAATGGCGTTTAACGGTGGAATTGTGTTGTGCCTGAGAAGGGGAATTGTTTCAAACGTTATGTCAAGCTGCAAGGCTAAATGCGAGCCATTTTCTTGAAAATACGGGAAAACAAATCCGATATCGTCATGACATGGGGGGTTGTCGTAACGGCTCCGGCGAGTATGTCTGACACGATTGTAAAGCGGGTTGAATAGGTACATAGGCATGGATAGAGGATAGCGTGAGCGGGTTGGCGTAGGAAAGGAGGAGATGGCAGGGAGCGATGGCCTGCTTCGCTTACTTTGCCGGCGCTGACACCCGCACCAGCAACTTGTCACCTCCCTGCCACGGCTGGAACGCCGTCGTCCAAGTCAGCATCCCGGACGCATCCACCCCCGCGTCGGACATGGCAAGGGACAACGCCACCGAGCCGTCCAGTGCGATGAAGTCTATGGTGTGGTCCGCAATGCTGGCGTGAGGTGCTACTATCATCTCCACAGTGCCCGTCCCGCTCCCACCAGACACCCACGAAATGCGCGCAATGGCCGCTATCGCACCGGTGGCATCTTTAAAGGTGGGGGGTTCCAGCTTCCCGTAGGTGGTGTAAGGCTCCGTGCCGTCCGTCACCGGATCAAAGAACGCCTCGTGCAGGGTCCCGTCCGGCGCCGTTACGTTGACAAACACCTCGCTCCGTCCCATCTCAACTTCGGGAGTGGTGCCGCCGCACATAGACGCTTGGTACGGAAGTTGCGAATGGAAGACGCTGTAAGTTCCCGCCGGGAGAGGGCGCGCCACTAAAATGTACCCTGGAAGTACGCCGCGGAAATACTTGGCGCCACTGCCGGCGAGGACGTACTTGCCATGCTCGGACGGCGGGATGTCCTTTAGTATGTCGCGCGTAATGGGAACGGAGTGGTGCTCCCAGACCGCAGTGCCTGCGGCTATCCCTGACCCAACGTCAACGTCACCCCGTCTGTAGTGATATTTCCCACCCAACTCTTCTTCTTTCCTATAACTGACCTCCCTTTGCCAACTGTAGTTGTACAGGATGCAGTCTATGTATTCTTCGGACTGGCCAGCGATCTGCTCCTCAATATATCCGATCCGCAACTTCAACTCGTCGTATGAGATCGTCCGCGGGGAGTCCACACCCCTATCGGGTTCCAAGAGGAACAGCCCACTATCCTTTTTGGCTGATGGCAACCATGGCCTGTACCAAGGGTTCTGGATGGAGTATCGCTGCCTCCAAGTGCCGCTCCGCACCGTTCCGAGCCTGTACCGGTCTTTGTCCAGCGATATGCGGGAGTCTTTGGAATCGTCTGTCAGGAATATGATCGCTTCCCTGCCGTCATAGTAGTCATCGTGCTCCGGGTCAATGTCCTTGCCCAGTTCAGCGCCGAGCCTCGTATTGAATACCAGAACATCGTCAAAGACGAGGCCGACCACTTGGTCGCCGCCTTTACCTTTCAGGTACTCGGTCACGTCAAAGGTGTACTCCAGCGTCTTGGAGTAGACGACGTCCTTGTCATGCTTCCATACGTCCACCCCACGGTTCACCGAAGTGAGCCTTCCTCGGACTATGACGTCCGTCAACATGATTGTCTCATCCACCGAAAACGCACCGTCATAGAACTGATGCCCAGTGGAATAATTAACCAACGTTCTACCCGCTATTGCGGTGCCCACGTCGCAGGCAAACCCACTGAACAGAGCCATGGCGAGTAGTATAACCAGCACTGACGGAGTGCCGATGAGAACCGACCTCTTGAGAATCCTCGCATCAAACATCAGTTCCTCTCCCCTCATCAGTACGGAGCTGCGCCATCCCGATTGCGGTACAACTGCTCGGAGGTACCGTCTATCCTTCAGAGGTATACTAAGGCTGACCTCCTTGTCCATCAAGTATCCTTCATAGCCCGTATTAGTTGCCCCAGAATTGGCCGAGTTCCTCTCATTGCTGTACAATAGATTTCTCCTATGCTTGGCATAGAGGGCATCTATAACCTCGGAGCGGTGGCATGGAAATCGGTCAGCTGGAAGCGTTTCTCAGCGTGGTGCAATACAAGAGCTTCAGCCGCGCCGCTGAAGCTATGGGGTTGACGCAGCCCTCACTGAGCGCACGCATCCTCTCCCTTGAGCGCGACACCGGAGGGCCTCTCTTCCACAGGATGGGCCGCGGCGTCCGCATCACCGATGCCGGACAGGCCTTCTTGCCCTACGTCTCACGCGCCCTGGAATCTCTCAGGGACGCCCGCGATGCCCTGGACGCCACCCAGCGAGCTTCCAGCGGCAAGCTGCACATCGGATCGGCCAGGGCCATCTGCGCCTACGTCCTGCCCGACATAGTACAGCGGTTCCACAACCTCTATCCCGGCATAGACGTGGCTATTAAAACGGGCCGCTCGTCGGAAGTGCTGGAGATGCTCCTCTCCGATGAGGTACAGGTCGGCCTTTCTCGCACAATCGTCCATCCGGACATAGAGGCGCGCCACATCTACGACGAACACGTTGTCCTGGTGACCCATCCGTCCCATCCCTTCGCGCAATCCGGTGAAGCCAGCATCTACGACGTAGCCCATGAACCTCTCATCCTCTACGACCGCGAGTCCAGCTACTTCGTGCTGATCAACCGTGTCGTCCGCGATGCTGGCATTGTGCCCAACGTCCAGATGGACCTGGACAGCATAGACGCCACTAAGCGCATGATAGAGCGCGGCCTTGGCATATCCTTCCTGCCCCGCAACTCGCTCCGCCGCGAGTTGGAAGCGCGCACTCTGGCTACAGTGCGCCTAAAAGAGGGCCACGACGTTGTGCTCCCGACCTCCGTCATGGTAAGACGGGAAGCCGCGCATGGGGCGATAGTGCAGACGTTCCTAGACCTCCTTCTGAGCATATTCGATCTCAGTGAAGCCGGGGAGAAGACACCTGCGGCCGCTTCTCCAACCTCGTCCTAGCCTGTCATATCCGCCTGGCCCGGAAATGAAACGTTGCGTTGCATCTGGCGGCCCTAGTTTGTAACATGCATCCAACTTTACCGGAGAGGTTCGCCATGCTCCACATCATGCCGCCGCCGCAAGACAAGCTGCCCTACGTAATGGGGCCTTATCAAGAACCGATTGCCACCGTTCAGCAGGGCCAGACCTTCCAAATCACCACCAAGGACGCTTTTGGCGATAGGCTCCACTCCGCCGACATCAACCTCGGTGACGTCATTCAGATGCCCTACGTCAACCCCTGCACCGGGCCTATCTACGTGGACGGCGCTGAGCCGGGAGATACGCTCGCCGTTCGTATAGACGATATCAAGATTCCCCGCGACTACGGAGCAAGCATCATAGCGCCCGAATTCGGCGGCGTTTGCGGCACGGTTTGGACGCGCGTGCTCAACCAGCCTTTGGAACCTCGCATCCTGATTCACCGCATCACTGAAGACGGCGTAATTCACGACGAAAACCTGGACATACCCCTCATACCCATCGAACCGTTCTACGGCACCATCGGCACCGCCCCCCTCATCGAGGCCATCTCAACGCTGTCCCCGGGGTTCCACGGCGGCAACATGGACGCCGCCGACGTCTGTCCCGGCAACACCGTATACCTGCCCGTGCACCACAAGGGCGCCCTGCTTTACCTGGGCGACGGCCACGCCGCCCAGGGAGACGCCGAGGTTTGCGGCTCCGCAGTGGAGATCCCCACCACGGGCACGCTGACGGTCGACGTGGTCAAGGGCAAGGCCACCCCCACGCCCCGAGTGGAAAACGACGAATACCTGATGTCCATAGGCAGCGCCAGGCCCATGGAAGACGCCGCACGCATCGCGTTCTACGACCTTGTCACCTGGCTGGCGGCTGACTACGGCTTCGACCGCATCGCCGTGTATCAGCTATGCTCCCAGGTAGCCAGGGTGCGCTTGGCCAACATGGTGGACACCCTCTATTCGGTCGTTGCAAAATTCCCCAAGCGGTACCTGCTGAGGAGCTAGGAACCTGAACAATCCGGCGGCGGTAACCGCACTGGGATATGAGACGCACATCGGCATGGTGCGGACGTCCAACCAGGACTCCTTCTGCGCTTTGCTCGCACCCGATGCCCCGCTGGGAAGCGACGCCTTGCTTGCCGTGGCCGACGGCATGGGAGGGCGTCCCGCGGGCGAGGTGGCCTCTGCCATGGCCATAGAGAGACTGCTAAGCCGTCTGCAAGACGCGGATAAGCAAAAGGTCATGGACGACGGGGAACGCGCCGGATTGCTGGGTGAAGCGATGCATGCCCTGAACCGCGACGTGTTTCAGGCCGCGGACAGCCCCGAAACAAGGGGCATGGGGACCACTCTCACAGTTGCAATGGTAGCTGCGTCTTCGCTTGTCATCGGTCACGTGGGGGACAGCAGGGTATACCTGCTGCGCGGGGGTCAGTTCCACCAGGTAAGCGCCGATCACAACTGGGCGTCAGAACAGATGAGGAGAGGAAAGCTTGCCCCGGATGCGGCGCATACGCATCCGGGCAGGAACTTGTTGACCAGGGCTATAGGCACGTCGCCGCACGTGGAGGTGGACGTGCTGGTATTGAGTCTGCAGAAAGGAGACACCGTTCTGCTCTGCTCGGACGGTCTTCACGGCCTTGTGGCGGACGAGGAGATATCCAGGGTCTTGCAGGAGCAGACACCCCCGGAAGCGGCCAAAACGCTGGTGGACAAGGCAAATGAGCAGGGCGGTTCTGACAACGTAACCGTAGTGATCGCCAGGTATGGGCAATGTCGCGGAGGGCGGCTCTTTGATTGACAGGCTAAGGCGCATATTCAAGGGCTGAAACAGGAAGCGCCCGGTTGAGCACACCCATACTGTCATTCTGAACGGAGCGTAGCGAAGTGAAGAATCCAAAGCCCTTGCCCACTAAGCCCCTGCGCCCGCTAGAGGAGAAACGGTCCGAGATCCTGACCCTGGGACCGGGAAACGGAGGGACTGCTGGTGGAGATCGTGGACGTGTGACCTAACCGTATCCAGAGAAAGCCCCGTGTTATAGACGCGCGAACGATAAGCCCAACGGTTTGACGCCAGCATGCTGTCCAGCACGGGAGGCGGGCAACTTGCCAATAGCTCGGCGGCGGCAATTGCCCTGCTCTGGATCGACCCTTCGTGTTGAGGTTCCGGTTGGGAATGATGTAGGCTTGTTGGGTCACACGTCACAGTTGGCGGATGCCGAATATGACGACTAAAACCGCGATCCTCCAGCTCTACGTTGGGGACCGGGACACGTAGAGGAAAGTACGGCTTGCGAGACGGAGCAGACATCACATGCCAGCATTGCGGATGCCAAAACAGTCCTGACGCAAGGTTCTGCAACGGTTGTGGCCATCGTATTGATGGTGTCTGCGCTAGCTGCGGACATCAGAACGATCCCGTTGCTCGATTCTGCAACAGCTGCGGTCAAAGCCTGATCGAGGACGCAAGCCCGGCGCCGCCGGAAGTCCCCGTATCCGGTGCAAACGTTTGCCCTCGCTGCCAGCGACAGAACGAGCCGGGGTCGCAATTTTGCTACCACTGCGGCCTTCCGCTAGAGGACGCCCGAGGCCACATGGGAGTGCCGTGGCAGAATACGGTTCGCTACCGCGTGCCGCTGCAACGCGTGCTGATCATGTCAGTAGTTTCAGCCGGGCTTTACCTGCTCTACTGGTTCTACCTAACTTGGAAGCACTTCAGAGACAGCACCGACAGGGATGCATATCCAGTTTGGCATGCGCTGACACTTTTGGTCCCGATATACTCTCTCTTCAGAATCCATGCTCACATGCGAGTTTACAGAGAGCTGATGTCCATGCAGAATCTGGCGACGACCATCTCACCGGGATGGGCTGTAGTCGCAGTATTAGTCTCGAGTGCCATGAGTTTTTGGTCGGCTAGAATTTCGTGGGACACACCCATCACGCAACTGGAGGCACAGATAAACGCCTTTCTTGTGGTGGTCTCGGTAGTAGTCGTTGTTTGGCTGCTCCTCCAAGTGCAGAGTAATCTCAACCGCTATTGGGCTCACCTGTATGACAGAGTCGATTCTTCCCCACTCGGCGTTGTTGAGATCGTCTTGGCGGTCATCGGCCTCTTTGTTTGGTTTGATACCATCGCCAGTGTCGTAAGTGAGAGCTATCGACTTGGCATATAGTCGGACTTCTCCTCAACGTATCCTGCCTGTACTTTATGGGGTATGACCGCCGTCGGCGTTCTTCTGATCGCATTCGCGCCGGGGTTGTTCTGGCTCTGGTTCTTCGTCAGACTCGACCGCTTAAGACCCTCCTCGCGCAGGTGGATAGCTCTCACCTTCCTCTTGGGGATGGTCTCGACCGTCCCAGCCGGCTTGGTTAGCTATATACTCATTCCTGAGGACCTGTTCAGCCCCAATGCGACCCTTGCTTCCATCTCGGTCTCCATGCTCCTCGTCGTTGGACCGGTGGAAGAGACCTGCAAGTTCCTGGCAATCCGGCTGGGGGTGTACCGCTCTCTACACTTTGAGGAGCCGATGGACGGCTTGGTGTACGGCACGGCGGCCAGCCTCGGATTCGCCTCACTGGAGAATCTCTTGTACGTCCTTACCTATGGCCCGGAAGTCATGCTCCTGCGAGCCCCGTTCAGTACCCTCGCTCATCTTGTGTTCGGGAGCTTGTGGGGATACGGCCTGGGGCTGCGCCGCGTCGGTCATGGCGCGAGGGTGGTCTGGGGAGGCTTGGCCGGAGCGGCGGTCTTTCACGGAGTGTTCAACATATTGGTATTCAGTCCGGCGCCGTGGCTCGGCCTCATCTTAATCGCGGTCGGCGGAGTAGGGGCGTACCGGCTGTTCAAGTGGGGTCAAAGCGTCTCGCCGTTCCGCTACCAACGCAACGTGCCGTTGACTCCCTGCATTGGATGTGGACAGCCTATCAGAGTGCACAGTACGTACTGCCGCCTCTGCGGAGTCCGTCAATCGGAGACGGTGCATGCTGATCTCATCTGCGGGAACTGCCGCCATGCAAACCGGCACGACGCTATCTTCTGTACCAACTGCGGCGATAAGCTGCTGACCTAGCCCCTAAAACTCCGTTATAACCCCGCGTCCAACCTCGCCTTGCTCTAGGTCTTCGTAGGCCTTGTTGATATCGTCCAGCTTGTAGCGGCGGGTGGCAATGGAATCGACGTCGATCTTGCCTGAGCGGTACAGCTCCACCATGGTCGGTATGTCTATGTAGGGGCGTGAGCCGCCGTAGTAGCTGCCCTTGATCGTCTTCTCCTGTCGCACGATGGACATCGCCTCTATACCGGAGAGCTCCCCAATGGGGGCCAACCCGACGATTACGGCGGTGCCGCCCTTTCGAGTGGAGTTGTAGGCTTGGGCCGTGGTCTCCGTGGAACCGAATGCTTCGAATACGAAGTCGGCGCCCAGGCCGCCTGTGATTTCACGGATGCGCTCCACGGGGTCTTGCATGGTGGGGTTGACGGTGTGAGTGGCGCCGAAGCGGGCGGCGAACTCCAGCTTCCCTTCATTGATGTCTACGGCGATGATCTTGGATGCGTTGAGCAAGCGTGCTCCCTGTACCACGTTGAGACCCACGCCGCCCACGCCAATGACGGCCACCGTTTGTCCCGGGCTTATCTTGGCGGTGTACATGGCGGCTCCAACCCCTGTGGTAACGCAGCAGCCGATGAATGCGGCGGCGGCCATTGGAACGTCGTCCCCTACCGGTATGCAGCCGGTCTCAGGGACAACGGTTTCCTGGGCAAAGCAGGCCACTTTGCCCATATGCGTGATGCGCTGGTCTCCCTTGTGAAGGCGAGTGGTGCCGTCATAGAGGAAGCCGCCGGTGGCGGCATGAGCATCGCATAGGTTGGCCCTTCCGGAGAGGCAGAAGAAGCAGCGTCCACAGTTGGGGACAAAGGAAAGGATAACGCGGTCTCCGGGCTTTACGGATGTGACGCCCTCGCCAACATCGACGACAGTACCGGCGCCTTCGTGTCCAAGGACAGCGGGTAATCTGGCGGTGGCATGACCGTGCATTACGTGAAGGTCGCTGCGGCAGATGCCGGCGGCGCCTACTTTGACGTGGACTTCGTCCGCCTTTGGCGGGTCCAGCTCGACTTCTTCTAGGGACAAGGGCTGTCCTACTTCCCAGAGAACGGCGGCTTTCATGTGTCCCTCCTTGGTCAAAGAGATGGGACGGATTCTATCAGAGTGCTACGGATCTTGCCGGGTAGGGGATGGAGCGCATTCGCCGCAGGTGCAGAGGGCGCGAAGGACTTGATAGGGGTAAATGCCGGTGTCGTGGAGGTCGCTCCAGAGGAAGCGCACGGCGTAGCGGCCAACCTGCATCCAGTCCAGTGCACTCACGTCACTGGGTATATCCGCGATGGAGATGAGCCTCTGGCCGGTCATCTCATGGACGCAGGCGGCGCATCCGCACTGGGAGCGCAGGTAGCGGTATTCAAGAAAGGTGTCGTGGTCATCGTCCCAGCGGATATGGACGGAGTTCGTTAGAAGCTGAACGTCTACGGGTTGGGGCATCAGGCCGGTCCTAGATGGCTGGGGCTATTCCGGTGGCTTGAGCTTGTCCACGAGGGCTCTAGCCTCCGCCGCGTCCTTGAAGTAGTCGTAGTTCACAGGCGTCCAGTCTGTCCAATGCTCGGGAACGTCATCCTCGGCAAAGATAGCGTTGACCGGGCAGACCGGCTCGCAGGCGGCGCAGTCTATGCATTCGTCAGGGTGAATGTACAGCATGCGGTCTTCAGGGTCGTCGGAGCCGTAGATACAATCAACGGGACAGACGTCCACGCAGGACAGGTCTTTCACGTCAACGCAGGGTTCGGCGATGATATAGGTCATAACGACGACTCCTTACTTAGCTGGTTGCAATTCATCATCAGTTAGCAAGCAATTATAGGGGAAAGCGGGCAAGGCTGGCAATGGGCTGTAGAGATTTGAGGGAAGTGCACCCTTTACAAACGTCGGTTAGACACCACAGGCTCCGAGGCTAAGAGCTCACGGAGCTTGCTCAAGTCAGGTAGACCCAGGATTCGGGATATGCCGTCGTCCAGAGAGCGGCGGGCCGGGCAATCCACCATACCAGGCAGACGCTCGAACTCCGTCTCCGCCATCTCATCGAACAGGTCCGATAGGCCTTTGAGTTGCGCTGGCGTGAGCTTTCGTGTGTCTAAGACCGGCAGCTCCTCTAGGTCAGCCTTCTTGAGTTGTACCCAGCCGCCACGTGTGGTGTTGCGAACTGCCATTAACGTCAGGAAACCTAAGCTGCTGTTCATCCATAAAGTGAGTGCCTTTTCGGCTGTAGGATTCTCGACCCGTACCGGCCACCACATACTGCCCAGCACATTCTGATCGGCACGTAAAGCAACAACCCTAGTTGTGTTTAGCCAAAAGCGTGCTCCGACTAGGAGCCGACTGGATTGTTGCCATAGACGGTCACCATAACCCGGCCGCTGTCCACCACGTGGAATTGTCAATGGTGCCAGATAGCCGTCATTTGAACATGTCAGGGATGTTCGGAGTTCTGTATTATGCCCCTCAACAAGCGGGTATGCAGTAACAGAATTGGTCCTATCGAAGCCATCGCTAAGCCTACGCACATCGGGTCCAATCTGACCGATTGCATTAAGCGGGCACATAGATATCTTGGTGTTTGCTAGTTCGCCAGGAATCCAGACCTCCCCACCATCCAACAACCTCAGGGCACTGCGCACAAGGTCGGCCCTTGCGAACTGGACACCGGACCACTGCTTCGATTTCAGTCTGGACTGTCGCATAGACAGAACCTCGCCAATGTGTCTGCCATCAACTTCCAAGAGAGCGGTTCCTGTTTCCTCAAGAATTGCTGGTGTCGTACTAGTTATTGCTTGGGCAATTCGGTGGGCATCCAGAACACCGTCCGGGTTATTCCACAAGTTGACGAAGGTGGTGCGGTGCTCATCCACGTCTTGACCTTCACGTCTTCTCGTTGCTATCAGGAGCGCCTCCGATAGATCGGTGCTGTCTGAGAAGTTCCAGCGTAATGGATCGTGTGAGGTTATGACCATGTCTAGTCTAAATTGGTTCTGTATCAAAGAGCGGGTCTGTTCCCAAGAGGGTCCAGTGCACACTGTGACAGGTAGAACCAGGGCCAATCTACCTTCCCCAGGCCGTAGCTTGGGAGTTGCCGCAGCCACGAAAGCCGCGCCCAGTCCAGCGGTCGCCATTCCCTGCCTGGTTTTCAGTCGGCGGGACAACTCGTCCTGTAGCCTGCGACGTTCCGACGCTGGGAGGCTACCAAACAGAAGATTGCCAATCACGGAGCGCGTGAACGGGGGATTCATAATTGCCAGATCTAGCTCCGGCAGCTTGGCGGTTATTCCCTCCTTTGTGCCCCGGGAACCTCTGCCGGATACTCTTCCGGCCTCCCTAGTTCCCACGCCCATCTCCTCTTCGGACAGAGCGTACTGAACCGGAGCCTCGTCCTGTCCCAGGAAATCCAGAGACCCTAAATTCACGTTAGAGCCCTCCGCTCCCAATGGCATAACGTACAGGTTCATGCGGTCGAACTGTATATCCGGGTTGAGCATCGCCAGGCTGGTGGCAGCGAAATGTATTGCGGAGAGTTGGACGTCGTAGCCGTGTAACGCCTGCTCAACCATCGCCTTGTGCAACTCCGGGGCGTTGCGTCCTCCGGCGTCGGTATGTCGACGCTCCGCCTCCGCCGCCACCGCCATCAGCAGCGTCCCCGTGCCGCAAGCTAGGTCTGCAACGTTAAGAGATGCTGGGAACTCGTGGTCACTCCAGTCTACATGGGGAGGCCAGTCGTGAAACACCAGTCGGGATAGCATGGTGGCTGCAGGCACTGATGTATAGTAAGCGCCCTTGAACTTGGCATCTGTGAGCAGCGTGTGGAACAGGCGGCCGGAAAGGTCGTGCCCTTCCAACCGGCGCGTTTCCTCCATAGCCCTCACGAGAGGATCAATGACCGGTCTCTGGGTTTCTTCCGGTCCATCACCGAGTACGTCAAGGATAATGGTCGCCAACTCGAAGACCGGCACGTAGTCTATGTTGTCGCAGATATCACGCCATGCTTTGCCCAGTCCATGGATTCCCTGTCCCAGCGTCTCATCGACGGTCGGAACATCTTCGTTTGCAGCCGCGAGACGGTCCTGGAAGGCGAGAGCGTTGAAGAGCACCAAGCATCCAATACGGAGGGCGGCGGCGCGATCCTTTTCTTGGTCGGTGCTGGCGATGATGTCGGCGACGCGGCGGGATATGCGGGCGTGGCTCGTAATGCGTTTCGCGGCATCCTCTAGTGCGTACCCAACGGCATTGGCAGCGGCAGTCACCCTGTCCACCCCTTCCAACTGTAAGGGAAGGGTACGCAGATAGTCAGCAAGCTCCGCAACCGCCCCGCTCCTCACGCGACGGTCATTCGCCTTTGCTCCCCGAGAGCCGTGTAGCCACCAGCGGAGGTCAGTGGCAGCCTCAAGTACGGCTTGGGTATTCTCAGCGTGTCTAAGCCTGTCGGGATATAACACCCCAATCACTCCGAGGGGCTCCGCGAAAGTGGCCAGTCGCTCATCGAGTTGGCTTTCGAGAAGCGTTTCATTCCCTTCCCACTTGCACTCCAGGAGCACTAGGTCGCCGCTCCGCAGATCCACGCGAACATCCGGCACTCCTCTCCGGCTTCGACGTTCAGCCCTAGCCGAGAATCCGCGTTCACGCAGCAACTGCGCTAGAAGCACATTGACAACTTCCTCGCGGATGGTTTCAGTATCTTTCCGTCGTGCCGTCATTTTGTTGATTGTCCTATGGCGTGAAACAGGGGGGGCAGGCGGGACTAGGGGCAGACTCGTACTAGTATCCAGGATGGATACCGCCTTGCTGAGTCGCTTCATGACGCGGTCCTTACCCAGTACCGCCAGAGTGTCGAAAAGGGGTGGAGCGGCAGTGCTGCCAGTCACGGCCAGGCGTACGGCTCCGAAAAGCTGACCCGTCTTCAGGCCGAGCCGCTCCGCCAGGGAGCGCAGGGCGCCCTCCAGAACGGCGACGTCGAACTCTACGATGGCGGTGGGGCGCAGCTCCTCGATAACGGCCCGCAGAGCGCTGAGGGTTCCGTCCTTGTCCAACCCCTTGGGGGTTAGAGGAACGGCGTAGTCCAGGTCTTCGACGAGGAAGAAGGAGGTTAGACCCCAGACCTCTTCCGGCGACAGCTTCTTGAACCGCTCGTGGAGCAGGGGAGCAATCCGCATCAGGTAGCCCTGATCGAGGTGGATGGTTCCCGGTGGCCCGTGCTGCGCTATATAGGCTTTCAGCGCCTGGCTAAGATGCTCCGCCAGCTCTTCCCTGGGCATGCCGCGGATGTAGACGCCGTTCATCCATTCCAGCTTGTCCATGTTGAAGATGGCGGGAGACTTGCCGACACGCTCCAGGGAAAAGTGCTGGATGAGGTCTTCACGGGAGAACACCTCCGTCTTGTCGTCCAGCGACCAGCCAAGGAGGACAAGGAAGTTGACCATGGCGTCCGGTAGGTAGCCCAGGTCGCGAAATTCGAGTAGAGAGGCGGCCCCGTGACGCTTGGAGAGCTTGGCGCGGTCCGGGCCCAAGATCATCGGCATATGCGCGAATGCGGGCGGCTGGTAGCCCAGCGCCTCGTAGAGCAGAAGGTGCCGCGGCGTGCTGGGAAGCCACTCCTCGGCGCGCATGACGTGGCTGATGCGCATCTCGTGGTCGTCGACCACGTTGGCCAGGTGATAGGTGGGGAAGTCGTCCGACTTGAGGATAACGAAGTCGTCGATGACGGACAGGTCAACGGTAACCTCGCCGCGAATGAGGTCATGGGTGGTGACCGGCGGGCCCTCTAGCGGCGTGGCGAACCTGACGACACCGGATTCGGCCCTGGGCTTGGCGTATTCGTGGTCGCGGCAACGCCTGTCGTAGCGGGGAGGCTGGCCCTGTTTCTGTTGCTCTTTGCGCATCTGATCCAGCTCCTGCGGAGTGCAGTAGCAATGGTAGGCGCGGCCCTGTTCCACCATCTCCCGGACGGCGCGATGATAGAGGTCGAGACGCTGCGACTGTAGATAGGGGCCGTAAGACCCACCGACCTGCGGTCCTTCGTCCCAGTCCAGGCCCAGCCATTGCAGCGATTCAAGAATGTTCTGCAGTGCGCCCTCTATGCTCCGGGCCTGGTCCGTATCTTCAATGCGCACAATGAACGAACCACCGGTGTGGCGTGCGTATAGCCAGTTGAAAAGGGCGGTGCGGATATTGCCTACGTGTGGGTAGCCGGTGGGGCTGGGGGCATAGCGGACACGGACCGGGTGGTTATTCATTCTACTAGAATAGCATGCTGCATAATTGATATGGCAGGGTTTGTTCTTTAGAATAGGCTAGCCAGTTCGTTTAGGATGCAAGGAGATGATGGAGCAAGATACAGCTATATTCAAACATCGCAACGTAGTGGTCGTTCCGATTCTGTTCATTGTCACGTTGGGAATCTACGGCCTGTACTGGTTTTATTCTACTTCCAGTGAGCTGATGAGGTACAACAGGCGGGAGGGCAACCCGCTAGCCTGGATGCTCATTGCGACGCTGCCGGTGGTCAACGTATTCGCCATCTGGTGGCAGGCACAAGAGGTGGAGAAGCTCTCCAAGGAGGAAGGAGATGAAGGGCTGGGGGCAACCTTTGTCTTTGTTCTCTGGCTGGCGCCGCCGCTGGCGATGATGTTCATTCAGGCTGAGCTGAACACCAAGTCGGCAGGGAAGAGGACCCAGCAGCAGGCGGCGGCTTAGCGGCTAAGGGCGGAATCAGCCTCCAGGTAGTCCAGAGCCTCTTGCAGGTCCGGCGGCAGCTTGGAGGTGAACTCCACGGGTTCCCCTGATGAGGGCAAGAAGAAGCCGAGCTTCCAGGCATGGAGGAACTGACGCCTGAGGAACGTTGCCCGCCCGCCGTATTTGGAGTCGCCGGCTACGGGGTGGCCTATGGCCGCCATGTGGACTCGTATCTGATGCGTCCTTCCCGTCGTAGGCCGTGCTTCTAGCAGGGTGAAGCCGTCCAGTGCTTCAATGGTGCGGTACTCGGTTAGGGAAGCGCGCCCACCCTCAACGATGCCCATTTTCTGTCGCGAGCGTGGATTGCGGGCTATGGGCGCGTCTATGACGCCTTCTGCAGCCTGCGGGTGGCCTTTCACCAGCGCCAGGTAGACCTTGCTGAAGGAGTGCTCCTTCAGCTGACGCTTCAGGTCTGCGTAGGAGGATGGCGACCTGGCGACGACCATTAGCCCCGAGGTGCCGGCGTCTAGACGGTGCACCAGGCCGGGGCGTGACGGTTCTCCCACTGCTTCCAGCTCCGGGTAGCGCGCAAGAAGCGCGTTTACCAGCGTGCCCCGAGGATGTCCGGGTGCAGGGTGTACGGTGAGGCCGGGCGGTTTGTCCACTACGATTACGTCCCGGTCTTCATGCACGATTCTCAGCGGCAGCTTCTCAGGGAGCGGCTTCTCTTCCAAGTCCCCGGGCATCGCCTCTATGTGAACCGAGTCGCCGTGCTTGATTCTGCTCGACGGACGGGCAGGGGAACCGTTGACCCGTACCAGCCCATCCTGGATCAAGCGCTGCACCTGGGAACGCGATAGCCGGTTGAGGAGGCTCGCTACGTAGGTATCCAGTCGCTGTCCTTCATCGGAATCGACCAGATGGTTGGACGCGTGGATCACGGAGGGGTCTCTGACTCTGCCGGTTCTGGTGGCGATGACGGCTCTGCGACAGGTTCGAGTTCCGCTTCCATTTCCGGTTCCTCTGCGTCTTCCTCCACAGCCGCGGCCCTGGGAGAACGAAACAGTAGCCAGGCCAGTATGACTATGCCGGTGACAATGGAAGCGTCGGCCAGGTTGAACACGGGCCATGCGCCAACGTCTATGAAGTCGGTGACTTTGCCCAGGGTGATGCGGTCCACAAGGTTGCCCGCCGCGCCGCCGAGCTGGAGTCCCAGGCTGGTGCGTACCATGAACCCCCGGCCCGCTTGCCTGCGGAAGAAGACGAGCAATACGGCTATGCCCACAAGAGATGCAATGAGAAGGAACAGGGTCTGATTGGGAAACAGGCCAAAGGCGCTGCCCGTGTTGCTTACGTGGGTAAGTCTCAAGAACCCTTCCCGCGGCCTTGACGCGCCCTCTATTAGGCTGGCCCGCACCCACGCCTTTGTCATCTGGTCTGTGATGAAGACAACCAGGATCAGGGCGGCAAGGAGCAGGTCTGCGCGCCAGGCGCTGAAGGAAGGCGTCGTCTCAGAGACAACGGCGCTTTCTTCCGCCTCCGTTTCCACAGAGGCGGTGGAGTCATTGTCCTGGGGAGTGTCCTGTTGCTCTGGATCTTGTGAAAGCTGCATTGCGTTGTGACCCGGTCTGCCTTCAAGTCTAGCATACAGCCCAGGTTGCGTGGCAAATTCTAAAGATGGGAGAGTAGGAAGGACAAACCGCGCGCAAGCGGCTTTAGGCACGTTTCAGGTGAGTTTAGAGATTTAGGTCGGCGGGTTGTCTGGCTCGTCAAGTTCTAGGCTGTTAAATGTCAGGTGTTCGTCCTCGCCATCTATCTCAACTATGGCATCAGACCAAGTGGACTTCACCACACCGGTCTTGCCTCTCAGGTGTTGTTTGTAGGGATTGCCAACTACTCTCACATGGTCGCCGGGTACAAGACGCTTTTGCTCTGACATTTGACGCTCTAAGAGCGCCCAAAAGGGTTCTGTCGATCCGCCAACGTGAACGACTCGAAGCCGTCTTCACCGCACTCACTTAGAGCTTCGACAAACCCGCCAGCGGTCTCCGATTTCACGATGCGATACTTATACTTCCCTGCCATTCGATAGTTCTCCCTTCCTTAAAGCCCTCGACGCCGCTCAAAATCTCCGCTGGTGTCAACGTTTAGCGCTCTGTAGGCACTCCAAGAATATCACACAGGCGGGTAATCCCCCCAAGTTAAGTCGTTATTCTGACCAAAGCACGTGAATGCCAGCCCGTTCGGGTGAGAGCGATGCCAGGGCAAATTCTGAGAAGGGAAGCAGAGGAGTGCAAAACTATCGGCCCGTCTGCGCTCGGCGGTAACGATAGGTTACTTGTAGACGGATAGGGAAGTTCACCTCCTGCCCGTTAGAGTCCAAAAAAAACAGGAAAAACCCTCTCTATCGTTGCCCTTGCCTCCTCATCTAGCACATCGCCCCTCCAATCCCGCGCCCAAGTGGGGCGATTGATGTTTAATAGGTCGCGGAAGAGTTCCCGCGTTGTTTCCCAAGTGTGAACAACCTCCTGTGCTCCCGTTGTCATTGCTTACCTCCTGTTTACTTGCTTCTCGTCCCCCCAATGTCGCCCGTACTGACTGCCCCTAGCCCTAGTCTCACTAGGCTATACGGTGTTTGTCTTATCAACGCACTTACCCAATCCCCGCCTGCTTCAGCGCCACCAAGAACTCCTCCTGGGTCTTGGTTCCCTTCATCGAGTTGCAGGCGTTGCATAGCAGTTGAAGGTTGTCGATACGGTCGGTCCCACCCTTTGACTGCGGCACAATGTGGTCAACGGTGAAGTTGCGAAACGGGAAGTCGTGCCCGCACCCCGCGCAGTGTCCTTCCTGTTTCCCAAAGAGTGCGGTTCTTGAAGTTAGGCTTCGTCATAGCGGCATCACAACGCCAACACTGGAATTACAGGATCACGGCCAGTACCAAGGCGACGATGGCCGTTACCAGGATTATCACAGGCAGCTTCCTGCCCGTATCCTTCACCGCGTATTTCAACGCTTCCTTGAACCTTTGGTGCTGTTCCGGGCTGCGCTTTGTCCAGTAGTAGGAGATCAGTACGAATGCCACTACCATGAAAGCTGCCACGGCCGCCATGCGGTACAGAAATCCCACGATCTCCATGGGGCCATCATCCTTTCTGGCGACATCCCGTCGGTGTTCTAGCTTGGCCTGCCGCCGGTGTGAGTATTCTTGCCAGTCTCGGAGCCTTGCAAATGGGAATTACCCATGTGCATGCGAATTAGACCGACCGAGTAGACGGTGTACGAAATCGTGTACCAGATGCTTGTCGAACTCGATTTGGTAGTCTTCCATGAAGCCGTTGTAGAAGTTGGCGTGGAATTTCTCTGCTATGGCAAAGCCAGTGTAGACGGCGGTGTCGCCCCACGTGGTGGATAGTCTGCTGGCGGTTTCCTTGAACTCTCGGTGTGTGCCGCCCTTGGTTCCTTCGGCTAGCATGATCGACAGTAGCGCATGCGTAGCGGCGCCCCAAAGCTTCTCAGAAGCTTGTAGCTTGTCTCCAAGTGCTAGCTCACGTTCTGATTGCTCCAAGAACTCATAAGCTGCGTTTGCGTGTTGAGTAGGTGTCATCGTCCTGGTGCTTCTATATTAGCACAAGCGGACTAGCAGGAAATCGAGGCTCCCGTCACTCCCTCCTTCCCACGGGCCTCTACCGTCATGCCCGTACAGCCTGCCCCACACTTGATGCGGGGACGGGCATCCAGGGGCGGGGTGGGTTCCCGTCTCCACGGAAATGACGTGGCCGCGTCCCCCTCACTATCATTCTAAGCGGAGCGAAGAATCCCAGGCCAATGCGCAAGCAATAGCCCCCTTCGCCACAGGCAACGGCGTGCTCCCGACACTTCCTCCTTCCCCATGCTCGCCGTCTCGCGCTATCCTCTATCCATGTCCAACAAGCCTATCCGGAGCCTCTACGAAAACCACCTCCCGTTTACGAGATTCGGATTTGTTTCCCATATTTCCAAAAAAGTGGTTCGTTTTTAGCTTTGGAGTAGACATAACGTTTGAAACAAATCACCAGCGTACCCGTCAAAAGCGTTGCCCGGCTTTGTCGATGACTTCGTATGCAGTGGCTGGTGCTCCCTGATAGAATGTGACCATCACAGCAAGCATTGCTTAGTAAGGAGCCGCTATGCGAACCATAGATCTGCGAAGTGATACCGTAACCCATCCCACCATGGAGATGCGGAAGGCCATCGCCGAGGCAGAGGTGGGCGACGACGTCTTTGGAGAGGACCCGACCGTGAATAAGCTGGAGGCAATGGCTGCGGAACGGTTGGGAAAAGAGGCGGCGGTCTACGTGGCAAGCGGGTCCATGGCCAACCTGGTCTCGGGGTTGACCCATTGCCAGCGCGGAGAAGAGGCCATAATGGGAACGGAGGCTCACATATTCCACAACGAGGTGGGCAGCTTTTCAGCGCTGGGCGGAATCAACGTCCGCACAGTGCCCAACGATTCGGAAGGAAGGCTGTCTCCGGACGAGGTGGAGGCGGCAATAAGGCCGGACAACATCCACCAGCCAAGGACAGCCTTGATATGCCTGGAGAATACGCAAAACAGGTGCAGTGGCGCAGTGCTGGACGCCGAGTACACGGAGGCCATTGGAACCATAGCGCACGGCAATGACGCTGCGCTTCACATAGACGGAGCGCGCATATTCAACGCGGCGGTCTCGCTGGGCGTACCCGTAGCCGACCTTGTCCGTCCCGCCGACACGGTGAGCTTCTGCTTGTCGAAGGGGCTTAGCTGCCCCGTGGGCTCGCTGGTATGCGGCAGCGAAGAGACGATAGGACGTGTAAGGAAGAGCCGCAAGGTTCTCGGCGGAGGAATGCGGCAGGCGGGGATCATCGCCGCGGCGGGCGTAGTGGCCCTGGAAACCATGGTCGATAGACTAGCGGAGGACCACAAGAACGCCAGGCGCTTGGCCAAGGGCCTGGCCGGGATGCCCGGACTTTCCCTGGACCCTGAGGCTATACAGACCAACATAGTCATATTCGGCGTGGAGAACGGGGATGCCATGCAATTCATGGCGGCGTTGAAGGAGCGCGGGGTGCTTGCCTCCTATACGGTAGGACTTGGAGTGAGGATGGTGACGCACTACGGTATAACGCCGGAAGACGTGGATGAGGCGTTGAACGTGTTGGACGCGGTGACCGGAGAGCTTGTCCGTGCAGGCTGACCAACCGGCAAACGTGGAGCGTCCGGAAGAGCAGGCGAGGGTTCCTCGCCTGTTTGCTGCTATAGCCAACCGCAACTACAGATGGTACTGGCTCGGTGCCGGCTTCTCCTCGATGGGCATGACCATCGGGATGATTACACAGGGATGGCTGGTGTTAGATATCACCAACTCCCCTTTCTGGGTTGGGCTGGTAGCGGGGTTGATGGGAATGGGCCACGTGGGGTTTGGCCTGATTGGCGGAGTGGTGGTGGACCGCTGGGACAAACGCAAGGTGCTGATAGCTGTGCAGGCGTTGTCCGGGCTGGTGGCTCTGGCGGTGTCGCTACTGATCTTCGCCGACAGGTTGGAGTTGTGGCACCTGGCGGTCTCCGCGGTATTGCAGGGAGTCCTCATGGCGGTGCGGCTGCCATCCGGGAACTCTCTAATCTATCTGATGGTGGGGCGGAAGGTGATACTGAATGCCCTAGCGTCCCAACTGATAGCCCTCAACCTATCGAGGATTGTGGGATCGGTGGTGGCTGGGACCTCCATCGAGAGCCTAGGCGTACAATACGCCTACCTATTCATGGCATTCAGCGCTTGGCTGGGCGGCCTGATGGTGGTCATGGTGAGAGGGGACTACAGGTCGCTGGGCGGCGTGGAGCCGTTCTGGCGGTCAGCCGTGGAAGGGTTGAGATACGCCTGGAGCAGTGCACCGATACGCTCTCTACTGCTGATGAGCGTTCTCATGGAGATGTTCGGGTTTTCTTTCCTCGTGATGCTACCGGTCATGGCACGGGACGTGCTGGGAGTGGGCGCGACGGGGTTGGGGTATCTATCGGCGGCGAATGCGGTCGGAGCAACGGTGAGCACGGTCATAGTTGCCGGCCTGGGCGATTTCAAGAACAAGCAGGCACTATTGCTGTTCACCGCCATGGGGGCCGGCCTTTCGATACTGCTCTTCGCGCTATCGCCCTGGTTTGTCGTATCCCTGGCGCTTTCGGCCCTGGTGGGCGCTGCTTTGATGTCGTACGACGCAACGATGGGCACGATGCTGCAACTGCTGACTACGGATGCGGTGAGGGGGCGAGTGCTGGGACTGTATGGACTCACCTTTGGGTTCACCCCGCTGGGAGGGTTCATACAGGGGGTAGTTGCCAGCGTTTACTCGGCGCCGCTGGCGGTAGGAATGGGGGGCGCGGTCATAGTGGGCTACGTGATTGGCATGCGGCGGTTCCTGGCCCGGAGGATACGAGAGGCGCTGGAATGAAGAGTTGCCGGGATGGTCGTAACCAACGGTGATGGAGGGACAGAATGGAACAAAGGCTGAGTATAATCACACTCGGAGTAGCGGATGGTGGCGGCAAGCCGAAGGTTCTATGAGCAGATGGGGTAGAAAGCATCCTCGGTAGGGGACGAGCAGATAGCCTTTTTCCAAGTGGGCAGCATGGTTTTTTTCTCTCTACAGCTTGGAGGAGATGGCCAGGGATCTAGGTCTAGAGAGTGGCGGCAGTGGCTGCGCCAGTATCGCGCTGGCGTATAACGTACGCCACAAAGAGGATGTAGACGCAGTGCTTGCAGAGGCGGAACAAACCGGAGCAAGGCTTCTCAAGGCTGCCGAGGAGAAGCCTTGGGGCGGCTATGCAGGTTATTTTGCCGATCCTGAAGGCTACGCCTGGGAAGTGGCCTGGAATCCTGGATTTGAACTGAGGGAGGATGGCAGCTTGCGATTACCTTGGTAGCAAAGGACTGGCCCGAGTATCCACCCGGGCCAGTCCTGCCTTATCACCTTGAACTCTGCGCTTCCGGTATTCACGACCGGAGAGGCCATCCCAAAGGGGAATCTAGGCTACGTCCCTGTGATGCAGAGCCGCCGGCTTCCGTATGTCCTCGCTGAGTGTGATTTCGCCTACCTTTAGACTAGCTCACCGTATTCAGCGAGGCGTGGACAAGGGAAATGCCAGGAATGATACAGCTCGTAGAGCACTATCTGGACCTCCCGTTTCCTAGATTAAGGCTTTATTTCAAGCCTCATCTTCAGTTAAGCAGATGCGGAGCGAGTCGTCAAGTAGTTTATATGGTTTGTTTTTATAGTATAGACAAATTCTATGTCTATTGCGGAGGGCCTTCGTCAGATACCGGTTCACTTCTGTTCCCACGGTCTCCCCACCAGCGCCTGATACGTTCGGCAACTGTTTTTTCGTACCCCTGAGTGGAGGGATGGTAATAGACCCGTCCCTCCAGGTTGGCCGGTAAATTCTTCTGACCGGCAAAATGTTCGGGGAACTCGTGGGCGTATCTATACTCCTTGCCGTAACCCATCCCCTTCATCATAGACGTAACGGCATTGCGTAGATGCAACGGCACCGGTTCGTTGCGGCTCATTCGCACGTCCTCCATAGCCTTGTTGAGGGCGGTGTAGGCGGTGTTGCTTTTGGGCGCCGTGGCCAGGTAGACGGTCGCCTCGGCTAGGGGAATGCGCCCCTCCGGCATGCCGATGAAGTGGACTGCCTGCTGGGCAGCAACGGTGACGGTGAGCGCCTGGGGATCAGCCATACCAACGTCCTCAGCGGCGAGGATCACGAGTCGCCGGGCGATGAACATGGGATCTTCACCCGCTTCGACCATGCGGCCCAGCCAGTAGATGGCGGCATCGGGATCGGAAGCGCGGACCGACTTGATAAAGGCGGAGATGGTGTCGTAATGCTGGTCTCCGGCTCTATCGTAGAGCAGGGCACGCTGCTGCAGGGCGTCTTCCATTGTGGCCAGGGTGATAACGCGTTTACCCCCGTCGTCCGGCGTGGCGGCCGTGGCCGCCAGCTCAATGGCGTTAAGGGCGATTCGAGCGTCGCCATTGGAGACGGTCATCAGCAGACTGCGAGCATCCGGCTCAAGGGAGAGGCGCATCTCTGCTATACCGCGGTCGGAATCGTTCAAGGCACGATCGACAATAAGGCCGATGTGCTCTTCAGTGAGGGCCTGGGTTGGGAAAACGCGGGATCGGGAGAGCAATGGGGAGATGACTTCAAAGGAGGGGTTCTCAGTGGTAGCGCCAATGAAGGTGATGGCGCCTGATTCTACGTGGGGCAGTATAACGTCCTGCTGCGCCTTGTTAAAGCGGTGAATCTCGTCTATGAATAGTATCGTGCGCTGGCCGGTCATGCCGAGACGGTCCCTGGCTTCCCCGACGATGCGCCGTAGGTCGGCGACGCCGGATGTGACGGCGGAAGCCTGCTCGAAATGGGACCGGGTAATGGAGGCGATAATCAGGGCAAGGGTGGTCTTACCGGAACCGGGCGGCCCCCAGAGAACCATGGAGGGTACCCGGTCCGCTTCTATGCTACGGCGGAGCACTTTGTCAGGGCCAACAATGTGCTCCTGGCCGACAAGCTCATCGAAATTGCGCGGCCGCATGCGCGCAGCTAGGGGAGCATTGCGTTCCTCTGCTTGCTGTCGCTGATGTTCAAAGAGGGTCATGGTAATTGCAATAAGCTCTTAGCGGCTTACACGTACGAATCATATCAGGGTTTGGAGCGAAGAGCGGAGCTAACGGCGCTCCATTTCAACTACGGTTACTCCATAATCGCCCTCGCCGTAGTCGGCAAAGCAAAAGCTCTTCACCAGGGGATGGGCTTCCAGGTGCTGCCAGACGGCGTTTCGCACAGCGCCGGAGCCTTTGCCATGGACAATGCGTACCCTAAGGAGATTGTCTATGAACGCTTGGTCCAGATACTTGTCCAGCCTGCTCACGGCTTCTTGTACAGGCAGATGGCGTAGGTGAAGTTGGGAAGGGACGGGTGGGTATGACATAGGCGAGCGCGCTGACTTATTAAGGGTGAGCTAAGGAAATGGCGGGAGCTTGCGCTACTCTGAACTATGCGTCAGGCCAGCGACGCTTCTACGCTGAGTTCGACGTTGCCCTGCATGGCGCCCGAGATGGGACAGCCGTTCTTGGCGTCCTCCGCTGCCTGCCGGAACTCGTCCTCGCTCATGTCCGGCACTTCGCCGACGACTTTGAGCGCGCTAGAGGCGACTTTGGCGCCGCCCTGGAACAACTCGAACGTCACGGTGGCTTCGGCCTCAAGCCTGGTCGCAACCTTGCCGTCGCGTCCCAGCCGAGCCGACAGCGCCATGCAGAAACAGCTTGCGTGCGCCGCCGCAACCAGCTCTTCAGGGCTCGTGCTGGGCCCCGCGGTCTCGTCGCTGCGCGCTTTCCAGGAGACGGGAAGCTCGTTATAAGCGCCTGACGACGATGCGGTGACCGTCCCGGTTCCGGATGCCAGGTCGCCGCTCCAAACAGCGTGCGCGGATCTGGTGATAGCCATGAATCCTCCCTTGGGGGTGGTTCCGAAGATGTAGGCCGCAAGTATAAGTGGGCGCGCGCCGGCAGGTCAACGGCGTGCTGTCTGTAGGCTGGGGGACTGGAGTTGCTGAAAACCCTCAGAGACTACGTTTTGCGGCGTATAGCGCCTAAGGTTAGATAATCAGCCTACTGTTGCATCAATGGCCTCTGCGGCTCGAACAGGTCGGAAATGAAATAGGCCAGTAGCCGCTACTCAGCCACGAACTTACTCGACCACCAACCGACAGGTCTTCGTTATGCAACTCGCCTGCGGCGCGTGTGCTGTGCACGTTATTGTGTGCTTAGTGGGTTAGTGGACCTGCTATATGTACCATGTGTGAAGACTTGTGGTACACTCGTCCGCACGTTGAAACGGCAAGGCGTGCTGGCTATACGGGATCAGCGTACGGTTGGATTCAGCCTAAGAGAAATCGTCGCACACCCTAGAATTTATGACCACGATCATGAACCAGAGGATGTAGAGAATAGGCTAATGGCAATAACACGCATCAGTAGCCTGGTGTTTGTAGGCGGCCAGTTTCCAGTAGAGATGTTTGACGAACGGGCTTTGTTCGACGGAAACTTGGACAAGGGAACACAGGTAAGAATCGGTCCGATAGGGCAATTCAGTTACTCATCCGGAACTTACCGTTTCGAGATTACACCACCTCGAATTGACCTCAAGTACAATGGGACATGTATTATTCCCGATGAGCTGATCAATGCTGTCTATACCGTCGCAGGCATGATCCAACCAGCGCGTGGGGCCGTAGTAGTTTCTGGGATCGGAATGAACTGCGATACTGTTTTTGATCGGGCGTCAATGGGAGTCAGTGGAGTGGAGTTTTGTTCCCGCTTAGTCAATGAGCGACTTGTTGAATTGGCTGGTGAAACGCCCAGAGAGGTAATGGCAAGGATACGCTTCGATGACAATGAAATGCAATACGAAGTCCGATTTGAGCCGCAGGCCGAATCTGGAGGAGAGAGCCTACTTGTCGCAGTAAACGGTCATCAGACTGTAAGCAACAATGAGCAATTGGATTCTAAGTTAGAGCCAGACCGGTTTCAGGCCTTTCGGCAGTATATCCAGGCACTTGAACGGCGCATTGTTGACATTTAGAGGAGCGCGTGACCATGGTAACACCCGAAACAAGAACATATCCACCTGAAACTCAAACAGCCTCCGTTCAGATGATACCCAGTGGAACGCCAGCCGAATTATCAATCCAAAATGTGTTGAAAATGGCCGATTGGTTCAATCGACCCTCCTATACAGGATTTGAGCAGTTCATTGGGAGGAATGTTCGTGGGCAGATTGACACGAATCTCGCAGAGTTGCTCATTCGCGGTACTTATGGGGTGCGAACCCAAGATTTAGGGGCCATCGGATTATATTGGAATGCAGAGCGAGAATTGTTGAAACAAGAGGTGTACGTCCTACTCAAGAAAGCCGGTGAGGGAAACTGGGATGGGGAAGAGGCTCTTGCTCTTAATGAAGAAACAGTAGCAATTGCTCAGGACTTGATCGATAGATTCCCGCCGTACACTACGAGACCGGAAGTAGCCGCTACTCCGCACGGGGAAGTGGATTTTGATTGGATAATTGATAGGGAGGCGATGCTCACAGTTAGCGTTTGCCCCAGCAAGGAAATTGTATTCGCGGGGTTATTTCACGGGGCACGACTGAACGGTTCCGAGCCGTGGAGCGGAGTCTTGCCCCACTTCGTGACTTGTTGCTTTGAGCGCCTTCGCGATGCCCAAAATACATGACGACCAGAACACCAGGTACGCTTGCGAGATTTGCAACAGAACACGGCCGTCTTACAGATATTGTGGTGAAACCCAAGTTGTTCGAGCCAAATAGGGAGCTCAAACTTTCGGTTTTTCAGGTCTCAGGGCTTGGTCAAACAGAGATACAGGGCATCGGGGAGGAAGTTGTTAGAGAACACCAACAAGCGGAGCGTCTCTATGGATGGGGCGAAGTCAACGAGGGAGACGTAGTAGCGACGGGACTGCAAATTGATTATGACGACGTTCCTCCCAGACACGCCAACATCACAGACTGGCCCCAAGACTCGGCTCAGCGAAAGCTAACGCAACAAATGCTTGCTTCTCAATCAACACCCATTAGGCTCAATCCACCCATCGAAGTCTGCTAAAGCACGCGCCAGGAAGTTCGGGCGATCCTTGTAGCCACTGCCCTCTTACGTCGTTCGCAGAAGGCTAGTGCTCTTGACAAGTTGGTACAATTGGGAAGACCGCACAGACACTGAGAAGGCACCTCTGGTGCATGTACGGGACCAGTGATGGCTGCTGAAATCGTTAACGAACACGTCCGCTACGAACCAGAAGAGAACCCGCCGCCGCTGATAGCGCTCGGAGCAGGCGCACAGGCCGCGATGCTCATCGTCGCGCCGGTGGTGCTTACCGTGGTCGTGGTAGTTCGCATCGCGGAGGCGCCCGAGAGCTACTTGGTCTGGGCCGTATTCGCCGCGATGGTCGTCTGCGGCCTGACCACCGTGCTCCAGGCCGCGCGATGGAGGCGCTTCGGCTCTGGGCACGTGCTGATCATGGGCACGTCCGGGGCCTTCATCGCTGTCTGTGTGGCGGCCTTGAAGTTGGCCGGTCCAGCGACACTGGCCAGCCTTGTCGTCATCTCATCCCTGTTCCAGTTCATGCTAGCGGCCAGGCTATCGTTGCTCCGGCGCATCTTCACGCCGGCTGTGACGGGCACGGTGATAATGCTGATTGCTGCCACCGTGGCGCCGGTGATCTACGACTCGCTAACCAACGTGCCAGAGGGAACAGACACAGTCGCAGCGCCTTTAGCCGCCGGGGTCACTCTAGCTGTCGTAGTGGCCATGGTGCTCCGTGCGCCACCGTCGCTGCGACTGTGGTCTCCAGTCGCCGGCATCGCCGCGGGATGTGCGGTTGGCGCTCCCTTCGGCCTGTACGATGTCGGGACCGTCGTTGACGCCGCCTGGTTTGGCGTGCCGTTCCGAGACTGGCCCGGTTTCGACCTGGTGCCTGGCACCGAATTCTGGGCGTTGCTGCCTGCCTTTGTCGTCGTGACTCTGGTGGGCGCTATTGAGACCATCGGCGACGGCGTGGCCATCCAGCGCATCTCACGCCGCCGCCCGCGCGCTACCGACTTCCGGGTAGTACAGGGTGCCCTCAACGCCGATGGCATGGGCAACCTTCTCTCCGGGTTGAGCGCCACCCTGCCGAACACCACCTACTCCACCAGCATCTCGCTTGCCGAGGTCACGGGGATCGGCGCACGGCGGGTGGGCGTCATCATAGGTGTTATCATCTTTGCACTGGCCTTCTTCCCCAAGTTCGCCGCGCTGCTCATCGCCATCCCCGCGCCGGTAGCCGCCGCTTATATTCTCGTCCTCATTGCGCTGCTCTTCGTGCAGGGTATGAAGATCGTCATCCAGGATGGCATTGACCACCGCAAGGCCGCGGTGACGGGTCTGGCCTTCTGGATTGGGGTGGGATTCCAGAACGGGTGGGTGTTCTCAGACCAGCTGGGTGGTGGCTTCCTTGGTGTTCTGCTGGGCAACGGTATGACCTCCGGGGCAATCGTAGCTGTCCTCATGATGGTGTTCTTGGAACTGACAGGCCCCAGGCGCAAACGGCTCCGCATCGACATGGATGAAGAGACGCTTCCCAAGCTCGGTGACTTTCTCAGGGAGTTCGCAAAGAACGCCAGGTGGACAGACGCCTCAGTCGAACGTCTGGTACTGGTGGGAGAGGAGACGCTGCACAGCATGACATCTGATAATGACGACCTGGAACTGGCTAGCGGACGACGCCTGGTGGTCACCGCCCGCTCCGTGAGTGGCGGCGCCGAGTTGGAGTTTGTCTCCGCAACGGAGGAGGAGAACCTGGAGGACAGACTTGCTTACATGGGAGAGAACCCGGAAGTTTCAGACGGCCGCGACATCTCGTTCCGCCTGCTGCGCCACCTCTCCTCGTCCGTGAAGCACCAAAAGTACCATGGCGTAGACATCGTATCCGTCAACGTCACGAACGCCCGAACCCGCAGGGAAGGGTAATCACCACGGCGTGTCCTGGTCCTTGCATCCACAGAAGAGGCAAGGGTAGGGGATGGACTGCAGCCTACCAATAGAACAGGTTCAGCATCCTGTCGTGGACGGATTTCACCGGGGAAGCTGGCTGTTCATATTCACCGTTCGCAGACTACACCATCACCATCACCATCGCGGGCACTGGGCACTGTTGGCTGAGGAAACCCTCGACCATCTCCTGTACTACCCTGCACAAGTTGCTCCCCCGCTGCCTCAGCCTCGTCGCATGAGGCGTAAGTAGGGCCCGCCATTGGTGTCAACGGTGAGCCTTGGGCAACAGGGCCACCCGCAAGCTGTAATCCGCACTGAGCTACCGCCCCGAACAGCGCGAAGAATGAGCTTTCGTCCCCTGCAGCTAGCGTCTCGGCGAAGCCTTCAGGCCCACCCAGTTCATCCAGAACACACTGCAGGTTTTCCCTTTCTTCCGGAGCAGCGCCCAGACTGGCAGCGGCACCCTCCCATTCATCATCGTTCAGACACATCAATGTCAGGATGAAGGCAGACATGCCCCCAGCCATGGCTGCTTGTTCGTCGCCCGTTGTCCCTGCCAGCATGACAGCAGCCAGGTCAATTCCTTCCATACCTGTGCGGATGCATTGAGAGGTCTCTACGCTCAGCGGGCCGGAGCCCATCAAGATTCCAGTGAGAAACATGCGCAACAGCGTTTCGTCACTAAGGCAGCCAATCACCTGTCCCTGTTCTTCGGGTGATGCCAGTTCCGGAGCATTGAATATCTGCATCAGGCTCCCCACATCTGCCACTCCTGCAAGACAGGCCAGCTCAGATTCTGATAGCTCTGACGCAATCGCCATGGGGTCATCCAATGGCAGAGGCGCTATTCCACCTGAATCGGTGACTGGCTCAGGTACCTGTGTAGGTGTAGACGTAGGTATCGGCGTGGGCGTAGGAGTGGGCGTGGGTGTAGGCACCGGCGTGGGCGTAGCCGTAGGTGTCGGGGTGGGCGTAGGAGTCGGCGTAGGTGTAGGCTCGCTCCCGCAGGCCAGGAGCGCCACAAGTGCAACCACCACTGCGATAAAGCTCAGTTTGGATATCAATTGATCTCTTCCTTGTTGAATATCTGTAGCCTTCTCATGATAACTCAATCGCTTACGGCCTGTCACGATTCGACTTACTCACGTCAGGTGACTTTTGGGGACTTTCCTTCCACGTCACCGCCTGCTCCAGCATCTCAAAGGCATTGCTGCGGGTTACGCCGCTGTCGGAACCGAGCATCTGACTAAGCTCCGTTATCTTGGCCTCACCGGTTAGAGTCTCCACCGATGTCGCGGTTCTATCATGTGAGGCAAGTTTTATAACCTTGGCATGAAGGTCTGCGTAGCATGCTATCTGCGGCAGGTGGGTTACGCATAGCACCTGGTGACTCCTGGACAGACCCCATAGTTTCTGGCCCAAGACACCCCCAACTCGACCTCCTACACCCGCATCCACCTCGTCGAACACCAGGATTGGAATCCGGTCGGCGGCAGACAGGATAGTCTTTATGGCAAGCATCAGCCTGGCAGCTTCTCCACCGGAGGCGATCCTGGCCAGGGGCCGTGGCGGGTCACCCAGGTTCAGCGAGACCAAGAATTCCACGGAGTCTATACCTGTGCCGTCAAAGGAGAAGTACCTGACACCTTCTTCATCTAAAGACGTGGAGTGTGGGCCTGATTCGCCGGTCTCAACTGGCACACCGTCCTCCGAGTCTGATTGACGGATATCCACTTGCACCTGTGCCTGCGCCAAGGCCAGATCGGCGACCTCCTCCTCGATGGCGTTAGCTAGGCGCTTGGCGACATGTCGCCTGGCCTCGGAGAGCTGACCTGTTAGTCTGCCGACCTGCCCTCGAAGCTCCACCTCTCGGGACTTCAGCTCCTCCGTGCGCTCTTCGCTCTGGTACAGCTTCTCCAAGTCCTTGGAGGCCCTCTCGCCGAAAGCCAAGATTTCTTCGATCGTGCTGCCGTACTTCCTCTTGAGACCCCTGATCAAATCCAGGCGCTCCTCAAGCTCCTGAAAACGGTCCGGATTGTACTCGATGCTGTCTCGATAGCTCCGGAGTGTACGCGCCAACTCGTCTACCTGATGAGTCAAGGCATCTAGCGACGCAAGGTCTTGGCTCAATGAGGGGTCCAATTGCTCCAGTTGGGCGAGGTCCCGGGCCACCTGTCCTATTAGGTCCCTGACTGATTCTTGCCGGTCGAAGCCGTCATATAGCACTCGATAAGCGTGGTCGGACAGTGCGATAATTCGCTCAGCGTTGGCGGCCCGATCCCGCTCAATGGACAGGTCTTCATCTTCAGCCGGGCGAAGATTGGCAGCGCCGATCTCTGCCACCTGATACTTCAGAAAATCCATCCGTTGGGCAATATCCTGATCTTCCTTACGCAGCCGGTCTAGCTCCCGGCGCACCTCCAATAGCTGGCGTACCTGCTTCGCTACCTGGGTCCGGAGTTGCCATAGCCCACCATACCGGTCCAGTATGTCCATGTGCTCGCGTACTCGGAATAGGGATAAGTGCTGATTTTGGCCGTGGATGTCTACCAAATGTTCGGCCAGGGTGTTCAACAGCCTGAGAGGTACGATTCGCCCATTTACACGGCACGTATTGCGCCCATCCAGGTTGACTTCACGGGCGAGAATTATCTCCTCTTCGTCACTATCAATTTCGTATTCATCCAGAGCAACTTTGATTTTCTGAGCGATATCTCCGTTGAGCAGGAAGATGCCCTCTACTCTGGACTGGCGAGCCCCGGAGCGCACCATACCTCCGTCGGCGCGTCCCCCGAGGAGAAGGCTCAGTGCATCCACGATGATCGACTTGCCGGCCCCAGTCTCCCCTGTCAGCACGTTAAAGCCGGGCACCAACTCCACTTCAATCTGTTCTATGGTGGCAAAGTTGGTGACGCTAAGAAGTCTGAGCATGACGTTGTCCGCACAAACCCTGACTTATGAGGCAGAGTTCTTTAGGTACACATCTCTGCACTGGCGTTACACCTGGGAAAGCTCACGGAACAGCTGATGCCATGTCTCCGCAGGCTCTACTCCAAAACCTTCACGGAACACTATTACTCCATTGCTATCTACGGCCACCTTGGTGGACTGCTGCTGGATATTGTACTCCGGTAGCATGCCAGCAGACGCTTGCGCCACAGGCCAGGGGTGGCCCTGTCCATCTCTAAACCTGACCAGGGAACTTAGGTCTTCACCCAGATCTATGTTCACCGCATAGAAATCCACGGAGTCCTGGTATTCCGGGTAAACATCTTTAAGCAACCGTAACTCGGTGCGGCAAGTCGGTCACCAGGTGGTGAAGAAGAAGAGGACTGCGGGGCGTCCCTGTTCTGTCAACTGGGCTAACTGGACGGGCTGGTCCGTGGAAACCTCGGTCAGGGTGAAGTTGGGGGCCAAGTCACCAATCTGGTTTCCCGTTTCCGGGATCGGGGGGTCTGCTGGAACAGGCGTCGTAACGTTCGGAGTTGGCGCTGGCTCATTAGTAGGAGTCGCTGTTGTCGGAGTAGTGCCCACTTCGCTAGTGCAGGCTATGCTGAACAGTAAAAGAGGCGCTGCAAGGGCAACAGATAGCCTTTTAATTGCAGAGAAAAACATTGACTCCATTATATCATCTAAATGCGTGGGCAAGCTGAGTTACTTTCTTCCTAATTGGCCAGTTCGTTGTAGTAGAGGTAGCCTGCTGAGAGAATTGCACAACCCCGCAAGGGCAATTAGTGCCCAGGAAATCGCTAGCGGTTACTCTAGGCCATCACTATACTAGACAAGAGTACTCCCCTGAGCCGTTCATAGAGTGCTCGCCAAAACGCATAATCAGGGGGGTCGACTGCGGTAATTGCTGCGTTTTCTGAAGCTTATTGACGCCAAGCGAATCACCCTCGTCATCGGGGTTGCCGTCGCAGCGCTGCTCTTGCAGCCGGACCACAGACTGGGTGGACAAGAATTGCCCGTGGTTAGGCTGATTAGCGTCCAGCCGTCATCTGAGGTCCAGGAAGGGAATAGCTTGCGCGTCACCCTTGAAATCGACTCGCCTGTCAGTGCAGGCGACCCAGGTCTCACACGAGGGAGACTCATAGGCGGCATCAGAGCATGGGACTCATGGGGAGGCTCTTCTAGTGTAGATCTGATCGCTTTCGCCTTTTGGCCAGGAGACAAAACAGATGTCGTGAGTTACTCAGTCCAAGTGGTCAACGACGACGGAGCAGTGATCACAGACCGAACCATCCGGATCGACATCAACTCCGCATTTGCGGAGTACACCGTAGGAAGCCCCGCAGAAGCAACAGTACCTGTGCTGGATAGGGATAGCACCAGGCCACCTCCACCTCCTCCTGAGAACACGCCCACGCCAGTGCCACCTCCACCACCACCGCCGGACACACCCACGCCAGCGCCACCTCCACCACCACCGCCGGACACACCCACGCCAGCGCCACCTCCGCCACCACCGCCTCCTCTCCCTCCCACAAACACGCCCACGCCTACGTCCTCTCCAACCCCAACGCCCACAGCTACCGCGACACCGACTCCAACTCCTTTCCCTACAGCTACGCCCACTGCTACTCCGTTCCCCACTGCTACGCCAACCCCAACCCCGACGGCTACCCCGACACCGACTCCAACTCCCACACCGACGCCAACCCCGACCCCGACACTGGTACCGCTACCCACGAACACACCTGTACCGACACCCACACCGACCGAGGAGCCTACGCTTAGTCCTCTCACGGCAACGCTCTCGCCGTCCGACACGGCGCCTGTGCCGCAGCTGGTACAGCCAGAACTAGATCAGCCATCGGCTCCAGTGATGAGTAGGGCGATACCGCGTGTCCGCGAGGCGCTGGGGGGCATCGCGTCTACACCCCGTCGACGCATTACGCTCATCGTCATCCAGGGTCTTGCAAGCGTATTTGCCGCCGCCGTGTTCGCTCGGCTGATACTGCGGCGTGAGTGAGCCGTTCCCACCTAGAAGACGGATGCACCAGAACTATCTGCTAGGTAGTCTCTGCGGCTTCTGGCAGGTGATCGGGTGCAGTCGTTTGGGGAAGGGTCATGATGAACTCCGCGTACTCCCCATGCACAGACTCTGAGCGAACCTGATAGTTCCGATTTCCGCTCTGTTCGAAGTAGTAGACCCCCACTGCACCGGACACCAGAGTCAGGGCTACTGCAAAGCCCAAAGCCAGGTACAACCTGGTACCAATACGGCTCCATTTATCAAGGATAAATCGCATCAAAAAGACTAGTGGCCCGTAGGCCACATGACGAGAAAGCTTCTCCCGATAGTTGTATCATCCATTTAGCCGTATCGACAAGCTGTTGCCAGTCTGGCAGGAACGCATTGCAACCGTCAGCGAAAGTGGGACAGATGCGGTGAAAGCGCCCGTCATTCGTCCTCGCTCGAAGGTGATTCCCTTGATGAACCCGCGCTTCCTCTTAACCTAGGACAATGTGCCGCACCTCTGTGACAAAGTCGATAACGTGATCTGGGGGTTGGAGATCTACTGGGTACTCCCTACCTCGCCGGATCCAGGCGGCCTTCATTCCGAAGCGCTTGGCTCCATCGATGTCGGCAAGAGGATTGTCTCCGATGAACATGATCTGCCCGGGACTCGTGAGTCCGGTCGCTTTCAGGGCATCGTGGAATATCCTCGGGTCGGGCTTGGCATAGCCAGCCTCTTCGGAAACAATGATGAATGGGGCAAGTTGATCCAGTCCCGCCGCCCGACATTTGCTGTGCTGATTCCTTGATCCGTTTGTGACGATGCCCCACGGCACCTGTTGGTCGTTGAGATCGGTAAGGAATTGATTAACTTCCATGTCCGGCTGGACTTGTCGATCCATTGCAGAACGGTACCATTCTGTCAAAGACTTCATGTCTAGACCTGCCTCTGGCCACTCGTTGAGCCAGCACGTAAGCATCTCTTCTCTGTTGGAATGGCCGTAGGCGTCCCAACGAACCATCATCGCCACCGCATCGTCACGATTGACGGACATGGTGGCACATAGATGCTCTTCGTAGAAGTTGCCAGCAACTCTTAGGAAAGTAGCCTGCCTATCGAGCAGGGTATCGTCCAAGTCGAATACCAACCCGTCGACGACGGTGTCCAAAGTTCCTCCTCCGATTCCGGCAAGTGGGAGATATTGGAGCAGAGTAGCACACCCCGCTATTACGGAAGCTACAGGTCCAAATTGAATTCGAACCGGCTACAAGGCCTTCCTCTTCACACTATTCCCGCCGCCAGCCTTACCGCCTTTACAACTGCGTCCTCTTCCTCTGCCATTATGGTGCGGGGGTCCAGCACTAGCTTGTCGTCTTCAATGCGGCCAATTACGGGCGGTTCGGCTTGGCGGAGAGCGTCCGCCATTGCATCCGGGTTGCTGTCGAGCGCAACAAGCCAGGTGGGCAAGGTTTCTCCAGGAAGGCTGCCCCCTCCGATGGTCGAGCGCCCTGGAGCAACGGAGACTATGGGGCCAATGGCTTCCTGTAACGCCAGGGCACGCTCCTTCAGATGGGACTCGGAGGCGGAGATCATACGCCAGATGGGGATCTCCGTAACGGCTTCGTCTTTAAGGTAGTGCAGAAGTGTGGCGGCCAGTGCGGATAAGCTGAGCTTGTCTATTCGCACGGCGCGGGCCAGCGGATGTGCCGACAGCTTTTGCACAAGGTCCTTGCTGCCGGCGATTATGCCGGCCTGCGGCCCGCCGAGGAGTTTATCGCCGGAGAAGAAGGACAACCCGCATCCTGCAGAGATGCTGTCCTGCACGGTGGGTTCATGAGCCAGGCCAAATCGGGACACATCCAGCAGGCAGCCGGAACCGAGGTCGTGGAGGACCGGCAGATTACGCTCCCTGCCCAGAGCTACCAGCTCGGTGGCCTCCACCGAGTGTGTGAAGCCCATAATGCGGAAGTTGCTGGCATGCACCTTGAGAATAGCGCCGGTTTCTTCGCCTATGGCAGACTCGTAGTCAGAGACGTATGTGCGGTTGGTAGCGCCCACTTCGACAAGTCGCGCCCCGCTCTGAGCAAGGACACCCGGAATGCGGAAGCCGCCGCCTATTTCTACGGCTTCACCGCGAGACACTATAACCTCTTTGTCCCGGGCCAAGGCAGCAAGGCCAAGCATAACCGCAGAGGCGTTGTTGTTTACTACCAGAGCCGCCTCTGCTCCGCTGACCTGGGTGATTAGTGAATTGACGTGGGTCTGCCTTGATCCACGCTGCCCACGGTGGAGTTCGAATTCCAGGTCGGAGTAGCCACTAGCCGCGTCGTTCATGGCCTGGAGAGCCGCCTTGCTCAGGGGAGCGCGGCCCAGGTTGGTGTGCAGGACGACTCCGGTGGCATTGATGACTCGCCGGGGACCGGCTGTCCATTGCCGGGATGCTTCCATACACACGTTTTCCACGATCTGGGCGAGGTCCGGAACGGGGTCACCACCTGAAATCGAGTAGCGGATCCCGTCCAGATGGCGGCGGATAACGGTAACGACGGCTTCATGGGAGTAGGTTGCAACCAACTCTTGCACCGGCTCTTGCTGCAAGACGGCGTCAATGCTGGGGAGGCTACGTAATCGGCTGGTCAAACGGGCCTCTCAAAGGGAGGATGCAGGAATTGTAGCACAGGAGGGTACAGGGGCTGCTCGTCCAAGGATGGTGTCCGGCGTACATGGGCCGCCTGGTTGTAGCCTCTCTCAGCCTGATGGCAGTCTACCGGGTGATTTGTTTCAAACGTTATGTCTAGTACAAGGCTAAATGCGAACCACTTTTTTGCAAATATGGGAAACAAATCCGAATCTCGTAGGTGCATGGCAGGTTTTCGCAACGGCTCCAGGTAGGCGGTTATGAAAGGCATGTTGGACATGGAGAGAGGATAGCGCGAGACGGCGGGCATGGGGAAGGAGGGAGTGGCAGGGCTTCGAGTGCGGGGTGAGCGGCTGTGGGGGTCCACACCCCGCCGCCCCTGGATGCCCGTCGTCACGGACGAAGGGGGCAAGCTGCACAGGCATGACGATAGAGGCCCGTGATGAAAGGGGGCTGTTGCTTGCGCATTGGCCTGGGATTCTTCGCTCCGCTCAGAATGATGGTGGCGCCCGCTCACTCCCTTCGACTATGCTCAGGGTGAGCGGGGAAAAGTGCGGTGGGGCCGCGGCCACCGTCGTTCCCGTGGAGACGGGAACCCACCCCGCCCCTGGATGCCCGTCGTCACGGACATGACGATAGAGGCTGTCCTGGATGGCCGTTCCACGATCGGGGTAGGGGACAGGCTCCGCATCAAGTGCGTGGCAGGCTTCACGGGCATGACGATAGGGCGGGGGGCTATTACTTGCGCATTGGCCTGGGATTCTTCGCTCCGCTCAGAATGATGGTGGCGCCCGCTCACTCCCTTCGACTATGCTCAGGGTGAGCGGGGAAAAGTGCGGTGGGGCCGCGGCCACCGTCGTTCCCGTGGAGACGGGAACCCACCCCGCCCCTGGATGCCCGTCGTCACGGACATGACGATAGAGGCTGTCCTGGATGGCCGTTCCACGATCGGGGTAGGGGACAGGCTCCGCATCAAGTGCGTGGCAGGCTTCACGGGCATGACGATAGGGCGGGGGGCTATTACTTGCGCATTGGCCTAGGATTCTTCGCTCCGCTCAGAATGACCCTTCGGCAGGCTCAGGGTAAACTTTCTCCCACCGCCAGATTGCTACGCTACGCTCGCAATGACGAAAGGGGGTGAGGCCTTGATTTCCCTGCCCAGCCCACGCGCTGTGGTAAAATGTGACACTGCTATGACGAAAACTAACTTCAAGAACCGCACCCTTTGGACGGGCGACAACCTGGACATCATGCGGGGTCTCAACTCTGAGACCGCTGACCTGATCTACCTGGACCCGCCGTTCAACTCCAACCGGGACTACGCGGCACCCATTGGCTCCGAGGCGGCGGGCGCGGCCTTCAAGGACACCTGGACGCTGAACGACGTCGACCTGGCATGGCACGGCCTGATAGCCGAGGAGAACCCGGGGCTGTACGGCATCATAGACGCCGCGGGCGTAGCCCACGGCAAGGGCATGAAGTCATACCTGATAATGATGGCCGTCCGTCTGCTGGAGACGAAGCGGATACTGAAGCCGACGGGCTCCATCTATCTCCATTGCGATCCAACAGCAAGCCACTACTTGAAGTTGGTCATGGATTCGATCTATGAGAAAGATAACTTCAGGAATGAGATTGTTTGGCGTCGTTCTCACCCGAAAGGGCTGGCTTTCACGCGCTTTGCTCAGAATCACGACTTGATCTTGGTTTATAGTCGCAATGGTGCTACTACATGGAATCAAATGTATGTTTCCAATCCTAACGCCTTGAAGCAATACAACCTGATAGAACCTGAGACTGGGCGTAGATACCAACTGACAAGCCTGCTGAATCCCAATCCTAATCGCCCTAACCTGACTTATGAATTCAAGGGTGCTACAAGGGTATGGCGTTGGACGAGAGAACGAATGGAGCAGGCAGACCGGGACGGCCTAATTGTTGTCCCGCGCGGAGGAAAAGGTATACCGCGATTAAAGCGATACCTCGATGAACAGGAAGGCATCCCGATAAGCGATACATGGGATGACATTCCAGTAGCCTTGGGGAAAGAGCGAACCGGCTACCCTACCCAGAAGCCCCTGGCACTCTTGGAGCGCATCATCAAGGCCTCCTCCAACGAAGGCGACGTGGTGCTGGATCCCTTCTGCGGCTGCGCCACCGCCTTGATAGCCGCCGAGAAGCTGGAGCGTCAGTGGATTGGAATAGACCTGTCGCCGGTGGCTAGGATGCTAGTGCAGCGTCGTATGGCAAAAGAGCTTGGCTTTGACAGCCTTGGCGTCATCTACCGCGACGACGTGCCCATGCGGACTGACCAGGGGAAGCTACCGCCGTACAAAACGCACAAACACACGCTGTTTGGAAAACAGGAAGGGCACTGCGCGGGGTGCAGGCACGATTTCCCGTTTCGCAACTTCACCGTTGACCACATTGTGTCGCAGTCCAAGGGCGGCACCGACCATATCGACAACCTTCAACTGCTATGCAACGCCTGCAACTCCATGAAGGGGATCAAGACGCAGGAGGAGTTCTTGGCGGTGCTGAGGCGGGAGGGGATTAGGTAGGGTTTTGTCCTTATGGTGCAACCAGCCCTAACTGAAGGAATGGCTGCTGAAGCAGACGTGCTAGAATGGAGTGAACGTCGGAACAACTGTACAAAGAAGTCGTTGGTCTAGTTACTAACATTAGGCACTAGGATTATCTATGATCCTTTCGACCATTGCGGATTGGTCTAGTATTGTTCAAGCGGTTATTGCCTTAATAGCACTAATAGTTGCGGGCGGCTTTGCCATTTTCAAGTTTCGTCTATTCAGACCCTTTGAACCGCATCTATCGCTCTCGCAGGAAGTTTCCCACAGATTCACGGACAGCGATTACGTTCACCTCGCTGTTACCGTTATGTTGAACAATAATTCGAAGGTGCGAGTAATACTTAACAAAGCTTTTGTCCGCTTTCAACAAGTACGTCCGATTGCAGGTCCAGAGTTAGAAAGCCTGTATATCCAAGCGTTTACAAGCGGGGAGTACGCGGATATCCAATGGCGTGTGATAGACGAGTTCCAACGCACTTGGCCTAAAAACACCCTAATTATAGAACCTGGGGAGACCCATCAAGAGGTCTACGAGTTCATAGTTGCTTCCAGTCTAAAGACAATCCTTGTGTACACTTTCTTCTATAACTCTAAGCGTTCCTCTAATTCCGCAGAGGGTTGGGCGGCAACTACGATTCATGATATAGTCTAAATAGGACTTTGAGGTGGACAACATGCTTAAGAACTTTTTCAGAAAAGAAGAAGGTACCAGAGGATCAACGCCGAGAATAGCGCCACCTAAGACCGAAGGCAATGGTAAGCCGCCTGGAGCTGCACCAGTCAAGATTGTTGAGAGTGCGCCTGAAAAGAAATCTTAACCCCACGCCCCCCTCGCCATCGCTCCCTTTCCCAGTAGCCGCCTTCCCTCTATCATTGGCCACATGAATACGTGGCGTTGCCCTCAATCGCTGTTCCTCAGTCCGAGAATCTCTCGGCGTGTCTTGTCTCCAAACCCGCAACGAAAAACCTGCCTCTTGGATTTGTTCATCCGAGAGCAGCGTAAGGTCACAGAATTGAAATAGCTCCACTTCATCACTCTGCTAATGAATATCGTTGATGCTTTATCCTATCTCATTCCAACAGGACTACTTCTGGATATAATCGGGGTTTCTCTGCTTGTACACTACGGGCATCATATCTTTATGCAATTCGGAACCAGACCCCCCAACAATCCCAAGAGATGGGATATATACTTCCAGACCGAAGGCGAACCGTTGGATAAGGAACTAGACGAACTATCAAAACGTCGTCGCCTTTATGGTAAAGCGGGGTTCTACTTGTTAATAGGCGGCTTCTTGCTACAGATTCTTGGCTGGTTTGCAAGCTCGCTAAGCCAGACCTAACTCAGTGCTTAGCAAGATGCTCCTGGTACACAGGAGGGTAATTCCCAAATGAAACCTCAAGCATGCTAGGTATCAGCGCTTATATGCCCTGTGCACATTCTTTATGGAATTGGCGCGACTGCTCATCTTGGCAAAACTGGGCGATAGAGGTGTCAACGGCATTGGAATGATTGTAGGTGTACCTTGGGCAAATACCGCGTCCCACATGGCGGGCAGTTGTGTTATATAAGGAGCTCGGGTGCGGGAATCAGTTTGTGGTTAGTAGTGTCGGGAATCAATCCAAGAACTTGGAGGGTTGTCGCTCCGATTAGGTACCGACCCTCTTCACCGAAGACTGAGGTGGACCCCAAAATTCGGACAGGTGGCTAAGAGAGAGTCCCGCTCCTAAAATAGGACGGAAACAAGGAGCAGGACATGAAGCAAACACGTAAGAAGCACAGCCCAGTCTTCAAGGCCAAAGTGGCTTTGGCCGCGCTCCAGGGGGAGCACACCATTGCAGAGCTGGCCAGCCGGTTTGAAGTCCACCCGAGCCAGATCCATGCCTGGAAGAAGGCCTTGATTCAGGGGGCGCCGCACCTCTTTGAAAATGGTGCTGGACGCCAGGAGAAGGACCAAGAGGTCCTCACTGCCCAGCTCTACCAACAGATTGGGCAGCTCAAGGTGGAACGGGATTTTTTGTCACGGAGCTTCGGGTTGTGAGCCGGTCCCAACGCCGGGCCATGATTGACCGAGAAGAACCGAAGCTGTCTCTGGTGCGCCAGTGCGCCTTGCTGGGTATCAGCCGCTCCTCGTTGTACTACCTGCCAACCGAGGCCGGCGCCGAGGACTTGGAGTTGATGGCCCGCATAGATCAACAGTACCTGAAGACACCTTTCTACGGCTCCAGAAGGATGACTGCCTGGCTCAGAAATCACGGACACCAGGTCAACCGCAAGCGGGTCCGCCGGCTGATGCAGCTGATAGGCCTGGAGGCCATCTACCGGCGTCCCAACACCAGCAAGCCAAACCCAGGGCATAAGGTCTATCCGTACTTGCTCAGGGGGCTGGAGATCAACCGGGTCAACCAGGTGTGGGCCACCGACATCACCTACATACCCATGGCTCGGGGTTTCCTCTACTTGGTGGCCATCATGGACTGGCACAGCCGCTACGTGCTGGCTTGGCGGCTGTCCAACACCCTGGAGGTAGACTTCTGTGTTGCGGCTCTGGAAGAGGCCCTGAGCAAGGGTCGGCCACAGATCTTCAACACCGACCAGGGCAGCCAGTTCACCAGCGAGGCCTTCACCAGCATGCTGCTGGCGCAAGGCGTTCAAGTGAGCATGGACGGCAGGGGCCGGTGTATGGACAACGTCTTCGTGGAACGGCTGTGGCGCAGCATCAAGTACGAGGAGGTGTACCTGAAGGCATACCAAAATGGGACTGAGGCCAGAAAGGGGATTGGGGCTTATCTGGCCTTCTACAACCAAGAGCGGCCCCATCAAGCCCTGGGCTATCGGTCACCGGGTCAGGTGTTCCAAGCAGTGAGCCCACAAAGGTGTTTACTGGAACATCCACGAGCCTTACCATCGGATGAAGGTTTACGAGACACCCCAGCGGTAGACTCTCTTATTTTAGCCTCACCGCTGTCCTGATGATGGGGTCCACCTGAGACAACGGGATTGACAGCGTCTCTGTCCTCGATATAAAGACGTGCTTCTCCCATTGGCAACTCCATCTTTCTGCCATCGGCAAGCGTGAACTCCACTTCTCTCTGGGGTTGAACGCCCACCAATTCGTGCAGTAAGGAGAACGGCAGTACAGTGTAGGCAGCGCCCGTGTCTACCAACGCTTCAATCCATTGCGGAGCGCCGCCGTTCCCGTCACTTATACCCAAGCGTGCTTTGAATGTTCCCATTTTCTAGCTACAGTTTACATCGCGTCGAGTTGAATGCAAAGCTGAGAGTCAGGGCTAAGCGAGGTCCGTTGAGAAACCCGGAACGTTTTGCACTTCCCTGAGAGAACAAGCTTTTCTTGACCCTATGCGAAGCCGATTGTGGGCTCTCTGAACCTTCAACAAGCATTCGACGTGTGACTCCAAAGAATGACGCCATCTTTAAGTGGGATCATGAGGTGCATGTCCAGGGCGGATGGGTTGATTCACGGCTCGATCCTTCGGAGTCCCGTGACCCGGTCGAAGTCTCTGTCGTAGCTTACTATCTCTGTCAGTCCTCGATGCTCCATGTGTGCTACAGCCAGAGCATCTTCAAAGTCGAGAAAAGGAGCGGAGGCGTAAAGGTCCAAGGCTCGGAGGTACACACGCTTCTGAGGCAGCCTCAAGCTACGCAGGGTGAGAATTGGCAAGAGCCGGGCCTTGACCTCCTCGTGGCTCAACCGATAAGGAGCACGAGGTGAAGAAAGCACGTAGGCAACCTCTGTTACGACGGCCTCGCAGGTGAAAAGTTCCTCTTCTCCCAGCTTTACCCGCTGGAAGAGTTGGTAGCAGGCTTCAGCCTTGGCTTCATCATCCCTAGTGAGGTAGCGTAGGATGACGTTAGTGTCCAAAAACTTCATGCCTTGCTCAACTCTCGTGCAGTCTTCTCAGCCTTGGCGTCCTTGGCAGTTCTAGAAATCTTGTGGAAGTCTTCAGGTTTCTTGGAGGGCTTTACGGAGCCATAGACTGACTCCAAGCTGAAAGAAGCCGGCGCTAGACGCACTTCACCGTCTTCAATGGTGAAGGCAACCTTGTCCCTGTGCTTGACGCCGAGCACCCGCCGCACCTCGGCGGGAATAGTCACCTGGCCACGCTGGGTGATGGTTGTGGTGAACTCTCTCATTTTTGCCCCCCAATGATATGCAGTTTATTCAATGCAAGCATAGCACATCATTGACGTATTACAAATTCAGTGCGAAACGCAAATAAGAAGGCAAACCAATGTTTCCAGTCCGGTTCTGCAAGCAATAGACTATCGGCTTTACCGAATCAAGGAATAATCCTGCGTTCTGCTCTCATTCGGATAGACGCCGTACACCGGAGGCGGGCTCTTCCTTGACCCTACGTGAAGCCGATTGCTACAATGGCCTTTACGTTTTCGCCAGGGACGGGGGGAGAATGATAACCATAGGCCTGAGCGGGGGCATTGGTTCAGGCAAGACAGAGGCAAGCCGCATCCTCCAGGAGATGGGCGCGGAAGTCATCAGCGCCGACCAGGTGGGCCATCAGGCATATGAACCTCACACCGACGCTTGGAACCAGGTTGTGGAGACCTTTGGCGATGATATCCTGCAGCCAGACGGCCAGATAGACCGCAAGAAGCTTGGAGCAATCGTCTTCTCCAATCCCGCAGACATGGCCAAGCTGAACGCCATTATGCATCCCAGGATGCGCACGATGATGGAGGAGCATCTCAGGGAACTGAAGGCCAAAGGCGCCCAGGTTGCCGTTCTGGAAGCGGCTATCCTGATCGAGGCCGGTTGGATATCCCTAGTAGACGAGGTGTGGATGCTGGAGGCGCCTGAAGAGGTGGCGGTGGAGCGTATTCACCAGAGGAACGGGCTGGCTGAAGAAGAGATCAGGAAACGTCTGCGGTCTCAGTTGTCGAACGAAGAAAGGGCCAGATACGCCGGAGAGGTCATAGAGAATACAGGCGATCTTGAGGCTTTGAGGCTTCGCCTCAAAGAGCTCTGGTGCAGCCGAATGCAAGGGAGGCATAGTTGACATTAGCAAAAGGGACAAGGAGCGTTTACAGGGAGTTCCTCATAGAGGAATACGTGATGGAAGAGGAACCGTATTACGTCTCCGTATCAGATGAGATAGAGCTTTTTGAAGCTGCCTACGAATCCAAGATTCCCGTGCTGCTGAAGGGGCCAACGGGATGCGGCAAGACTCGATTTGTCGAGCATATGGCCTGGCGCCTGGGCCGTCCCCTTACCGCCGTGAAGGGCAACAAAGGAAAGGGGAACGAAAACGGCGCCATACCGCTGGTAACCATAGCGTGCCATGAGGACCTGACCGCCAGCGACCTGGTGGGCAGATACCTTCTGGAAGGCGAGGAGACAAAGTGGATAGACGGTCCCCTGACCAGGGCGGTGAAAGCAGGGGGCATCTGCTACCTGGATGAGATAGTGGAGGCACGTAAAGACACCACTGTGCTGATTCACCCTCTCACCGACCACAGACGTTTTCTACCCATCGAGAAGCGCGGCCAAATACTAGAAGCTGCGGACGGCTTCTTGCTCTGCATTTCATACAACCCCGGTTATCAGAGCGCTTTGAAAGACTTGAAACACAGTACAAGACAAAGATTCGTCTCTCTGGAGTTCGACTATCCCAACAAGGAAGTTGAAGCCCAGGTTGTACAACATGAAAGCGGTGTATCGCCTGAGATGGCGGATGCTCTGGCCAAGCTGGGGGAAAAGGTGCGCAACCTCAAGGAACATGGCCTGCAAGAAGGCGCCAGCACCAGGCTGCTGATTTACGCCGGCAAGCTTATCAACCAAGGCATAACGCCGAGAAGGGCTTGCCAGATTGCGGTGGTCTGGGGCGTGACCGACGACTTTGAAATCCAGGAGAGCATTCAAGAGGTTGTCAGTTCCATCTTTGAATAGACTAGCGGAGACCACGGCGCGCCCGGTTAGCACGGAACTTGAACGGGTGCGCTTGGCGCTGTCCAGCGGAGAGACGCGGAAGATATCGGATCCGGGTTTAAGGCGTTCAGCGGTACTCCTGCTTCTCTATTGCAAGGACGGCGAATACACGATCCTGTTCAATAAACGGACTCACAAGGTTGAGTTCAACAAGGGAGAGATATGCTTCCCTGGCGGCGGTATGGATGAAGGAGACCTCAGTTTGTTGGAAACGGCGCTCCGGGAAACCCACGAGGAGATGGGAATAAGTCCGGCCTCGGTTACGGTGCTGGGAGAGCTTGACGAGACAACCACGCGAGCCGGATTCGTAATCAGACCGTTCGTGGCAACAATTCCCTATCCGTACGAGTTTAGACCAAGCGAAGATGAGGTTGCGGAGGTGTTGGAGGTGCCGGTGTCGTCGTTGCTGGACAAGCGTAACGTAGAGGATGCTGACTGGGCGCACTCCAAGGTCTACTCCTTTGGGGAGCATAAGATCTTTGGAGCCACTGCCCGGATACTGGAGCAATTCCTGGATGCGGTGGCTAACCTTGGGCTGGCCGAGGAGGTAGAGACCGGATGACTACGCGGCTGCAGCAAATGGAAGAGGAACTGTCGCGCTTCCAGCCCTCAGTGCGTGAAGAGTTCCGCCGTGCCGTTGACGCAATATCGCGGGACCTCACGGAGACGGAGTTGCTGAGCTGGGCGCAGTACGGATTGGACATAGCTCAGCAGAGCGTGCGGTCCTGGGAGACCGCCTCCGAGTATTACCGGGCAACCCCTCACGTGAAGCCGTATTTGGACTCATCCCAGCTCTCCGATTGGGGGAGAAGTGGCGCTGCTCTCTGCCTGGACTCTCCCACCTTGGGGACTGCATTCTTCAGGGCCAGTTCCAAGAACGCCGGGAGATTGAAGCCGGCATATATCCAAGAATGGGCAAATCTTGGTCGGGGATTGTACAGAGGGACCTGGAAGTCGGGGGCCTTGGCCGCCAAGTTCTTTGAAGTCAGCTCTGAAATGCTCGAATACATGACATTTCAGGAGTTGGGTAAATTTGCGAAGCTTATAAATTCACTTTCGCAGAAGTCGACAGAAGTGGCGGCGGACTGCCTTGTGCTGGGACAGCAGGTGCTGCCGCAATTCGGCGATGGCATGATGTCGTTAATCAATTTGTCGCAGGTTGTAGCTGAAAGCAACTGGCGGGAAGTGAAGAGCAGCTTCGAATCGGCCTCCAAGATAGTGGCGCCTCTGCACGAGAACCACCGCGGCCGCTTCTTGGACATATCGGCAGCGATGGTACGAGGCGGGATATCCAATATCAGCCTGTTCATCAATGAAACGGTTGGGCCAATGTCACGGGTAGACGGCGCCGGGCAGAGCCAACTGCTGGGCATGGCGGAAGTGCTTTTGCCCATGTCCCACGACGCTGTAGCGGCCTTTCTAAAGAGCGCTCCCGAACTGCTGGAAAGGATGAACCAGGATCAGCTTAGAGCATGGTTCGATAGGGGCGTGACCATCCTTAGCGAGAACCCTGACGGGGGACTGGCCTACTTCAAAGTCGAGTCCAATACCTCGGAGGCGGTGCTGGAGAGCTTGTCCACTGCAATAGAGCTAAGCAAGGTCCAAGGGCTGCTGGGCATGTATTGCCGGGCCCTGGCCGGGGCGGGAGTGGAGATTGCTCCCGCCAGGGAGCTCCTATCCAAGAGGATAGGGTGGGTCTCAGAGGACCACGCAACCACGGAAGGAAGCGTAGTCTACCTGCCCGGCGAAATGGACAAGTACGACACCAAAGATAAGAACTTTTCCCTGTTCAAGGTTGTGTGTACACACCAGGCAGCTCACATAGAGTTCGGCAGCTTTGATTTTCTTTTCGAGAGGCCGTCGTTGCTGTTTGCCGATAGCCGCTTGGAAAAAGCCGAGCAGACAAGTGGGAAGGAAGCCTCTCCCCCAATGCAGCAGCCGCTGCTTGGCGAAGATTCCGGCAGGGTTGAGCGGGCGTTTCTTACTGATATGGAACGGTTCTTCAACCTATTCGATAATCGCCGTTTGGCCTTGGACATATTCACTGTGGTGGAGGATGGCAGGCTTGACCACAGGATTCGCAGCGAGTACCCGGGGCTTGCCCCAGCTTACACGCAGATCCAGCAAGACGCTCTGTTGGATAGGCCGGAAATAGAGGAGATGCCACTGCAAGAAGCCATGGTGGAATTCCTGGTGCGGCTGAGCTTGCAGCAGAGCAAGGGCCTGCCAGCGCCAAAGCAGTACCTGGATCAGGCTAAGGCAACGGCAAAGATTTTCAAACGGCTCCTCGACAAGGATGCTTCCGTAGAGGACTCCACAGAGGCAACGATACGCATCTACGACCTCATTACGGAGATGCCGAACGTGGAGCTTCCTGAAGAAGAGTGGACTGAGCTCGACATAGAAGACGAAGAGATGACGGACGAGGAGTTGGAAAGCATCCTGGAGGAAATCCAAGGCTCCGACGAAGTTTCCCTGCCCAGCGATATGCAGACAGGGACGGAGGAAGAGTACGATTCGCCGTCTCAGGTGGACTACCGAGGCGACTTCAAACCTGAGCTAAGCCAACTGCTGTCCGCATTGCGAATGCAGCAGGGACAAACACAGGGACAGGAAGGATTCTCTAACCTGTCCAAGGAAGAGTTGGAGCAGCTGTTGGCCAACAGCGCGGAGCTGGATATGGTGGAGAGCTCAGAAGAGGCCTCTCCTGAGCAGCTGGGCGCATTGATTCAGAACATAGTGCAGGAGATAGGGAGCGGACAAACCCCCGATTCAGGGAAAGGCCAGGGAATGATTCCCCACGTGGATGAAGAGGGGTATCCCATTGAGATAGGGGAGCCGCAGACCTACCTGTACGACGAATGGGACTTCCGCGCCGATGATTACAAGCCGCGGTGGTGCGTGGTGCGAGAGAAGTGGGTGCCAGAAGGAGACTCGCAGTTCTTTGTGGATACCCTGCGTACTCATTCAAGCCTGGCGAGCCGGATCCGACGGCAGTTTGAGATGCTGGCTCCGGAGGTATACCGCAAGACCAAGCACTTACCAGATGGCGAAGACTTTGATCTGGATGCGGTTATAGAGTCGATCATAGACAAATGGGCGGGGGAGTCGCCGTCCGACAAGGTGCATTGGCGCCGCAACAAGGTAGAGAGAGACGTTTCTGTGGTGTTCCTGCTAGACATGAGCGCCTCTACAGCGGAGTCGATAGACGATACAAGGCGGGACAGTTGGGATGCGCCGGACGATCCGGTGGAATATATGGCCTGGCTGCGCAGCAGACGGGTCGAGGGTCATAAACGCAGCTACAAGCGGATAATAGACCTTGAGAAAGAGGGCCTGGTGCTGCTTATCAACGCCTTGGAGACAATAGGGGACGTATACGGCATATACGGCTTCTCCGGCTATGGGCGGGAGAACGTTGAGTTCTATACCATCAAGGACATAGACGAAAAACTATCGGAGCGGGTCAAGAAGAGAATCGACCGTGTTACGCCGCTGCACGCCACGCGCATGGGACCCGCTATAAGGCACGCCGTGACCAAGCTGGACAAGCAGGACTCCCGCACCAAGCTGCTGTTTCTGATCAGCGACGGCCGGCCGCAGGACCGGGGATATAGCCGCGAGGGCGTGGAAAAGGAGTACGCGGTACACGATACCAAGATGGCGCTGACGGAGGCTAGAAGAAAGAACATCACGCCGTTTTGCTTGACCGTAGACAAAGCTGGGCACGATTACCTGGCAACCATGTGCCAGGATATGGGTTATGAGGTGCTGGACGACATCAATGCCCTGCCGGCTCGGTTGCCTACGTTGTATCGAAAGCTGACGGTGTAGGGCGTCTGGCCCCAATTGTTCGCAAGGCCTGTCATTCTGCCGATCGGCCAAGGACTATCGTGGCTTTGCTAGAGTGTCCGGTAGTAGTCCCGTATCTTGGCACTCATGAGCGTTCTCCGTTCTTTTAGGAATTCGTCGTAATCTTTTACGCTTTTGGCCTCCATCCCACGGGGGATGCAGTGGGCAGTGAGGTTGGCTTGCAACTGGTAGGCGTCAGTTATTCCACCGTAACGGGGTTTCTTATTGCTGCACTGCTCCCATAACTCGGTGAAGTACCTCTTTGGGGGTTTATCTCCTATGGCGATGTTGATCTCGCTCTGCATCACTAAGTAGTTGGCAATCTGGTTGTATCGGCTTGCTGGGAGGCCGTTCTTCTGTAGATAATTACGAGGGAAGACGTGATGAACGTGCCTCTGGCCTTCAATGAGGTTCTGTACCGTAATGTCCTTTGACAAGAATCCATTGTCGTTACTCTTTACCTGGCTTGCCAGAAAGACGTTGAAATAGGGACTACTGGCTACTGAGGTGTTCATCTGTTGGGTAAGTCCAAGACTCCAGAAGGCATCCGAAAGCTCCGCTTGTTCAATAGTGTCCAGATACGCGCTCGCGCCCTGTGTGTCAATGTTGCGGACATCTAAACCGAACGCGGTTTCTGGCGCGCCTGTGTATCTACCGGTAAGGACTGACATTACAAACCACCGGCGTACTAGAGTTTCGATCAGAGCCGGCGTCGTGCCTTGCTCACGCAAGATCAAGAAAAGGATGTAGGCAAAATTCACGGTGTTCTGGGATCTGATCAATGAAGCATCTATGAACCCTGCCGATCGCAATATCATAATGAACCTTTTGAAGTTGGTCTCATTCATGTAGCGCAAAATCCCATCTTCGAGCTTATGGAAGGACTCCTCTGCGATCGCTTCCTCAAAGGTGCGTGTTTCAAAATTGCGGCCTGAGAGCAGAGCAACCAGGTCTTCTAAACGTCCACGCTTAAACTTCGATGTGGAGGCCACTCTAAGCATGTCAGTATATGAGGGATCGTAGAGGTCGCTCTTTTCGTGCTTAAGCCAGTCCATTGCATGGAAGTATTTCGTAGATGCGAAGTCATAATCCTTGGCCAAGTCGCTGTAATCTTCCGGCGCGACCGACAAGTGGCAAAAGTAGTCGATGCACTTTCGGAGCAGGTGGCCGCCGTACTGTTCGCTGGCGGCCATCTTGGACATGGCGAAGTCTGCTGCGTTCAGCGTGACACCCTGGGAGTTTATGCGAACGAAAATATCTGCGACTGTCTCTATGTCTAGTTCGGCGTTTAACTCAATAATGCCCAAGGAGTTATTGCGGATACCTAGAAGACTATCCATGCGCTCGAATACGTTGTTTCTGTCGAAGCCTGGGTTCGCATTGCAATATTCGTCCAACAGCTGAAGTATCTTTGTGTCGGGAGCAAAGAAGGTGGAGATGTCAGCAATCCATCCCCGGTCCTTACGGATGGCGGCGTTGGTCACCTCAAAGCGTTCTTCCCCGGGATGGAAGGCTATAGATAGCCTCGTCCGCCTGTAGTCTCTGGTAACTACCTGCTCCCCTAGCAAAGCGGCCAGTATGGCAGTCACGCGCTGTTGGCCGTCAATCAAGATGCGCTTACCGGCTGATTGAGCACCGTCTTTCAGGCGTACATCAGGGTTCCGCCAAGCGATGAGATACCCTACTGGATAGCCGTTATAAAGAGAATCAATTAAGTCACGTACCTTGGCAGCATTCCATACAAAGGGGCGTTGTATCTCTGGAATCGCGATTTCGCCGTCTTTGATCCAAGTTATCAAGGATTGCACGGGATACTGGTTTACTGAGTAACGCTGAACAGGCATCTCACTCCTTGTCATTGAAGGTTATATGTTTAATCAGCGGACTAGGGATTGCACCGGCGCGCCCCTACCGCAGGTCGTTGGCGTCCCCGGCTATGCCCGGTCACCGGCTATCGCGTTTCTCAGAGCGAGCAGGGCCATGATAACGGCACGGTTCTTGACTAGAGACCGGCTAGTGGAAGGGAAGTGATGGTAGGCGGACTCCATTCCCCCCGAACAGGCTACTCCTATGTAGACGGTGCCCGGCGGTTTGTCTTCCAGCGGATCGGGTCCGGCCACGCCCGTAATGCCTAGGCCGTAGTCCGCGTCAAGTTCGATGCGGACGGCCTCAGCCATGGTCTCGGCAACTTGGGCGCTAACCGCGCCGTACTCTTCGATGAGGCGCGCGGGTACGCCGTAAGCGATTTTCAACTCATTGGTGTAGGAGACTATACCCCCCTTGAAATACCCGGAGCTGCCGGCAACGTTGGTAATGGAGTCGGCAAGCAGGCCGCCTGTACAGGACTCCATGGTAGCGAGGGTGAGGCCGCGACGCCTTAATAGCTGGCCTACGCTGTTTTCCGCGGTCTCCTCGTCTATTCCCCAGATGCTGTCGGTGAAAATGTGACGCAACCGGTTCTCCACGGAGAGGAGCAGCTTGTTGGCCTCCGTGTGGTCGGGGCCGCGTGAGATGATGCGCAGGTGTATACCGTCCGGCTTGGCATAGACTCCAACGTATGGATTTTCGCTGGCCAGAACAGGGGCAGCCATTTCGTCGACTGCACCTTCGGATAGGCCGATGGTCTTAAGGGTCTTGGTAAGCACCACGTTCCCTTCTATCCTCCGGCGCAGCTTGGGAGCCACCTCCCGTTCCCAGATGTCCTTGAGCTCACGGGGAGGTCCCGGCATGGCTATGATGGCCCTGCCGTCTTTTTCCGCCCACCAACCCGGCGCCGTGCCCATGCGATTGGGAATAGCTCTGGCGGATGGGATGAGCCAGGCCTGCTTGATGTTGCTGGCCGGCATTTCACTACCGCGAGACCTGAATATGGAGCTGAGATGCTCCAGTTGCTGCGGGTCTACGTAGGTCTCTTCGCTGAAGACCTGCGCTACGGCTTCACGGGTAACGTCATCACTGGTGGGGCCAAGGCCGCCGGTAGTGAACGTGTACGGATTCCTTTGCCAGGAGCGACGCAGGACTTCCACGTAACGCTCAGGATCGTCGCCGACCAGGGTTGCCTGACGTACTTCCAAGCCGAACTGGGGCAACTGTGACGCCAGCCATGAGGTGTTGGTGTCCTGGATCTCTCCCATGAGCAACTCTGTTCCGCTGGCGACGATTTCAGCATACAACAGGGGCGCTACCTCTCATGGTCATGGTTCTTGTCCGAAAAACGTCCGTATGTTGGGGTTATCGGACATCAAATCGGCAAGTGCATGAACCTTATTCATTGCACGGATGCAAGGCGAAGCTTAGCATAGCGTCGCACAACTGTTCAATTATCCTCTGCCAAGGTTGAGGCTACGGCCCCTCCATTACCTTCAGGCGCTGTTTCATCTGATCCAGCAGGGGTGTTGCCGACGGGTCTATGCCGTAGAGTACGGCCAAGTAGTAGCTGACGAAGTCTCCAATGAAGGTGGTGCTGAGGACATGGGCCAGGGGAGACTTTCCAATTGCTTCAACCTGGTAGTTGGACAAGGAATGGCGGTCGAGCAGCTCTCTGGTTAGAGGGTAGCGCGGGGAGATGCGGGAATGGAGTAGGTTGGAGTGCAAGAGGACGACGGCGATGCCATGTGGAGCCAGGCCAGTATTCACGAAGCCCTGAATGGAGTTGTGGTTGACTTCAGGTATCTCCTCAGCGAAGGCCCAGGCTTTGCTGTTTTCATTGAGGAGCACCTTCCAACGTCGCGCCACTCCGGAGAGGAGGCCGGCTCCGTAAACTACAACGAGTCTGTTGAACAGGCTCACTGCGAGCTGCTTGGCCGGGTTTTGGGACGTTGGAACGTCGGAAGTAAGGGACGTGCGCAACTCTCTGAGCACAAGCCCGGCCTCCTCCATGTCCGCCGATCTATCCTGAAGCAGACCAAGCCGGCAAAGGATGGCCATGGGCGCGGCGAAAGTGTATCCCAAGGCGGCCCTGGGCTCTCCGGCGAACCGTACATCAAGGATGGGTACGCCATCCTTACCCGCCTGGCGGCCCAGCTCGCCACCACTTGTGATGACGATTACCCTGGCGCCGGCTTCTCTTGCCTGCCGGTACATGGCTAAGGTCTCCTGGGTGTTGCCGGAGTAGCTGGAGACGATGGCGAGAGTATCGTCGCCTATCCAGCCCGGCAAGCTATAGTCTCGAATCACCGAAAGCGGCGCGGCCTTCTCCTGGTTGATCAGGCCACCAAGAATATCGCCGCCGATGGCAGAGCCGCCGACACCGAGTATAGCCACAGACCGGCTATCGGCGTAGAAGCCGGGCAGTTCTAGGGCTTTAGCTTCTCGCCAAGCCTGGTCGCATTGGTCGGGCAGCCCGGCGATTCTGTCGTGCAAGCCGGATGGATCAAGGCGTGCATAGCTGGACGGGTCGTCGATGGATATAGCGGTTTCGGTTCTAGAGTCCATGATTTCGATGGTAGTCAACTGTGAGCTTCAGTCCCGCCGCCAGGTCCACCCGGGGAGACCATCCAAGCATATGTTCCGCCTTCCGGCTGTCGAGGGAAATTTTGAATACGTCGCCCTCACGCGGCTCTTTATGAACAGGCTGCTCCTTGTATCCGGTTGCTTCCGCCAGCATGGCAAAAACCTCGTTTATGGTTGTGCCGTAACCTGCGCCTAAGTTGTATTCTTCGTTGGTCTCTTGCTCAAGAGCCTTCAGGTTGGCTTCCACTACGTCTCCAACGTAGACGAAGTCCCGTTCCTGTTCGCCGCTGCCAAAGATGGTCACTTCTTTCTTCTCCAGCATCAGCTGAGTAAAAATAGCGATGACGCCAGCCTCACCGTAGGGGTCTTGGCGGGGGCCATAGACGTTGCTGGGGCGCAATATAGTGTACTTGAACCCCGCCGATGATCCATAAGCATGGACATAGCTCTCCGCGGCGTGCTTACTGGCACCGTAAGGAGAGACTGGTCTGATGGCATGGGTCTCCGAGCAGGGAAGCTGTACTGGATTGCCGTAAAGGGCTCCGCCCGTTGAACTGTACACGAATCTGTGCACGCCGAACCTGCTGCACATCCGGAGCAGGTTCAGCGTTCCCATTACGTTTACTCTGGCGTCTTCCTCCGGGTCTGCAACTGACCTGGACACGCTTGCTTGAGCAGCTAGGTGAAACACAACCTGAGGCTTTTCTTGCCGGAAGACGTCGGCTAGCTCGGTGGCCCCTATGTCCAATTGATGAACGGAGACCTTGGAGTCCAGATGCATCCTACGCCCGCTGCTGAAGTCGTCCACCACGGCTACGTGGAGGCCCTGTTCAAGCAAACGGTCGGCGAGGTGAGAACCAACGAAACCCGCACCACCTGTGACGAGGACGCTTCTGTAGCTCACAACCGGTTCCCAGGGGTAAGCAGTATGGCTTCTTCAGCCTCTCGCAGGTCCTTGTGGTTGTCCACGGCCTTCCAGAAGGACCTGGAGCAATAGGCAAATAGCTTGCCCTCGTCCGCCAGGCGGGGAAAAGTCGTCGTTTCATGGTCGCCCAGGTCAGGCAATTCTAACCTGATTGCCGTTTCCAGGAGATAGATACCAGCGTTGATCCACAACGGCAGCTCTCCCTTTTCTCTGAATGCCGTGATTCGGTTGAAGCCGTCTATCTCCACTACACCATAAGCGCTAGGGTAGGGGGTTAGCATAACGGTGGCCAGAGCGCCGGTGTCTCTGTGCGGTCCAAGCATAAGCCTCAAGTCTTCATTGGTGAGTATGTCCCCATTACAGGCCAGAACGGTCGTCTCGGAATCCGGAACGCAGGCCAATCCCTGTTTGAGTGCTCCTCCTCTTCCAAGGGGCGCTTCTTCCACGGAGTATTGGATGTTGACCCCCAGCCGGGAGCCGTCACCGAAATAGTCTCTTATGCTCTCCCACCTGTATCCGCAGAGGATTATGAAATCGGTAATGCCCAGATCCTTATATTTAATTACCTGATGCCAGAGAATAGGCTTGCCGTTGACCTCTACCATGGGCTTGGCCACGGTATCGGTCAGCGGCCGTAACCGCTCGCCCCTTCCACCGGCAAGGATGAGTGCATACATAGCTGAGGAACATAATATTCCGTGAAGTCATAAGGCTTCAAGGGGGTATATGCGGGGATACGAGCAGGCGGGCATCCATGTGCGGGGAGGTGCGCTCCACACAGCCGTCATTCTTCGGCAAGCATTGGGCGTAGGTTGGCGAGGTGTTCGACCGCTCGGCTCAGAGTGACAGGGGCGGGCACTTTCGTCGCTTTTCGTCCAATGTTTCGTAACAAGATAGGAAACATTGGAGGATGCAATTGCCGTGATGAACCGAGTATGTTATATTCGTTGATGACAAGAGTAGAGAAGGTAAAAGTAATAGAGCGGATGCTAGGAACAGAAAGTAAGCAAGTAATCTTCAAGCAATTCGGCGGACACGAAAAGGACACAGGGTCAACGGAAGTTCAGGTAGCTCTACTCACGGAGCGCATCAAACAGTTGACGGATCACCTGAGGTCTCATCACAAGGACTACCAGTGCAGACGCGGTCTGATGAGCCTAGTGGGGCGTAGGCGCCGTTTGCTGGCTTACCTCAGCCGCGAAGACGTGGGACGTTACGCAAATCTCCTAGCAAGATTGGGACTACGCCGATAACACCCCTTTCCCCAAGGGGTGTTTTCTCTTTCCTGAACGCCCGCTCCTGATACAAAGGAGTGTTTTTTCCATGGTTGAAACTTTTTCACGTGAAATTGGTGGACGTACGCTTATTGTTGAGATTGGGAGATATGCAGAACAGGCCAACGGTGCCGCTCTGATCCGGTACGGGGACTCTATAGTCCTCTGCACCGTGAATAGCGCCCAGGCAAGGGAAGGCATAGATTTCTTTCCACTGACCGTAGACTACGAGGAAAGGCTGTACGCGGCAGGCAAGATTCCCGGAAGCTTCTTCCGCAGGGAAGGTCGGCCCACGCAAGACGCCATCCTGGCCGCCCGCTTGACGGATCGGTCAATACGACCGCTGTTCCCCAAGGATTACCGCAGTGAGGTGCAGGTCATCAATACCGTACTGTCGGTGGACCACGAGAACCCTCCCGAAACGCTTTCCATAATAGGAGCGTCCATTGTGCTGACCATGTCGGACATTCCGTTCCAGGGCCCCATAGGGGCTTGCCGGTTGGGATACATGGACGGAGAGTTCCTGGTCAACCCCACCTACAAGCAGATAAGTGGCGGAGACCTTGACCTGATGGTAGCAGGGACCAGGGATGCCGTGATCATGGTGGAGGCAGGAGCCGGTGAGATATCTGAAGAGCAGCTCTTGGAGGCCATGTCCCTGGGTCAGGAGGTCAACCTGGAGCTGGTGTCTCTTCAAGAGGAGATCGCGCAAAGGGTGGGCAAGCAGAAAGTCCAATATATTCCGCTCTCCCAACCCTCCCTTGATCTGCAGTCGGAGGTGGACTCCATGCTGCAGGAACGAGTGAAGGGTTTGTTCGACGAAGGGGCGGCAAAGGGAGAGAGAAACGCTTCACTGGACGAGTTGAAGCGGGAGGCAGTAGAACGTTTCGAAGAGAAGCACGACGCAGGCCTTGTGTCGGAAGCATTCGAAAAGCTCCTGAAGAAAACAATGCGAAACAACGTTATATTCGAAGGCAAACGCCCAGATGGGCGTCGGCCCGAGGAGATACGGCCGATCAGCACTGAAGTGGGCGTGCTGCCCAGGACTCACGGTACGGGTATGTTCAAACGCGGTCAGACTCAGGTCCTCTCCATAGCCACGCTGGGCTCCTTGAGCATGACGCAGAACCTGGACACCTTGAGCCCGGAAGATACCAAGCGGTACATGCATCACTACAACTTCCCGCCGTACTCCGTGGGAGAGGTGCGACGCATGGGCGGCGCTGGGCGGCGGGAGATAGGACACGGCGCACTTGCCGAGAGGGCGCTTCTTCCCGTGATCCCGGACGAGGCGGAGTTCCCCTATACCATCAGGGTAGTGTCTGAGGTGGTTAGCTCCAACGGAAGCACGTCCATGGCCAGCGTTTGTGGAAGCACTTTGGCGCTCATGGACGCCGGTGTCCCCATAAAGAAGCCCGTAGCGGGCGTGGCCATGGGCCTCATCATGGGAGAGGCCGGGGAATACGCCGTGCTCACGGATATCCAGGGCATAGAAGACTTCCAGGGAGACATGGACTTCAAGGTTGCCGGAACAGACGACGGCGTAACGGCGCTCCAGATGGACGTCAAGGTGAAGGGAATCAACTTTGAAGTAATGAGCAAGGCGCTGGAGCAGGCGCGTCAAGGGCGCCTGTTCATACTGGACAAGATGAGGGAAACAATGCCTGGGGTGAGACAGGAACTCAGCCCTTATGCTCCTCGTATGCAGAAGATAAGCATCCCCGTGGACAAGATAGGCGCGGTCATTGGTCCAGGAGGCAGGACTATAAAGGCTCTAATCCAGGAAACCAAGGCCACCATAGACATAGAGAACGACGGCACCGTGACCATAGGATCCACCAGTGAAGAGTCCGCCAAGGCGGCCATAGAGGCGTTGCAAGGGTTGATCCGAGAGCCTGAAATAGGCGAGATCTACACTGGTAAGGTGACCAGGATCATGGACTTTGGCGCTTTTGTGGAGATCATGCCCGGCAAAGAAGGCCTAGTGCACATCAGCCAGCTGGCCGAGCATCACGTGGACAAGGTTGACGACGAGGTAACGGTGGGCGATGAAATAACCGTTATGCTGGTGGAGGTGGACAGGATGGGAAGGATCAACCTTTCTCGTCGTGCCGTCTATGCCGACGAAGGCTCTGAGCAAGGAGAAGAGAGACCGCACGGAGGGGAAGACCGTTCCGACGGCGATAGCTCCCAGCGCGGCGACAACGGCCGCGACGGTTATGGCGCCCGGCGCGGGGGTTACTCCCAAGGCGGCGCAGGCAGAAGGCCAAGCGGGCGTGGACCAAGGCCGGGCGGCCAGGGTCGCGGACCAAGACGCTACTAGTGAGGTGTGAGGAGTGGCGCTGCGAGTAGTAGTGCATGGAGCGCTGGGACGGATGGGCCAGCAGGTGCTGGCTGCTCTTTGCGCGGATGAGGAAGTCGAGCCTGCGGGCGGCGTTGACCTCAGCAAGGGCAGAGATACCATTGACTTGCCGGATGGCTTGGGCACAATCCCGTATGCAAACAGCGTAGAGAACCTACTTGCACAAGTGCAAGCAGACGTCCTGATAGACTTCTCCCTAGCCACGGCAAGCGTGGAGGCGGCGCGCATGGCTGCTGAAAGAGGAGTCCACGTGGTCATCGGCACATCCGGCATAGGCGACCGGGAGTTGGAAGCATTGAGAGATCTCAATCTCCACAATGAAGTCGGCGTATTGGTAGTGCCTAACTTTGCCCTAGGAGCGGTGGTATTGACGCATCTGGCCAGGATTGCCGCCCGCTTCTTTGAATACGCCGATATCCATGAGTCCCACCACGAGGCCAAGATAGACGCTCCGTCAGGGACAGCGCTAGCTCTGGCAAGGGCAATCGCAGAGAATAAGAGTTTCGAACACCCCGACCCGCAAAAGGAGCCGCTGGCCGGCACCAGGGGCGGAAATTACAACGGAGTATCAATCCACAGCTCGCGGATGCCCGGGCGCCTGGCCCATCACGAGGTGGTCTTTGGAGCGCTGGGTCAAACGTTGAGCCTCAGGCACGATTCCATAAACCGCGAGTCGTTCATGCCCGCCGTGCTGCTGGCGGTGAAAGAAGTTGCCAAGCACCGCAGGTTTGAAGTAGGCCTCGAAGGTATCCTGGGTCTTTCCTAAGCAACATTTGCCCACCATAGACGGGGATATGGTAAAATTGCTCTATTCTTCGGGGAAGGTGTGAGATGGCTGAGATCGGAAGACTCCTCACGGCAATGGTAACCCCCTTCGATGATGAAGGGCGTGTGGATTACGAACAGGCTAAGCGCCTTGCCGTGGCCCTTGTGGAGTCAGGAAGCGACGGTGTTGTGGTAGTGGGCACCACGGGTGAGTCTCCCATAGTGAGCAGGGAAGAGCAGAGCCGTATGTTCGCCGAAGTTAGCAGTGCGCTGAAGGGTAGGGGAGCTGTGGTGGCAGGCGCGGGGAGCAACAACACTTGCGAGGCGGTGGAATACACCAAAGACGCTGAAGAGGCGGGCGCTGACGCAGTTCTGCATGTGGTTCCCTACTACAACAAACCCACCCAGGAAGGGTTGTATCAGCACTTCAGGACAATTGCGGAGAACACTCATCTGCCTGTCATTCTGTACAACGTGCCCAGCCGCACTATCACCAACCTTACGGCGGATACGACTCTGCGATTGAGCCAAATAGACAATGTTCTGGGCGTCAAAGAGGCCAGTGCGGATTTCGAGCAGATTGCCACGATCATCGACAGGGCGCCGGAAAGGTTCAAGGTGTGGAGCGGCAACGACGCCGATACGTTCCACATCATGTGCCTAGGAGGATACGGCGTAGTCAGCGTAGCATCCCACCTGGTAGGTCGACAGATCAAGGCTATGATGCAGATGCTCTTGGATGGTAGTGTGAACGGCGCCGCACTGGAGCATCGCAGGCTGTTGCCGCTGTTCAAGGGGCTATTTGTGGTCTCCAATCCAATCCCGGTGAAATACGCCACCAACTACGCAGGCTTCAACGTGGGCAAGCCACGCCTGCCTCTGACGGAACCGGATGAGAAGACGGCCGCCTTTCTAAATGACCTGGTAAGCAAATACCAGGTGGACTTGCCGGTTGGGCTGCCTGCTTAGGGTCAACCGGTTTTAGGCGCCAGGAAGCAGCTGCTAATGTGGTCGTTGACCATGCCCACGGCCTGCATGAAGGCGTAACAGATGGTGGGGCCCACAAATCTGAAGCCGCGCTTTTTCAGTTCCTTTGACATGGCCTGGGACTGCGGCGTCACGGCTGGCATGTTTTCAAACGTTACCTCACCCGGCCTGCGGTAGCCCTCTTGAGGGGTGAACTGCCAGATGAACTTGTCGAATGAACCGAACTTCTTTTGTATGGCAAGGAACCGCTGTGCGTTGCTTATGAAGGCATCAACTTTGAGTCTATTGCGTACAATTCCTTCATTGGCAAGAAGACGCTTCTTGTATGTGTCTGTGTAAGCGGCGATTTTTCCGGCGTCAAAGTTGTCGAAAGCTGTCCGGTAGCTCTCCCTCTTGTTCAGTATGGTCTGCCAGGAAAGGCCTGCTTGTGCTCCTTCAAGGCAGAGGAATTCAAAGAGTAGCCTGTCATCATGGACGGGGACTCCCCACTCCTCGTCGTGGTAGCGCATCATTAGAGGGTCATCCGGCCCACCAAAGCAACGGATCTCGCACTCAGAAGGGGCGCTCATGTCACCCCAAGGCGGAGATTTCCCTCATTAGAGTCGCCGTTTCTATGGCGGCAAGAGCGGCGTCATAGCCGCGGTTGCCTTCCTTGCCGCCGGCCCTGGCCATCGCCTGTTCTTCGCTATCCGTGGTCAGGACGCCGAAGATGGTGGGCACACCCGTCTCGCGCGATACGCTGGCTATACCGTGAGCGGCTTCCCTGGCGACGTATAAATGGTGGTCTGTTTCGTGCCTGATGACGGCGCCCAAACAAAGGATAGCGTCGAATTCACCGGTATCGGTCAAGTTCTGTGCAACAACGGGGATCTCTAACGAACCGGGCACCCACGCCACGGTTATGTCCTGTTCCCTGACACCGTGCGAGGATAAACCGTCCAATGCGCCCTGCAGCAGCTTGGAAGTGACCGCTTCATTGAAACGAGATACCACAATGGCTATCTGCAGGCCGTTGCCGTTGTGGTTACCCTTTAGCTCCCGGACCATGGCTACTGATCTTGAGTCAAGGGCCGCTGGGCCTCAGGCTCAAGAAGGTCCGTTTGCAAGAGATGATCCAGCTTGGTGAGCTTGGTGTGCAGGTATTGCTTGTTGACGTCATTGGGGGGTATCTGGATGGGAACGCGCTCCACAATGTTGAGTCCGTAACCGTCCAAGCCAACCACTTTCTTAGGGTTGTTGGTGAGAAGACGAATATTGCGAATGCCAAGTTCCACCAGAATCTGGGCGCCAATGCCGTACCAGCGCAGGTCGGGAGGAAATCCCAGCTTTTCATTGGCCTCCACCGTGTCCAGCCCGGTGTCCTGTAGCTGGTAAGCACGCAGCTTGTTGTGCAGCCCTATGCCCCGGCCTTCTTGACGCATATATAGAAGGACGCCGCGGCCGTCCTCTTGGATCATCTCCAACGATTTGCGGACCTGCTCGCCGCAGTCACAGCGAAGGCTGCCGAAGGTGTCGCCGGTAAGGCACTGGCTGTGCACTCTGACCAGTACGGGCTCTTCCGAGGCGACGTTGCCCTTGACAAGAGCAACGTGCTCTTCCGCGTCAATAGCGCTCTTGTATGCGATAGCAGTGAAGTCCCCGTATAAGGTGGGGAGCTTGGTCTCGGTGATGCGCTTGATCAGGGTTTCGTGCTGCTTGCGATAGGCCACCAGTTGGGCAATGCTGATTATCTTGATGCCGTGTTCTTGTGAGAACCCTTCCAGATCGTTGAGGCGGGCCATGGTGCCGTCTTGGTTCATGATCTCACAGATGACACCCGCGGGGTAAAGCCCGGCCATCTTGACCAGGTCTACAATGCCCTCAGTCTGCCCGGCTCGGACGAGGACACCGCCTTCGGCATAGCGGAGTGGGAATAGATGACCCGGACGGGCCAAGTCGGAGGGCTTGGTATTGGGGTCAAGAAGGGCCTTCACCGTAGCGGCACGGTCGCCTGCGGATATGCCGGTGGTGGTGCCTCCGACGGCATCGACGGAAACAGTGAAAGCAGTGCCGAGTCGAGCCGTATTCCCTCCCACCATGAGGTCGATGCCCAAGCTATCTAGCCTTTCGCCGATAATAGGCATGCAGATGAGACCGCGTCCGTGGTTGGCCATGAACGAGATGGCGTCCGGAGTAGCGAACTCGGCGGCTACGGCTAGGTCACCTTCATTCTCGCGGTCTTCGTCATCCACTATGATGACGAATTTTCCTTGCCGTATGTCTTCGACCGCTTCTTCAACGGTGCAGAAAGGCATCAATGTCCTTGTATTGGTAACTCTAGGAGGCTCTATCCGGCTTGACAAACTGCTCTACGTACCGTGCCACTATGTCGGTTTCCATGTTGACTCGGTCGCCTGCTTGTCTGCCTCCTAGCACGGTGTGGTCACGCGTGTATGGTATCACAGATACAGAGAACGAGGAAGAATCGCAATCTACTACAGTGAGGCTGATGCCGTCCACGGCAATGAACCCCTTGCTTACAACGTAACGCATTACCTGGGAAGGGGCTTGAAATCGCATGACTAGGGAATCACCGTCGGGCTTTACGGATATTACCTTCCCCGTTGCTTCCACGTGGCCCTGAACGATATGCCCACCGATCCGGTCGGCAACTGAAAGGGCGCGTTCTAGGTCAACGGCGTCTCCGGGTTTGAGCAGACCCAAGTTGGTGCGCCGCAGCGTTTCCGGCGTGACATCCACGGTGAATCGGTTGTCCTCTACGTCAACAGCGGTAAGGCACGCCCCGTTTATGTTCACGCTGTCGCCAACCCTGATGCCTTCCCGGACGGCAGCGGCCTGAATGACTAGGCGGTCCGGTTTTGCCTCTACTACTCTGCCAACTTCCTCTACGATTCCTGCAAACAAGCTAGCCCCCTCTGTATATCCTGTTGCTCACTGCGGTGCGGATAACCGGTTACTATCAAGTCGGCGCCTATTAGTTCCACCTCTACGCCGCGTAAGCGGTAGGCCTCAGCTAGAGTGTTGCTGCCATGACCTCCCACGGCCGGCTTTGCTGCTGTGCCTCCTATTATGACAGGCGCAATGCAGGCGGCAACCTTGTCCACAAGGTTCCGGTCGAAGAAGGAGCCCAACAATCCTGAACCCCCCTCCACCATCAAGCTGGTGACTTGCCGCTCGCCGAGCAAGCAAAGCAACGCCTCCAAATCCACACGTCCGTCTTCCGCTGGTAGAAGGGCTACATCCACACCGGGCGCTCTGATCTCTGAAACCGCCCTTTGGTTTGGATGACTGGCTGCAATGAGAATAGGCCAGGGTTGACTGAAAAGCCTGGCCGCCGAGGAGATACTGAGACGGCTATCCACTATCACGCGAAGGGGTTGCTTGCATAGAGGCACATTGTTCTCATCTCTTGCCGTGAGCATCGGATCATCAGCAAGGACGGTCCCGATACCAACCATTACGGCATCTGAGGCTGCCCTTGTCTTGTGTGCCCATTGCCGGGACTCACCGGACGAAATCCAGTGCGAGTCTCCGCTGCGGGCAGCGATTTTGCCATCCAAGCTAGCGGCAAACTTTGCCGTGACAAACGGCGTTCCATAGGTGACGTACTTGAAGTACGCTTCGTTGAGCCTACGGCTGAGGTCTTCACCCTGGCCGGTGTAGACTTTGACGCCATTTTCCTGGAGCTCCCGCAACCCTTTTCCTGAAACCAGGGGGTTGGGGTCCACTAGGGAAAAGTGTACCTCCGATATGCCTGCTCTAAGGATGGCTTCCGTGCAGGGCAGTGTACGACCCAGGTGAGGGCAGGGTTCCAGGGTAACGTACATTATAGAGTATCGGGCTTTTTCTCCTGCCTGGGTCAAGGCCACAATCTCGGCGTGGTCTTGGCCGGCAGGCTGGGTGAAGCCCTCACCCACGATCCGACCGTCTTGCACAATGACGGCGCCAACAGCAGGGTTGGGGCTTGTACTGCCAAGAGCCTGCCGGGCCAGTTCCATGGCACGGTGCATGTAAAGGGACGGCCTATTCCCCGCGTTCGCCGCTGTCTGAAGCATAGTTCAAGTAGTACCGGCTTGGCGTAGGTTCATCTTGCCCCCTGTATTTGCTGCCTATCTTGGCAGATCCGTAGGGGTTCTCCGCAGGGGTAGTCAACCGCATGAAGGATATCTGGGAGACTTTCATTCTGGCGTAGAGATTGATTGGCAGGTTGGCCAGGTTGCTCAGCTCCAGCGTCAAATTCCCCTCCCAACCGGGGTCTACGAAGCCTGCTGTGGAGTGCACCACAAGACCAAGACGTCCCAGGGAGCTCTTTCCATCTAAACGTCCCACGATACTATTGGAAAGGCATATCGATTCAAGCGTAACTCCCAGAGCGAACTCGCCGGGATGCAAGACAAAGGGGTTGGCTTCGTCTATCTCTACGAGCTCCGTGAGCTGCTCCATAGGCTCCCTAACATCTATGACCTGAAGCCTGTGACTGCGGAACACTCTCAGCTTTTGTCCCAGGCGCAGATCCACGGACGCCGGCTGAATAGACGATTCGTCCAGGGGGTCTATGATTATATGACCACTGGCTATCTCTTCTCTGATGGTTCTGTCGCTGAGTACCAATTTTGCCTGCTGTAGGGAACAGATAACATTTTACCCATGCGATATAATGACCGCAATACAAGGGTGTTGGGTTTTGGCCGGGTTGAGAAGGGCAGGGGGTTCCAGACGCTGTGCAACGTAGCTACGTTAGCAGCGTCTGGATTGTTCCGTTCAATTCGACTCGTGCTAGAATAAGAAGCAGGCTGGAACTAAGGATATGCGCAAAACGCTCCGCGAAATCTTACAAACGATCCTGCTGACGTTGATACTCTTCGCCGGTCTGCAAGGAACCATACAAAACGTCCGCGTCGATGGCTTTAGCATGAGGCCTACGCTGGATGCGAACCAGTATCTACTGGTCAACAAGCTGGCCTATTCCCAAATCAGTTTAGCCAATCTATCCAGGTACATCCCCTTCCTTGATTTGGGAGATGAAGAGTCGTCGTATCTATTCGATCCTCCGCGGAGAGGGGATGTTGTAGTCTTCCGGTTCCCCATAGACCCGTCCCGGGACTTTGTGAAGCGAGTAATTGCGGTTCCGGGCGATTCTGTGGAGATCAGGGATGGGAATGTATTGGTCAACGGCACAGCGTTGAAAGAGCCGTACATCTTGGATGACCCCCAGACTATCAGTATGAGTGAGAAAGTCATGGGGCCTGAGGAGTACTTTGTACTGGGCGACAACAGGCTGCAAAGCAACGATTCAAAAAACTGGGGCCCGGTGCCCCTGGAGAACATTATTGGAAAGGTCTGGGTATCCTACTGGCCGCTATCGGAGATAGAGGCATTCTAGGGACGCCTCTATGAATGACTGCCTCCTCTCCATCTTACGATTCCGCTTCATCGCTTAGCAGTCTCCACAGGTCACTTGGACTGGGTTGCATTCCGGCCTCTCCTCAATACACGTTTGGCACGCGTATCAGTTTTGCGTGGCGTCAGTATGCTGGTACAATTCAACTGTCTTCATGGGCCGTTAGCTCAGCCAGGCAGAGCAGCGGACTTTTAATCCGCGTGTCCAGGGTTCGAATCCCTGACGGCCCACCAAACTGGACAAAACGAGAACTTTCGAGATGACGTTCATTCTGCACCTGCAATCCGATGCCGAACCACCCATCAGGTGGAATCATACAGCGGACGGTGACGGCTAGCTTCTAAGAGAACGAGCCATCGCAAACTGGCTGAGACCGATCCGGAACCGACAGACGCTTCACCAATCCACTCTGTGTAAGCTGGCGTACAATAAACTGTAGCGCCTAAGGGGTTATTACTTGTCACAGTTGTCTCCTCACTCTCGACGGAATTAGCTCCAGCCGGCCAGGCAAGCCTACAGACAACGCTATGATCGAGGCCTTCAATGCCAGGCTTCGGGCTGAATGCCTCAACGAAAGTTGGTTCTTGTCTTTGGAGGACGTTCGGGAGAAAATAGATGGATGGGCGGCGGCTCGCAAAGCTCATTCTTCCGCAGCCTGCTAGAGCACTACATATTGTACCTAGGAGAAACGAGTTCGGCCTTGCGCGGTAGAGTGGATGTCGGTAGATTACGCGGCGGAGGCTGGAGACAGGCACTGAGCGGATTCGTCAGGGGCGGAGACGACGCAAACAGGCTGGCCCCCCGCCTTCTGGATAGGCGCGGGAATCTCCGTTGCCACATGATCGGAGGCAGGGACCGGGGATGGGTTCCCGCCCCGTATCGAGTACGGGGCAGGCTCTGCGGGGGAACGACGGAGTTGGGGGCGTGCGGTTCATTTTGCTAGCAGTGACGGTTGTGCAAAGGAACGGACAAGAGCCCGCAGATAGAGGTTGTGTTGGGATATGCCAGGCGGACACGCAGTGCTGGAGGACTATTGCTAATGCAGGTGTATTGGCGTGAAGTGAGGAAGGGACAGAGGCTCATCCTGACGATGGATGACGGCGAGGAGCAGGAGGTAGGCGGGGTGAGGGCGACCAAGAGGGGCTTCGACGCCTTCGCCCAGACCTTCGGCTACAACCCCGGGCGGGCCCAAAAGGGCATGGCGTCCATGGAGGAGGCCAAGGGGTTCGTGGAGGGCTTTCGGCCCTGGGAGCTGCACGGCGCGATGGGCGTGACGGTGGACGACGAAGTGCGCCCGCAGGTCCAGTAGTCCGGGCATAATCGGCTTCCCTGGGCGGAACGGGACCTGAGGGTCGGGGCCCCATGAGATAAAGGGGTGGCGCGATGCGTGTGCTTTCTTTCCCATTCTGGCCAGGGATATCGATGCCCCGGCATTGGTAGACCTTGGTCCCCTGATGCGCCGCTGGGCGCCCTGGCAGTCACGTGAGCAGCGGATGCACTATCACCGCCTCGCCGCTCCCGTCGTCTCCAAGGTGATGGGCAGCATCATGGCTTGGGCATGGCACGCGGGGCGTATGGTGGCAATTCCATCCGTTGAGCTTGCCAAGGCCGGCCTGAGTGGGAAGGAAGCCGTTGCCGAGCACTTGAGCAGAGGCCGCGGAGCCAGCTTCGTTCGATATCCTGGCATTGAACAGGACTTCAAGAGACCCACTTCGAGGCCTTCGTCGCCCTACGATGTGCTTTCGCACCTGGTGGCGAGATTGCCGGATTTTGACAGGCAGCCAAGGAGGGTGTTGCGCAAACTCCCCACGATGAACGCGCTCGCCGTGTACTGGTGCATCTCCGTGACCGATGAATGGCTGGAGATCGTTCGCCGTGAGCAGGACGCTCCTGGGTGGGCGAAACCCTGGATGGCGAGGAAGAGCAGCATCAGGAAGCGGCGGCCCCCGAGTCGGCTACTACCCCAAACGCTCCTCGGTGCGGTCGAAGATGTCTCCCTACCGGTTCTGCTCTCCCAGATGCCAGCAGGCTCACTGGCGGCAACGAGAGCGCGAATCCCGTACCCCGCCGCCATCTTATTGCCAGCTCTGCGGCGACAGGATACCGCGGGAGTTGCGCCCTGGTCGGCCACGTCGCTACTGCTCACCGGAGCACGCTGCTGCTGCTGCCAACAATCGCCGGCCCCAGTCCTCTCCTGCGATCGCCGTCCTGGAGCAGATCAAGGAAGAGTGGTTGGTGGGCAACGCCGTAGTTGCTTTCGTCGGCGCGCTTCTGATGGCTCAAGCGTGGGAACCATCGGACGTCAAGAGTGTCGTACCCATCATCAATGTGACGGTCCCCGCATTTCCGCAGGCCGTAGTCCTCGGCATCGTTGCATTGCTAGCGGCGATTTCGACGAATCGGTGTACCCCGGCGTAAGTAGGACGGGTTCTGCAGGGCAACAGTTGCAGGGTGCGCCGGTTGTATTTGATGGTGTTGTCCCTGGACACCTTGCGGCGGTGTTTGAAGCACAAGATTCTGATTGAGGGGCACTGACTGCTCCAAGCGTCGGTAGGCAGGAATGGATTGCTCGGCCTGTACGCCAAACTTCTCATTGAATCGTGGCAGGAAGCTGTTCAGGATCTCTTCGGCCTCAGTGATAGTGGCGGCCCCAGCCAACCGCAGTTCGGTTACCAGCCGGTCTTGGAATGTGGCCGCAGCACGGTCCACCCTGCCCTTGGCTTGGGGTGATCTGGCGAGATCATCCGGGTCCCCACCTCATCCATGGCCCGGTCGAACTGCGTTGGGCCGGCCGGGTAGCGGTCGATGTCGCCAGTAAATTTGAATATCGGGGGCCGGTCGCTGTACCAGAGCGGCGTGTGAGTCGCCGGGTTATCCATCCGGTATTGCTACTAAGGCAAACTCCTGTGGGGCACGTCTCCCAGGGCGCGGTACTGGTCCCTGACCGATGCCCACCAATCTCATCAATGGCGGACTGTAGACAGTACAAAGAGCCACCTTGCAAATTCTGTTGGCAGGCCCTCTTCGGTCTTAGGCGGAAAGCAGTTCTGTGCAGTCGAGGTCTGATATCGCGGCGTCGAGGCGCTGCAATGTGTTGTACAAGTACCTTTTGGCCCGCAGACCATCGAAGTTGCAGTGTCCGCCTGTGACCACCCAGAAGACGAGAATTTCCATCATGGATAGCCGGTAATCATGTAGGCACTCTTCGAACGAGTAACCGCTCACGCCACAGCGGATCAGTGTGTTGTGGTACCCACGTAGGAGATCGATCTCGTGGTATCGTCGCTGGCCCGGGGAGAACGCCTCGCTGACGAAGGTAGCCACGTCGTAGACACCCCTACTGCGCGTACAGAACTCCCAATCGATGACAGTCAGCGGTCCGTGTCCCGGCGTATCGGGAAAGAAGCAATTATCGAGGCGATAGTCGCCATGAACCATCGTGCGAGGATGCCTTGTGAGGGTGGCCTTTATCTTCGGGATATCAACGGCTAGGCGTTCACCAACTAGTCTCAAACCACGCTGCATGCCCTCCTCGCTCTTTTCCACAAGAGATTTCCACGCATCGGCGTAAACTTCCTGGTAATTGCCGGTTTCACCGTCCCTCAGTGGAACCCACTCCAGTCGGTCCAAGCATGGGTTGCCCCACCAAGAGGCATGGAATTTGGCCAACTCGCTCAAGCACAGGCGGGCCTCGGCCAACGAGCACCCCGCCACGCTGTCACCTTGCCGTGCCCAGGTCATATCCTCCAACAGAACAACCGTATTCCCGGTCGTTGGGTCTGTACATGAATAGTAGCTCTTAGGAGTGTGCAACGGGCCGCGTCCTGCAAGGTGTTGGTAGAAGCTGACTTCGCGCCGCTGATGCCCCAACCTTTCCGAGAGATTCTTCAACAAGGGGTCTGCGGAGGGAAGCTTGGCTATGATGCTGCCAGGCAGGGCCGTAAGGTCACCCTCGTATTGGGGCTCGAGTCGGGCCACCTGGTTCATATACCCCTTTCCCCCTGTAATGGTCTCTGTCGAGATGCGTATCACGCGGGCGCTCCGTGTGGCATCTCTACTATGCAGCGCGTCGGTCAACCAACGTGGGGTAATCTCTTGGAGGTTTCTGGGGACGCGCAAACTGGCCATGTTAATCCCATAGGCTGGCCCGAGCTCGGTCGCGGACGCAGGGCTCTTCGGACTTCATCTTGTTTTCCGCGCGAAAAGGACGCAGTGGTCCATGGGCTTGGGGTCGGTGAAGTACATCACTCCTCCCAGTTTCTCGCCCTCGGCCTGCACTATGCTCAATCCGTTGCGTTCAAGGACGTCAATCAACTCATCCTCGCTGTAAAGCTGGAATGTCCTGTCGACGCTGTAATCCTTGTCATAGACCGTTGCGACTCCCATTCCCACTTTGAACATCAACTGGAGAACACCCAGGTTGCCGAGGAGTCTGGTGAAGTCCGGCAAGATGACCCCCAAGACCAGCTCGGGCTCTATATGCTGAATAACCGCGTTGCACAGGATGAAGTCGAAGGACGCATCCTGATACGGCAGGGGCTTGCGCAGGTCCGCGACTCGAACCCTGCCCGCAATCTCCGGATGAAGCCTGCGCGCCTCGGCTATGTTTTCTTCTACCGCGTCCACCCCATAGATATCGTACCCTTTTCCCCAGTACATGAAGACGTCCCTCGCGCCTGCACCGCAGCCGGCATCCAGTCCCAGTGATCCTGGAGGGACTAGCTCTTGCAGCCGGTCCATAAGGTCACGGTCACCCTTGAGCCCCGGATGCGAGGCTTTGATGTACACAGACTGGAGGAAACTGTGGCTAACTTCGGCGTAACGCTGCGCATTGCGCGAATAGAAAGCCTCGGAAAAGTCTGGTGTTGCATTCATTGGTTTGGACTTCCCTCGTTGCAGTATGGCAGTGCACTAGAGGCGCAATTCCAGTCGAGGGCTCAGCAAACGTTCAGGAACTTTGGTCTCGCGCATGAACTGCACAAGTAGGCGATGGACCTCTCGGGCGTCGTCCGTGTGGGTATCTATGACGTTTTCCAACTGGCGCGGGTCTGAGGCGAGGTTGTACAACTCCGAGAACTGTTCCTGTGGGCTGTAGAGCAGGCACCACTCGCCCGAAGTTACGGTAGTGACAGGGTGGTCCGAAAGAGGCCGGAGGAGGCTGTCTACGGAATGGACCGGGTCGCCGGGATTGGCGAAGGGGATACTGCTTACCACGTACTCCCGACCCGGAATAGAGGGGTCTCGCATTCCGGGCGCCAGAGGCCTGCCCTGGACGTAGGCCGGAATCTCCATCCCCATCAACTCAAGCACCGTGGGCATAACGTCGATGGCCGAGGTCAGGCCCTTATATACTCCCTGCCCTATTCCAGGTGTGTGAATCAGTAGCGGCAGGTGGATGAGTTCCTCGAAGAGGGGAGAGTAGGTCCACTTGGACCCAGACTCGCCATAGGCGCGTAGACTCCCGTCCGGCCGTTTGTCCGAGGTCATCTTGCCGAAGAGCCCGCCGTGCTCTCCAAAGTAGAAGCCATGGTCCGTGGTGAAGATGATGGTTGTCTTCTCCGTCAAGCCCATGTTTTCCACAGCCCTCAGCAGGAACCCCAGCCACGTGTCGACCATAGTGATCTCGCCACAGTAGGTGGCGTGACCTTTGCGCAGCTTCTCTTCACCGTATCCCGGTACATCCCGCCAGTTCCCATAGACGGGCAGCACCACCTCTCCATCGTATCCCGGCCAATACAGTTCCGTGTAGTAAGCTGGGGCATCCCAAGGCTCGTGGGGGTCCCAAGTGTCGACGTAAAGAAAGAAGTCCTCCTTGTAGTGCCGCTCCAGCCACTGCATTGCCGTCATGAAGGTCCGAGGAGCGCCCCGGTCCGATTCGAACCGCCACGCCTCCCGTACGTCCAGAGCCTCGTTGTGGTAGCCGGGCTGAGGCACGAGGGACCACATGGTGTCCTGGCCCCGGTTCATGAAGAAGGATTGAAACCCTCGATCGTAGTTCATCCCGTTCCGCAGATAGTACGGAGTGTCAACCGACGCCGCCGTGTGGAAGCCGTGGTCGGCCAGTATCTCCGCTAGGGTGGTTACCCCAGAGGGCAGAGGCTCCCATCCCATGAAGGACATGGTCCAACGTCCCGTGAGATGGTCTGCCCGGGTGGGCATGGTCGGAAATCCGGCGGCGTAGTGTGCGTCGAACCTAACCGATTTGGCAGCCAACGCATCCAGTGAGGGAGTCCTTATGGTCGAATTGCCGTAAGCCCCGATGTGGTCCCGACGAAATGTATCAGCAACGACCCAGATGACGTTCATTTCAACCGCTCCGACGTGAACAGTGCTGGAATCCGGCATGCTAGCATCTTGAGGGTCGATTTGTCCAGAACCTGATTAGGGTCAGATAGATATCGGACACCAGCGAGAGAGATGAAAGGGAGGTATGCTGGTGTCAAGATGAGTGTATATGGGGCCATACTGCCGGGAGCGGCGAGATTGGCACGGCTCCTGGCGGAGTCCTCTATGGAAGCCAAGCGCCGATGGAAAGTAGTGCGATGGTGTGAGGAACATGAAGGGAAGGTGCGGTTGACAGCCCGTCACTTTGGGTACAGTCCTGACACCATAAGCCGATGGGTACGCGCCTACAACACTGGTGGAATGAGAGGGCTGGAGTCTGGGAGTAGGAGACCCAGGAGGGTGAGACAACCCCAGACGTCGCTGGAGGTGGTAGAGAGGGTTCAGGCCGTCAGGGAGCAGTACCCCCGATGGGGACGGGAGAAGCTGCGGGTACTATTATTGGAGGAGGGTATCATCCTCTCGGCCAAGAGCATAGACCGGGTGATAGGTCGTCTCAAGGCGCGTGGGGTACTCCGGGAGGCAGTACAGCCCCGCAAGGCCGTCAGGTGGCGCCATGCGAGGCTCAGACGCCCCAGGGAGTTAGTAGTGGACAGTCCCGGAGCGTTGGTGCAAATGGACAGCAAGCAAGTGGCCTTGGGGAATGGAAAGGTGGTGTACCAGTTCGGGGCTGTGGACTGCTTCACCCGCAAGAGAGTGGTGGCCCTGGCGCCACGGCTTACCAGTCACCATGGCGGGGAGTTCTTGAAGCAGGTGGTGGGCCAATTCCCCTTCCAAGTCCAGGCCATACAGTCGGACGGAGGAAGCGAGTTCCTGAAGGAGTTTGGAGCCAAGGGGGCAGAACTCCAGCTGACCCACTACTTCAATCGACCCAACTATCCCCAAGGTAACGGGCGCATTGAGCGGAGCTTCCGCACCGACGAGGAGGAGTTCTACCAGGTGGAGGACCTCCCCACCGATCTGGGGAGTCTGGAGCAGGCTCTCCTGGCCTGGAACCGCACCTACGAGACGGTGCGCCCCCATCAAGCCCTGGGTTACAAGACCTCGGACCAGTTCTACCACCACTGGCTCAATACTAAAACAACGGGAAAGGAGGTCTTGTCCGATATCTCCCAAGCGCAAAACGTCACGGCATAGACAGACGCGCGTCAATGTGGCGGATTCTTGTCTGGCGGGGCTGGAGGACAACAGAAGTAAGGGCAATCACCCCGGGGACGGTGAATCCCGTCTAGAAGTTCAACGAGAGTGGTGCATCGCTAGAACGCCACCACCAAGACAGTACTGTCTACCGCCCACTCAGGCCCACCAGACTTGACGAAATCAAGAACTTTCGAATTGCGGTTCAAGCTGGCGGTGTAGTTAAGGGCTCCACCCCGACCCGTCGGGCGAGGGCTTGCCATGTGGGTTGAGGACGGGCTTCGACCTCAGTTGGAGTCTATAGACGAATCGGGGGTTCCGTTTGCTTTGGGTGTATCGCCCCCAATGGTCATAGGGACTTTCAAGCGACGTACTCCGCAAGCAAACGGAACCCCGGCCCCCTCCTTCTCCGCGACGTAGAGGTGTCCGGCAAGCTCGCCCCGGTGAATGACCGGCGCGGCCATAAAGGGCACGACGGGTCCCACCGCCACCGGCGGGCGGAACTCGGGAAGGCCCAGCGACCTGACGTGGCCGAGCAGGTCCCGGGCGCTGCCCAGGTACTCGAATAGCCGCATCCCGTCGGGCATATCCCAGAGCAACCCGGCCTCCTCGGCGGTCATCCCGGAGGAGAGGAAGTCCGCTATCCGTCCCGAATCGTCCAGGAGGGTGATGACGCCGTAGCGGGCTTCGGTGAGCGACCGGGCGGAGTCCAGAACGCCTTGCAGCACCGTGTCGAAGTCGAGGCTCTCGTTGATGCGCAGGCGGGCCGCGCTCAGCCGGGACAGCCGGTCCCGCAGCTCCGCTAGCTCCCGCTCCCGCTCTTCGGACTGGTTCATCTTCCCGCCCTGACCGGCCCCCAGACCGCCTGCAGCAGCCTGATTCGAGACGCGCCCGGCCCTGCCGGGTTTCATGGTATACTGATACAGAAAAAGAGCTTGAATGATACGGGCATGATATACGCGCCGTCTATAATTAGGTGGCTTGACAGTCCAATTGGAGAGATTCACTTGGCGTTCGTCAGGTCGATAGATGCGCTGGCGAAGCCGGGCCTATGACTATTGAAAGGATCGGTAAAGTGATGAATAACCTCGTCCCCGGACGCTCTGCATGGATGTTGCTTGCGGGATTCGCCGCCCTTGCGCTGAGTCTGGTCGCCCTGCTCGCCGCCTGTGGCGGGGATGCAGTGCCTGGAGAAGATGCTGCCACCGCTGCGCCTGCCACGGAGGCGACCGACAGAGTCCGTGCGCCTGCACCGGGCTCGCTTGCAACGGACAGGGAAATCTTGGTCACCTTATACAATGCCTTGGACGGACCAAACTGGGAGGACAGCGGAAACTGGCTGACCGACGCTCCATTGGGCGAATGGTCTGGAGTCCAGATCGTCAACGGCCGCGTGACTTATTTGCAGATAGGGGGGTCAGGGTCTGGACAGGAGTTGAGCGGGGAGATACCCCTGGAGCTGATTGGCCTCGGAGCCCTGGAAGTACTGAGCCTCTCTGGCGGCTTCCATGGCGTCGATTTAAGGGGGGAGATTCCCCCGGAGCTGGGCAACCTTTCCAACCTGAGGATTTTGTCAATCCAGGGGAACGGGTTCACCGGGCAGATTCCCCCGGAGCTGGGCAACCTTTCCAACCTGTATGATTTGTCAATCGCGGGGAACGGGTTGACCGGGGAGATTCCCCCGGAGCTGGGCAACCTGGCCAGCCTTCAACACCTGTGGCTCCGTGGTGAGGGGCTTAGTGGGGGGATACCGCCTGAACTAGGCAACCTCATACAGCTGTATGAGCTACGCATCCGTAACACCCAGTTGGGCGGGGTGATACCACCAGAGTTGGGCAACATCAACCTAGTGGAGTTACACCTTTCTCATAATGAATTGAGCGGCGAAATACCGGCGTGGCTGGGCAACCACTCGGACCTACTAGGCCTGAGCCTCGGCGGAAACCAGCTGAGCGGGGAGATACCAGCCGAGTGGGGAAGCTTCTACAGACTGGAATCGCTGAGCCTCGCCGGAAACCAGTTGAGCGGGGAGATACCTTCCGGGTTGGGCGACATCGATACCCTGGAAAGTCTGAATCTACACGAAAACCAGCTAAGCGGGGAGATACCAGCCGAGTTGAGTAACCTCGATAACCTGAAGAGTCTGACTCTACACGAAAACCAGCTAGGCGGGGAGATACCTTCCGAGGTGTGGAACATGCTTGAGCGGGAAGTGGAGATTGAGATCCATGGCAATGATTTCCCGTGTCTAACGGGTGGGGGGCGCCACCTATATATCAGACAACGGGCCAACTGTTGAGTCCTAGGTGTGCCACTTCTCTCGAGTCTGCGGGGATTGCACGTGGTTTGCCCAGGGGAGATACCCCAGGAGATGGGCAGCCTCCCCCTGGTTTATCTGACCCTCGAAGGCAACGACTTTAACGGGTGCGTGCCAAGCATCCTGGAACGCCGGTTGGACAACGACCCTGACCCTGGCGGCCTGCCCTTCTGCTGAAGCCACGCGCCCTCAGCCGGGGGGACGGACGGCATATTGTCCAGAAGGCGCTCCCAGCGTGTGTCGGCTATGGTGCATGGCGCTGCCGAGCAACGGGGTATCAGCCTCTCCCTTCGTCGCGGCCTCCCGGTCGACGGCGGTTTGACCGCTCCTTGGCCTAGGAGAACGGCGTCCGCTGCCTTCCCACACACCGGCACTGCCATGTGACGGATGCACATCGCGCCCCTCTTTTGCTACGCTGGACGTATGGCGCTCTCCGACCTACAGCTGCTCGACTCTCTCAGCCGGATGCCGTTCATCGATTCGGCGGAGCTGTCGCGCGTCCTCGGCGAGCCGCACGCCACGGTCCACAGAGCCCTGACCGGCCTGCTGGCCGACGGCATCGTGGGGAGGGCGAGTCACGGCACCGCCCACCTGCCGTCGAGCCAGAGATTCTACCTGACAGCCAACGGCGTCCGTGAGGTTGCCGGGGTTCTCGGCTTCGGCACACCCTCGGACTTCGTGCGAGCCTACCCCTTGTCCAGGGAGTGGCTGACGCTGCTCATCCGCCGGATGGACGCGGTTGCCACCGTCTACCGCCTCGCCTCGTCACTCTCCCCCGGCATCGATGGCCTCCGGTCCCACGTGGAGTTCCACCGCAGGGGCCGCTTCGACACCACCATCACCCTGCACGACGGCCGCAGCTTCGGCGTGGTGCGCCAGGGCCTAGCCCTACGGCGCCGGTCGCTCTACGACCGGCTGAGGGCCATCGCGGGGTACGACTACACCCGCCGTCCTAGTGCCGTCCTGATCCTGACCCCCAGCGTCTGGGAGGAGAGACTGACGACGAGGTTCTGCGAGCGACTGAACCTTGACGACTGCTACGTTGCCGTGGAGTCCAGGAACGCGCTGGAAAGACGGGACCTTCGCCTCTGGCACAAACACTCGTGGGTCGGCAGCACGTACCGCACGCTGGAGGACGTGAGCGCCCACGGCAGCCCCGGCGGAAGGCGTTCCATCGCTTCACCGGAGCGGAAACGGGCGTCGCTGCCCCGCCCCGAGCGGATGGTGACAGGTGCGCCGGCCTTCGGCGTCAGCCCGTCTGAGAAGCGGACGCTCGACCTCATCACCGACCACCCGATGATCCCCCGTGGGCATCTTGCCACTTGGCTCGGCGTCTCCGAGGGACGTGTCAGCCAGATGATGCGCAGCCTCGTGAACACCTGGGGCCTGGTCGAACAGAGAGGCAAACGTGGAGACACCCGCTACACGCTGTCCGCCGAGGGCATTCGCTACGTCACCCACCGGGACCGAGCCCAGCTTCCCACGACGCGGGGCATCTGGAGCACCGCCCTCACCACAGACCGCCAGGGCCGCAGACGTCACGTGGGCCACCGCATCGAGACGTGGGCGCGGCAGACGAAGCACGCCGACGGGATCACCTGGTTCCTCTCGAAGCTGGAAGCGGAGACCCGTGCCGATCCTGACAGTGAACTCCAGTGGTCCGTCCCCACCGCTAGGTCCGACCGGGCCTACAACTGGGGAGATTCGGCCATCGCCCCCGACGCCGTGGGGCAGATGACCGCAGAGGGCGTTCGGATACCGTTCTACTTCGAGTACGAGCTTCGCGCCAGGCATCCCCAGGGAGTCATTGCCCGCCTGGACCCCTATGAGAGCTACTACTGGTCGCCCGAGCATAAGGAAGACCAGCCGCCATACCCCGTCACCCTCTTCGTCGTGAACACCGAGGAGGTCGAGGACACCTACGTGCGCACCGCCGCCCGCATGAGCCGGATGTCGCTGCCCGTCCTGGTGTCGTGCATCCCCGTGCTGTCACAGGCTGGAATCCTGGGGAGGTCATGGCGTCCACTGTGGGAGCCGGAGTCTCAGAGACTGCTCCTGTCCGGGCTGAGAGCCTACCACTGGGACAGTCTCTACCACCGGATGCGTCATCGTCCTGTAGAGGGGAGATAGGGCCGATGCGTCCCTATCTCCCCTCTATGCTGGCTGGGGGGTACAAAATGGCATTAACGGGGTGATTTCCGAGGTCCACCGACCCCCAAATCACCTCTGATTCAGCTATGAAACGGGCTTGACGTGTCGCCTGACCGGTCAGAGTGCAAAATGTGAAGCCATGCTAAAATAACGAGCGAGTCCGGTGACAACTTGATTGTACTTTGGGAACCCTGACGTGTCAGCCTGTAGGGAAGGAAAAACCGATGGATGAGCGTGTCCGCTGGGTGACGAAAGCGGAGGCGGCTGAGGAGCTGGAGGTCTCCCTATCGACCCTGGACCGGAAGATCCGGCAGGGAGAGGTGGAGCTCCGCAGGGAGGGTCGCCGCGTGTTCGTGCGGATGGAGGGGGAGTATATCACCGACGAGGAGCTGCTGCGCCGGGCCGTTGTCAGGGAGCATGAGCTTGAGCGGACCGTGCGGGAGATGGAACAGCAGGCGTCCGAGTTGAAACTGAGGGCGTCGGAGCTGGAGCGGGAGCGGGACGAGGCTAGGGAGTCCGAAGCCAACGCCAAATGGCCGTACCACGAGCTTCAGAGGGAGCACCAGAAGGAGGTCGCCGCGCACAAGGCGACGAATGACGTGCTCAACGTCGTCCGCGTGATCGCCCTGGCGCTGCTATTGCTGCTGATCGGCAGCGTCCTCCTGTGGTGGTTCGTGCTGAGATAGGACCATAATAGACGCGCGGCCGCGAGCCCGATACCGGGCCTCCGGCGGCGGGGAGGTTCAGGAGTGGGCGATAGACGGCCACCAGAGGGTTACCTCGAAATGGGACGATGGACCCTGAAACAGGCATCGATGAAGGAGCTCCTGCTCTCTGTCCTGGTTGGCCTTGTCGCCTTCATCGCGTCGCTCAGCGCGACGGCCTTTATCGTCGGGACGGCGACCGGCTCGGGCGAAGTGACAATAGACGGGGGAACATTCTTCTATGGATTGCTGTTGGGGAGCGTTCTCGGAGTCGTACTGCACGAATCCGTCCACGGCGTTCTCTTCCTGACTTTCGGCGGCCGGCCATGCTTCGGGTTCAAGCCGTGGACCAGATTCGGGCCGGTATTCTACGCGGCCGCCCCTGGCAGCTACCTCGACAGACCTCGGTACCTCGCCGCCGGGTTGGCGCCGGCAGTGCTGTTGACCGTGGCCCTGGCAGCGGCACTGGCTCTCGTGGCCGCGGACGACCTGCTCGCCTCCATCCTCACATGGGCTTTCGTGCTCAACGTAGCAGGCTCGGCGGGAGACATGCTCATGATGCGCAAGGTGATGTCCTACCCCCGTGCGACCCGCTTCGAAGACACCGGCGACGGGTTCGTAGCCTACGGCCCTGTCGGCGGCCTGGAATAGCCATTGGAAACGTGGTAGTGGCTTACATTCATTGACTCTCATGGCGGCTGGCCAACCGGAAGGGCCGAACTGGGCCGCCGTCGTCCCTGGAGACCGGCATCGGGACCCCGACTCGCCGCCAACAGACCCCGCCGCGTGCGTGACGTGTCACCGTGCAACGACCCCGGCGAGTGCTGCGTCAGCGCCCCTTCCGAGGTACCATAATCGCTGTTTCGGCCACGTCCTGCACCCCCACGTCAATCGCTTTTTCGGGGGCTTTCTGTCATCGGGATGCCGCTCAGACCGGCCTGCCAATGTCATTCCCCACGTTCGGCGATGTCATTGCGGTCCGGAACGCACCCTTTCAGAAAGTGTTCACTGTCCCCGTCCGATAGAGGGGCGATTTGCCCCTGTGCCAGCTACGAAATCGCCCCTTCTGCCGCTCCGACGCCAAACTCAAACTCGTGTACAGCCCCCGCACTGGGTTGAGACCCTCCGATTCGACAGGAGCCTGAAAGGGACTCCCTTGCAGGGGACGTGCCCCTTCTCGCCGGACGGCTGCGGAGCGGGGATCGCCCTGGGGGGAATGTAGGCATGCTGCTGCTTGGCCTGTAACCGTCGCCGGATTGGTGACAACCACCGGCCAGCCATGCATATTCTTGACATTAGTAACTGAGTGCATTACTATCACCATCAGTGAACCGATTTAGAAATGACGACGCTGAACGCCTCTTCGCCGGACAAGCGGTTCGGCGACTACCGGCCGACATCCAGCGACGGGCACGACTGAGATTGCAACGAGTAGTGGCGGCTGCGGCGCTCACCGACCTTCGGGTGCCGCCGTCCCACCGACTCGAAGCCCTACGGGGAGACCGGCAGGGCCAGTACAGCATCCGCGTCAACGACCAATGGCGAGTGTGCTTTGTCTGGACAGACCGGGGCGCAATGGAGATCGAAGTCACCGACCACCACTGAGGAGGAAGCTTATGACCGCCCCCGAACCGATACACCCAGGCGAGCATCTGGCGGAGATCATGGAGGAGTTGGGCATCACCCAATACCGATTGGCCAAGACGATAGGAGTGCCCCAGATTCGCGTGCACGATATCGTCCACCGCCGAAGGTCCATCACGGCTGACACGGCGCTTCGAATCGGACAGGCCCTAGGAATGACTCCTGATTTCTGGCTGAACCTTCAGCGGATGTACGACTTGGACGTAGCCCGTGCCAAGACCGATGTGAGCGCCATCGAGCCTCTAGTAAAGGTTTCCTAGCCAATCAACCATGACTGCCCATCGGACAGGATTTTCTCCACCCAACCAGAGGCTTGACGAGGGAGGTCCCTTGACGCATACAGGAGACAGGCCATCCATGAAGAGCTCCTCCGGGTTGCTAGGAGCCAGCGAGTGGTCAATTACTCCGACGTGGCTCCTCTTGCTGGCTTAGACATGGATTCTCCAGAAGACAGAAACCGAATAGCCGACATCCTCGACGCCATAAGTCGGGCTGAGCACCGCGCCGGGAAACCTCTATTGTCTGCGGTTGTAATTCGAAGAGATAAGAACATGTCTGGAGCTGGATTCTTCAGCCTGGCCAAGAAGTTGGGATTACACGAAACCGGCGACGACTTTCAGTATTGGTTGCAGGAGTTGCGGCGCGTTCACGACTATTGGTCTAGAACGTCCTGAGCAGGACTTGGGCGATTCCAGAGTAATCACAGGATGCCAAAGCCAACGGTGACCCTGAGTGGGGCCGAGATAGAGATAGGACGTAGGTTCCCAACTCGTGGGATGCGTGAATTGAAGACAGTATGAAGGAGGACAGCATGAAGAAGCACCTACAGCCGCTGACACCGGCGGCGCTCTACACCAGGGTGTCCAGCGACCGGCAGGACGTGGACCTCTCCGTGTCCGCACAGTTGCGGGCGCTCAAAGAGTACGCGAAGGCCAACGGCTACTCCGTGGCCCGCGAGTACATCGACGAGGCCGAGAGCGGCCGCGTCGCCGACCGGCCCCAGTTCAGGGAGATGATCGAGGAGGGCAGCAAGCCCAAGGCCCCCTTCGAGGTCATCTTGGTCTGGAAGTTTTCGAGATTCACCCGCAAGCGGGAGCACGCCGTGGCCTTCAAATCCCAGCTGCGGCGCAAGGGCATCCGCGTGGTGTCCATCACCGAGCAGGCCGAGGACAACGCCACCGGCAGGCTGCTTGAGGGCATCATCGAGAGCGTGGACGAATATTACAGCGAGAATCTTGCCCAGGAGGTCGTCCGGGGCATGAGGGAGGCCGCTTCGAGAGGCTTCTTCCTCGGCTCGAAGGCCCCCTTCGGCTACCGGAAGGTGAAGGTCAGCGACGGGGCGAAGGAGCGCCCCACGCTGGAGGTTGACCCGGCCACGGCCCCGGTGGTGGAGGAGATATTCGAGAAGTCCCTGCGGGGCAGCGGCCTCAAGGAGCTATGCAAGGAGCTGAACGAGAGGGGCGTCACCAACCGGGGCAAGCGGTGGAACAAGGGCGGACTCCACTACGTGCTGAGGAACGAAGCCTACACCGGCGCAGCAGTGTGGGGAAAGGCCAGCAAGGGCGAGAAGGCCCAGGACCCTGTAAGGGTGGAAGGAGCGTGGCCTGCGCTGATTTCGCGGGAGCTGTTCGAGGGCGTGCAGGAGGCGATGCAGGAGCGCGCCCCGAAGGTGCAGAGGCCCGCCAGGGTGGGCAGCCCGTACCTTCTGAGCGGGCTGCTCAAGTGCGGAGTCTGCGGCAAGCCCTACTCGGCCCAGGGAGCCAAGAGCGGCCAGTTCGCCTACTACATCTGCGGCACCCTGTTCAGGGAAGGAGCGGGGACGTGCAGCGCCCGCTACCTGAACGCCCCGAAGCTGGAGACGTTCGTGGTGGAGAAAGATCAGGGAGCGGATTCTGAACGAGGAGACCATCGTGGCGCTGGTGCAGCTGGTGGCCGAGGAGATAGACGCGATGGCCGGAGAGCTTGCCGGCAGGCTGGAGGTCGTCGAGGCGGAGCTAGGCGACGTGAGGAAGCGGCTTGAGAAGCTCTACGAGGCCATTGAGACCAGCGAGTTGACCCTTGAGGTCCTGTCGCCCCGCATCATGTCTCTGAGGCACCGTGAGGAGCAGCTGGAGGCTGCGAGGGACGACGCCGAGACCCGGCTTGAGCAGCGCAGGGTTGTCCTGCCCGACACCGAGGAGATAGTGGAGTACGTGGCGGACTTCCGAAACTTCCTGAAGGACGGGACGATCCCCGAGCGCAAGGCGCTCATCCGCAATTTCGTGGAGGGCATCGAGGTGGTGGGAGACGAGGCGACGCTGACGTACACGGTCCCCATGCCGAGCGACGGCGTGACCAGCGAATCGGCCTCGGTTCTTGATTTCGTCAAGTCCAGCCCACCTAACTGGACTCGAACTTTCATGAAGGTCTAATGAGGCACACCCAGACAACTATCCCATTTGGCTGCCCCTGTTGAATTCGACTCATCACCGAATTGTAGTGGGCCGAAAGCCTGATGTAATCGCATAAGTTCGACGTAGTACTGGGCGGAGGGTACAATAGCCTATGGGCATGTTCATGGGATTCGCGCCCGTTGCAAATGTGGTAAGTTATGTGGGAATCGTAGCCAGATACGCCCTATTTCATGGCTAGGCATGGTACCCCTGGGCGGACTCGAACCGCCGACACACGGTTTAGGAAACCGTTGCTCTATCCTCTGAGCTACAGGGGCACATGAACCGCCGGTGAGCCTAGCATACCATACCGCGACCTTTACGGCGGGAGGCGCCAATGTAGTGGGCCGGTCGAGCAGCCCTTAGCCTGGTCACATGAACGATAACGAATCGACCTTTACGGTTTGTCAGAACCCGCGCCAGCCTGGCAGAGCGGCCGCCTGCAGGACCCATGTCTCCATCTGCTCCTCGTTGAGCTCGCCTTCGTAGATGTCGACCCAGCGCGAGTCCTTGTCCTTGCCCGATCCTGGTGGAACGTGACACAGCGACGCGCCATTGAGGAAGGTCACTTTGACGTAGCGGGTGAAGACATGGTAACTCACGAACCACCCGTTGCCCTCAATGCCGTACCAGGGTGAATTCCACCTCACGGCCTTGCGCACGCTGGGCACAGTGCGCACAATGAGGTCGTCTAGGCGGCGCCCCAAGTCGCTCTTCCAGCCCGGCATGGCCGCTATGTAGGCTTGCACGGGGGCGTCGCCGTCGGCCTTCGGGATCTGTGGGTTTCCGCCTGAAAGGAGTATAGGCTCCCCGTCAGCGTTTTTGGTGTTGTAAGCTACCGCCTTGCGCACCAGTGCCTTGAGCGCGGTACTGTCTACCTTGTCTCCCTGGCGAAGCTCTACCGCCCGCCACTTGTTCCCGTCCAATGTCGCGTTGAAGAGTTTGTTGAGGTCGGGGATCTTGGCTCCGTGTACAAACGTGAGCTTCACCTTATTCCTGCGGGCGCTGGCTACGGCCAGGATCCCGTTGTGGAACCACACGGGGGACCCCATCCACTTCCACTCTTCGACCACCTCAGGGACGACTTCGTGGATGAGCTTGCGGATCTCGGTCAGCCTCTCGCCTCTCCAATCGCCCAAGTCCGCGATCTTCTTGTCAATCTTCCTGGAGGCGCTCGTGCTTTCACTCCAAGTCCGCGCTTCGCGCTTGCCGTCACCTAACCCTTGTCACTCGAACTGCGAAGTTGCTGACATCCGGCGCGCTGGCGCGCGCTGTCTCAATGACGATTGCGAGTACCCACGCCGCAGCACTCGCTGTCCATTCAGGCAGCACAACCGAAACGCCGAGGCCCGAGTGCGCAGGGGAGATGTAGCGGTGCGGCGCCTCGACCCCCGCTTTAACCGAGTGCTGCTCAGGAACGGCTGCCACCGGTCCAAACTCGAACGATCCGGTGTTCCTCCGCCGGAGGCTAGAGACCAACTCTGCCTCGGTATGCCCCCCGAGCAACTCCTGGTCGAATGCGATGAGCGCTTCCGCTTTCCCCTTCAGGGTAGTGTTAAACCAATTGAGCCCAGAGACGAGGTGGTTAACGTAAGATTGCGTCCTAGTATCTAGGAAATTTGCCGTCACCTGGAGTCCAGACAACTCGACGACCCCAAAGCGGCGTAGTGCGTCATCGAAACACTGAATCAACGCCGGCAGCAAAACAGCCGGCTCGACTTCGCGTCGACGTACCCCGGAAGGCGCATAAGCATAATAGCCATAACCTTGAACAGGCTGACCAGGCGCCGACGGCACCCTGGTTGGCACGACGTCACCAACTTCCGCCAGTCCGACCTGCACCCATCCGATCCGGGACGGGTCAACCCCGGCGGTCAACTCCGCGTCGTTCATCCCCCAGAGCAACGGGCGACCGCGAGCCGACGTGGTGGACCAACCCATCAATTCAGCACGGGCTCTGAAAACACTATAGAGGTCTTCCTCCTCCTCTGACACAATGCCCTCCAGGTTCGCGTCCCGGAGAAGCTGCCCGAAAGCCTCGACGAAAAGCAACGACGACATGACGAATGCTCTCTTTCCAGCCTGACTGTCTTGGCGGAGCCGCTAACCTTATGTGGAGCGGGGTAACAGCTAATCTGGCGGTAGTATACATCCGTTGCTGTTCATATCACGATCTACGAGCTAATTCGGAAGCGGTACGTCATCCACCCTCGAATTGTCCCATAGGCAAAGGTCGTCCTGAACGGCGGAGTTATTAGCATGGGACACGCTGGTGGAGATAGGGGGACTCGAACCCCCAACCTCCGCGATGCGAACGCGGCGCTCTCCCAGTTGAGCTATATCCCCACAAAATACAGCTTACGCCTAATCCCAGGGAATTGGAAGCTGGCCCATCCCAGCCGACGGCGGTTTTTCGAGCGCCAAGCACAGCCATCAAGCCGTGCCGGAGCCTACCTCAATTTCCAAGGCAAGCCCTGGAGTTTGCCCAGCACCTTGCTCGACGTCAGGTCTGTGCCCAATGGAGTAATCGAAACGCGGTTGTTGCGCACCGACCATATATCGGTTCCCTCCACCGGTTCCCAGGCGAGCTTGCTGCGACTGATCCAGAAGTACTTTCGCTTGCCGTCGTCTCCACTCCGTATGCGGTCGGCGTAGGCCCGGCGGCCCTGGCAAGTAATGTCAATGCCCTCAATCTCCTGCTCCTGCAATGGAGGCAGATTGACGTTGAGCAGAGACGGGCTCGGCAGCGCCCCCCTGTCGAACTCGCTCACTATGCGCTGCAAGAGCAAGGTCGCTGCCTGGAAGCTAGTAGGGTGGAGAGACGCTACAGATATGGCAATAGCAGGCAAACCACGTACGTACCCCTGCAGAGCAGCGCCCACAGTGCCAGATATGAACACGTCTTCACCCAGGTTGGCGCCGCTGTTGATGCCCGCGACCACCAGGTCCACGCCTTTGACAAGGCGCTCCAAAGCAATGATCACACTGTCCGCGGGGGTGCCTTCTATGGCATAGGTGGAGACACCGGCGACTACAGGTCTCGCCTTTGCCGCGCGCACCGGTCCATTCAGCGTCACCGAGGTCCCAACCCCGCTCTGCTCTCTGTCTGGCGCCGCCACCACTACCCTGGCCACTTCCCGCAATGCAGCAGCCGCGGCTCGCAAACCGGGTGCATTTAGGCCGTCGTCGTTGGTGAGCAATATCTTCACTGCGTACCTTCTTCCTTGAGAATCACGTTATCTATGAGGCGGGCCTTGCCAAACCAGACAGCGACCGAAGCCATGACGGGAGCAGATATCCTACCCATCTCCTCCAAAGTGTCAAGTGCGGCGATGCTGACGTAGTCAAGCTTGGCCGGAGACCCCTCATTGATGACGCGCTCCATCTCCCCGCGCAACACGCCGGCATCCGTCTCACCCTTCCGCCACATCTCACTGGCCCTGGAGAGGGCTTTGTACAAAACGGCGGCGTTACCTCTCTGCCGCGGAGTAAGGTAGACGTTGCGGCTGCTCATTGCCAGTCCGTCCGGCTCACGCACCGTAGGCATGACGACGATTTCAGCTCCCAGATTGAGGTCCCGGTTGAGCCGCTCGATGACGAGGCTCTGCTGCCCGTCCTTCTGCCCGAAGTAGGCACGGTCAGGCCGTACGATGGTGAGCAGCTTGGTCACTACAGTGACGACGCCCCGAAAATGCCCGGGACGATGTTTTCCTTCCAGTCTCTCTCCTATTTCACCCACGTCAATGTAAGTCGAGTAACCGGGCGGGTACATTTGGCCGGAGTCAGTGGCGAAAACGATGTCCACGCCTTGTCCGGCAAGCATGGCGACATCCCGCTCAAAGTCGCGGGGGTAGCCGTCCAGGTCTTCCCCGGGGCCGAACTGGGTAGGGTTGATGAACACAGACACCACCACGCTTTTGTTGTCGTTCCTCGCCCGCTCTACAAGCGTCATGTGACCCTGGTGGAGATAGCCCATGGTCGGCACCAGTCCAAGGGGACGCTCCGCCCCATCGCGGGCCTTCATCATGGCGGATACGGTGCTGATTACATCCATCAACTAGGTTGTAGTAAGCAGGTCTGCCAGTATGGCCTCGTCCATGTGGAAGCTCTGGTCCTCCGTAGGGAACCTGTGCTCCTGCACTTCTCGCCTATAAGCGGCAAGCGCTTGCGTGATCACTTCGCTGAGGTTGGCGTATACCGCGGCATGCTTGTGAGCACGAGGCGTGAGCCCCAGTATCTCATAGATGACCTGGATTTCACCGTCGCAGTCGGGACCTGCCCCTATCCCGATCGTCGGAATAGTGAGCCGATCAGTAATGATGCGGGCCAGCTCTGAAGGGATGGTCTCAAGAACAACAGCAAAAGCGCCGGCATCTTCCAGCGCCGTCGCGTCATCGATCAGAGCAAGTGCGCCGACCAAATCCTGGCCCTGAACTCTGAATCCCCCCAAAGCATGCTCCGACTGAGGAGTCAGGCCAATATGCCCCATGACCGGAATGCCTGCTTCAACAATTCGCCTAACCGTATCAGCGGAACGGGTACCGCCTTCCAGCTTGACAGCATGGGCTCCGCCCTCCTGGACCAGCCTGCCGGCGTTTCGCAGAGCCTCTTCTGTACTCACCTGGTAGGACATGAACGGCATGTCAGCTACAACCAGAGCGTTCTTGACCCCTCTGACGACAGCCTTTGTGTGATGGAGCATCTCGGCCATGGTGACGCGAACCGTGGTCTTGTAACCCAAGACCACGTTGCCCAAGCTGTCTCCCACCAGAAGCAGAGGTATGCCGACCTTATCGGCGAGGTGTGCCATGGTATAATCGTAGGCGGTTACAGCAGTGATGCGCTCCCGCCTTTGTTTCATTTCCTTGAACTGACGTACTCTCGTCCTCATTGGTGCCCTCCCTTTAGATGGAGCCTATCGGCTCCTAGACGCACTCGCCGGTACAAATGAACGGCTGGTCACGGTGGAAATGCGGTACCCGCCGCGGAAATAGCCGGCGGCCAACGTATACGCGGTGCGGCCGGCTTCTAGAAACCTTATCCTTTGGAACTCATTCATCAGTGCTCAAGCTCCCTTGCGGAAGGTACGCCAGCCAGCCCGCTGGCCTGCGTAACACCCCTGATCACCGCCTGCGCCATTGCCGAAGCAGCCACCGCACCAAGCCTTGTGAGCTGCATACGGTCCACCTGGCCTCGCCAAGCGCCCGTAGCCAGGGCAAATACAGCATCGCCGTCGCCCATGGTATGGGACGGCCTCACGGCAAGCGCAATGCCATTCTGGCCCCGTTCCGCCAGCTTATTGGCCTGCTCTTTGCTGAGAGAAGCGTTGGTGGCCAGCACGCCGATGGTCGTGTTCCCGCCGGCAATCACATGACCCTGGGGCCATTCAGAGCTAGGACGGGCCATGAGCTCAACAGTGCTGTGGAAACCGTCATCGTCTTCAGTCCTGGGAGCAGCAATTACGCGGCACGTCTCAGGGTCTACAACATCGCCCCAGGCGTTAACCACGGCAATGGCGGATACTACAAGACCATCGCCCAGATCCCGGCTGCAAGTACCCAGCCCGCCCTTGACGGCATGCCTCAGTCCCAGTGCTTTGGCCACGGTAGCTCCCGTGCCCACTCCCACGGTGCCCTCCGCCACTTCTCCGGAAGCAGCGCTCTGGCAAGCGGAATAGCCGTCGTCCGCCATGGGTCTTACGCTCGAACTGCCCAATCCCAGATCGAAGATGATGGCGCCGGGGACGATGGGCACTACTACTCGACCGATCTTGTAACCTGTGCCTTTCTCTTCCAGATAACGCATCACCCCAGAAGCGGCGTCCAAACCGTAGGCGCTGCCTCCGCTGAGGAGGACCGCGTGGACCTCATTGACCAGGTTGCCCGGCCTCAACAGATCCGTCTCCCGCGTGCCCGGAGCGGAGCCTCTGACATCGACTCCACCGACGGTACCTTGAGGACAAAGCACCACTGTGCAACCGGTAGCGTGTTCAAGGTCGGTTCTGTGTCCAACCCTGATTCCCGATACATCCGTTATAGACCCTGATCTCTTGCCCATGCAAAACGCCTTCCCTGAGAACCGGGAAGGCGTTTTGCAACTTAGCGTTGTCGCTTCCGCCGTCTCGGTCGCCAGGGATCCCAGCGGCGATTCGTTCTTAAACATCTCTGCTCGTCTCCAAATGGTAGACGGCGACGCTATGCTAACAACCGGCCGCTTGAGCAGTCAAGGAAACTCGCTGCGTCATTGTCCCTTTCAATTTATCGCCGCCAAGTTATCAAAATTCGCAATCGGCCACTCCATCCTTATCTTAGGCGGCTACAAGCTTGCCGCCTCCCTCGCTTTACTCCACTCGTCATTGCAAGAAACCGGAGCAATCCGGCGGGGCAACGCCCACCACTGGCCCCCTTCAGCCGTACTCTCCCTGAGCGGGATTCCAAGGGTGGAGGCATGTCTAATAACATTAAGAGAACTACCCCCCAAAAGCATTGAGAGGGCAAGAAGTAGGTGCTATACTCCGCCAAATTTACTTGGCAGAGTGTGCAAAATGATCGGAACGTTGAAAGAGATCCGGCATGCCTACGGCTTTGAAGACGTCGCCATTGTACCCGGCGACGTGACAGTAAACCCTGAACAAGCAACCCTGGACCTGGAGATCGACCAGTTGCGTTTCTCCTTACCCATCATTGCGTCTGCCATGGATGCGGTAGTCTCGCCGGAGGTCGCGGTGAGGTTGAGTGATATAGGTAGCCTCGGAGTATTGAACATGGAGGGGCTGTATTCCCGCTACGAAGACGCCGCGGGCAAGATAGCCGAAATCACATCAGCGCCGGCGGAAACGGTTACGGAGGTCCTGCAAAAGCTGTACCAAGAGCCCATGAAAGAGGACTTGGTGGCAAAACGAGTCGAGCAAATCAAAGGCGCAGGGGCAACCTGCGCCGTTTCATTTACCCCGCAAAACACCAAGCGGATGGGACCGGTGGCGGTAGAGGCAGGGGCGGACATCTTGGTGGTGCAGTCGACGGTGACTACGGCACGGCACGTATCCAAGAGCTATCATGGCTTGGTCTTCTCCGAGCTCGTCGAGCAGATCAATGCGCCGATAGTGGTGGGCAACTGCGTTACCTATAGCGCCAGCATAGAGCTGATGGAAGCTGGTGTAGCGGCCATCCTGGTTGGCGTAGGACCCGGCGCCGCATGCACTACGCGAGAGGTGACCGGCGTCGGCGTTCCTCAGGTTACCGCCACCGTGGACTGCGCCGCCGCCAGGGACGAGTACTACCGCCGCACAGGGCGGTACGTATCAGTAATCACCGACGGCGGCATTCGCACCGGTGGAGACCTGTGCAAATCGATAGTAGCAGGCGCCGATGCAGTGATGATAGGCACGCCCTTTGCCCAGACGGAAGAAGCTCCCGGCAAAGGGTTCAACTGGGGCATGGCCACGCCCCACCCAGCCCTGCCCAGAGGCACCAGAATAAAGACTGGCACCAAGGGAACCTTGGACCAGCTGCTCTTTGGGCCCTCAAGCCGTACGGATGGGACGCAAAACCTGGTCGGCGCGCTGCGGGTCTGCATGGGAATGTGCGGTGCGCTTAGCATCCGCGAACTGCAGCAAGCCGAGATGGTAAAAGCACCTGCCATAGCCACCGAGGGCAAGGCCTTCCAGCGAGCCGGACTCATATAGCAACTCCCTCCTCCGGTTAACCATGCTGGTAGTGAGCGTCGCACTCTATTAACCGTACCCTACTCCCGTTATACTATTGGCAATTGGAGGCTGATTTTGGCCAAACGAGACTTTCTATCCATAGCCGATCTCTCGCCGGAAGAGATTCGGCAGGTCGTTGGACGCGCTTCGCTCCTCAAGGCGGGCGAGAAAAACACGGCGTTGGAGGGTAAATGCGTAGCCTTGCTCTTCGAGAAACCGTCTTTGCGCACAAGAGTCAGCTTCGACGTAGGGATCAAGCAGCTGGGGGGTCACCCCGTATACCTTGGCAAGGACGAAGTGGGCCTGGGAGGCCGTGAGTCCATCTCAGACGTAGCCCGCGTGCTTTCCAGGTACGTAGACGCCATTGTGGCGCGCGTCTACGAGCACCAAACGCTGGAAGATCTGGCCAAGCACGCTTCCGTCCCCGTGATCAATGCCCTATCAGACGTAGAGCATCCCTGCCAGGCGCTGGGAGACATGCTCACTATCCAGGAGAGCCTGGGCAAGACTGACAGCGTTTCAATAGCTTTCGTTGGAGACGGCAACAACGTTGCCGCCAGCCTAGCGCTGGCCGCTGCGTCCCTGGGAACCAGTTGCACCATCGCCTCCCCTGAAGGGTACGGGCTTCCCGCAGCCTTGCTGCGGATGGCCGGCCAGCGGGCAAAGGCCGGCGTGTCCGGGGTCGTGCAGGTCGCAGCGCCTGAAGAAGCGGTGTCCGGAGCAGACGTCGTCTACACAGATGTCTGGGTCAGCATGGGACAGGAAGATGAAACAAAAGAGAGGCTGGAGACCTTCAGAGGCTACCAGGTAAACCCCAGTCTGATGGAGCTTGCCAAGCCGGGAGCAATCTTCATGCATCCGCTGCCGGCTCACCACGGAGAAGAGGTCAGCTACGGTATGCTAGAGCATCCTGCATCCGTGGTGTTCAATCAAGCGGAAAATCGGTTGCACGCTCAAAAAGCAGTGCTTGAAAAGATCTTAGAAGGGCAGGGTGGTGGTAAGTCCGGCTTACCGGCTGTGTGATGAGCAAACCCATAATCGTCATCGTGGGACGTCCCAACGTGGGAAAGTCCACTCTATTCAACCGTATCGTAGGTCGCCGAGCTGCCGTTACCGCAGAGGAGCCGGGTACTACCAGAGACCGCATCTCTCTAGCCGCCGTGTGGGAAGGACGCCGTCTCATCATGGTGGATACGGGCGGCTTGGAATACGGCAATATCTCTCCTAATATCCCACTCCATATTGCCAGTGGCGACGGTCATCCAGGGGTAGGGAGCATCCCTTCTCCTCAGGCAAATTTATCTGAAGAGATCAAGGAGCAGGTGGAAGCAGCGATAGAGTCGGCGGATGCAATCATCTTCCTCACCGACGTGCGGGGCGGCGTAACCCCGTTGGACCTGGAAATAGGAGCGCGTCTGCGGAGGTGGGAGAAGCCCGTCTTCTTGGCGGTCAACAAGGTGGACAACCCCAAGCTATCCCAGAGTACAGCGGAGTTCTACGAGCTTAGCCTGGGTGACCCCATTGCAATAAGCGCTCACCACAACACTGGTATGGACGATCTGATGGACGCGGTGATAGAGCGGTTCCCCTCTGCCGCTTATGAGCAGGCAGACGAGGAAGAGACCCTTTCGCTGGCCATAGTAGGCCGGGTCAACGTGGGCAAGTCCTCATTGCTCAACGCCATACTAGGTGAGGAGCGGGCAATAGTTAGCGACATTCCCGGAACCACCCGCGACGCAATAGACACCTCTCTGCAGTACAAGGGGCAGCGGTTTCTCATCATAGACACTGCCGGAATACGGCGGCGAGGTAAAGTTGTCCCCGGCATAGAGAACTTCAGTGTCCTGCGTTCCGTCCGTTCCATAGACAGGGCAGACGTGGTGTGCTTGGTGTTAGACGCCTCCCAACTGGCAACCGCCCAAGACGCCCACATCTTGGGACAAGTAGCAAACGCATTCAAGGGAGTAGTGGTGCTTGTAAACAAGTGGGACCTAGCGGATGAACTGGAGCTGAACGAAGCAGCTTGCATAGCGTTGATACGGGACAAGTTCAGATTCATCCCCTACGCTCCCATAAGGTTTGTTTCCGCTGCACAAGAGAGCGGCATAGATGAGGCGCTGGATGCAGCGTTGCTGGTATTCAACGACTTGAAGAAAGAGGTGCCGCAAGACAAGCTGACCAGTGAAGTTGTATCGGCCATGGCACGTCATCTGCCGCCGCACAAGGGTAAGCGCTATCTGAGACTGAACAGAGTGGCCCAGGAGGGTGTCAACCCGCCCACCTTCGCCTTCTACGTCAACCATCCCGACCTGATGCACTTCTCCTATCAAAGATACCTGGAAAACCGCTTGCGAGAAACTCTAGGATTTCGCTGGTCGCATTTGAAGCTGGAATTCAAGAACGGCAGGAAGAAGTGATTGAGTACGCGTTGATTCTACCAGGAGCGTATCTGCTGGGAAGCATCTCCTGGGGATTGATAATGGGAAAGCTGAGAGATGGCGTTGACATACGCCGGCACGGAAGCGGTTCCACCGGAACAACCAATGTCCTGCGCATACTGGGCGTCCGCATAGCGGTCATAGTTCTTGTGGCGGACACCTCTAAAGGAATCATTGCAGTCTTGGCCGCAAAGCTTTTAAGCAACGACCCGCTCCTGGAAGCGCTGGCCGCTCTTTCCGTAGTCGCAGGGCACAACTGGCCGGTCTTCAGCAGATTCCAAGGCGGGAGAGGAATCGCGGCCGCCGTAGGTTCCCTGACAGTGTTGTCCCCAATAGTGACGGCGCTGGCTCTTGCCGTCTTTGTCCCCATTGTCTCCTTCAGCCGGTACGTCTCCTTGGCGTCAGTTTCAGCGGTAATAGTGGCGGTTGCTGCAATGCAGGTCATGGTTGCATTGGACTTGGCGCCCTGGCAGTATCTAACTTACACAACGGCTGGCGGACCTCTGATCATCTGGCGTCATAGGGGCAACATCCAGCGTCTGATCAATGGCACTGAAAGCCGCTTACAGTTCGGCGGTGGCCCTCCCGGGGCTCTACCGCCCCATGCAAGATGACAGAAGACAAGAAAAGAGTAGGAGTACTCGGCACCACTGGCTGGAGCACTACACTGGCCATTCTCATGGCATCTCAGGGCCACCGGGTCATATTGTGGGCCAGAACACCGGAAGAGGCCGGAATCCTCAACAAGGATCGCGAGAACAAGCGTCTACTGCCCGGCTTTCTCTTTCCTGAGACAATGACCGTAACCTGCTCCACGGACGCAGCGTTTCAAATGGCGGACCTGGTCATCATAGCCGTCCCCTCCAATAGATTCAGAACAAACCTCCAGCAGGTGCGGGACAGCCTCAACCAATCCGGAGTGATCATCAGCGCCACCAAAGGCCTGGAGCTCGGTACGGGGTTCAGAATGAGCCAAATAATAGAACAAGAACTCCCTGAGTCCTCGAGCTCCCGCATAGGTGTATTGTCCGGGCCCAATCTGTCCAAAGAGATCGCAAAGTGCATCCCTTCATCAACCGTGGTGGCATCTACAGATGCTGATCTGGCCAGCGCGGCTCAGGCCATGATAATGACGCCGCACTTCCGCGTATATACCAACACCGACGTGCTCGGAGTAGAGCTGGGAGGAGCCTTGAAGAACACCATAGCCATTGGATCCGGCATAAGCGACGGTCTGGGGTTAGGAAACAATGCAAAGGCGGCTTTCATCACCCGCGGGCTGGCGGAGATTACCCGGCTGGGAGTGACGGCTGGCGCCAGTCCGGTGACTTTTACAGGTCTAGCAGGTCTGGGCGACCTCATAGCTACCTCGGCAAGTCCATTGAGCCGCAACAGGTACGTGGGAGAGCATCTGGCCAAGGGGCGTAAGCTGAACGATATCCTTGCTAACATGCAGAACGTGGCTGAAGGCGTGGACACCACGGCTGCGGCAATGAAGATGGCGCACGATCTCAATGTTGAAATGCCCATCACAGAGGCGACATATCGAATCCTCTTTGAAGGACTAGACCCCAAGCAGGCGGTAACGGAGCTTCTGGGAAGAGCGCCCCAGTCGGAATGAGTCGACGTTGAAGTAAGCAAGCTCAACGGACCATTGCTGTGGCGCCTATACTCATAATCTTTGCAAACTCGTTTCTTGTGGGCTTCTCCGGTGCAGTCTCTCCTGGCCCTCTGCTTGCCTTCAACATCAAGGAAACCGTAAGAATTGGCTTCATAGCGGGACCCCTGGTGGTAGCCGGACATTCCCTGCTGGAGCTGGTTACGGTGGGAGCGCTGGCTTTTGGGCTGGCGCAAGTCTTGGACTCAGACCCCGTTGTGGCAGCCGTAGGACTGCTGGGCGGAGGCTTCCTTGTATGGATGAGCTGGGGGCTGTTGAGAAATCCGTCTAAAGACGTCCGTTACCTTTCCGGGCAGGGCACAATACGATCAAGCCTGAGCCTGAAACCGCTGGTAGGCGGGGTATTGGTCAGCTTGAGCAACCCATTCTGGGCCCTGTGGTGGCTCACGGTGGGGGCGGCGCTGATTACGCGTTCACTGGAGGCCGGCCTGATGGGCATAGCCTCCTTCTACCTGGGACATATTCTGTCTGATCTGGCCTGGTACGGCTTTGTTTCGGCCACCGTTGCCTCCGGCAAGCGTTTTCTGTCCCAAAACGTCTACCGCGGCATAATCTTGGTCTGCGGCTCCTTCCTGGGACTCCTTGGCGTCTACTTTGTCGTCACGGGAATACGACTACTGATATGATAAGCTGGGCTTCCGCGCCACCACAGTCAACCAGTCGCCATCGGTTAGGGACTGCTCAACAACGAACGATTCCCCAAGCGCCGCTTCGACCTCTTCCCGGCGTTCCTCCAAGATGCCTGAAGCAATGAGAATACCGTTCCTCCTCAGCGCCAGGGCGAGTGATTCGGCAGAAGAGGCGACCACACCGGCGGTAACGTTGGCCAGTGCCAGATCGTACTCGCCGTCCTGCACCTTGGAGTGAGGCAGTGAGCCGTGTATGAGCTGTACCCGGCAGGTCCTGTTCTGTTCGACATTGGAGCGCGCCACCTGGACCGCCGTCTCATCGGTGTCCAGGCCCAATACACAGCCGGCACCCAGCTTCATAGCGGCAATAGCCAGTATCCCCGATCCTGTGCCCAGGTCAAGGACGTGCATGCCGGGAACCAGCAGCCTTTCTAGCTGTTCCAGGCACATCCGCGTGGTCGGGTGGTGTCCCGTGCCAAACGCCATGCCGGGATCAAGCTCAATGACAGCATCGCCCGGCGCGGGCCGGTATATCTGCCACGTGGGCTTGAGAACCAGCCTCTTCCCAATGTGCTTGACGGTGAAGCGGGACTTCCAGGCGGTTTCCCATTCGTCCTCATCTACAACTCTATCTTCCAGCGAAGCGCCGGGCTGCAAGATGGAAACCAAGCGAATGCCAACGTCTATCATTTCACGCCGGCTGCTCGTGGTTGAGTCCATGGGAAGGCAGGTCATCACTACTACTGAGGTTGGCGGAGCCATCTCGCCGGTGTTGTCCGGGTCCCAGTCGCCCTCTTCCTGGACAATCACATCCCTTTCTCCATAGCGCCGGAGAAGCTCGGAGACGGGTTCCACGAACTCGGGCGTGGTGCGAACACTAAGCTGCAGCCACTTCATCTAGACCCGGAGCCGCCCCCAAAGGTATCCCTGATGCGGTGGAACCAACCCTTGTCCTCTTCCATGACTTGGCCTCCACTCAACTTCCCTGCCAGCTGCTCTATCAGCTTCTTCGCCTCGGGGTCCAACGAGCGCGGTGTGCTGACGTGCACGGTAACAAAGAGGTCGCCGCGTCCTCTATCATGGACCTTGGCCACGCCCTGGCCCTTGACTCGGAGCACTGTGCCCGTCTGTAAGCCGGGGGGAATGGTCAGCGGCGTTGTACCTTCCAGGGTGGGAATCTCCACCGAGTCGCCCAGAGCCGCCTGCGCAAAGTTGATTGAAAGATTAAGAAGTAGATTGGAACCGTCTCGTTGGAAAACCCTGTGCCATTTCACGTTGAGCAACAGCAATACATCGCCGGGCTGGCCGCCGTGAGAGCCCGCGTCGCCCTCCGTCGGTAGTCGCAGCTGCGAACCGTCCTCAACCCCGGCCGGAATCGCCACGTCCAACTCCCGTGTGTTTCGTTCCACGCCCTGTCCACGGCACTTCTGGCATAGCTGCGACACAACCTGGCCTTCGCCGCGACAGCTGGGACAGGGCGCCACCTGTACGAACTGCCCAAACAGGCTCTGCTGGGAGCGCTTCACCTGGCCGGCGCCGCGGCAAGCGCCGCACGTCTCCACAGATGTACCGGGTTCACTGCGGCTCCCTTGGCACCGATCGCAGGTCTCTATGCGTGACACCCTGATCCTCTTTTGCGTGCCCATAGCCGCTTCTTCAAAGGTCAGTGTCGGGCCAATTTCAAGGTCGCGGCCGCGTGTGGGGCGTGCTTTGGTTCGTGCAGCGGCTCCGAAGCCGCCAAAGAAAGCATCGAAGATGTCACCGAATCCGCTGAACGTATCGAATCCTTCAAACCCGCGACCCGTACCGCCGTTGGCCGCAACGCCGGCGTGACCGAACCTATCATACGCCGAGCGCTTCTCCCTGCTGCTCAGCACCTGGTACGCTTCGTTGACCTCTTTGAACCGCTCTTCGGCGTTGGGCTCCTTGTTCCTATCGGGGTGATACTCCAAGGCAAGCTTGCGAAACGCCTTCTTGATCTCCTCGTCGGAGGCCCCGTTGGAGACGCCCAGCACCTGATAGTAGTCTCTCTTCACTGCCATAGAAATAAGATTATACGCCAAACGTCTACCATAGTTCAGGCATCCAGGAGCAGCAATCCGGACATCGTCGCCTTTCAGCCCATCGACGAGCCAGCCCGGTTACCTGCCATGCAAGCTTCCCACCATTTCAGTCATCAGGTGGGAGAAATAGCGAACGTTGGATATGGCGTCCGGGTACCTCATGCGCGTGGGCCCCAGAATGGCGACGACGCCCCCGGTTTCCGAGGGCTCTCCGTAGCGCGCGTAGACAACGCTGAAGGGGTGAAGCTGGTTTATTCTGTGCTCCGTCCCTATCGTCACGTTGACGTCGCCGGCGCTGGGAGCCTGCGACAGCACCACCGGCACAAGCTCACCGTCTTCCACCAATTCAAGCATGTTCCTCGCCGTATGGCCGGCGGCAAGCTCCGGGTACGCGAACATGTGGCGCAGTCCGTCTATGAAGTGGGCCGGCTCCGAGTCGTAGTCCTGTTTCAGCAGGTCGCCAGCGGCGGCGACCACGTCAGACTCGAACGGGGCGAACTCCCGATCGCGCGCCTTCACCTCTTGCTGCGTATTTCCTGAATAGAGTGCGTTGAGCTTGTTGGCCACGCGGGTGAGCTGGTCCTGGGTCATGGCCTCTTTGAGGGGGAGGAGCCGCTGGCGCAACCTCGACTCATCCATAACCATTACCAGGAGCGCTAGGAACTCCTGCTGGTAGACTAGCTCCAAGTGCCTCCAGCGGGGACGTGCCGCCGCAGGAAAGCTGATCATAGCCAGGGTGTGGACAAGCCCGGCCAGCATACGCACCGCCATGCGCCCCCACGCCTCGACCTCCATGTTTGCCTGGCTGAACCTGCTCTGGATATCCTCCTGCACCTGCCTGGGCAGGTCCGGTATGTACAGCGATTCCACGTAAGCGCGGTAAGCCTTGTCAGAAGGGACGCTGCCCGCGGAGGTGTGCGGACGCGTGATGTAACCCGCCTTGTCCAGCGCCGCCATCTCGTTGCGGATTGTCGCCGAACTGACGGGGCGGTCCATCTTGCCGGCAACGACGTCGGAGGACACGGGAGCGGAGCTCCGAATGTACCGATCAACGATGATGTTGAGTATTTGCTTCTGTCGGTCTGTGAGCATTGTTGGCGCCTGTTCTTGCGTTTGGAACTAGTCGCGCGCGAGTACTCGCCCTTCGAATCTACCAACCAAGGATTGCGAGTGTCAATAGGCAGTCGCCCACAAGGGGCATCCCTACGTCTTGCAACCGACTGCCGCTCCACTGTCTCGGGCGTGGGCTAGATCTGAAGCCCTCCGCGCCAGCCAGCGTTTACTCGTACCAGCCCGACGCGAAGATCAAACCGTCATGGCGCACCGCCCAGGTGTGCTTCTGCCGGTCGTCACCCGTTTCCGGGTTGAGCAGCACGTAGTCGACCCAGCGTCCCGACTCGGTGGCGCCCAGCAAGTCGTCGCCGTAGAAGTATCCATTGGCGTCAATCCGGAGGCTCGGATCCCGGCCTCTAAACATCGAATTATAGTGGGATATGGTGTAGCCGTCCTCGTCGATGATGAAGACGTACCACTGGCCGTCCACACTCTCCCTAGTGTTGTAGTAGGCCACCGTGTCCTCGCGGCCGATGGCGTTATACAGGTCTATAGCGCGCCCTACGAAAGCCCTAGTGTAAGCTGGAGTGTCTGACTTGGCGGGCCCGCGCTCATGCCAGCCTGATCCAAAGGTCAGACCGTCGTATTCGACCATCCAGGAATGTGGGTCTCGACTGCGCCCGAGGCCTGGTTCGTGAAGGTGTATCTGAGCCAAGCGCCATCCTCGTCGGCAACCGCGACCACCGCCTCTCCGGCGGGATAGTTGTTGGGCCCAACGGCCGCGGAAGCGGGCCGGCCTACGAGGTCAGGGTTGGCGGCGTGGGCCAGCATCATATCGTCCTGGTCGAGAATGAACATGTACCACTGGCCGTTGATGCTTTCTTTGGTGTACTACAACCATGAGCGAGTTGATCCGCGAGTCACTCCACCTCTACATGGGGCCCCCTTGCTCCTCTGGATGGCAAGTGGGAGCGGGTGAATCGTGTATAATATTGACCGTTATTCTTGAGGAGCGCACCTCCAATGAGCAACGCGCTGAAATCCAGGGTCGTGCTAGAAACCTGCGGGCAGGTCATAGGCGCATGACGACCCGGCATGAATCCCCGGCGGGAACGAACCTTTCCCAGAGTGAAGTGCGGGCGGCCTATAAGCACTGCGAGCAACTGGCGCGCAGCCACTACGAAAACTTCACCGTCGGCTCCTGGCTTCTACCCCGAACACTGCGGCCGCACCTCTTCGCCGTCTACGCCTTCTGCCGCCGCACCGATGACCTTGGCGACGAAGCACCCGGCGACCGCCTGACCCTCCTAAACGACTGGGAGGCCGAACTGTTCCGCTGCTACGGAGGCCAACCCACCGATCCCGTAATGGTGGCACTGCAGGACACCATCCGCAGGTTCGACATTCCCGCGGAGCCCTTCACGCGGCTCATAGAGGCGAACCGCATGGATCAGCGCCAGCACCGCTTCAGCGCATACGACGATCTGCTGCACTACTGCCGCCACTCGGCGGAACCGGTGGGCCGCATGGTACTCTCCGTGCTGGGATACCGAGACACCGAGCGGCAGGCCCTCTCCGACGCCACCTGCACGGCATTGCAGCTTGCCAACTTCTGGCAGGACGTGCGCCGGGACTACCAGATGGGCCGCATTTACATCCCCCAGGAGGACATGGCCCGCTTCGGCTACTCGGAGGAGGAGCTGGCAGCCAGCGTAGTGAACGACCACTTCCGCTCCCTAATGCGCTTCCAGGTAGACCGGGCGGAGGTGCTGTTCCGGCGGGGATTGCCGCTGGAGCAGCACCTCCACGGCCGGGCAAGGCTGGACGTCGCGCTGTTCAGCAGGGGAGGCATGGCCGTTCTGGCGGCGATTCGCCGTCAGAACTACGACGTGCTCAGCCGCCGTCCCGTGGTGACGCGAACCCGCAAGCTCTGGCTGATGCTCTCCACCATGGCCCGGCTTGCTATCTTGAGGCCTGCCTCGTTGGCAGGAAGGCGGTCGTGATCGCATCGGATCGAGCCCTGGCCCAGGCCTACGGCCACTGCCGGGAGGTGGCCAAGCGAGAGGCGCGAAACTTCTACTTCGCCTTCCTCACGCTTCCTCCCGCCAAGCGCCAGGCCATCTATACCGTGTACGCCTTCGCCCGCATCTGCGACGACATCGCTGACGGTGACGCTCCCGCCGAGGCCAAGCTAACCGGGCTGGCCGAGGTCCGCCGTTCCCTTGATCAAGCTTATGCCGGCGACCCGGAGGGCCCCGTCTTCACGGCGCTGGCAGACGTGGCGGCCACCTACCACATAGAGCAATCAAGGTTTCAGGCGCTGGTGGGCGGCGTCGAAATGGACACGGCACAGAGCAGATACGCAACCTTTGAAGACCTGCGCCGATACTGCTATGGTGTGGCATCCACCGTCGGGCTCATCTGCGTCGAGGTCTTCGGGTATGCGCGGCCGGAGGCGCGCTGCTACGCGGTGGACCTTGGCCTGGCCATGCAGCTTACCAACATCCTGCGCGACATCCAGGAGGACGCCGAGCGCGGCCGCATCTACATTCCTCAAGACGAGCTGGCCCGTTTCAGTTATTCAGAGGAGGAGCTGTCCAGGGGCGTCGTCAACCGGTGTTTCATAGAGCTGATGCGCTTCCAGGCAGAGCGCGCCCGGAGCTATTACAGCAGCAGCGCCCGGCTGCTTCCCCTGGTGCCTGTCCGCTCCCGCGCCTGCGTCTCCATCCTTCACGGGCTGTATTCGCGGCTGCTGGATCGGATAGAGGCGCGTCGCTTCGATGTCTTCCACGGCCGGGTCAGGCTCACCACCGCCGAGAAGGTCCTGCTCACGGCCAAGCTGTGGATGGCAAGCCTCCTCCCGGCGCGACGGGGCACGTGAGCAGCGTCGCTGTACTGGGCGGAGGGCTGGCCGGCATGGCCGCGGCCTGGCGCCTCTCTCGCCTGGGTCACGACGTGACACTGGTGGAGCGCCGGCCATACCTGGGCGGGAGGGCTTTCTCCTTTACGGACCGCGAGAGCGGCGTGCAGGTGGACAACGGGCAGCACGTGTTTCTGGGTTGCTGCACCGAGTACGTCCAATTCCTGGACGAGATGGGGACGCTGCACCTCACTCACCGCCAGCGCCGCCTCCGCATAGAGGTCTTCGACCCACGTGGAAAGCGTGGAAAGCGCGGTCTGCTCTCCGCTCTGCCGCTTCCCGCGCCGCTCCACCTTGGGTGGTCGCTGTTGCGCTACCCGCACATCAGCTGGACTGACAAGCTGCGCGCGGTCAAGGCTCTGCTGCGCATCCAGCGGGAGCGCCGCCACGACCGCCGCGACTTGGAGTCGCGTTCCTTCCGGGACTGGCTGGAAGAAGCAGGCCAGAGCAGCAGGGCAATCCGGAATCTGTGGGACCTGCTGGTGCTGCCGGCGCTCAACGATGCTTCAGATGACGTCAGCGCCAGCGCCGGCTTCATGCTGTTCAAGACCGCCCTGCTCAAAGACCGCCATGCCGCCAGCGTGGGCTACGCCCGCGCCGGGCTGTCAGAGGTGATGGGCAACGCCGTTGAACGCCGGTTGCGCGAGCAAGAGATCACACTCGTGCTGGGGCGCATGGCAGAGCATCTGCATATAGACCACGGTGCCGTCGCGGGTGTGGCGCTGACCGGAGGCGAGTTGGTGCGTGCGGATTTCTACGTGAGCGCACTCATGCCAACGGTGCTGCTTGGGCTGCTGCCGGAGGAGTGGCGCCGGCACCCCGCGTTCGCCCCTGCCGAGGCCCTTACCTGGTCGCCCATTGTGAACCTGCACGTCTGGTACGACCGCCCCGTGGCCGACTTCGACTTCGCCGCGTTTGTGGGGAGTCCGGTGCAGTGGGTGTTCAACAAGACGCGCATTCTGGGCCTGCCCGGGCCCGGCCAGTACCTGACCGTCTCGCTCAGCGGGGCCTGGGAGCACTGGCCGGTGCCTAAGAAGGATCTCGCAGACTCCTTCCTGCCGGAGCTGGCACGGGTACTGCCGGGGGCACGGGATGCGACTGCGGAACGGTTCGTGGTTGTCAAGGAGCGGCAAGCCACCTTCCGGCCGGCCCCGGGGTCCGCGCCAGCACGTCTGCCCATGGAGACGCCGCTAAGCAACCTGCTGCTGGCCGGGGACTGGACCGATACGGGTTGGCCCGCCACCATGGAGGGCGCGGTGCGTAGCGGCAACTCAGCGGCGTACAAGGTTCACGATCTGACTACTAGGTAACACACTGCCCGCCTTGCCTGCATATCCCCCCAAAAGGAAGAGGGCTCTTTTTCAAGAGCCCTCTTCCTTTTCAGGCTTTTGGCGCGGCCCGGTCTTTACGGTACCAGGACGCCAGCTTGCTCTACGTACAGCCAGTAGCCTTTGCCCACTTCCACGTCATGGAAGTTGTTGGGCAGGACTTTCGCCCATTGGCCCGCCTGTGGGTCGAAGGTGTAAGCCGTGACCCAGCTAGTGCTGCCGAAATACGTGTCGGCGGCAATGGTATCGACAGAGTCACCAACGACCACCACGGGCACCAGGTTCCAGCCTTCCACCAGTGAAATGGCGGGCGGCACGTTGGCAAATCCCTGCGTTGGGATGTCCACCGATATCGGGTCGAAGGAGGTGGTGGATACCCAGTAGGCATGCTGAGCGTCTATCTGCGTCAGCGAGCCGCTCAGCATGCCACGGTCGTCCCTGGTGGCGGACAGCCACGGGCTGCCGGTTGCCGGGTCAGGGTTCACCGGGTCGTAGGTGGTTATGGCGGTAACCTGGCTCAACGTCACCACGCTGTTGATGGACGTGTCCGCAGGAGTGCCGGGGAGCGATACCAGGTTCATGCCCGGCTTCAACTCGACCTTGGTCTTGGGCCTCGCCTTCACCGTGAAGGTGACCTCATGGTTGCTGGAAAGCTTGTTGCCAGCCTCGTCCGTGCCGTTGACCGCAATCTTGTGGTCGCCTAGGTCAAGGCCGCTGGTGGTCAGGATGAATGACCTGTTGTTCGTGGTCGCGGCCCGATCCAGCACGTCTTCGCCGTTCAGCGTCAGCACGGTCAACGTCACCTTATTGTGAGTGTCGCCGGCGTACTCGCTGCCTTCGCTCGACCAGTCGATGTTGATGAACGGGTCGCTGCGTGACACTTCGCCATCAGCGCCGGGATCCAATACTGGTGCAGGTATCCCATCGTCCATCTCAAAGAAGATGGCCTTGTCGCTTTCGGGGTCGTCGCTGCCGCTGCTGCCCTCGTTGTTGGCAGTATCCCGACCGGTGACTTTGACCACGAAGGCGCCGGAACTGCTTACCGACAACCTCTTCTCCCACTGGTTGTTGCCAAGGAAGGTAAGTCCGCTTTGAGCTGATAGAGAGTCGACTACGAGAACGTCATCTGTCTCCGTCACGGCGCCGGTCTCTATCGTCGGGTTGGTACCCAGCGTCTCGTTGGCGGTTACCGTGATCGTTATCCGGCTGTCGCTCACCGGCACGCCGCCTGTGTCATCTCCGCTGACTTCTACGGTGAGCTTGGGGTCCAATTCCTCCTTGGCTGCTCCCACGGTCAACGCAGTTGAGTTGGCGTTGCCCGCAGCATCACGAATGGAGCCGCTGGCCACTTCCACCTTGGGAGTGACGCTTGGGCCCTTGGCGCCAACGGTGAGGAATACGCTGTCTTTCACACCGGAGAACCAGTCGGCGGCATCAACGGTTTCGCCGTTGACCGTGAAGTCGCTGGCATCCACCGAATCGCCGTCAAGAGCACCGTCGAAATTGACGCGTATGCTGGTGTTGACGTTCTCAACCACCTCTTTCTCCGCTGCGTCATACGACTGTCCAAGGATAGCATTCATTTCGTCGTCGTCGGTTTTCAGCGTGACGGACTGGTTGTCAAACGTAAAGCTATGGGCGTTGTCCTCGCCGCTATCTGCTTCGTCAGTATCAGCCTTGCTAGCGCCAACATTCCCCGCGTTGTCTCCGCCTTCCAAGTACCATTGGTATACCTGGTCTTCGCCTGACGGAGGATCCAAGGACAATCGCACGGATGCCTGCAATCCGCCTGTGATTTCAGTCAGGCCATAACCGTCGTTGGAGAAGTTGTTGTTCTCACTGTCGTCTTCATTGCGGATTGCGTCAAAGTTGGCACCATCATCGACAGAAAGGTAGAACGTGATGGCATTAGCCTTCACTCTGGACTGGGCGTCGACGAGGTCGCCTGTCAGGACTACCGTGGTCGCATTGGTGTACGTACCGTCGGCAGGCCCAAGGTTGGAGACTTCGGGAGCGCCCTGCTCCACGCTGAGGGTTTCGGTGCGCGTCAGCTCTTCGCTGGCATCCCGGTATGAAACCGTGATCACGTCGCCGTTGGCTGCTTGCAACACCTGGTCAGCTTCAGTGGTGCTGGCGCCCAGAGTGAACTCGCCTGTAAATACGCCTGTGTTCAGGCCGTTCTCCGTAAGAGTCTGCGTGTATCCGGTTTGGTCGGAAGTGCTCTTCAGCTTCACATCAACGGTGTCAGGCCGTGAACCGAAGTAGACCAGGGCAAAGGCGCCGCTGCCGGATGCTGAAGTAATGGTCACCGAGCGTGAAGCAATTCCGAGTACTGATGCCTGGACAGCAGAGTCCGCCGGGACAACCATGACATCATTGATATCCAAGCCGTTGCCCTTCCTGGCATTGTTTAGAGCATCTAGCCGGCCCTGATCCGTAGTTGAAGCCCCGGATACGCCGACAGCCTGGAAAAACGTTGCCGTAGTTAGAGAAGTCCCAAGCTCAATATTGAGGTCGTCAACAATTTGCTCTACGCTGGTTTTCCCGTCGTCTTCCCCATCGCCGTCTTTATCCTTCACCAGCTGATCAATGCCAGCCCAGTCGGCAATTGGAGCTCTAGCCAGAAAGAACGTTACAGGTACACTCGCGCTTACAAAGTAAGGCGCGGTTCCAGCAAGTCCTTCATCTTCTACCTCAAGAGATGCTCTGTTCTCGTCATCATCCGAGACCGTGATTTTGATAGTTTGGCCCGGGTCGCCGTTGGCCCATGCTCTATCAAAAGTCACGTCCCCTGCCACGCCGGAGGGAGCGGCCAGAGCGTTGGCACCAAAGGTGGCCAGCAGCAGGGCTGCAACTCCTATCAAAGAAAGAAAACCAAGACGCTTATTCACTTCCTACCCCCTTATGGATCTCGAAACTTGGGATGTGTATGGGCAGAACAAACCGGGGCTCCGCTTCTGACGGGGCGCCCGGGAAGGGTCCACTCTTGTGGCTGCAAGGAGAACTGCAGAAGAGTCCATTACGCTCCTTGGCGAGGTCAAACCCAGAAAGTTGTACACGATTCATAGCCTATTGTCAAGCCTATTTCCGCAAATTGCCCGATTCTCAAAGATGTTCCACCCTCCGGCCATGCGGAGGCGTTATCCACCGACCTGAGGGTCAGCAGAAGGCGACTATAGAATAAAAGGCGGAGCTTGTCAAGCACTGCAGAGGGGGAATTGTTGGGGAAGCTGCCCACCGCCACCATTCCCTCATCCACCACCCGTCATTCCCTTCTACCACCCGTCATTCCCCTCATCCACCTCCGTCATTCCCGCGAAGGCGGGAAGGTGGATTCACATTTCAAGTGCAACACTCTATCCAAAAATATCTCTGCCGGAGTCCTATAATCGAGACACTTGCGGGGGGTATTATTGTAGGCCTGAATCATTTGCGTAAACCGTTTTTGAGGCAACGCTGCCAAGTCCGTTTTGCGGGGCAGGGTCCGCCGCAGCCGACCGATGGCGTTCTCTACCCCACCCTTCTGCCAGGGAGAGTAAGTATCGCAGAAAAAGGTCTCTATACCCAGATCGTGGAGTTTGTAATGGAGTGCGAACTCGGTCCCGTTGTCGAAGGTGACCGTCCGTCGCCATTCTGGGGGAAACTGACCCAACACTTGGGACATGGCGGCAGCGATGGGCCTGGATGCCTTGCCAGGGGGCCTTAGGGCTATGAGGATGCGGGAGTGGCGTTCGTGCATGGTAAGCACGGCATGGCCATAGGCCCTGAACAGCATCAGGTCGGCCTCCCAGTGACCAGGAGTGCGGCGGTCAGCAGCGCTCTGCGGGCGCTCGGTGATGGGACGACGCTTAGCCATGAAGGAAGCAGGGCTGCCGCCTTTGTGGCCTCTCCAACCACGCTTGGACTTAGCTCGGGGCAGGTAGTGGCGCCAACTGTAGTCCTTCTTGCGAGCAATCTGGCCGTAGATGAACCTGTAGATGCTCTCGTGGGAGATGACTGTACTGCCTGACTCCATAGCCATCCGTCCCGCCACCTGCTCCGGTGACCAGCCCTGCTTAAGCCCAGAGAGCACCTTATCCCGCAGCGCCTCATCTCGCTCCAGTCGAGAACCACGCCAACGCCGGGCATGGGCTTGCTGGTTCGCATACCTGGGCTGGTATCCCTGAGTTCTTGAACCATTGCGCTTCAGCTCACGAGCCACTGTCGATGGCGAGCGATCCAGACTTGCCGCGATTTGGCTGACCGAGTATCCCGAGGCTTGTAGTCGGGCAATTTCACACCTCTCTTCAATGGTGACATGTCCATAACTTTTTCCCATGACAACACCTTAACCAAGTGTTGCACTTCGTTTGTGAGTTTAGGGCTTCCAGAAGGGTCGGTAGATGTGGTGCGTCGGCCTCTCCCCCTGTCCAGGGCGCAGTGGCTAACAACGCCCACGCTGTGGTATCTTTGATGCCGTGAAATTCGATGGTTACAGCCTAGATCCGTCCGTATACGATGAGATGTTCCTGCAGGACGGAACGCCCCGGGAGCACTATCGACCTCTCCACGAAAGCCTGATCTCTCTCTCCGCCGAGGAGATCAGGAGCATCCAGGAACGTGTGACCCGTTCCTTCTCCAACGAGAGCATCTCCTTCACCGTCTACGGCGACGAGGAGGGCGAGGAGCGGATAATACCCGTGGACTGCATTCCTAGGGTTATCTCCTCTGAGGAGTGGCGTTTCTTGGAGAAAGGACTGGCCCAGCGGGTGAAGGCGCTCAACCTCTTCCTGGAAGACGTCTACGGTGAAGCCCGTATCCTCGACGACGGCGTTATTCCAGTGGACGTGGTCATGGAGTGTCCCCAGTATCGCACGGAGATGCGCGGCTTTTCAGCGCCACACGGCACCTGGGTTGGCATATGCGGCACCGACGTCATCAGAACCAACGACGGCTTCCGAGTGCTGGAGGACAACCTGCGAGTTCCCTCCGGCGTCTCCTATATGATCGCAAACCGGAAGGCGGTAAAGACCAGCATGCGCTGGCTGTACAGGAGCTCCCGCGTACAGGAAGTGGAGCACTACGGCCGTTTGCTGCTGACCACCCTTCTGGAGCTTGCCCCCAGGGGCCAGTCCCAACCGAGTATTGCTCTCCTCACCCCCGGGGTCTACAACTCCGCCTTCTACGAGCACATGTTTTTGGCTCACGAGATCGGCGCTGAGCTTGTGGAGGGCCGGGACCTGCTGGTCAACGACGGTTTTGTGTACATGCGCACCACCACCGGCCTGCGCAGGGTGGACATAATCTACCGCCGGGTGGACGACGATTTCCTGGACCCGCTGGTGTTCCGCCCCGACTCTATGCTGGGCGTGCCAGGACTGCTCCACGCTTACAAGCTGGGCAACGTGGCCCTGGTGAACGCTCCCGGCACCGGCGTTGCCGACGACAAGAGCGTCTATACCTACGTGCCGGATATGATCCGGTACTACCTGGGAGAGGAGGCCATCCTGGCCAACGTGGAAACGTACCTTTGCCGCCGGCCCCTTGACCTGGAGTACACCCTGGACAACCTAGCAAACCTGGTGGTGAAACGTGTGGGAGAGTCGGGAGGCTACGGAATGATCATAGGCCCGCACGCCACGCAGAAGGAACGGGACGATTACGCCGAACAGGTCCGCGCCAACCCCGCCGACTTCATATCGCAACCCATGCTATCCCTTTCCAGGTCGCCGTGCCTGATCGACGGCAACTTTGAACCGCGACACGTGGACCTGCGACCCTTCATACTCCACGGACAGGAAACCCGCATGGTGCCCGGCGCATTCTGCCGCGTAGCCCTGCGCCGGGGCAGCCTGGTGGTGAACTCCAGCCAGGGCGGCGGAGGCAAAGACATCTGGGTGCTGGGAGACTGACCCGGATGCTTTCTCGCAGCGCACAAGGGTTGTACTGGATGGGCAGGTACCTGGAGCGGGCGGAGTTCGTCTGCCGTTTGCTGCGGCTGCAGACGGAAGCCCTGGTGGACCGCCCCATATCAGAGATCCACTCAGGCTGGAGCCGGATCTACAACGGGCTCGACCGCCAGCCTCCCCTGGGAAGCCAGGTGATGACGAGCAGCGACGAGTTCACCCAGGCCGATTCCTACACCCTGGCCGACGACCTCACCTTCGAACGCACCAACCCAGATTCGGTGTGGAGTTGCTTCTCCATGGGGCGTGAGAACGCCCGGCAGATGCGCCATCGCATCAGCGGCGAGCTGTGGACCAGTATCAACCTGGCCTACCTCAAGATGCAGAAGCTGACCATCCAGGATATCTGGGCAACCTCGCGGGAGGGCTTCTACGCTGAAACGGCGGCGGAGATGAACACCTTCTCCGGCGTAGCCGGCGCCACCATGTACCGGGATGAGGGCTGGAGCTTCATGCAACTGGGTCGATTCATAGAGCGGGCCCAGCTCTCCACCTCGCTGCTCCTGACGCAAATCGACGCCGATGCCCTGGCCGGGGAGTACTCCGACGCTGATTGGACCAGCCTGCTCCGCCTCTTCCACGCCATTGAGGCTTACAACCGCAGCTACAGCGTGGAGGTGCACCCGGACCAGGTGCTGAATCTGCTGGTCACGGATGCCCTTCTGCCGGACTCGCTCTGCCGGTCCCTGGACAGAGCCCATTCCGGCATAGCATCCATTGGCCCCGGGCCCAACGCCAAAGCCGGCAGCGCGGCTCTACGACTGGCGGGCCGTACCGGGGCGCTCATCCACTACAACTGGCCTGATGGAGAGGACCGGCCCAAGCTGCTAGGGCAGGTGCAGCAGTACAACCGCGAGCTGCACCTCCTCCTGGCCGACGCCTACTTCGACTATCCCATAGAGGACTTGCCAGCCCGTTAGCCCATGATCGAATCGACGCCGGAGATCCCGGAGATCTATGAAATAGAGCACGTTTCCCGCTATCTGTACGCTTCTCCCGTACGCCACAGCACCCTGTCCCTCTACCTCAAACCGCGAAACGACCGGCTGCAGCGGCTTTTAAGCTACGACGTAATCACCAACCCTCAGGCGCATCTGAGCAGCGAAACGGACTTCTACGGCAACACAAAGCAGATTATGAACATCCACAAGGAGCATCAATCCCTCGAGATTACTTCTCGATCCGTCGTGGAGTGCAGCTCTCCTCCTCCACCGCCCGGCTTCTCTAGCGTCGGCGCATGGGAGGAGATCCTATCCTGGCGAGGCTCCTACAGGTACTGGGAATTCACTCGCCCAAGCGCCTTCGCCAGACCCTCTCCCGCCCTCAGCTCCTTCCTGAAGGAGCTGGATGTCGGGCCAGGCGACGACCCGCTGCAGTCCTTGCTCCAGCTTTCCGGTACCCTCTTCCGAAGGTTCCAATACGTTCCGGGCGCCACGTCGGTGTTGTCTCCCATTGAGCATATCCTGGAGACCGGTCAGGGGGTATGCCAGGACTACGCCCACGTGATGATAGCAATTGCCCGTGCCTGGCATATCCCAACCAGGTACGTGTCCGGCTATCTATACTTGGACGGCAGCCGGGAGTCGCGCCAGTTGGCCAGTCACGCATGGGTGGAGTGCCTGTTACCCAACTTAGGCTGGATTGGCTTTGATCCCACCAACAATTGCACGGTGGATCAGCGCTACGTACGGGTAGGCATTGGCCGGGATTACCAAGATGTGCCTCCGGTTCGCGGGGTTTTAATGGGAGGAGGAGAGTCCCGGCTTGACGTGAGCATCCGTGTCAGGAAGGCATGACCTTAAGGTCATCCTCTGGCTATGGCGCCTGTTCTAAAGGCATGCTCAGTACGCGTAGGGGTGGATTGACATTGCCACGGACGCCTCTATGTCTCGAATGGCCTGGGTCATGGCTTGGCCTATGAGGTCAAGCTTTTGCAGCTGCTCTATCCGGTCGGCCAGATTGTTGAGTTCATTCTTGGACAGCAGATGCTCAAAGATGCGACAGGCATTGACCAGAGAGATGATGACCACGTCTCGTGGATCCGGAATCTCATCGCTGAAGAGGATGCCCATTATGCGCAGCTTGACCTCCTGCTCAGCCTTGCCCTCGATGGTCGGGTAGCGCCTGGACTTGAACACCCAGAGGAACCGGGCATCCCGTCGCTCCAGGATTCCCTGGGCAACCAGCCGGGATAGGGCTTCCTCTCGGATGAATGGGCCGCGGGCTGCCGCTCGCTCCACCCAGTAGCGGGCGTCGTGCCCATCCCCAGCGGCGATGTCGGACAGCGTGGGGTCCAGGAGGCTGTCGCCCACTGGGGTAGAGTCGAGCAGGACAAGATTTTCCGGATCCGTGTCGATGCGGTTTTCCAGCGCCAGATCCATCAGCACGCCGCCGGCGAGGGCGTAGTCCAACGCCCAGCTGGGTACACGCGCGAACCGACCGCCCTCATCGTCGAGCAGCAACAGCATCAGTTCCTCAGCAAATCTCAACACGTTGTTTTCCCTCCAAATAGACTAAGTCTCCTCCGTATCTAAGGAGCACTGCGGTTATGCCTAGCCAACGGACTCCTGAGCGGACGGGTCACTATGTTTCTGTAGTTTCTCTATCTGGCGTTGGGCCGATGTCTTTGCAGTGGTTGCAAGTGGCAACGGCCTTCGTCGCCGCGAACCAGCTTACCTTGTTAGTCGCTGCATTGTACTAGAGGCAACGCAGCTTTAGCAATTCAGTTGTCTAGTACCTGAAATTGCGTTATCATGCGCTCTTGGCTGGGCCCACAGGCCGTAAGCGCGCCTGGCCGGAAATCTCCATTCACGTGAGGACGGAATGAGTATAAGAGCAGAGTATATCTGGATAGATGGCAGCGTACCCACACCCAAGCTCAGATCAAAGACCAGGATCGTCAATGAAGGCGACCCCCTGCCCATCTGGGGCTTCGATGGCTCCAGCACCAACCAGGCTACCGGAGGCGATTCCGACTGCGTCCTGAGACCGGTCTTTCAGTGTCCTGACCCTGTGAGAGGCGGGAACAACATTCTGGTGATGACAGAGGTCCTGAACACCGACCTCACCCCCCACGAGTCCAATACCCGCGCCGCATGCGCAGAGGCTGCGGAGAAGTACGCCGAGCATGAGTACATCTTCGGTATTGAACAGGAGTACACCTTCTTCAAGGGCTCCAGGCCATTGGGCTTCCCGGAGCAGGGAATCGCCGCTCCGCAAGGAGGCTACTACTGCGGCGTTGGAGCCGACGAGATATTCGGCAGGCCGGTGGTAGAAGAGCACCTGGACGCTTGCCTCAAGGCCGACCTGGACATCTCCGGCATCAACGCGGAGGTGATGCCGGGCCAGTGGGAGTTCCAGGTGGGACCCATTCCGGCACTGGACGTATCCGACCAGCTATGGATTGCCCGCTGGCTGCTGTACCGGGTTGGCGAGCCCCATGACATCAACGCAACCCTCTATCCAAAGCCTGCTCGGGGCGACTGGAACGGCGCCGGAGCGCATACCAACTTCTCTACCAGCGCTATGAGGTCCAGCTACGATGCCTGCATCAAAGCCGCCGAGGCTTTGGGCACTAGGCATGATCTGCACATTGCCAACTACGGCTTCGGGATAGAGGAGAGGCTTACCGGACTACATGAGACCTGCTCCTACAAGGAGTTTCGCTACGGAGTCTCGGACAGGGGCGCATCCGTCAGGATTCCCTGGCAGGTGGAGAGGGAAGGCAAGGGCTATATAGAGGACCGCCGTCCCAACGCCAACATGGACCCCTACGTGGTCACGCGCCTAGTCATGGAAACAGTCTCGGAGGCGGCATAAGCGCCGTTGCAGGGACTCTGTGCGGTAAACGGTATTGCCCTAGTGATTGATTTTGTGTATACTGCCACAGTAAGGTGGCAGTTCTATAGTCTAAATTCGACGGCGATCTGGTGGACCAGGCGGTATCCGCCAATCCAGATCCTCCAACCCGGAGCAGATGAGCAGGGTTATGGGTCTACAAGATGCTGTACGAAGTCTCTAGGGAGGAGTGACGCTCCCTAACTGATGATAGGTCAATTACAGTAAAATACACGTCGCTGTAACTCAAGCTAAAGGCACGGCCAGGGAGATAGATTCCATGGAGATCCAACAGGAGCGAAGGGGAGATACTCTAATAGCAATGACGGAAGGGCGCGTGGACGGCACCAACGCCAGGGACTTCCAGGTTGCTTTGGAAGCCGCCATAACCGGAAGCGAGACTGCCGTGATTCTGGACATGGAGCGGCTTTCCTACATCAGCAGCGCCGGCCTGCGTGTGATTCTGCTGATGGCTAAGACGCTGCGGAACCAGAAGGCCGAGTTCGCCATCAGCTCTCTTTCCGAGTCTATCCGGGAAATATTCGCGATAAGCGGCTTCGATAAGATTGTGAACATCCACAACTCTAAGGACGAAGCCCTTGCCGCCCTCAGCAGCTAGCCCTGCCCGGCGCGGCTAAGGAAACCCGCACCGGGTCTTGACAGACCGGCGGAGCCCTGCAACAATCATAAAGCCCTGAAAATCTCACATTGCTTATTTCACCGAGCACACTGATACCAAGTATCATGACAACCCCTCTAACAGCACACCCGGACATCGTGTCCCTCCTGGAAGACCGGGGCTACAGGTCCACGGCCCCAAGACGTGCCATCATCCGCATCCTGGAAGGGAAGCAGGAAGGCTTCACCGCCGAGGAGATAGGCAATGAGCTGCCGGGGGTGGGAAGGGCAACCATCTTCCGCACCATCAAGATTCTCATGGAAGCCGGCGTCATATGCAGGCTGAATCTCATCGACGGAGCCCCCAGGTACAGCCTCTCTCGTGTTGGGCACCATCACCACACTGTATGCATCAAGTGCGGCAACGTCGGCGAGTTCCGCGCCGCTACCGTCGAGCGGTTGATGAGGGGCTTGGGCAGCGCCATCCCCGGCGAGATCGTAGGTCACCGCATAGAAGTCTACGTCATCTGCGACAAGTGCGGTAACGGCCAGGAAACCTAGGTAGATCCATTAAATTAACCGCAAATTCCGGGCGCAGCACACATTGAGATTGAGTCTCATTAACATAAGACTATGAGGACGCCCCCAACTTTGTTGTTCGAACGGAAAACGTAGGGAAGGGACATGAAACAATGATGATACCAGGTATTAGTAGACATATATCCGGCCTGTGGACAACAGCGCTTCTGGCGTTTGCCCTAGTCTTGGGTCTGGCCGCCTGCTCCAACGACGCAACGCCTACACCAACACCAGGACAAACCACGACTGCCCCGCAACCAACTCCCACAGCGGAGCCAACCATCCTAAGCGTAGTCACCACCACCAGCATAGTCGCGGATTGGGTGGAAAACATTGGTGGAGACAACGTTGAGGTCTTCAGCCTCGTTCCAAGAGGAGTAGATCCCCACGGATTCCAACCGGGCGCCAGGGACGTTGCCAGAGTTGCCGACGCGGACATTGTGTTGACCGTTGGCCTGGGGCTGGAGGAGTCCTGGCTCAGAGAGTTGCTCCAAAACGCCGCACGGGACCCGGCGACCATCATTGAACTGGCCGATTCGATCGAACCGATAGAGTTTGGCGAGACCCATATAGAAGATGTGGAATTCCTAGAAGAACTCAGCCACGTAGTCCATGAGGTGGAGGAGGGAGAGATAAGCGCTGAGGAGGGGCTGGAGGAGATCGCAGAGATGCTGGAAGGCGTTGAGCATCACGGAGAAGGAGAGGAGGCGGAAGAGCCTACCGACATGGCGCACGAGATACTCAGCCAGTTCGAAAGCGAGCAAATTGACGCCGAGGAAGCTATAGAGGAGATCGAACACATTACCGGCGAGGGCGAGGAGGAACACGAAAGCCACGGCCACGGTGTTCACGACCCCCACTTCTGGTTTGACCCCCTTCGCGTGAAGCTGGTGGTCAACGACATAGCCGCTCGGCTGTCGGCCCTCGACAGCCAGATGAGCGACGCCTACAGTGCCAAAGCCTCCGCATACGGTGCACAGCTGGACGAGCTGCACACCTGGACGGCAGAGAAGGTTGCCATGGTGCCGGAGGAGCGCAGGCTGCTGGTCACCTCCCACGACAGCCTGGGCTATTTCGCGGAGCTGTACGGCTTCAGCGTAGTTGGAGTTGTTCTAGGCACAACCACGGAGGCCGAGCCGTCAGCTGAGCAGATGGTGGAGTTGACCCACGAGGTAGAGGAGCTAGGCGTTCCGGCAATCTTCGGTGAGACAACGGTTAGCGAGCGTTTGGCCAACGCCTTGGCGGCGGAGTCAGGCGCAAGGCTGGTGCGCCTCTACTCGGGCTCTCTGGACAGCCAGGGCACCGACGCTGGGACCTATATAGGTATGGTGAGGACCAACGTAGAGCGCATAGTAGAAGCATTGAGTTGAGCCGCCAACCATTGAGGTGAATACTCGCCGATGATGACTTAGAGACGCGCCCTTCCCAAGTTAGGAGGGCGCGTCTTCTCCCATCGTCATGCCCGCCCAGGCGGGCAGAGGCACTGCCCATATGTTATCCAAGCCCGTTATCTAATGAGCCCTGGCTGTTCCGCAAGAGGCTCAGCCGGAAGAGGGTTCACGAAGCAACCGGATGCCGGTGGAGGCCAGCAGCAGGGGAAGCGTGGAGTCTATGAATAGCCACAGCAGCGCACTGTCGTTGCGTGGCTCCACCCATTCAACACCGAACCAGTTCCAGGTGAGGGCGAGCAGAAGAGCCGCCGAGAAGTAGAAGGTGAAGTTAGCCTCCAGGTAGTCTCGAGTGATCCCCTGGGAGTCGCCTCCGTTCAGCTTCCTGTCCAAGGCGACTATCAGCGCTATGATAACCCCGGATACCATCAGCGGGTCCAGGACTCGCCACACGTTGAGGGCGGTGCCCTCCAGCATAGGATCGTAGAGCTGGGTGGCCAGGAAATGGCCGACCACCACCACTGCCAACAGTATCAAGTAGACGGCAGCCAAGCTGCCTTATCAACATCTCGGGGCCTCCTTCAAGAGCGGATAGCAGTATGTTGGGCGCAATTCTAGTCCGCTGGCAACCGGCGGTCAAACACGGCTAACCGCCCTGGGACAAAGAAAGGAACGGATGGCTAATCGGGTCGATGAGTGCAGGCTATCAGGCTGGCGAGACCTCGTTGAGCCGACCCGTTGCGCAGTCGTAGACGAATCCGCGAATCTGGTCTTTGACCGGAATAAAGGGGTTGGCCTGTATACGAGCTATTGACTGGCGCACGTCCTGCTCCAGGTCTCCGAACGCCTCTAGTGCAAAGGACGGCCGGAGGCCGGTGTCCGCCAGGATGGCGTCCTTTACGTCGTCATCACGGAAGGTCAGCATACCGCAGTCGGTGTGGTGTATAAGCACAACCTCGCGGGTGCCCAGCAGGCGCTGGGAGATCACCAGCGAGCGAACCGCGTCGTCGCTGACCACGCCTCCCGCGTTGCGAATTACGTGGGCGTCGCCCTCCTCCAGTCCCAGCAGCTTGTGGGTGTCTAGGCGCGCGTCCATGCAGGCCACAACCGCCATGTGGAGCGCCGGCGGCAGAGGCAGGCTGCCCTTGTCGAAGCTCTCGGCGTACCGTTCGTTGTTCTTCAGTGCGTCATCCGTTGCAGTCATCTGGGTCTCCTTAGGGTGAATTGTAGAACGCAAACCCTAATTCTACCCGTATTGCCGACTTGGGTGCAAGTCAGTGTACGGGGTCAGGAGATATCGGACAATACCTCCTTTCCCGTAGCATTAGTATTGAGCCAGTGGTGATAGAACTGGTCCGGGGTCTTGTAACCCAGGGCTTGATGGGGGCGCACCGTCTCGTAGGTGCGATTCCAGGCCAACAGGGACTGCTGTAGCCCGCCCAGATCAGCGGGGAGGTCCTCCACCTGGTAGAACTCCTCCTCGTCGGTGCGGAAGCTTCGCTCAATGCGCCCGTTACCTTGAGGGTAGTTGGGCCGGTTGAAGTAGTGTGTCAACTGGAGTTCTGCAATAGCAGATCCGAACTCCTTGAGGAACTCGCTTCCCCCATCCGACTGTATGGCCTGGACTTGGAATGGGAATTGGCCCACCACCTGCTTCAAGAACTCCCCGCCATGGTGACTGGTAAGCCGTGGCGCCAGGGCCACCACTCTCTTGCGGGTGAAGCAGTCCACAGCCCCGAACTGGTACACCACCTTTCCATTCCCCAAGGCCACGTGCTTGCTGTCCATTTGCACCAGCGCTCCGGGTCTATCCACTACTAACTCCCTGGGTCGTCGTAGTCTCTTATGTTGCCACCTAGCGGCCTTGCGGGGTTGCACTGCTTCACGGAGTACCCCACGCGCCTTGAGCCGACCTATCACCCGGTCTATGCTCTTGGCCGAGAGGGTGATACCCTCCTCAGACAGCAGTACTCGCAGCTTCTCCCGTCCCCATTGGGGATACTGTTCCCTCACGGCCCGAACCCTCTCCACCACCACCAAGGGCGTCTGAGGTTGCCTCACTCTCCTGGGCCTCCTGCTCTTTGGCTCAAGCCCTCTCACTCCACCTGAACTGTAGGCGCGTACCCATCGGCTTATGGTGTCAGGACTGTACCCAAAGTGACGGGCTGTCAATCGCACCTTCCCTTCATGTTCCTCACACCATCGCACTACTTTCCATCGGCGCTTGGCTTCCATAGAGGACTCCGCCGGGAGCCGTGCCAATCTCGCCGCTCCCGGCAGTATGGCCCCATATACACTCATCTTGACACCAGCATACCTCCCTTTCATCTCTCTCGCTGGTGTCCGATATCTATCTGACCCTAATCAGTCACACCTCATACTCCAGCGTCATTTCGTGCTCCTCGGCATGTCCAGCAGAGAACCCGCCGGTACCCGAAAGCCCTGCTAACTCTTCTGTCCCCGACCCTGGCACCACCTCGTACTCCGCCGTGGCCTTCTCTCCGTCGTAAGACCCTGTGTGCCGTAGCACGAAGCTGCCTGCTCGGCCACCTAAACTGCCCACAACCTTCTCGAAACCTGAAAACGAGGCGTCCCCACTGCCAAGGTACGTCATTACGTACATGAGGTTGCCTGTCCCGGACAGATCACCATGGAAAGACTTCTTTATGTGCGCCCCTGTCAGCCTCGGCCCGTCTTCCGGTTCGTCAAAAGGTTCCTCGTCCCAGCTTACGATCTTGAACGTGGCGTTGGTGAACATCTTCTTCTCCCAGATTGGAATGAACGGCACCAGCATACCGCACTACCCCTGCTTCGCAGTCCAATGGCGGTTTGTATTGACAGTGCGTGCCTGCCATAGTACCATTCCCAACAATTCAATAGGTTTATTCTCTTATCAAGAGAGGCAGAGGGACCGGCCCTGTGAAGCCCGGCAACCGATCGCCTGGGTTAAAGTAAGCGATACGGTGCCAACTCCGGCAAGCTAACCAGCTTGAAAGATGGGAGCGGAAGACGCTTAGGCTTCTCGACTCACCGAGAAGCTTTTTTGTGCAACAGAGAAAGAGATGCCTGAGATAGTACCTCTAGAGTGGACCGGAGACTCCCTGCGGATGCTGGACCAAACCATGCTTCCCCAGGAGGAGTCCGTGGTCACGGCCCGCACCCATGCGGACGTGGTTCAGGCAATAAGCAGCTTGCAGATACGGGGCGCTCCCGCCATTGGCGTGGCAGGAGCTTATGCCCTAGTGCTGGCGGCCAAAGCGGTGAGCACGCTGGACATGCAACGGATGTTCAATTACCTGGCGGACGTGGGCAAGGAGGTAGCCGGCGCAAGGCCCACTGCCAGGAATCTGCAATGGGCAGCCGCCAGGGTGCTGAACGCCGCATATTCCACGCGCTCCGTTTCAGACATGCGCCGTCGCATGGAGGCCGAAGCCATCGCCATTCACCAGGAAGACCTGGCAGCTAACCGCAGTATTGGGCGGCTGGGAGCGGAGCTGCTGTCCAGCGGGGATGTTGTGCTCACCCACTGCAACACGGGAGCGCTGGCCACGGCCGGCTTCGGTACGGCGTTGGGAGTGATAAGGACAGCCTGGGAAGACAGAAAGAAGATCAAGGTAATGGTTACTGAGACGCGCCCCGTGCTTCAGGGAGCGCGTCTCACCATGTGGGAGCTGGTGCAGTTGGGGATACCCGCCGAACTCATCGTGGACTCGGCGGCGGGAACGTACCTGGCAAAGGGCGAGGTGTCGTGCGTACTTGTTGGCGCCGACAGGATCTCTGCAAATGGAGACACCGCCAACAAGATAGGAACCTATCCTTTGGCGGTGGTGGCGAGGGAAAACGGAGTGCCTTTCTACGTGGTGGCGCCAACGTCTACGCTGGATATGTCCCTGGCGTCCGGAGATGGCATCCAGATAGAGGAACGCGACCTGGAAGAGGTCTATAAGTTCGGGAAGGCGGCCACAACGCCAAAGGGCATCAAGGCGCGGAACCCTGCATTTGATGTTACTCCCCACAGGTATGTAAGTGGCATAGTCACGGAAAAGGGCGTCGTGCGCCCTCCCTTTGCAGAGGAGCTTAGAAAGCTGACCGAGGGGGAAGTGGCGGTGGATGATACGGTCCGCCATGAGAAAGAGGAGATGGCGGCAAACAAGGTCAAAGGAGAAACGGTTGGCTGAAGCGAAGATAGGCGTGATAGGGGGCAGCGGCCTGTACGAAATGAGCGGTCTGGTCGACCTTCAGGAGGTGATGCCAAATACGCCCTATGGCCTGCCCAGCAACGTCATAACGATAGGTCAGATAGATGGGATTGCCACGGCATTCCTTCCCAGGCACGGCCGCGGCCACCGCCTCCTGCCAGGCGAGGTGCCCACGGCAGCAAACATATACGCTCTGAAAGACCTCGGCGTTGAGCGAATCATTTCGGTCAGCGCGGTGGGAAGCCTCAAGGAAGAGGTGCATCCGCTGGATATCCTGGTGCCCGATCAGCTGATCGATCGCACCAGGCAACGCCAGAGCACGTTCTTTGGGGCGGGACTGGTGGCTCACGTTGGATTCGCCGACCCGTTCTGCCCCGCCCTGAGCGATATCCTGGCAGAAGAAGCGACCGAGATGGGGGCCACTCTGCACAAGGGCGGCACATACGTAGTGATCGAAGGGCCGGCCTTTTCTACCAGGTCGGAGTCTTTCCTCTACAAGTCGTGGGGAGCCAGTATAATAGGCATGACGGCGCTGCCCGAGGCCAAGCTGGCCAGGGAGGCTGAGATGTGCTACGCAACCCTGGCGCTGGTAACGGACTTCGATACCTGGCACGAAACGGAAGCTTCCGTTTCCGTGGATCTCGTGATAGGGAACCTGGCGAGAAACGTGGAGAGGTCACGAGAGATTATCCGCAAGGCTGTGCCAAGGCTGCCTGGGGACCGTAAATGTGCATGCGCAACGGCGCTGAAGGACGCCATTTTGACAAACGGGCAATCCATCCCAGAAACCACAAGGCAACGCCTGGCGCCCTTGATAGGCAAGTACCTAGCGAGTGCAACCGGCGCTTGAAAAATACAGACAAGGGATTTGAAGCATGACAAGTCAACAGGAGCCGTTCAACAGAATATCGGTAGAGAACGCGCACGAGCTATATCAAGGCGGTGATTCCGTTGTTGTAGACGTACGCCAGATGGACGAATGGGTGGACGGCCATGTAAAGGGTGCGGTCCACATTCCGGTGGACGAAGTGATTTCCCGCGTGGATGAACTGCCAGCAGACAAGAAGCTGCTGTTCATCTGCGCCCAGGGCGTGCGCAGCGCCCTGGCCTGCGAGATGGCGGCGGCGATGGGGCGAGCTTCAGAGACGCTGTTCAACATAGAAGAGGGCACTCAGGCCTGGATCGAACGAGGATATCCCACCAGCTATCAAAACGAACCGTAGCTGTCAATCCAACTTAGGGGTTTATATGAATAAACGCAAACGAGTGGCGATGTTGAAGCACCGCCACAAGAGGAAGAGATACGAAGCTCAGCGCAAGGTGGCGTTGCTGGCGGGGACAATATCGACGCAATCAAGGCAACGAACAACTCCCCGGCTAGTGGAGACCCCGCTCGAAGAAGTGGCGGCCAGGGCTCCCAGACGCTCCCGCCGTGCGGCCCGGACGCAGGACCAAGAAGCCAATGCAGCCCAGGCATCCACCACCGAAGCGGCTCCCGTAGTGGAGGAGACCGGAGCTCGCAGAGGGAGGCAGGCCAAGGCGGCCGAAGCAACAGCGGAGGAAAAGCCGAGGAGGACGCGGCGCACCACCACGGTGCCCGATGAAGGTAAAACATCGGAGGAGAAGCCCAAGCGCACCAGGCGCTCCACTAAGAAAGCGGAAGATGGTGAATAGGCTAGTGGGCATCCCATACGCCCAATACAGGCTTGTCCCGGCGTATAGAACGCGGGCCGCGTAGAGATGTCTATATTAGCGGTGGGCTCAGTGGCGTATGATTCTGTGAAGACTCCCCAGGGTAGCCGCCAGTGCGCCCTGGGTGGATCCGCCACATATTTTTCCGTGGCGGCCAGCTATTTCTCGCCGGTGAGCGTGGTGGCGGTTGTAGGAGAAGACTTCACAGATGAGGAGGTCTTCGCCAGGCATGGAGTTGGAATCAACGGCCTGAGCAAAGCGGAAGGCAACACTTTTCGCTGGGTGGGTGAGTACAGTGACAGCATGAACCAAGCGCTCACGCTGGATACCCAGCTAAACGTCTTCGCGGATTTTAAGCCTGTCCTGGAGCCGGGAGAACGGAGAAGCGATTACCTTTTTCTGGGCAACGTAGACCCCGTGGTGCAGTACCAAGTGCTGCAACAAATGGACCAGCGGCCCAAGCTGGTGGCCGGGGACACCATGAACTACTGGATAGAAGGCAAGCCGGACGCCCTGCTCAGAGTTATCGGCGCAATTGACACGCTTCTAATCAACGAGGGTGAGGTCAAGCTGCTGTCCAAAGAGACGAACCTGGTAAAGGCGGCGAGAACAGTGCTTAAGCTGGGCCCGCATATGCTGGTGGTGAAACGGGGGGAGTATGGCGCCATAGGCTTCACCAAAGACGATGTCTTTGCGGCGCCGGCGTACCCGCTGGAGGTGGTGGTTGACCCCACAGGCGCTGGAGATACGTTTGCCGGAGGCTTCGTTGGCTATCTGGCGGCCAGCGGCAACCTTTCCTCAGAAAGCATGCGGCGGGCCATGGTAGTGGGGTCTTTGATGGCCTCTTTTTCCGTGGAAAGCTTCGGCCTTGACAGGCTGCATTCGCTGACCGATTGCGAAATCCACAACAGGTACAGAGAGTTCCGGAAGCTGACCTACTTCCACGGGGCGGGAAGCGCCGGTCTGCCCACGCGAGTGAAGAGCAACACGCCGGGTTGAAGGAGAAACCGTTGACAGGTCGAAAAACACCGGGAGACGTGAGGGACCTGGCGCTGGCCCGCCAGGGAGTCGACCGCATAGAGTGGGCGGAAAGAGAGATGCCGGTATTACGGCTGATCAGGGAGCGGTTCAGCAAAGAGCGCCCCCTGGAAGGGCTGCGCATATCAGGGTGCCTCCACATAACCACTGAGACGGCCAACCTGGCCCTGGTGCTGCGGGATGGCGGGGCCCAGGTCGCACTGTGCGCCAGCAACCCACTAAGCACCCAGGACGATGCCGCCGCCGCCCTGGTGAAGGTGTACGGCATACCCACCTTCTCCATAAGAGGCGAAGACAACGATACATACTACGAGCACATCCGCTCAGCTCTGGAACAGGGTCCCCATATAACGCTGGATGACGGCGCCGATCTGGTGGCCACCATACACACCGAGCGCCAGGACCTGATCGACAACATCATAGGCGGCACGGAGGAGACGACCACCGGCGTAATCCGCTTGCGCGCCCTGGCGGGAGACTCCAAGCTACGTTACCCGATTATAGCGGTGAACGAAGCCGATACAAAGCACTTCTTCGACAACCGGTACGGTACGGGACAGAGCACCCTGGACGGGATCACGCGCGCCACCAACATGCTGTGGGCGGGCCGCAAAGTGGTAGTTGCAGGCTACGGATGGTGCGGCCGGGGCGTGGCCAGCCGGGCGAAGGGTATGGGAAGCCACGTCATCGTAACGGAAGTCGACCCGATACGCGCCCTGGAAGCGGTGATGGACGGGTTCCAGGTTATGCCAATGGAAGAGGCCGCCAAGATAGGTGAGATGTTCATCACTGTCACTGGCGGCATGAATGCAATCGACAAGGCGCACCTAGAGGCGATGCGCGACGGCGCCGTGCTGGCGAACAGCGGCCACTTCAACGTTGAGATTAACATCCCCGCATTGGAAGAGATGTCTGAGACGCATCGCCAGGTCCGTGAGTCTGTGGAAGAATACGCATTGGAGGACGGTCGGAAGCTGTATCTGCTAGGCGAGGGAAGGTTGATCAATCTGGCCGCCGCGGAAGGCCATCCCTCAGCAGTAATGGACATGAGCTTTGCCAACCAGGCCCTTTCCGTGGAATACCTGGCAAAGCAGGGTGAGCCGCTGAAACCGGAGGTCTATCCCGTGCCAAGGGAGATAGACCTCCAGGTAGGCAGGCTCAAGCTGTCCTCCCTGGGAATTGCCATAGACACACTTACGGCGGAACAGGGGCAGTACCTGACCAGTTGGGAGATAGGCACTTAGAATGCCAGGTCAATCACGCTAGAGGAGGATATCGTCAATGGGGCTTAGCTTCATGGAATCGCCTTCCTATCTGTTCACCTCGGAATCGGTGACGGAAGGCCATCCCGATAAACTGTGCGACCAGATATCGGATGCGGTCTTGGACGCCATTCTGGCGGAGGACCCAAATGCCCGCGTCGCCTGCGAGGTAAGCACCACAACGGGGCTTGTAGTGGTGATGGGTGAAATCACCACTAGCTGCTACGTGGATATAAGGCAAATCGTACGGAATACCATCCGGGGCATAGGCTATACCAATGCCAACTACGGTATTGACTTCAATACGTGTGGAGTGCTTGTCTCCGTACAGGAGCAATCGCCGGATATTTCAGAGGCTGTCAGCCATTCCCTGGAAACCCGGGATGGGCGCAGCAAGGAGGAGGAAGAGGAGGTAGGTGCAGGGGACCAGGGCATGATGGTAGGTTTCGCCTGTACGGAGACGCCGGACCTAATGCCGTTGCCGATATCGCTGTCTCATAAGCTGTGCCAGCGTCTCTCCATGACGAGGAGGGAAGGGATACTAGACTACCTGAGGCCGGACGGCAAGTCGCAGGTTACTATAGAGTACGCCTATGGAATGCCGAAACGGGTGCACACCGTGGTGCTGAGCGCGCAACACTCGCCTGAGGTGAGCCTGGAGCAGCTGAGCAGAGAGTTGAGAGAACACGTAGTTGAGTACGTGGTGCCATCCAACCTGATGGACAAAGACACAAAGCTCTTCATCAATCCGTCTGGCAGGTTTGTGACGGGAGGGCCGCACGCGGACACAGGCCTTACAGGGCGCAAGATACTGGTGGATACCTATGGAGGAGCGGCACGGCACGGAGGAGGCGCCTTTTCAGGCAAAGACCCCACGAAGGTCGACCGCTCCGGCGCCTATGCGGCAAGATGGGTGGCGAAGAACGTAGTTGCGGCTGGGCTGGCGGATAGAGCGGAGGTGCAACTCTCCTACGCAATAGGTGTCGCTCACCCCATATCTATCAGCATAGAGACTTTCCAGACTGGCAGAGTGCCGGACCAGGTGATCCTGGACCTGATAAACCGGCACTTCGACCTACGGCCGGGGGCCATCATCAACCAGCTTGACCTGCGTCGCCCAATCTACAAAGACACTGCGTCGTTCGGCCACTTCGGGCGCGAGGAACTCGGTCTGCCCTGGGAACGGACGGACAAGGCGGAGGTGCTTAAGGCTGAGGCCGGGTTGTGATAGCTGTGACATCGGAGCGTCCCAGATGACGATTCGCTTTGGAACGGACGGATGGCGGGCTGTCATAGGCTGGGAATACACGGCCGATAATGTAAGAGCCTGCGCCGCGGGTACGGCACGATATCTGAGGAAGAACAATCTGGCGGAGCGAGGTCTTGTAGTAGGCTACGATACTCGATTCCTGTCGGAAGAGTTCGCGGCCGAAGTGGTCGGGGTAACCACGGCAATGGGAGTCCCTACCTATCTCTGCAACGCAGTGGCGCCAACACCGGTAGTAAGCTACAACATCATCAACCGTAACGCCGGGGGCGGGGTGGTAATCACGGCCAGCCACAACCCAGCGAAATGGAACGGATACAAGTACAAGCCTGAGTACGGCGGCAGCGCATCGACGGAAGAGGTCGAGGCATTGGAAGCCGAGATAAACCGGGTCTCCCGGGACTCCATTCAACCGCTTTCTCCGGATGAGGCCCGCCGACAAGGAATTCTGGAATACATCGACCCGTCGACTCCATATTTGAGCCACGTGGCGAAGCTCGTCGATCTGCCCGCTATTAAGGATAGCGGCTTGAAGGTGGCGGTAGACGCCATGCACGGCGCCGGCGCCAGCTATCTGCCCCAACTGATAGGCGGAGGCCGCACCGGCGTCACAGAACTGCGCGGGGAGCGCAACCCGGCCTTTCCCGGCATGCAACAGCCTGAGCCGGTAGCGCATAATCTGACGCCGCTTTCGGAATGGATAACATCGAACGGCGCCGACATTGGCATAGCGCTGGACGGGGACGCGGACCGTGTGGGACTTGTGGACGAGAAGGGCCGGTTCATCACCACTTTGCAGACGTTCACCCTTCTGGCTCTGTACCTGCTGGAACAGCGGCAGGAGAGGGGGCCGCTGGTGAAGTCGACCACTATGACCAGCATGATATACCGCCTGGGCAAGCTGTTCGACGTGCCGGTGTACGAAACCGCAGTAGGCTTCAAGTTCCTAGGACCGGTGATGATGCGGGAGAACGCTTTGACAGCGGGTGAAGAGAGCGGCGGCTTTGCCTTTAGAGGTCACGTACCGGAGCGCGACGGGATCCTGAGCGGCCTTTTCCTGCTGGACATGGTGGTTAAAACGGGCAAGCGCCCCTCGGAGTTGCTGGACTATCTCTTCTGCAAGCTTGGCCCCCATTATTACGACCGCCTGGACGTGCCGTTCTCGCCGGAAAATCGCCAGGCTACGGAGAAACGGGTAGGCGCCCAGCGACCGGACGCCCTGGGCGGCTCCAAGGTGGTGAGCCGCGACGAGACAGACGGCGTACGCTTCATGCTGGAGGACGGCGCTTGGCTGCTGATACGGTTCTCCGGAACGGAGCCGCTGCTGCGCATCTACGCGGAGGCAGCCAGCGAGGACGAGGTGAAACGGTTGCTGGATGAGGGCAGGAACCTGGCTGGCGTGTGAGGAGAATACTGTTTTACACTAACTTCCAACGTGCTAGTGCTGCTTTGCTAGCTAGTTCGACCGAGCATGGCCGCCGCTGACCTAGACATTTCCAGGCGTTGGCAACTCCTCGGTGATTTTCCCAGTAGGACAACCGATTGTTCGGATGTGATTCGGCTAGGGAGGGTCGGATGCAACGCTACATACCTGCACTGGTGTTTGGCGTCGGGCTATTGGCTATGTTACCAGTGCTCTCACTGGCCGAATGGCTACGGGAACGCTGGTCATTTCTCGGGGATGTCTTCGTCATCATGGTTGTGGTGAGCCTCTTCGTCATCGTTAGCTTGGTCATCAAGTCCCTGCAAGCTCGCTAGTCAAGGGGATTGTAAGAGTATTGCACTTCCCCCCGAAATTCCAAACTGACGCACTACCCAGTTCTGTATTGTCTTGAAGCCATTGGAACGGCCGATAGCTAAATTCCTCTTTTATTGTCCGACCACAGACCATTACCTCTTGCTGTACTGCTCGGCTTTTCTGGCGCGTTTCAAGCCGTATTTCTTACTCTCTTTTATCCTGGCGTCACGGGTAAGCAGGCCGTGCTCCCGTAAGGGCTTTCTGAAGCTTTCGTCCAAGGCTACCAGCGCCCTGGCGATGCCGTGTCCCACGGCCCACGCCTGGCTGCTGGGGCCGCCACCCTTGACTTTGACCTGTGCGGTGTACTTTCCTGCGCTGCTGGTGACCTCCAGAGGACGAATCGCTAGCTCTTGCCATGGCCTCCAGGGGATCGCTTCCTCTATAGGCTTACCGTTGATGACTATACCCCCGGGCTGTATGTATAGGCGCACCTGGGCAATAGCCGTCTTGCGCTTGCCCACGCCGTGATAGTAGGTTTCCTGGGTCATTTACTCCTCCGATTCCTCCCCGGCGGCGGGTCTCTCCTCGACGACGGTTTCGGTCGTTGCGCTTTTCGGATCATCATTGCGGCCTCTGGACCTGCGGGGACTTGCAGTCGCTTCTTCTTCTCTTGGCTCCCCGGCAGCTAGAAGGGCTTGCCTTCTTTCCGTGGCGGTGACCTGTGCTTCATGGGGATGCTCAGCTCCGGGGTACACCTTCATCCTGCGGAGCATGTGCCGGCCAAGGGTGTTCTTGGGCAGCATACCTTTGACGGCGTGCTGGATGGCCCTTTCCGGATGCCTGTCCAGAAGGCGTTGAAGCGTGGTAGTGCGCAGGCCGCCGGGATAGCCGGAGTGACGGTAGTACTTCTTTTGCTCCAGTTTCTTGCCCGTAACCGCTACTTGAGATGCGTTGAGAACTATGACGTAGTCTCCGGTAAGGATGTTGGGCGTGTAGATTGGCTTGTGCTTGCCCTGCAAGACACGCGCTATCTCACTGGCAAGTCTGCCAAGCGGCTTGCCAGCAGCGTCTACAACTTTCCATTCAGAGGTTACATCCGCCTTTCTTGCTGTATGTGTCCTGTTGTGTTTAGTAGCCATTGGGTAGAAAGTCCTTGTAGTTAACTTGCAACAAGCAAAGGCCCTGGGGAGGCATTGTCCTGGCCAGACCTGAGTTCCAAGGGTTGGTGCGGCCGTGCAGCGTGGCGGGGACGGCCTCAGGGGAGGCGCGGCCGTTGCCTATAGCCACGAGCAGCCCGGCAATGCGGCGCATCTGATGGGGAAGAAAGGCGTTGGCCTCCACTTGAAACCTCACCGTATCTTCATCACGGTCTACGGCGCCGGCCAGGATGCGGCGCACGGTGCTCTTTCCCTGCGGCACAGGGCCACTGAGAAGAGCAAAGTCGTGCTCTCCTATCATCCAATCCAAGGCGAGGCGCATGGTGCCCTCATCCAGTGATTCCGCCACGCGGGCGGAGTAGCGCTCCTGCAACGGCGAAGGCGACCCGCTGTTGAGAATGGAGTATCCGTAGACCCTACTGACTGCGTGACGCCGTGGATCAAAGGATACGTCTACATAGTAGGCTTTCTTCACAGCAATATCGCTGGGAAGAAAATGATTCAGTCCGCTGAGCAAACTGTCCGGAGATAGGTCGGAACGAGTGAGGAACGCCACGGCTTGGCCTTTGGCGTGCACACCAACGTCGGTGCGGCCCGCAGCCTTAATACGGACTTTCTCCAAGGACAGCCGGTGAATGGCGGACTCTATCTCGCTTTGGACGGTGGGAACGCCGGGTTGATATTGAAAGCCACGGTAAGAGGTACCGTCGTACTCAACGATGAGGGCGGCTTTGCGAGGGTGTGGGCTCTGCATACTTACACCAACTCCAGCAAAGCCATGGAAGCGCCGTCCCCCTTGCGAGGGGCCAGCTTGAGCACGCGGGTATAGCCTCCCGGCCGTTCGGAATATCTTTCGCTGAGGTCATCAAACACCTTGGCTATGACGTCTTTGTCGGGGAGGAAGGACAAGGCCAATCGGCGATGGTGAAGGGAGCCCTTCTTACCATAGGTGATGACACGCTCCGCCAGACCGCGGACCTCTTTGGCCTTGGCCTCCGTAGTAGTGATGCGCTCATTGAGCAGCAGATCACGGACAAGGCCGCGGTAGAGGGCTTTGCGCTGACCTCCGTTGCGGTTGAGCTTTCTTCCAGCGACTCTATGCCTCACAACTGCTCCTCCTGGTTTTCCGGTGCAAATCCAAGCGGCTCACGTTCCTCATCCAAGGTGGTAAGGCGGGCTTCCGCGGGCAGGTCGTCATTACTGGCGCCGTTCTGGGGCTCCATCTCCTCAGGGAGGTATCCCAGGTCTTCCAGCTTTGTATAAAGCTCGCGCAGCGACTTTTCGCCGAAGTTACGTATCTTGAGCAGATCCGACTTGTCCCTTTCCAGGACTTCGCCGACACGGTTGATGTGCGCCCGTTTGAGGCAATTCAAGGTACGCGCCGAGAGGTCAAGCTTTTCGACGGGTGTGTTGTAGACCTCCGCGGGGACGGCTACGGCCAGGGACGCGACCTCTCCCGTCGCTTCGGCTGACTTGCGGATATTGGCGAAGAGGAAGAACCTGTCCACCAGGATGTGGCCGGCTTTGGCCAGTGCTTCCAGGGGGCTTATGGTATAGTCGGTCCATATCTCCAGCACCAGCAGCTCAAAGTCGGTCCTGTGACCGACACGGGTGAGATCAACGCTGAAGTTGACGCGGCGCACGGGAGTATAGATAGCATCCATGGGCAGTACGCCTATGGGCAGGCCGTCACCCTCTACGGCGGGGACGTAGCCTGCGCCCTGCTCCACGTTCAACTCCACGGAGAGCCTGGCTTCCGGGGAGTCCAGTGTGGCTATGTGAAGCTCCGGGTTGGCTATCTCAAAATCCGCCGAGGTCATGATGTCGCCGGCGGTGACCTCTCCTTCTCCCGTCACTTCCAGCCTGAGTTTGCCGGGTCTGTCGGCCAGAGAGCGAAGCCTGACGGCCTTGAAATTGAGAAGAAGGTCGGAGACCCCCTCTTTGACGTGGGCTATGGTGGAATATTCATGTGCAACGCTCTCCACCTTGACCCAGGTAATAGCGGTGCCGGGTATGGAGCTGAGCAGCACCCTGCGCAGGGGGTTGCCCAGCGTAGTCCCATATCCACGCTCCAGCGGACCGATGGTAAACTTGCCGTAACCGCCCGTGATATCTTCAACCTTGATTTCAGGTCGAGGAATTTCAACGCTTGGAACAGGAACAGGCGTCAACAACACAGCACCTCCAATTGGGGCGATACATTACTTAGAGTAGTACTCAACTATCAATCTGGTTTCAATACCGCTTTCCAGCTCGCTGGCATTCGGCGGTCTGATGATGGTGCCCGAGAGGTTCTTGGTGTCTACAGTCAGCCATGCGGGGATCGCTTTTCTGGGAATACCAGCGATCAGGTCTTTTACAAACTGCTTATCGCTATTGGACGACTTCCAGGATATAACCTGGTTGGGCTTCAGGCGGTAAGAAGGGATGTTCACTTTTCTGCCGTCCACAGTGAAGTGGCCGTGACGCACCATCTGGCGCGCCTGTGACCTTGACTCCGCGAAGTCCAAGCGGTAGACCACGTTGTCCAACCGCTGCTCCAACAGCTGCAACAGAACTTCGCCCGTGTTCTGCGGGCTCTTCTGGGCCTGCTCGAAGTAGTTGCGGAACTGGCGCTCCAAGAGTCCGAACATCACACGCGCCTTCTGCTTTTCTCTGAGCTGGAGACCCCAGTCGCTGGACCTTCTGCGCCTTGGCGTCTGGTCGCCAGGCGGACGCCGCCTGCGCTCTATGGCACAGCGCGGTGTATAGCACCTCTCACCCTTGAGGAAAAGCTTCTCTCCTGCGCGGCGGCACAGCCGGCACGCAGGACCTGTATATCTGGCCATACTCTCCTATACTCTCCTTTTCTTTGGTGGCCTGCAGCCATTGTGCGGGATGGGCGTGACATCCCGTATTCTTGTCACGTTGATGCCGGCGGCCTGGAGGGAGCGGATGGCCGCTTCCCTGCCCGCGCCGGGGCCTTTGATCAATACTTCCACTTCCCTGACGCCATGCTCCATGGCGCGGCGCGCCGCGGAGTCAGCGGCACGCTGAGCGGCAAAGGCGGTGCCCTTGCGAGCCCCCTTGAAGCCCACTGTGCCCGAGCTGCCCCAGGATAAGACGTTGCCATCCGGGTCCGTCAAAGTGATCAGAGTGTTGTTGAAGGTGGAACGGATATAGGCCTTTCCCTTGGGAACGAACTTCCTTTCCCTTCTGCGCGGTCTTGATCTTCCTCTAGCCATGTTGATGGGTCTCCTACTTCTTGCCTACGGTGCGGCGGCGTCCGGCAACGGTCCTGCGCGCGCCGCGCTTAGTGCGTGCGTTTGTCTTGGTCCTCTGCCCACGGACGGGCAAGCCACGGCGGTGGCGCAGCCCACGATAGCTCCCAATGTCCATGAGACGCCGGATGTTCATGTTGACCTCACGGCGGAGATCCCCCTCTACTCTGTGTTCCTTGTCGATGACCTCGCGGAGTCTGTTCAACTCCTCTTCTGATAGGTCCCTCACCCTGGGATTGGCCTTCACCTCAGCCCTATCCAGCACTCTGAGAGCTATCTTGGGACCGATGCCGTAGATGCGTCTCAGAGAGACCTCCACTCGCTTGTTGTCCGGGATGTCCACGCCCGCTATACGCGCCATATTGCCCCCTCCTTGGGTGATACGCCATGCCGTTTCCTGATCTGCCTCATCCTTGCCTCTGCATATGCTTGGGATTAGTGCAGATAACCCTAACTCTACCTTCCCGGCGAATTATCTTGCACCTGTCGCACATTTTCTTCACTGATGACCGTACTTTCATTCCTACCGTCCCTACCTGAAGCGGAAAGTGACCCGGCCGCGGGTGAGGTCATAGGGAGACAACTCCACCAGGACGCGGTCTCCCTGGAGCACGCGTATGAAGTGCATCCTCATCTTCCCAGAGATATGCGCCAGAACCTGATGTCCATTGGCCAGCTCCACCTTGAACATAGCGTTGGGCAGAGCCTCCTTGACTGTTCCCTCCACTTCTATGGTCTCTTTCTCTTTCTTAGCCATAAGCAATCAGAGTGTGGTATGGATCCCTTCACTGTTCCGCCTGGTGAGGACTTCCGGTCCCTGCTCCGTTACGGCCAAGGTATGCTCGAAATGAGCCGAAAGGGAGCCATCGGCGGTGACCACTGTCCAATTGTCCTGAAGAAGGCGGGTCTGCCATACCCCCATGTTGAGCATGGGTTCTATGGCAATGACCATGCCAGGCTTGAGCAACGGGCCCCTGCCAGCCTCGCCAAAGTTAGGCACGGAAGGCTCCTCGTGTAGGGAGCGGCCTATGCCGTGGCCAACGTATTCCCTGACTATTCCATAACCTCCAGGTTCGGCGAATCGCTGAATCGCGGCAGATATGTCTCCAATACGGTTCCCCGCAACGACCGCCTTGATACCCTCTTCCAAGCCAAGGCGCGTAGTTTGTATGAGTCGCTCAACATCAGGGGGAACACTGCCCACGGCAACTGTCACGGCGCTGTCTCCATGGTGATCGTCTACTATAGCGCCAACGTCAATGCTTACAATGTCTCCCTCACGGATAACCCTGTCTCCCGGTATGCCGTGCACTATCTCTTCGTTGAAGGAGACGCAGATTGTGGCAGGGAACCCGCGATAGCCCTTGAAAGAGGGACTTGCGCCGAGAAGTCTTATTTCCCGTGCGGCTATGATGTCAAGATCCTTGGCCTTCATTCCGGGCTGAATAGCAGCAAGCAGGGCTTCTATGGCGGCCGCCACGACTTGTCCGGCCTGGCGCATGCTTTGAAGCTCCTGCGGCGATTTTACGTTGATTCCGCTGGCGCCCGGCTTTATTTCGTTCAACAAAAGGTCTGTCATGTTTAGCATGGTCAACTTATCTATTATACTTCAATCGCTCAGGCTTCTAAACCTCGCTTATTCGACGGTCACAAGTCCGGAGACAGCCCGCAAGGTCTCTGCGGCAACTTGTTCAGCGGCCTGCTCTCCGTTGATTTCAATGAGTTTGCCCTGTGCGCCGTAGTGGTCCAGCAGCTCGTTGAGGCCGGACCACTGGACCTGCAGACGTTTCCTCACCACTTCGGGCTTGTCATCGTCTCGCTGATACAGCACTCCGCCACACTTTTTACACTGTGCGGCCGCATCCAGCCCAATCTTCGAGTAGGGAGCCCCGCAACCGCCGCAGACCAGCCTCTGGCTGAGACGCTGCACAAGCTCGTCTTCGCTAACCAGGATGTAGACGGCGCCCTCTATTGGAATGCCGTTCAACGCCTGGTCCAGGGCTCCTGCTTGTGGGAGCGTCCTGGGAAAGCCGTCCAAGACGAAGCCCGTGCCGCCAACCTGTTCTATTCGTTCAAGTATCATTTTGATTGTTACGTCGTCTGGGACAAGGTAGCCCTTCTCCATGTAGCTATTGGCAAGACGCCCCAGATCAGTGCCTTGGGACCGGTGATATCGGAAAAGGTCGCCGGAAGATATAGAGGGAACATCCAACTCCTCTGAGAGAAGGGGTGCCTGTGTACCTTTGCCGGCTCCAGCCAGCCCAAGCAATACTATTCGCAAATCTTACCTACCGTAGGAATCCTTCATAGTTGCGCATGAGCAGCTGCGCTTCTAGCTGTCTCAGCGTGTCCAAGGCCACACTGACCATGATGAGCAGGCTGGCGCTACTCAACTGAATAGCGCGTATGTCTGTTGCTATAGTGGCAAAGTAGGGGATGATGGCCACGACTCCAAGGAAAATAGCACCGCCCCAAGTGATGCGTATGATGACGCGGTTGAGGTAATCCGCAGTGGGGCGCCCGGGTCGGATGCCCGGTATGAAGCCTCCGTTCTTCTGCAAGTTTTCAGCCAGGTTTTGTTGCTGGAACGTGACCAGTGTATAGAAGAAGGTGAACACTACTACCAGAATGAATAAAAAGACCCAGTAGGTCAGCCCGGTTGGCGCCAGCGAGGTCTCGAAGAAGCGAGCAATCTGACCAAAGACCGTTGTGCTGGTAGGGCTGGCGATGTAGCTGGCCAAGGTGGCCGGCAGGACCATGATGGAAAATGCAAAGATAAGAGGTATCATGCCGGCGGAGTTAACCCGCAACGGGACATAGGTAGTGCCGGACTGGCGATACATACGGCCTCCCCTGAATACGCTTCTGCCGTATTGCACTGGGATGCGTCGCTGTGCTTCCGTGAAGTAGACGATTAGGTAGACGATTACTACGCCGATAGCGATGAGTAGAAACAGGCCGCCAAGGTTGTTTCGCTCCAGGAAGCCTTGCCCAATAAGCTGAGGGAACTCGGCCACTATCCCCGCGAATATGATGATGGAAATCCCATTTCCAATACCTCTTTCAGTGATCAGCTCACCGAGCCAGACCAGGAACACGGCGCCTGCCGTCATGGAAATGACCATGGTAATGGTGGTTAGGCCTAGGCCGGTGGTGAAGTCGGATCCGGCAAGGCCGCCAAAGCGGTGTATCAGAGTAAGCTGCCCGTAACCCTGGGCAAGGGCTATGGGCACCATGAGATAGTGAGTGATTTGGTTAATTCTCTGGCGTCCGGCCTCGCCTTCCTTGGCTATCGCCTGCAGACGGGGAATGACCGGAGTCATCAGCTGCATTACTATGGATGCAGTTATGTAGGGGTAGACGCCCAGCGCCATTATGCTGAGGTTGCGCAGCCCGCCACCGCTGAACAGGTCTATAAAGCCGAACAGTGCGTTGCTTTCAAAGGCGCTGTTCAAGGCATTACGGTCTATGTTGATGACGGGGACGTGTGCCAGGAAACGAAACACCACCAGCATGCCCAACACAAAGAGAATGCGGTACCGCAAATCCGGCACCCGGACGGCGTCTATCATCGCCTGGAGAAGAGCCGGCCGCGATGACTGCTGCTGCCTTACGGATGAAGCACGCGTGGTCATACCACCTCTACCGAACCGCCTGCTGCTTCTATTGCAGCCCGAGCAGATTTGCTAAACTTGTGAGCGGCCACGTTGAGAGGGCTCTGCAAAACGCCCCTGCCCAGTATTTTGACCGGTTTCTTATCGCTTTTTACGATTCCCAACTCCTTGAGCGTTGTGGGGTTCACGACGGCATCGGAAGGGAGTGAATGGAGACGTTCCAGGTTCACTTCCTGGTACTCCACACGGAATATATTGGTGAACCCCCGCAACATGGGCAAGGCCTTCATTATGGGCAGGGCGCCGCCGGAAAATCCACGGCGCAGCTTGCCGCCGCTGCGCGACTTCTGTCCCTTCATGCCGCGCCCGGAGTAGTTTCCCCGGCCACTGCCGTCGCCGCGGCCAACGCGCCGGTAGCTCGTGCGAGCTCCCTTGGCAGATTTCAACTGATGCTGTTTCATGGTTTTTCCGTCATCCCTGGGCCTGTTCAACTCTAATCAGATGCCTCACCTTGTGCAGCATGCCGCGTATGGAAGGCGTATCGGCGTGTTCCACCGTGTGGTGCAACCTACGCAAGCCCAGCGCTTTGATCACCCTTCGCTGAGTACGAGGATAGCCTATCGTGCTCTTGGTCCATGTTACCAGCAGCTTGCTCATCTTCTACGCCTTGGCCTGGATATCCGTGGAGGCTGCCTGTTCTTGTTCAGATTCCGCTGGGGCTTCTTCCTGTTCCAGTGGGAACATTGCCAGCTGCCTCAATGCCTCTATGGTAGCTCTTACAACATTGATAGGATTCTGACTACGCAAGGACTTGGCCACAACGTCTTTGGCGCCAACCATGTCCAGCACGGCCCGCATGGAGGGCCCAGAAATGATGCCTGTCCCGGGAGGGGCAGGTTTGAGCATTACATGAGCGGCACCGTACTTGGCCTGTACTCGAAAGGGTACGGTGGTGCCTTTCAGAGGTACGGTAATCAATGTCTTTTGCGCAATGGTAGCACCTTTTCTCACGGCGTCAGGTATGGCGATGGCTTTGCCCAAGCCGGAACCGACCCTGCCCTGGCCGTCACCGACCACGACGAGGGCGCTGAAGGTGAGATGTCGCCCACCCTTGACCACTTTGGCAACACGGCGAATGTTGACAACGCGCTCGGCAAGGGTTACCTGTTCCCTATCCAGGTTATCGATAACTCTATTCATCTGGTAGACCATTAGAATTCAAGACCTCCCTCACGGGCAGCATCGGCCAGTGCCTTGACCCTACCGTGGTATTTATATCCCCCTCTATCAAAGATAACCCTGTTAACGCCTGCTTTGTTTGCCGCCTCCGCAATCTGTTTGCCCACGGCGGCTGCGGCCTGTGTCTTCACTATACCCGCTCCGTTCTGTTTCAGAGGCAGGCTGGAGGCGGCAACAATCGTGCGGCCCGTTGAGTCGTCAATGACCTGAGCATATACCTGGCGCAGGCTGCGGAACACGCTCAACCTGGGCCGCTCGGTTGTCCCCGCCACTTTCTTGCGTACACGGAGATGCCTAGAGTGTCTGCTGTGGGTCCTGTTTTGTTTTCTAGCCATTCTTATCTAGCCCTCGCCGCACTCTTTCCCGGTTTGAGACGGATCCGTTCGTCAAGATACCTTATCCCTTTGCCGGTGTAGGCGTTGGGGCGGCGTATCCTCTTTATACGGGCGGCCATCTCTCCCACCAGCTGTTTGTCTATACCGTTCACCTGAATACGGTTGTTGCCCTGCACTTCAATATCTACGCCCTCCATGGGCTGTACTTCCACGGGATGTGAGTAGCCAACTTGGACTACGACGTTGGGGCCGGATTGCTGGGCTCTATATCCCACCCCAACTATGTCCAGGGTCTTTTGGAATCCCTGGGAGACGCCTGTGATCATGTTGGCTATCAAAGTGCGAGTCAATCCATGCAGGGAACGGTGCTCTCTAGCTTCGGATTCCCTAGTCACCAGGATCTGAGAATCGTTCACCACTACGCTTATGCCGTCTCTGACCTGTTGCACCAGGGAGCCCTTGGGACCCTCTACGCTGACCAGGCCGGGCTCCACCTTGACATTGATCCCAGGCGGTATATCTATTGGCTGTCTGCCTATTCTGGACATATTCCTACCAAACGTAACATAGTATTTCTCCCCCTATTCCCCTTCGCCAAGCATCCTGGCCGCTCAGCAAGCCCTTGGATGTGGATATGACCGACAGGCCACGACCACCGTAGAAGCGAGGAAGCTGCTTTTTGTCGACGTAGACTCGCAAGCCAGGCTTGCTGATGCGCCTGAGCCCCTTTATGGCAGGCTGGTTGTCCTCGTCATAGAGGAGCCTGATGCGCAGCATCTCCCCCGCCTCTTCTTGGAACAGATGATAGTCACTTATGAAGCCTTCCTTCTTCAGAAGCTCTAGGATAGCTCTCTTCAATTTGGAAGGTGGGGCGGACACCCAATCCCGGTGCACGGCAATGCCGTTGCGTATCCTTGTTAGCATGTCCCCAATGGGATCCGTTTGAGTCACAGTAACACCTACCAACTAGCCTTTCTGATACCGGGAAGCTCGCCGCGCAAAGAGAGTGTTCTGAAACAAATGCGGCACAGTCCAAAGTGGCGAATATACGCCCTGGGCCTCCCACAGAGGTTACAACGGTTGTGATGCTGTACTTTGAACTTTGGCGGCTTCCGCCATTTGGCTACTTTTGCTGCTTTGGCCATTCTTACCTCAGTCGATCTGCTCCCTGGCAAACGGTAATCCGAACATTTCCAGGAGGCGGATTGCTTCTTCATCCTTCTGGGCGGTGGTGACAAAGGTCACCTGGAAGCTGCGGATGCGGTCTATTCGGTTGTAGTCTATCTCTGGAAAGATGATCTGTTCTCTAATACCCAACGAGTAATTCCCTCGCCCATCGAAGCTGGTTCTGGGCACGCCGCGGAAGTCTCTTATACGAGGTAGCGCGGCATTGATGAGTCTTTCCATGAATTCATACATGCGGCGTCCTCTCAGAGTGACCATGACGCCAATCTGCATGCCGTCTCTGATCTTAAAGCCAGCTATAGACTTCCTGGCCCTAGTGACGACAGGCTTTTGCCCGGAGATGGCGGTCAGCATTTGAGATACGGAGTCAATGGCATTGGAGTTGGTCAGCGCCTCTCCCAGACCCACGTTCATCACGACTTTCTCCATGCGCGGGGCCTGCAGAGGAACCTTGTAGCCAAACTCGTTGATGAGCTGAGGCACAAACTCCTGCCGGTACTTGAGTAGTAGGGTTGGCGCGCGGTTAGAAACGGGTTGAGAGCCGCTTTCTTGAGTGCGCTGCGGCCTGGCTCGGCGTCCACGCTGGGGAGAGGGCGGCTTCTTCCGGTTCCGGGCGGACTCTGATTTTGGTTGCTTTTGTGCTTCTTCCATAACGTCTTTCTATCTATCGATCATTTCTTTGCAAGAACGACACACCCGTACTTTACGACCATCGTCAAGGTACGTGCGCCCAACGCGGACCGCTTTGCTGCAATTTGGACAAACCAGCATAACCTTGGAAGCATGGAGAGAGGCTTCCAACTGAATTATTCCAGCCTGCCGCAGGGTGGAGGTAGGGCGTTGGTGTTTTCTAACTATATTGACGCCTTCCACGGTGAGGCGGCTCTTGGGAGGCAGGACGGCCTGGACCGTACCTCTCTTTCCGGCGTCCTTGCCGGAGATGACCTCTACCGTATCGTTCCTTCTAATGTTCACTAGAGCACCTCCGGTGCCAGGGAAACTATCCGCATATACTCTTTGTCCCGCAGCTCCCGAGCCACCGGGCCGAAGATGCGGGTCCCCCTGGGCAAAAGCTGATCGGTGAGAACTACGGCTGCATTATCATCGAACCGGATATGTGAGCCGTCAGGACGCCGGTAGGGCTGAGACGTCCTAACCACCACCGCTTTGACCACGTCTCCGGATTTTACCGGGGCGTTGGGCGTGGCCTCCTTGACGGCGGCGACGATAACGTCACCCACACGAGCATAGCGTTTGCGGGTGCCTCCCGGGATATTGATGCACATGATCACCTTGGCGCCTGAGTTATCGGCTACTGTAAGCTTGGAGTACGTCTGTATCACGATCCTTCCTTGCTTTCCTTCTCTTCAGCTACCCGTCCAATCTCCTCTTCCGTGGAGGTCTCAACCGGCTCTTGCCCGGTGGATAGAGCATCCTGGGACGGTGCTTCATACGCGGAGGGCTCCTCGGCCACTTCCTGTTCAGCCTCCTCGGCCACTTCCTGTTCAGCCTCCTCGGCCACTTCCTGTTCAGCCTCCTCAGCCACTTCCTGTTCAGGCTCCTCGGCCGCCTCCTGTTCAGCCTCCTCGGCCGCCTCCTGTTCAGGCTCCTCGGCCACTTCCTGTCCAGCCTCCTCAGCCACTTCCTGTTCAGCCTCCTCGGCCACTTCCTGTTCAGCCTCCTCAACCGCTTCCTGTTCAGGCTCCTCGGCTGCTTCAGGTTCGGCCGTATCCGCCTTTTCAGCCTGAGACACGTCTGCCGCGGCTACAGCAGCCTCCGGTTGGGCGATCTCTTCTTCTATTTCCGCGCCTATCTCCTGTGGCGCTATCTCCGGAACTTCGTGCCGTTCCAGTATCTCTGCTATGCGCCACCGTTTGAGGCGGGACAATGGCTTGGTCTCCACTATTAGCACCCGGTCGCCTATGCGGGCGTCGTTCTGCTCATCGTGTGCGTGGAACTTGGAGATGCGGCGTATGCTCTTGCGATATACGGGATGCCGCTGCCGCCACTGGACAGCGACCACCACGGTCTTGTCCATTTTATCGCTGACCACTTGGCCAATGCGTCTTTTGCGGTTTGCAGTGCTCATTTTGTCTGCTCCAAAAGTTGACGCTCCCGCAGCACGGTCTTGATTCTAGCTATCTTGTTGCGCACCTTTCTTTGCTGCGAAGTATCGCTCAACTGCCGCGTCGAAAGCCGGAAGCGCACGTTCAACGCCTCTTTGTAGGTCTCTTGCAGCTCTTTCTCCAAGTCTTCCTGGGCCAAAGCCCTTATTTCATAGATACGCACGGTTACTCTCCCGCTCCGGCGGAGGCGTGAGCGTCTTGCCGGGCAATGATGCGGACGTCTATGGGCATCTTGTGAGAAGCTAGGCGCAAAGCCTCTTTTGCAGTATCCTCAGGAACGCCTGCTATTTCGTAGAGGATTCTGCCCGGCCTGACTACGACAACCCACTGGTCCACGGGGCCTTTGCCTGATCCCTGTCTGGTTTCCGCTGGTTTCTTAGTGATGGGCTTGTCCGGGAAGACTCTAATCCAGATGTTGCCGCCTCTGCGTACATGACGCGTAATGGCCCGGCGGCCCGCCTCTATCTGGCGCGCCGTGATCCAGGCGGGCTCCATTGCCTTCAAGGCAAAATCGCCAAAGAGGACTTGATTACCCAGCATGGGATGCGCCGCGCATGTGGCCGCGATGCGTTTTGCGGTACTTAACTCTCTTCGGCTGCAACATCCTCTGCCTCCGTATCCTTCACTGAATCATCCTGAATATCGTCGGTGCGTGCACTCCTCACACTGCCGGACGCCAGCGCCTCATCAACGCCGTCTCTGTCTGAATCGGTGTCACCGGCCTGGAGGGTTACCTCTATTGTACCCAGCTCCTCTACCTCTTCCTGCTGCTGCGGCAGGATATCACCCTTGTACAACCAGACCTTGATGCCTATTTTGCCCATGGTGGTGGCAGCTTCAGCCAATCCGTAGTCTATATCGGCGCGTAGCGTGTGCAGGGGAACGCGTCCCTCCATGGCTTTCTCTTTCCGGGCTATCTCGTTGCCTCCCAGCCGGCCGGAGGAGACGATCTTGATACCCTGGGCGCCGGCCTGCATGGCCCTGGACAAAGCCTGCCGCATGGCGCGGCGGAAAGCCACCCTGCGCTCAAGCTGGTCGGCGATGTTCCTAGCTACCAGGTAAGCATTCAACTCCGGCTGGCGGATCTCCTGGACGTTGACCCTGGCGCGCTTGCCGGTGATGTTCTCAATGTCCCTTCGCAGCTCTTCTATGCGCTGGCCGCCGCGCCCGATGACTATGCCGGGACGCGAGGTATGCATGGTGATCACCAAGTCATTGCTAGGCCGTTCTATATTCACCAAGGCTATACCGGCGTCCACGTATGTCTTGTTGATGTGCTTTCTGATCTTCAGGTCCTCCTGAAGGAGATCCCTGTAGGTCTCGCTCTTAGCAGCAAACCACTTGGCATCCCAGTCCTTAATGATGCCAAGTCGAAAGCCTATTGGATGGGTCTTCTGGCCCAATTAAACCTCCTCATTCACCACAACGGTGATATGGCTGGAGCGCTTGCTTATACGCCCAGCGCGTCCCCGCGCCGAAGCCCTGAACCGCTTCAGGGACGGGGCTTGATTGGCGTATATCTGCGCCACTCTCAACTCATCCGGCTCAAGCAGTAGATTGTTCTCGGCATTGGCTACCGCCGACTTCAACACTTTGGCCACTTCTCTTGCAGCGGGTGTCGGCTGATGATGCAATACGGTAAGCGCCTCATCAACCCTTCTGCCTCGGACCAGGGCTACCACCCACTTCAGCTTCTTGGCGGATATGCTGATATTCTTGACTGTGGCTTGTGCAGGCATGCTTACCTCACCGAACTGGTGCGCTCAGACTTGGAGGAGTGTCCCCGAAACGTCCGGGTGGGGGCGAACTCTCCCAGGCGGTGCCCTACCATGTTCTCAGTGACGAAGATAGGCACGTGGCGGCGGCCGTCATGAACGGCGATGGTCAATCCCAACATATCCGGCATGATCATGGAAGCGCGCGACCAAGTGCGGATTACCGTGCGAGACCCGCTTCTCTGCACCACAGCCACTTTCTTTGCCAGCTTTGGGTGCACGTAAGGCCCCTTTTTTATCGAGCGTGACATAACTTATCTACCCTACCTCTTATTGCCTCTCCTGCGGACTATCATATTATCGGTACGCCTGTTGTGGCGCGTTTTGTAGCCCAGTGCGGGCTTACCCCAGGGCGTTTTGGGCCCGGGCATACCTATGGGTGAGCGGCCTTCGCCGCCTCCGTGGGGATGGTCTCTGGGGGTCATGGCGGAGCCCCGCACCGAGGGGCGCCTGCCAAGGTATCTCTTCTTGCCGGCCTTGCCCAGCTTCACGTTCTTATTGTCCGCGTTTCCCACCTCACCCACGGTAGCCATGGACCGGCTGAGTATGCGTCTAACCTCGCCCGATGGCAACCTGATGAGCGTGTAGTTGGGCTCCTTGGCCAGCACCTGTGCCGACAATCCGGCGCTACGGACTATCTTACCGCCACTGCCGGGCTGCATCTCTATGTTGTGCACCTGGGTACCCGTGGGTATGTGGCTCAGAGGAAGCGCATTGCCAACCTTGATATCGGCGTCAGGGCCGGCTTCAACGCGGTCCCCCACCTTCAACTTCTCTGGATGCAGTATGTAGCGCTTCTCTCCGTCCGCGTAGTGGATGAGGGCAATCCTTGCCGAACGGTTGGGGTCGTACTCAATGGCCGCCACCTTGCCGGGCACTCCCAACTTGTCTCGCTTGAAGTCTACAATGCGGTAAGACCTTTTGGCGCCGCCGCCGCGCCGCCGCACTGTGATCTTTCCCCTGGAATTTCTTCCTCCGGAACGCTTCAGCGGGGCAACAAGCGACTTTTCAGGACGGGAACCGGTCAACTCCTCGAAAGTGGTTGAAACCGCTCCGCGCCGGGAGGGAGTCGTGGGTCTATATGTCTTCAACGGCATGGGCTACGCTCCCTCGAATATCTCGATTCTATCGCCGGGATTTGAGGGTCACAATCGCTTTCTTGCGGTCTCTCGTTTGCGTCCAGCGGGGGCCAAAGCGCTTCCTCTTACCCCTGTTCTTCACAATGTTCACCTTGAGCACGTCTACGTTGTAGGCGCGCTTCACCGCCTCTTTTACCATTATCTTATTGGCTCTAGGCGTAATCTCGAACACATACTTGTTCCGCTCCTGGAGCAGGGTACTTTTCTCAGTGACTATGGGTCGCAGGAGAATGTTGAGCTGTTGCATGGCTACGCCTCCTTACGCCCTTCTTTGGGTTCCACCGCTGCTTCTGGCTCTGCTTCCACCGCTGCTTCTGGTTCTGCTTCCACCGTCGCTTCAGGCTCTACTTCCACCGCCGCTTCAGGCTCTACTTCCACCGCCGCTTCCGGTTCTACTTCCACCGCCACTTCCGGTTCTACTTCCACCGCCACTTCCGGTTCTACTTCCACGGCTGCTTCCGGCTCTGCTTCCACGGCTGCTTCCGGCTCTGCTTCCACGGCTGCTTCTGGTTCTGCTTCCACCGTCGCTTCAGGCTCTACTTCCACCGCCGCTTCCGGTTCTGCTTCCACCGCCACTTCCGGTTCTACTTCCACCGCCACTTCCGGTTCTACTTCCACCGCCACTTCCGGTTCTACTTCCACGGCTGCTTCCGGCTCTGCTTCCACGGCTGCTTCTGGTTCTACTTCCACCGCCACTTCCTGATCCGCGCTTGCCCTGGTTTGGCGGCCTCTGCCGCCGCGGGCAGGGGTGGCCGAAGCACGCCGGCGCGTCCTAGTCTTTGGTTCCATCTCCACTTCGGCGGATGTTGCACCGTCCGCCCACAGCTCCTCTGCCTGGTGGACGGCATCTACCGTCATGATAAGGCGGTCGTGTTTCAGCAAGTCTAGGACATTGATGTTGGAGGCGGGGAGCGTTTTTACTTTTTCGATGTTGCGGGCGGATAGGACTACGTTGCTGCTGGGTTGATGCATGACTATCAGGGTGCTAGAGACTGCGTCCAGTGCCTTCAGGACATTTACCATCTCCTTGGTCCTTGAAGTGGGCAAGTCAATGTGCTGAAGAAGAGTCAGTCTGTTTTCCCTGGCCTTATCCGAGAGCAGGCAACGAATGGCGAGTCTGCGCATCTTTTTGGGCATTCTCTGGCGGAAACTCCGCGGGCTGGGGCCAAACACAATACCTCCACCTGCGTAATGGGGGGAACGTATGCTGCCCTGCCTGGCGCGTCCGCTATGCTTCTGAGGCCTGGGCTTGGCTCCACCGCCCGATACCTGGGCGCGTGTCTTGGTGGAGGACGTACCCTGCCTAGCATTGGCAAGCTGGCGCACCATAGCCTGGTGCACCACCGGCTGGTTGGCTGGAACATCAAACAAACGATCGCTAACTTCCAGCGTTCCAATCTGGGTACCCGTTATGTCCACTACGGGAAGCTTCACTGGCCCTTCCCTTCCTTTTCTTCGCCTGGCTCCGGCGCCTCTTCTTGAAGTGAAGATCCCTCCATTTCAACTGAGAGCCCTCCTTTAGCCTGATCTGTTATTTCTTCTCCCGCGGGGGTCTCTACTTCTGGTTTCGATTTAGCGGCCTCTTCCTGGGTGGATGCTTGGGGCACCACCGCTTCCTGTTGCTGTGCCGGCTGTTCGGCGACCGACCCTTTCTCTTCCGCAGCAGCCCCGGTCAGGACTTCCGCCTGCTCCCCGGCCTCTACAATGGCGTCCGGGTCCTCCGGAAGGTCCGCCTTTTCAACGGGCCTGCTCCAGATAGGGTCCTGTTTCAGCCGCTGGATGCCTTCATCGGTGTGCCGAATGAGCACGAGTTGCCGGTTGGCGCCGGGCACGCTCCCTTTAATGAGCAGCAGATTGCGTTCGACGTCCACCTGGACCACCTCTACGTTTCGAGCGGTGACGCGGACGTTGCCCATGTGGCCGGCCATGCGTTTTCCCTTGAACACCCGGCCCGGCGTGGTGCCTGCTCCGATGGAGCCGGGGGCGCGGTGCCTGTCGGACTGTCCGTGAGTCTTGGGCCCGCCGCTGAAGCCATGCCGCTTGATGCCTCCGGCAAAGCCGCGGCCCTTGGTGGTGCCGGTAACGTTTATGATGTCGCCGGGCTGGAATATAGAGACATCCACGGTTTGACCTACCTGAACGTAGCCCAGGTCTACGGGCGGCAGTTCCCTGAGATAGCGGAATCTCCCTACCCCTTTCAGGTGTCCCTCTTCAGCCTTGTTCAGGCGGCGTTTCTCCCTGAAGCTGAGTTGCACCGCTTCATAGCCGTCGTTGACCATGGTCTTGACCTGAGTCACCATGCAGGGGCCGACCTCCAATACCGTCACTGCCTGGGCCGTGCCGTCTTCTTGGAAGACCTGGGTCATGCCTAATTTTTCGCCGAGTAAACCTATTGGCATCTCTATTCCAAACTACGACTTTATCGATATATCGACGCCTGCAGGCATATTCAGCCTGGTCAGTGCATCGATGGTTCGGGGCGTGGGGCTTAGGATATCAATGAGCCGCTTGTGCGTACGGAGCTCAAAGTGCTCACGGGAGTTTTTGTCCACGTGCGGCGAGCGGATGACGCAGAACCGTTTGATGGACGTGGGCAGCGGTATGGGCCCGGCTACCTGTGCTCCCGCCCTCTCAGCCGTTTCGACAATGTGCTCCGCCGACTGGTCAAGGAGACGGTGATCGAACGCCTTCAAAACTATTCTTATGCGCTGCCTATGCTGTGTTGGGGCTGAGGTTGTCATATCTTCCTGCTTTGCCGAACCGCACTATTCGCGGACTACCTCCTGTACTATGTTGTCAGGCACGCGCTGATAATGGTCGAACTCCATGGTGTAGCTGGCGCGACCCTGGGTGATGGAACGCAAGTCCGTGGCATAACCAAACATCTCCGCCAGTGGAGTGTAGGCCGATACCATCTGGGTATCTCCCTGGCCTTCCATGTTGTTTATCTGAGAGCGGCGGCTGCTTAAGTCGGAGAGTATCTCGCCAAGGAAATCGCCAGGCGTGACCACTTCAACCGACATGATCGGCTCGAGCAGGACCGAACCGGCGCGGCGCAAAGCCTCGCGCATGCCCATGCCGCCGGCGATCCTAAACGCCATCTCGGATGAATCGACTTCGTGGTAGGAGCCGTCGATCAGCGTGGCTTTGACATCAACCACTGGGTAGCCGCCGACGACACCGTTCTCCAAGGTGTCTCTGATCCCCTGTTTAACGGCAGGAATGTACTCCCTGGGTATGGTGCCGCCTACTATCTTATCTTCGAAGACGAAGCCGGCGCCGCGCTCCAACGGCTCTACTTTCAGCCAGATGTGGCCGTACTGGCCGCGGCCCCCGGACTGGCGCACGAAGCGGCCCTCAGCCCGTACGGCAGATGTAATAGCCTCGCGATAGGAGACCCTGGGTTTGCCTATGCTGGCCTGAACGCTGAATTCACGTTTCAGCCGCTCCACCAATACCTCCAGGTGCAACTCGCCCATCCCGGAGATGACCGTCTGAGCGGTCTCCTTATCAAACCTCATGATAAAGGTGGGGTCTTCTTCAGCCAGCTTGATCAGGGCGTCCGTAAGCCTGTCCTGGTCCGCCTTGCTTCTTGGCTCTATAGCCATGGAGATGACGGGCTGAGGGAAACGGATGGCTTCCAGCAGCACCTGTGCGTTCTCCGGAGCAAGAGTATCGCCGGTGAAGGTGTTCTTGAGGCCAACCGTAGCGGCTATGTCACCAGCTTGGAGCTCGCTAACCTCTTCTCTGCGGTCGGCGAACATTTTGAGAATGCGGCCCATCCGTTCACGCTGGCCTTTGGTGACATTGTAAACGGTGGAGCCGCTGCTCACTTTGCCAGAGTACACCCGCAGGTACACCAGGCGGCCCGTGTAAGGGTCCGTGACTACTTTGAAAGCCAGCGCGGAGAACGGTCCATCCGTGCCAGGTTCGCTAAGCATCTCTTCCCCCGTCTTGGGATGAACGCCCGTTATGGGGGGAACGTCCAACGGAGAAGGGAGGTAGTGGACTATGGCGTCCAGCAGGGGCTGAATGCCCTTGGTGCGCAGCGCCGTGCCGCACAACACGGGCACAATGTGATTCTGGATTGTGGAGCGCCGCAGAGCGGAGCGCAATTCACTGGAGGATATCTCTTCCCCCTCCAGATACTTGATCAGAAGCGATTCGTCCGTCTCAGCCACTTTCTCCATCAGGGCATCTCTATAGTTGAGGTACTCTTCCCGGAACTCCTCCGGGATGGGGGCTTCCTCCGCCAGGATGCTCCCTTCAGAATAGATGAGCGCCTTTTCTTCCAGAATGTCCACCACGCCCTGAAACTCGGAGTTGCTGCCAATGGGCATCTGTATGGGTACGGGGTTGGCCTTCAGGCGGTGCCGTATCATATCGATGGTTCTTTGGAAGTCGGCGCCGACGCGGTCCATTTTGTTGATGAAGCAGATACGGGGCACGCGGTACTTGTCGGCCTGGCGCCATACCGTCTCTGACTGAGGTTGCACGCCTGCCACGGCATCGAAGACGACCACTCCGCCATCGAGGACGCGGAGGCTGCGCTCCACCTCCGCGGTGAAGTCGACGTGGCCGGGTGTATCTATGACGTTGATCCGGTGCTCTTTCCAGAAGGTGGTGGCGGCGGCGGACGTGATGGTGATGCCACGCTCACGCTCCTGATCCATCCAGTCCATTACCGCAGTGCCCTCGTCCACGCTTCCCAGCTTGTGGGTTAGCCCGGAAAGGAACAACACACGCTCGGTGACGGTGGTCTTGCCAGCGTCAATATGCGCAATGAATCCTATATTCCGAATCTCTTCCATGAGGATAGGTGACTCCGAGATCCACAAACCCGTGTAGGGGACTTAAATATACGCGGCTGCACTACCAGCGATAGTGGACAAAGGCCCGGTTGGCCTCAGCCATACGATGCAGGTCCTCCCGCCGCTTCACTGCCGCTCCCTCACCCCGGGAGGCTTCTAGGAGCTCTCTATACAACCTTTCAGACATCGGCAACCCGCTGCGAGAGCGCGCTGATGTGATGAGCCAGCGCATGGCTAGCGCTTGACGCCGTTCCGCCCTAACCTCTACCGGGACCTGGTAGGTGGCTCCGCCGACACGGCGCGGTTTTACTTCCAAGGACGGTATGGCATTGCGCATGGCCTGCTCAAAAACCTCAAGCCCAGGGCGATGCGCTTCTTCCTCCAGTCTGTCCAGGGCAGAGTAGACAATCCTCTGGGCAACGGTCTTCTTGCCGCCAACCATTACGCGGTTGATAAAACGGGCAAGCTCTTCGCTCCCATACCTGGGATCGGGCATGACCTGCCTGCGCTCTGCTCGCCTTCTTCTGGACATAATGACCGCCTGAGTTGCTAGCCCTTCTTGGATCCGTATTTGCTACGGCCTTGCTTGCGGTCCGATACACCCATAGAGTCCAGAGCACCGCGAACTACGTGGTAGCGCACTCCGGGAACGTCCCTGACCCTGCCTCCACGGACCAAGACCACCGAGTGCTCTTGGAGAGTGTGGCCTTCGCCGGGAATATAGGCCGTGACCTCTATCCCGTTGGTGAGGCGCACCCGCGCCACCTTGCGCAACGCGGAGTTTGGCTTCTTGGGAGTTACGGTTTTCACCTGAACGCAAACGCCTCTACGCTGCGGGCAACCGGGACCTCTCACGGTGCGGTTGCGCAGCGAGTTTTGCACGAACCTGAGCGCAGGCGCTTTGGTGCGCTTGTGCAGATTCTTACGGCCTTTGCGTATCAGTTGGTTTACGGTAGGCATGTGACTCCCAGACCAAGCATAGACAACCAACGCCATCACAGATGGCAACAATCGGCTATTCTATCTTCTGCGGCTAGTCCTGTCAATCTTTATCTTTTAGATAGGGAGGTGCAAAACGCAAGGAAGGGGGTTTTAGGCACGTCTTCGGTGAATTCCTGAGGCTGAGTTCTGGAATCAGAGGTGCAGCAATCTCCTCAGCCGCGCAAGGAAGGATGTAGGACGTGCGTTGCTCATCGCCCGTTTCTTGCGCCCTTGTGGAGGTCGTATCCGCCATCATCAGTCAGACCGTTGAGGAGTTCACTTTCGCCCCCCACGTTCAGCCCGTGAGTTTCCTGGCCTCATTCCTGGCCGGCGGCGTGCTCACTTTCGTCACGGTCGCTCTCTCCGCTCGGCGTATCAGCCGGCTCAACATAGTGAGGGCCATCCGGGACCTGCCGGAACCTCAGGTGGAAGGCTCCCGGCGCGGACCGTTGATCCGCGCTACATTGATGACACTGTTTGGCGTGCTGGTGTTCGTCTCTGCGTTTCAGGCTGCCCACCTGCCCTTCTTTGGGCTGGGTATCTCCATCATCGTCCTCGGAATCGCGATGGGCGTGCGCGCACTCGGCGTCTCGCAGCTGTGGGTGTTCACCGGCGCGGGACTGTTTCTTGTCGTCTACTGGTTGATCCCCCACAGCTTCCTCAAGAGGCTCGAGCCAGACTTCACAGAGGACATGTCCGGGTTTTTCTTGGTTGGCGCATTCCTGGTTACGGGCGCTGTGATGGTGACTGTTAACAACGCCCCGATAGTGCTCGGTCTGATGAGCAAGACCGTTGGCCGCATCCGGCGCTACGCGCCTGTGGTGAAATCCGCCGTGTCCTACCCGCTCCAGTCCCGGTACAGGACAGGGATGTCCCTTGCAATGTTCGCCATCGTGATCTTTTCCGTGACCGTCATGGCGACGTTTGTGGACGTCTTTGACAACCTCCTCAATAACCAGGAGCGACTGGGAGGCGGGTACGAAGTCATCGGCTTTGTGGGCGCCGACCTTAACCCCGTCGGCGACTTGAGGGCCGCGGTTGAAGCCGACCCAGACCTGGCCTTCATTGAGCGCGTCAACGGGGTCCCATCCGTGGGCACCTTCCGCACCATCTATCAGTCGGACGCGCGCCTGGCGTCGGACGCCTCTGGTAATTTCGCTGACACCCACGCTTACCGGCGTTGGTGACGACT
>CBDHCW010000031.1:0-9896 GCA_965261445.1 Dehalococcoidia bacterium | reverse complement strand
CAAGGTAGAATATGTCTTCCAAAGGGCGAAGACTATCGCAGAAGTGTTGGACGTCTTCTAAGGTTTTCTTGTCTTCCGCTCTCATGGGCTGCAACACAAACCCGGGACTAGTTAACATTAGGCCAACAACTACCTAATTATGCATGCAGAGAAAGAATATTCAATCGGTGCTCCCGTGGAGGAGGTCTGGAAACTCACTTCTGATCCCAAGGGGATAAGTGAATGCGTCCCTAACATCAAGAGCTTCAAGAAAGAAGACCCCACGCATTTCGTTGTCAAAGTGGGCTCTTCCTTCACTTTCTTGAAGGGGACGGTCACACTGAACTTTGAAGTGCTGAGCATGGAGAATCACCTGACCAGAGTAAGGATAGACGGCAAGTCCATTGGCAGCGCTTTTGAGATTCTGACCGAAATGAGGTTAGAGGAGCATGTGGATCAGACAAAGCTGATATGGAGCGCGGACATGAAGTCAAGCGGACTGCTGGCAGCGATACCCGATACCGTTTCAAAGGGCGCCGCAGTCTCTCTGGCAGACAGGATTTTTGGCTGCTTGGAAAAGCAAATCACATCGGGGAAGTGCAGCTAAGCTTGCTGATTGGCGGATCATCCGGGAGGAACAGAATGACGGACAGCTACAGACTTGATGGAAGGGTGGCCATAGTCACCGGGGCCGCTCAGGGTATCGGGCGGGGCATTGCGCAGGTCCTTGCCGAAGCCGGCGCCACAATAGTCATCGGCGACCTTCAGGATTCGACGGCTGCCGCTGACGAGGTGCGCTCCAAAGGCAGCAGAGCAAGCCACATTGTGATGGACACCAGCAAACCGGAAGACGCCCAACGCCTAATTGAGCTTTCCCTGGAAGAATACGGCCGCCTGGACATTCTGGTTAACAACGCTGGAATAGACGCACCCAGTGGCAACGCGTGGGATCTACCAATAGAGGAGTGGCAGAGGGTAATAGACGTGAACTTGAGCGGCGTGTTCTACTGCTCCCAGGCTGCTCTCAGACCCATGCTGGAAGCCGGCGACGGGTGCATTGTAAACATAAGCTCGCAAGCTGCAAGGGTGGCCAACGCGGGGGGTTCGCCGGCGTACAATGCGGCCAAAGCAGGTCTAATTGGGCTTACGGCTGCCTTCTCCGCCCACGTAGCGGACAAGGGCGTGCGGGTAAACGCAATCATGCCGGCGGAGGTAGAGTCGCGGGATTTTGGATGGTCACGGGAAGAGCGCGAGGCAAGGGTCAAGAGTTACCCCCTTGGACTTGGCACCCCGCGGGACGTGGGTGAAGCCGTGTTGTACTTGGTCAGTCCCGCTTCAAGATGGGTATCTGGGACTGCATTGCAGCTAACAGGCGGCTACCAGCGGGGAGCGCCGTGGCTCTAACCCCTCCACTGATCAGAGCCATGGCCAAGGGACCGCCCGTCTCAGGGTGGGAATGGGGAACTCTCCTTGATCTATCAGCGCCCGTAACCTGTATTGAGTCGCATCCACTTCAGGCTTGCTCAGCAGGTTGCTCAGGCCTTCGCCCAGCCCTGCCGGGGCATCGAAGCTGTCTCTGAGGGACTCCAGCTCTTCCAGCAACCAGTGCGGCAACTGCTGCCCGGCAAAGTCCCATATCACCGTCCTCAACTTGTGTTGAGCGTGGAAAGTGATTCCATGGTCAATCAGCCATACGCCGCCGTCGTTGCCCAGCAGGGTATGAGTCGCCTTTCTATCCGCATTGTTGGCAACGACATCGAAGGCGCAGACGCGCAACATATCCTCTAAGAAACGTTCGCGCATGGTGAAATAATGCTCTCTTCTATCACACTCTACGTACAGCTGCACCGATCCTTTTCCAAACGCCCCGTCGCGTATCACCGTGGGCGGTACGTAGCCCCAACCCAAGGCTTCGCTGAGCAGGTAAGACGCGTACTCCCTAAGATAGAGCGTCCCTTCGGGAAAGTCCCACAAAGGCACCTCGCCCCGGCGAGGTTTGTAAATCACCTTGAGGTGTTCACTGCCCTTGGAAACCGTGGTGAGGAACGTGTAATTAGACCCATCCGGGGTCAGCCTGCACTCGCCCATTTTGCCCCTGGCTAGCAGGTCGAAGAGTTGAGAGCTAGATCGGAATCGATCACTCCTGCTGTTGACGGTCACAGGTGAACTCCGTTAAGTAGCCATCACTCCGTGTCCGTTGTGCCTGGGGCAGAGGTGCTTTTCCGCGTCCAGGGGAGCGCCACACAACAGGCAGCGCGGTCTACCGGCGGCGCATACTTCGAACGCTTGATCCGCCAGAGAGTCTATTTCCCTGTACGTGGCCTCGAGATTTATGAGGGGAACGGAGTCTTCTTGCTCAACCTGGTGCGCCTCCAGGAAGAACATGGCGGACGTCCGATCATATCCAATCGACATCTGTCCGGCGGTTAGCTCGAGGACAGGCGGGTCCGGCACACCGAAGACGGATTCCTGGTAGGAATCTTCAGAGGAGCTGCGGTCCGCATCATCTTGATATTCGAAAAGCAGCCGTTTCACCTGCACTCCAAGGTTGAAAAGCTGGCCCTTTTCCATCCAAATCATTACGGTCTGACCGTTTCTGGCTTCAGCCGCCACCTGGAAGTGCCTTGAACCGGGCTCCCCAATGGACTTGGCCGTAAGTTTGGCTACGTGTCCTAGATTGTATTGCGCTTGAGGCATGTTCTCCATACCGAGAGGTTCTGCGGCTATTCTACCAAGTATGTACAGACGGGCAAGGCGGGCATGGGGGTGATGCCGCAGGGTTGTGGAGGTATTTGTTTCCAACGTTATGTCAACTTCAAAGCTAGAACGAACCAAACTTTTTGGGAATATGGGAAACAAATCCGAATTTCGTAGAGAGGTAGCAGGTTGTCGTTGCGGGCTTGGGGACAAGACACGCCTGGAGATTCCCGGACTGAGGAACAGCGATTGAGGGCAACGCCACGTATTCATGTGGTCAATGATAAGGGGACGGCGGCCAATGGGAAACGGGGAGATGGCGAGGTACGTGGGGTTAAGATTTCTTCTCAGGCGCACTCTCAACGATCTTGACTGGTGCAGCTCCAGGCGGCTTACCATTGCCTTCGGTCTTAGGTGGCGCTATTCTCGGCGTTGATCCTCTCGTACCTTCTTTTTTTCTGAAAAAGTTCTTGAACATGTTGTCCACCTCAAAGTCCTACTTAGACTATATCAACTCCACATCCGCCATTTCTATTCCTCCCTACCTGCTGCGCAACGCCGCCAGGAACTCCGCCTACGTCTTGGTTCCCTTCACGGAGTTGCAGGCACCGCACAGCAACTGCAAGTTCTCTATGTGGTCTGTGCCTCCCCTGGCCTTGGGCACGACGTGGTCAACTGTATATGGACCCACATTTCCCATATCAACCCTGCTGGGCTGGCCGTAATCAGCAACAGAACTACCTGATATAGCCGAATAGCAGAGCGTTATGCTTGTCATGAGTGCTATACTGGTCGTATTCGACAGCTTTAGGTCTTGATAACGTACCCACTCCGGAGGCACCCAATGGGAGGTCTACCGGCAAAAATAATAGACGCACACCGGCAAAAATAGTTGACGCCGATCAAGAGGAGAACAGGGAATGAATGGACAAGTATTGCATTACTCCGCTCAAACCAACGCGGGACTGATCACAGGGGATGACGGCAACCGATATAACTTTGTCGGGACCGAATGGAAAGACCAGGCCATTCCCAACCGGGGAATGCGGGTGGATTTCGAGGCGCAGGGCAGCGATGCTGTAGCCATTTACCGTGCTATGCCGGCCCCCGGCGCCGGCGGCATTGGCGGCGCTCTCGAGGGCGTGATGGGCTCCGAGAAGACCAAGGTGTTGGCCGGGCTGCTGGGGATATTCCTTGGCTGGGCCGGCGTCCACAAGTTCTACCTGGGCATCAAGAAGCCCGCAATAATACAGCTGGCAGTTGGCGGCGGCGGCTTGGTGTTGGCACTGATTGTGGGCAATATATTCATATTTTTGGGGATGTTCGGCATTGGCATTGTCATTGGGTTTTTGATGTACGTGGTTGGCTATGTTGCTCTGATGGCGGCTGGCGTACTTGGGTTGGTGGAAGGCATTATCTACCTGACCAAGTCGGATGAAGACTTCCAGAGTATCTACGTTACCGGCCAGAAGCAGTGGCTTTAGTCGGACGCGAGCGGTGTGTCGGGTGTATGTTGGGGGTGGTGGGCTTCCACCGCCCTCGCTACGCTCGCGCGTCCCCTCCCGTCTGTGTCGCGGCGCTGGCCGTGCTGATCGCCCTTCTCCTGGTTGCATGCGGGATGGAACCGGTCGGCTTCAGTATCCGCTTCATCTCCAGCAGACGGACGGCCATCATTATCAGGTAGGACTTCATGCCCTTGCCGTGGGCCACACCCGCGGCGTCGATGATGCCGTACAGCCCCGGGTTCTCCTCGGCTATCAGCCCGTGCCAGGCAAGGTCTACGTCGTTGAGCGTCCATGTGTCCTTGAAGGCCGCGCCCTCCGCCGCCGACCCGATGGGCGCGGAGTAGTCGCGGTTGGAGTTAAAGGGAGGGTCAAGGTAGATCAGGTCCACGGACTCTGAGTTGAGGCCGCGCATGACATCCAGGTTGTCGCCAGTCCACAGCGTGCGGTTCTTGAAGTTCATAACATTAACACTCTTGTGATATTACCATATTGATCATGCCAGGCCAGCGGGGGCCGCCACCGATGCGTGCCCCCCATCAACCCCGCCTGGATGCCCGCCTGGCCTGGATGCCCGCCTGCGCGGGCAAGACGGTGGGGCCGGTGCGGCGGAGGGGGTGCCCGCTCATGCCCTTCGACTATGCTCAGGGTGAGCGGGGGGCAGGTGCGGCGGAGGGCGGGCATTGACCATGCCAGACCAGATGATAGAATCGCATGGTCAGGCCGGATTGAGCAGATGATTCAAAGCTATCCCCTACCCCGCTGAGTCCGGGCAGAGACAATAATTAGCCTAACACAAGGCGCTAAGGAGCGGAGCAATGACAACGCAGACTTTTGAAGAAGCAGTTGCAGAGTTTCTTTCCAGGTCACGGGAACAGGTAGATCAAGAGTCCGATGAGAACCTGCCCCCATGGATGCCGGCGCCGTATGACCATGACGGGCCGCCCTACGAGTACTCTCAAAGGTTCACCTCCGACTTCATAGCCAGGTACGCCTTGTCAATTGGAGACAACAATCCCATCTTCACCGACCCGGAGTACGGCAAAACAACCCGCTACGGCTGTCAGATAGCGCCGGGGCCGGCGATGGCCCTGGTCCGCTACCCCTCGGTGCACGGTGCGGTGCGTCCCGGCGGCTACCCCCTTGCCAACTTCATTTCCGGCGCGGCGTGGGAGTTCTTCGACACCATCCGGGAAGGGACAAAGTTCCGCTCCTCCAAGGTAACCAAGGAGATATTTGAAAAGCCGGGCTCCCGGGGCAACCTGGTCTTCTTCATTTCAGACAACCACTACTGGGACTTCCATGGCGACCTCCTCGGCAAGTGCTACGGCACACAGATCTACGTGCCCATGTCCAGCATGGGGAGCAGCCGCTCCATGCCAGTGGAACGGCTGGGTGAGCAGATGCTGTACGAACGGAAGACGTCCCAGTACGGCAAAGAGCAGATAGAAGAAGTGCTCAACGAGATCAAGAACGAGCCGCGGCGCGGCGCCGAGCCGCGTTACTGGGAGGACGTGGAAGAAGGCGATACCGTCGGCCCGGTGACCTTGTCGCCGTGGACGCTGCAGGACCAGGTCTGCTATCACTCGCTGAGCTATGCAACTGTATCGGGGCCCCTTGCCGGGGGTGACGAGCTTTCTTTCGAGCCTATGTACAGGCGGGCGCGGCTCAACCAAGTCGGCCACGTACATCCCATTACTCGCTGGCGCGGCCCAGGCAACGAGCACGAAGACGCCCTGACCGCCGTCTACCGCGGACAACCCGGCCCGTTCGATTTCGGCGTGCAGCGCACCCAGATGTGCGAGCAGCTGTTCAGCAACTGGATGGGCGACGACGGCTTCATCCGTCGACTGGTCATCGCACTGCGCAAACCGGTCTACTATGGGGACGTGACCACCTACACGGGTGAGGTTGTGAAGAAGTTCAAAGATGTCCAGGAAGGCGGTTCCGGACAGGGCGCCGTCCCGGGGAAGGCGGAGTATCACGCCGTAGGCATCAAGTACCAGGGGCTCAATCAAGTCGGCGAGGCCCAGGTCATCGGCACGGGTACGGTCTATCTGCCGTCCAGAGAAGCGGGTCCTGTCTCGCTTCCCATTCCCCATGCCCAACGGCCTGCTTTCGTTCCGTACGAGACCTTCTACAGAGATTGGTACTAGGACTGTCTTTAGGAATGGTCTGAACGAGTCTATGTCAGTCCCGAGTAGACGGAGCCCACTCGTCCACCACCCCTGGATGCCCGTCGTCACGGGCATGGCGGTGACGGTGTCATTAGGCGAAATGGTCATGGTTACGACTTATTCAGAGATTTCTTAGATAACCGCAACTCATGCATAAGCGCACCATCAGGCTGACTACGGAGGCCTTCCTCCAGCGGCCTGCCCTGGATACCGCTGTATCGCGGTCTTTATTGCTGAACGTTGCTGATGGTAAAGAGCCTGAGACGCTGCGGCTCCACAGGCCTTCTGCAATCGTTGCCTTCGGCCGGCAAGACAGCAGGTCGTCCGGATATGCAGCCGCTGTTCGAGCGGCCAGAGAGAACGGATTCGAGGCGGTACAGCGGTTGGTTGGCGGCAAAGCCGCCGTGTTCCACGAAGAAACCCTGGCCTTCGCCTGGGCAATACCTGACCGGCAACCCAGAGAAGGGGTAAAAGCTCGCTTTGAAGAGGTGGCCGGGATCATGGAGGATTCGTTTAGAAGGCTGGGAGTGGACGCACGAGTAGGCGAAATACCCGGCGAATACTGCCCAGGGGCTTATAGCGTCAACGCTCGCGGCGTGAAGAAGCTCATGGGAGTTGGACAGCGCCTTGTTCCCAGCGCCGCCCACGTTGGAGGAGTGGTGGTGGTGAACGGGAGAAGCCAAGTGCGGGACGTGCTGCTACCCGTATACAGACATCTGGGGTTCGATTGGGACCCGGAGACGGCGGGCAGCATCGGAGACGAGGTTGGCGCTGTAAGCTACCACGACGTCCAGCAGGCGATAATCGACGCCTTCTCCGCCAGATACGACCTGGAAGAAGCCCCACTCTCCGCAGACACGGTAGAGCTTGCCAGCAGGCTAGAGCCGGACCACGTCGTCCCATAGGGATGACCGTCGGTTTTACCGTCAGCGAGCCGGGTGGAGACCGCGCCTTTGTAGCTAGTGTTATAATGGGCAGGCAGTTCATTTTCAGTTGCGGAATTGCTTGTGAAACTACCAACCACCGAAAGGACATGAATGCCACAGTATCTTGAAGAGTTCAATCCCCCGGCCAGGCTCCTACTTGGGCCAGGGCCCAGCAACGTCAACCCGCGTGTGCTTCAGGCTATGGCCGCGCCTCTGCTCGGTCACCTTGACCCGGACTTCCTAAAGGTCATGGACGACGTGCGAGACATGCTACGCCTGGTCTTCCAAACCGACAACGGCATAACTCTGCCCGTTTCCGGTACAGGCTCCGCGGGTATGGAGGCCGCCGTGGTCAACGTTGTCGAGCCGGGGGACACGGTCATCGTGGGCATCAACGGATATTTCGGTGAGCGGCTTGTCCAGATAGCGGAGCGCGCCGGCGCCACCGTGGCCCGCGTTGAGGCCGAGTGGGGCCAGCCACTGGACCCCGACGCAATCAGCGCGGAGCTCAAGAACCATGCCAAGGTAAAAGCCGTAGCCATGGTACACGCCGAAACTTCCACGGGGGTGCTGAGCCCCGCCGAAGAGATAACCAGGGTTGCGCATGAGCACGACGCACTGGTTATCATCGATACGGTGACATCGTTGGGTGGCTTGGAAGTGGCCTTGGACAGGTGGGATGGGGATGTGTCCTACAGCGGCACTCAGAAGTGTCTGGGCTGTCCGCCGGGTCTATCCCCCCTCACGCTGGGAAAGCGTGCCGAAGAGGTGCTGTACAGCCGCAAGACACCGGTACAAAGCTGGTACTTGGACATGTCCCTGCTCAAATCCTACTGGTCTGAGAACCGCGCCTATCACCACACGGCGCCCATCTCCATGGTCTACGGGCTGCGGGAAGGCTTGCGCGTGGTGCTGGAGGAGGGCCTGGAAGCCCGCTTTGCCAGGCACGAGCACAATGCCGCCGCCCTGCGCGCCGGCGTGGAAGCGATGGGGATGAAGCTGTTCGCTGAGGAGGACAGCCGGTTGCCCACGCTGACTACGGTATGGGTCCCGGAGGGGATTGACGAAGCCAAAGTGCGCCGGTCCCTGCTCTTGGACTACAACATAGAGATAGGCGGCGGCCTTGGGCCGGTTGCAGGCAGAATCTGGCGCATTGGCCTGATGGGCGAGAACTCAAAACCGGCAAGCGTACTGGCCGTACTGTCCGCCATTGAGCAGTTGCTGGATAAGGAAGGGTACGAGGTAGCGCGAGGCGAAGGCGTTGCCGCCGCCGAGCGCGCTCTTTCGGGTTAGGTCTGCTTGGCTACGCCCGGTGGGCGAACATGGGTGATATCCGACTAAGCAACATTCGCGCTGAGTTCTCATCTGACCGGAAATACCGCTATCTCTGGGAAGCCCAGATAATCAATCAGTCCGGCAATGGAAAGCCCGTCACGTTTCTGATGCTAAACCCCTCGACCGCCGACGAGATATTCACTGACCGTACGATCGATAAATGCCTGAAGTATGTCACTCAATTGGCTAAATGGGGATACAGCGCCCTGCGAGTGGTAAACCTATTTGCGTACCGTACAAAGGACCCGAATGATCTGCTTACGGTCTTAGACCCTATAGGCCTTCATAACAACCGTGCAATCCTACATGCCGTCTTGGACGCGCCGCTTACGGTCTGCGCTTGGGGAAACGGCCGGAAGCTCAGTCACACGCGGAAGCGCGCCGATGAGGTTCGCAAGCTGCTGAAGTGTTATAGAGGGCAACTCTATTGCTTGGGATTGAACGACGGTTCCAAAGAACCTAAGCATCCGCTCCATCGCGATACCAAGAATAAGGTCATACGCAATAATAAGATCACACTGAAACGCTATGAGCCCTGGGCTTCGACGCATTAGGGAGAATGCGAAAATTAACTCTGATTTGGTTGATCATTCGCATTCTCCCTTGTTTTGGTGACTAGGACAGAATAGAGCCAGACGACACCGGTAGCTGCTGAGTTGTCCTTCCTAGTCTAGCCGGTGCGGCCTCCGTCTACCCTGAAGGTGGCTCCGCAGACCCACTCGCTGGCGTCGGAAGCGAGGAATATGGCTGCGCCAACGTGGTCCTCCGGCGCACCGAGACGTCCGATTGCGATGCGGTCCGTAAGGCGCTTGACGTTCTCCTGGTCCTGGTACCTGTCTTCCTGAGGCCGCGTCACTGCCAGCGGCCATATTTCGTTGACGCGGACGCCTTTTGGCCCCCACTCCGCGGCAAGGCTCTTGGTGAAGTTGGTGATGCCCGCCTTGCTGATACCGTACGGCGTACGTCGGGGTGAAGGCTCGTAGCCGCTGACCGAACTGACGTTGATGATGCTGCCTTTGCCCTGGTCTAGCATGGTAGGCCCCACGGACTTGCACATGAAGAAGCACGACTTCACGTTGTTCCTGATAACCTCGTCCAGTACGTCCTCGGTCAACTCCTCCACAGGCTTTTCGTAGTACAGCCCATCCGAGGTACGCATTCCGCCTGCTCCGTTGAACAGAATGTCTACGCGGCCAAACTTATCCAGCACTCTGCCCACAAAACCGCTGGCCTTGTCTTCATAGCCTATGTGAGCCGTATCGAATATCGATTCACGGCCA
>CBDHCW010000030.1:0-57389 GCA_965261445.1 Dehalococcoidia bacterium | reverse complement strand
CAGGGCAAGGCTGCTCTTTCCCGCCCCCGATTCGCCGACGAGTCCCACCGCCTCACCCGCTTGGACGGCAAAAGACACCTCGTCCACCGCGGTCAGAGTGCCCCCCGGCGTTCTATACAGCAAGCTCAAATTGCTGACGCGCAACAGCGGCGCGGATGTAGTCATGCTCTCCATAATACACCGTCGCAAAGGAACCGGAGAGTACGTCCTATTTCGCGGTGCAGCCGCGGGTTCACCACAGGCTCCAGTCCCAGGGTTATCAGCACAAATGTGATCGCCGTGGCCACGCTCCAATTCAGTGTCGCGCGGTACCCGCTAGCTCGTCCTTCAGGTCAAGCAGCGTCCTGCAGTCCTCCACCAACCCAGGGTTGACGGTAGGATTGGGCACCGCCGTCCCGCTGGAACAGCCCTTCGTAATCTCTATCAGCACCTCTACGGTCGCTACCCCGCCGGCAGTGTCTGCCGCCGTTACCTCCAGGTTCGCGGTCCTGTAGACAGTGCGGCTCAGGTCTTCCGGGACGGTGATAACCCCGGTATTCGGGTCGATGGCAAAGGAATAATCAGAACCAAAGAACCCAGCGCTAGGGTCATCACCGGGAATCGGCAGATACCCGGTGATGCTGTACACGACCGGCAGGCCGCTATTATCAGTGGCCTGGACGGTTCCGACGGTTGTGCCGATTGGGGCGTCATCCACAACGCTGAAGCTGTACGAACTGGAACCGAATACCGGCGGCGAGCAGGCAGCAGTCGTGGCCGTCAGGACAGCCGATGGTTCGCTCCAGGCTGCGGCATAGGTTGTCCCGTCCCCATAGGCGCTTAACCGGAACTCATACTCTCTCTCCCTATACCCGTAGATTCTATGACAGAGCAGGCCGTCCACCGTCCGGCTGGCTGTCGTGATGCTCTCGTCGTCCAGCAGCCAGGGGGTGTTCCTCTCTGCCAGTCGGTACTCCACCCGGTACTTGGCAGCGCCGGCAACCGCCGCCCAGGTCAACGGCTGGCTGGTCGCAGTCGCAGTCCCAGCCGTGGGCGCAGCGGGCGCGGGCGGGCAGTAGAGAAGGCTAAGGGAACTGAGGTCGTTGGTCGTTACGTCCTTCAGACCCTGGGGTATGCAGCCGGTAAGGCTGTTCCCCGACAGCCGGACCTCCTCCAGATTGTCCAGATGGCCCAGTTCACGGGGTATGTCCCCAGTGAGCGAGTTGTCGCTAAGGTCAAGGTGGGTCAACTCGGAAAGGCTACCCAACTCTGTAGGTATGGTCCCCGTCAGGTCCTCGTCATCCAGTTCCACCTTGGTCACGCGGGTCGGCGTGCCCCCGGTGGTCACCCCGTCCCAACTGCCGATCGCCGTCCCACTGTCCCAATTCAGCGTAGCCGTCCCCCTCAGCCCGTCCTTCAGAACCAGCAGGAGCTGGCAGTCAAGCATCAGGCCGGGGTCATACGGGTCAGTAGGTACAGCCATACCACAGGCTGGGGGTGGAGATACCGGAGGCCCTAACGGATGGTCATACTCCCCCAGGCTGGTGAAAAGCTCTGAAATCCTGTTGGCGTCGGTCTGGATCATCGGCATGTTGGCAGCAGGGCCGCCTTGCGGCCTACGGAGGGCGCATCGGCCCTGCTGAGCCGCGCTGACCGCCTGACGGAAGGCGGGTAACTCCATCTCCGCGGCGGCTCGGACGGTCTCGTAATCAAAATTATGCCGTGTCTGCCACCAGTACCTATCAGGATGAACAGCGATGACCGTACCGTCGTCCTTCTGTTCAATAGCCCAGACGGAGGTGACCTCCCAGGCCTCTACCCCGCCGTCTCTGGACGCCCCAAGGAACATGACCGCCTCTCTGCCTTCGATCCCCCCTGCTGGGATACTCCCCAAGTTTCTACTCCAGCCTCCCTCCAGGAGTAGCCTCTCCATCTCCAGGCGGGCCTCCTCTCGTTCTTCCTCTGTAGAATCATGGAGCGAGAGGTAATCGTACGCCACCAGAACGGTCAGAGCGGGCGGACCTGAGCCGAGAATGTATTCGTTAACCCGTATGTCCGCAAAGCAGTGCGTAGCCGTGGTGTGCTCATAAACCGTTTCAACGAAAGTCGGAAGCCGCCACTGCGCCCCTGCCGGTGCGCACCGCACACTGTTCGGCAGGTAGGTGCCCCGCACGACCAGATGCGTCGACCATGTCCAGCTAAAGCCGCTAACAAAAGCAGCAACACCGAAAGGCTCGTCGTCGCCAAAGTATAGGGATGCTTCGCTACCGCCTAGCTGTTGGCCTTCCTGGCTGGCACAGGGGTCAGTTGAAGACCCGGCGGCGGGCTGACAGGGCGGTATCTCCTCAGTAAGATAGCCGGTGTACTGGTAGGTCGTGGCCGGCGGTTCTTTTCCACAGGCCAGAGCTAGGAGAAGAAACACCGACGCTATGGTAAAGACCTTAGCGTAACTCATCTAATTACCCCCTTGGCCTCGCGACTGGTAGCTCGCCATCAGTGCTACTACATAATACACCGTCGCAAGGGGACCGGAGACGATGTCCTATTTCGTGGTCTGCAGCCGCGGGTTCACCACCGGCTCCAGCCCCAGGGTTATCAGCACAAAGGTCATCGCCGTGGCCACAATCAGCAGACCCGGCGGCAGTATCCACCACCAATAGCCAACGTATACCGCGCCGGTGCGGAACCCGCTCTCGAGTATCTGCCCCCACGTCGGTATAGACGGGTCGCCTAGGCCAAGGAAGCTCAGTCCGGCCTCGGCCAAAATGGCGGCGGGCGTGAAAAATATCATCTGGGCAAAGATAAACGGCGCTATCTGGAACAGGATATGCCGGAGCATTATGCGCAGCCTGGACGCTCCCAGCGCCCGCGTGGACTCCACGAGCTGCCCGCTGCGTATCTGCAATACCATCGAGCGCACCACTATGGTCAGCCCGGGCCAACCGAACAGTATCATGATCAGCACTACCAGCCATAGCTTTTGGCCCAGGATGAATATGAGGAAGATGAGTATGGGGAGCAATGGCACGTTGCTCCAGATATCGGAGAACCTTTGCACGGCCACGTCCGTCTTGCCTCCCATGAATCCACTCAGAATGCCAAGGAACGTTCCTATAACCGTGGCGAACACGGAAGTGACAACGCCAATGATCAGGGCCACCGGAAAACCGAAGAGCAGCCCCAGCGCCAGGTCTCGTCCCAGGGAGTCCGTTCCCATCACACCGAAGACGTTGCCGCCCAGCACCAGCTTGACCTGGCCCACGGAATCACCCGCCTCTCCCATGACGGCCTGGGCGTCGAACTTGTACGAACCGGGCAGAGGCTCGAAACGAAGCGTTTCTCCAGGCACGGGTGTACCGAAGACTATCTGCTCCACCTTTCCTTCCAGGTCACCGGGCGATACGTCCAGAGCGAACTCCTGCCTCAAGAATGAGGTCAGCCTCACCAGAATATCGCCGTCGCCGCTGAGGAAGACCCGCAGGGGCGTATCCTGGAAGCGAACGTACGGTGACGACTCGCCGGGCCTAGGGCCCCGCACCACCTGCTGGTGCAGCGTTATACGGCGGCCATCGGGACGGGTCACGTTAAGTGTAACCACCGGCGGCCTGTCGCTGAACCGGATGTCCGATACTGAGAATGCGGAGAAGGTTGGAGGCCTGCTGCTTTCATACTGGTAGTCGAAGGAGTAGCTGCGTCTCAGACCACCGTCCGCCACAGGATGTGAAGCCTGGAAGACGGCGTGCGATACAGCATCGCTGCCCAGAAACAGGCTTGTCCAGGCCGGCGGCACTGACTTGGGATAGTCCGACCATTCCGCCGGGTTGTTCCACCTCTGGGAGCCGAAGTCCAATGGAAACCGCACCACGACAAATAGGGAGGCCAAGACTATGGTGGCCAGAAACACCACCCCTGCCCTGCCAGAGCCGCTGCTCAACAGTATGCGTAGTATATCCTTCGACTTCATAGCTAGGTGTACCTGATGCGGGGGTCCAGCACCAGGTACAGGACCTCCAGTATGAAACGCGCCAGCACGTAAAGTAGGGTGAACATGAATGTCAGCGCCACGATTACCGCTTCATCCGCGGCCAGAATAGCGTCGTAGTAGAGCCGTCCCATGCCCGGCCAGTTGAATACGGTCTCGGTGAGTATGGCCCCGCCCAGCGATGCGGCAAGTCCAAGCACCAGGTTAGTCACAATGGGAGGTGCGGCTACTCTAAGGATGTAGCGACGCATCACCTTGCCTTCCGGCAGGCCCTTGGCCCGGGCTACGGTGACAAAGAACTCCTGCGCGGTGTTCAACACCATAGTCCGCACCGTGTAAGCCCATGCCCCCAGCGATACCAGGACAAGGGTTATAACGGGCAGGATGGCGTGGTACAACAGGTCCAGGAAGCGGGCTATGCCTCCTTCAGGAGGCGGAGTACTGTGAAGCCCGCCGGACGGCAATATCCGCAGTTGGAAGGCTAGAAGCAGAATCAGAAGGATCCCGGTCCACCAGGCAGGCAAGGCGTATGAAATGGCGGAGGCGTAAGATACGCTTCTATCCAGCTTGCTGCCGATGCGCGTGGCCAGCTTGACTCCAACAGCCAAGCCAACCACCGCCGTAATCACGGATGCAGTGGTGATGAGCAGCATGGTATAGGGCAAGCGTTCCAGCACCATAGTGATTACCTTGGGGCTGCCCTGGAAGCTGCGCAGAGTGCGCGCCTCGCCGAGGTCCAAGAGAATGAGACGCCTGACCATATCCGGAAGGCGCTGGTACCACGGTCTGTCCAGGCTGTAGAACTTCTCGCGCTCTTCACGCTGTATCCGGAGCACCTGTTCCAACTGCTCCGGGTCTCGTATGGTGCGCGCCAGCCCTTCCCGTATGCCGCGCATCTCCTCGTTTACTATAGCGTTGAGAATGCGGTCGGAGAAACCGGTGGCGCCAAGGGCAACGACCAGCATCACCAGCACCACGATAAGCACTCCAAATAGGGAGAACGCTCTGAGTGCCAGCGTGAGTCCTAAAAACATGACGTTCTAAGCAGCTAAACTACCCGAATTGCAGTGGTGGACCTGAGCAGGAGAATCCTCCGCCTCCCTCTGCAGGCGTTGCCGTTGGCGCCGCCGTTGTAGGTGTAGAGACTACAGTAGCTTGTGTGGGTACTTCGCCGGAAAAAGCCTCAAGGTCAACCCGGCGTTCGGCCAGCGACGATACCAAGTCGCTGGAAGCAACCAGGAACAGTTGATACAGGCCGTCCCTCAGTTGGCCGGTCACTTCAGCCGGTATCTCCAAGCTGTACTGATTGCCACTGGTGCGCTGGGCGTCTCCCAGGGTGACCACTTCACCACTGGCCGGGTCCAGCAGCAAGTATCGCAACTCTACGAGCCCCGGCCCTTCCAAGGTCACGTCGACAGAAGCAGCGGAGCCGATACCGATGCCAGGCGCTTCAATGGTGTTGAACCGGATGGCGGGAGGCGCACCTCTGTACCAGTCGCCGGGCTTGAATGGATAGCTGGGGTCGCGGAATGCCAGCAACTCGGCGAATTGGGAAGGCGGATCGTAGCGCACCAGCTGGAACGGGCCGTTGCTGATGATCGCCAGGTCGTATTGCTCTATCCAATCCAGGGCAGCCTGGTATCTCAGGCCGGCTTCCTCCTCCGACACAGAGACTCCGCCGCTTTGGAAAACGCTCTCCGGATAACGGTTGTCGTTGCGCAGCTCTATCAGGGCGCGGCGCAACAGACGCACGTCATTGGGCATGACCAGGTTGATCCAGGGAACGCTGAAGCGCTGGGCGGCGGTATCGCTGTAGGCTGCTCGCCTATCCTCGAAGACCAGCTTGTCCATGGCGGCTATGACCTCCCAGGGCATGCTCAGTCCAGCCATGTTGGCATATTCCGCTATGTAGTCTTCCACAAAGTGCCAGTAGTCCACGTAAACTTCCAGTCTGTTTTCGTCCAGCACCTTTATGCCGCGCACCGTTTCCAAGAACGGTTTGCTTGTCACCGCAAGAGCGAACTCTATCTTCGACTTGTCCTCGTCCAGCGCGCGGTCGAAGCCCTGGGATATGGTGTAGAGAACGTCGGCCATTGTGATTGGCTGGCCGTGATGCCACTTGGACTGGAAGAATTTGGAATAGTCAAAGATCACCTTGCTCGTGGCCTGTATGCCGCTGCCTACGGAGACGAACTCGTCGTTCGCCGCATCCCATAGCTTTGCATCGCTGGGCACGTCCATCTTGCCCTCTGGTCCGGCGGTGGTCACTTCGTATCCGGCGCGGAACGGTATGGGCACGCCGGTGAACGGGTCGCGCCACAGCGGCGGGTCGTGGACGTTGTTCCAGATATCCACGCTGTACAAGTCGCCAAAGCCGCCCACCGGATTCCAGGTGGTGCGCTCCGTCCACACCCAGAGGTTCCCCACCGTCAACGTGTCCTTGCCCGGTATATGCGCCTCGCGTAGAGTCCAGATGGACTTGGGTCCCGCCGATATATCTTGGGTTACCCCCTGTAGGTTGTTGTCCGTGGGAAGGCTGTTTACTATGGTAGCCAGCCAGACGCGTACCGATTCCTGGAGAGAGATCTCCGTCATCTCTCTGTATATCTGATTGCGCTCCTCCACGCTGCGGAAGTTTCCCTGGAAGAGATTCTTGCCCAGCTCGTCCAGGTGCTCGTTTTCGTATTGCCAGAACCCCACTTCCTGCCAGCCCGGCATATTGCCCAGCCAGGGAGCAATCATACTGTTCACCGTACCGTAGTCGAATCGTTCCGCCGCGCCGCGGCCCCAACCCTCCGTGTAGAGGTGCCACTGGAACACCTGCGGGTCGGTGCCGTAGACGGAAAGTATGGCCGGCGCAAAGTTGCGGTAGGTGGGTACAACGGTGAAGCCCAATTTGTCCAGTTCGGCACGGATGAGGTCTCCCACCTCGCGCCGTTCGTCTTCCACGCGGATGATGAACTTGATCTGTACCGGCCTATCGTTGTAGTGCCACTTATCGTTTTGCATAGTAGCGCCGGCGCCCGTCATGGCTTGCTCCACAAGGTCGCGGGCAAATTCTGGGTCGTAGGTGATGTCCTGCCCTTTGAGCTCGTCGTACACCGTCAAGTAGTCGTAGTCAAAGGGGCCCACGTGGGCCAACATGGGCTCTGCCAGCCCCTTGTATATCTCCTCTGCAATGAACCGCCTGTCTACAGCGTATTGCAAGGCTTGGCGCACCTCACGGATGGAGAACGGGTTGATCTCTCCCTCAATGGCGGGTGCCGGATTCAAGATAAGGGATATGGAGGTGGCCGGCGCCTGGTACATAGTGATGTCGGTAGAATCTTGCAGCTGGCGAGCAGCCTCAGTCTTCAGGCTGAACAGATAGAAGTCCATGTCTCCGTTTTGCAGGGACTGGCCTGCCAGGTCAACGTGAAACGACTGGAAATGGATGCGTTCAGAGGCAGGGCCGGGTCTATCATGCGGCGGTTGGTACTCATCAGGACTTTGAGCCAGAACGCCCGGCGCCAACTCCAAGCCAACTAGAAGCCCTATCACAACCAGAGCCATTTTCAAGCGGTTATCTATGCGCATGACACGTCCGTCAAGTGGAAGTAGCGGCAGGCCTGGAGCGTCTCAGCATGATGACAAGCAGCGCCCCTACGCCAATTATTGGAATCAGTCCGGCAGCGAACAGTAGGCCTATCAGCAGTGGCGACACTCCCCCATCGTCTCCGTTCTCTTGTATTACTTTCAACTCTTCAACAGCGGTAACCAGGTTCCTGATATCTTCGCTGAGGGTCGTCCCCTCATCACCTCTGTCCAAGGCTTCCAGGCGCTGTGACAGCTCCTCTATTCCGTCCGTTGCCTCCTGGATATTGTCGAATCCAAAGTCCATGAAGAAGGACGACGAAGCCAAATTACCGGACTCTTCTATGGCGCGTACCGTGTGCGCTCCCTCTCCCGATATGGGTACGAAGATCTGCGAGGTGAACCGGCCTCCGTCATTGGTGCGCGTGGTAGAGACGATTACGCCGGCCACTTCTATGAACACGTTGCGGTCCGGCTGGAAGTTGAACCCCTGTATGACAACGTCCTTTCCGCCGGGTCCGGAGGGCGGCGAGATGAAGATGGACGGCGACGGCATGAGCTGCTTCCTGGCGAAGCCTATCTTCTGGTTCAGCCCGCCGAACTCTCCCAGCCGGCTGTCCGCCCAAACCATGTATACGTCGTCTTCAGTAGCCTCTATGGCAAAGTAGTCTCCAATGAACTGTCCGCTGGGAAACGCCTGGTTGGGATTGGACGGGAAGTCGGTGACTCTGCTATTCAATCCCCAGGTCTCGCCTCCATCCTCTGACGTGGCGTAGTAGATGTGATAGCTCACGTTTTGAGGGTCGTCTCTGAAGTCGCCCCACATAGCGTGCAGGTTGCCTGCAGGGTCTATTGTCATCTCCGGGAAGAACTGGAAAGCGTTGCCCTCGTCGTCGTTGACTTTGATGCGGCGGCTCCAGTTCCTCCCTTTGTCCGTGGACTTCACAAAGAACACATCTCCATCGTCGTCTGGGTTGTCGGAAGGGACTGCCATCCAGAGCACGTAGACTTCGTCGTTGTCTCCCAAGGCCAGCTTGGGGAAAGCGGAAGCCCAGGAACGGAAGACGTGGTCCCTGGAGCGGAACTTTGGCTCCAAGAACCCGCTGGCCCTTCTGGGAGTTTGGAAGGACTCACCGCCATTTTCAGACCTGGCGACGTGTATCTCGCCAAGGCCTTCAAAGGAGTCGTCATTGGTGGAGTCCATCCAAGCAACGTAGACGGTGCCGTCCGGAGCCACGGCAACGTCCGGCCCTTGCACAATCTGACGGCTGCTGACCGCCTGCCCAGTCTCTTCCTGGCCCGGAGGGGCGTTGTTTGCATCCGACTCGGTGGCCTCCGGCGGGTTGACTAGTATGTTGAAGAGGGCCCTGGGGCTTACCTCAATGGGATCACTCCAGGTTACGCCGCCGTCCTCTGAACGAACTAGCTCTATCACCGTTTGCAGTGTGCCGGGGCCCAGCGTGGGCAACTCATCGATCCAGAGGACGCTGGCGGTCTGGATGAAGTTTGTATATACAATGTAAATGTTGTCTTGGGACGGGTCGTCCGGGTTTGGTCCAATTGCCATCCAGGGTTTGTCCAAGAATCCTAACTCTATCTCCCCACGAATCCGGCCGTCGGTGCTGGGCAACAACCTGGACGCGAAACGGGCCCTAGATGTTTCCAAGGGGTCTACCCAAGAAAGACCGCCGTCGTCAGAACGGGCCATTGAGATAGCTGAAACTACCGCCGTGCCCAGCAGCGGGCCGATGGTGAATTCCTCTATGTCCAGCGAGATGGAAGCAAAATAGGCGTTCCCATTCCGATCGAACGCCACTATGGGGTCGCCCGCAGAACCAAGGGCCTCCCTGGGATATTTGGCTCGATTCGGCCCTTCCCAGGTGGCTCCTCCGTCTATGCTGGAGTAGCTCACCATGTTGGGGAAGTTATAATCAATCATGCCCACCAGAAGGTGGTCCGGGTCATTGGGGTCCACCGCTATGCTCGGTTCGGTTTGGAAGGTGAACTGTGAGAAGTCGCTGGGGATCAATATGTTGCGGCTGAACTTCGCCGATGGGTCTCGGAACGGCACCAGCGCTGCTCCACCACCCCCAGCTTGCTGGGGTGGAGATCCTCCAATAGACGTGGACGGTATGGATAGGTTGCCGTCCAATCCGATACCCAGCGCAGGGTCCTGTCCCGTGGTGATCAGCCAGCTGCGCCCCGAAAGGCGGTCGCGGATGCTGGTTAAAGGCATCATCAACTCATCGGGATTTATCTGGGTCAGGTCTATCGCACCTTCATCGGCGCTGGAGGTCAGAGGCATCAAAGCTAACGCAAGGATGAGGACTAGGCCAAGCTTCAGTCTAATGATCAAGAGCGGCACTCCCTTTTAGGTACATCTCTCTTAGCCAGCAGCATACGGTCAAGCATATATGGTATCATACCCTCAACCAACAACCATAAAGATGCGACATCTTACAATAGCGGATTTTGCCGGCGTTCTCATTGAATAGTTGTTGTGCTTAGAATCCCTGTTGTGTTAAATGAAGAAATTCCCCGGAGGATAAGTTGAGAGTTTATCTTACTGCCATAGCGCTGCTCATGCTGGCAGCCCTTGCCTGCACTTCTGAGGAGCCGAGCCCCACAGAAATGCCCACGCAGACACGTGAAGCGTCACCTATTCCCACACCTACTTCTACTCCTGTACCTATACCAACGGCAACGCCCCGGCCGAGTCCCACGTCTACACCAAGCCCCACGCCTACGCCCGTCAGCCAGGCGTCACCAACGGCAACGCCCATGGCCATACCCACGCCTGAGGACGAAATTACCATCCCCGACTCTTTCCAGACCTTGATAAATAGGAACTTTGGATTCCAACTCAGGTATCCGCCGAATTGGAACGTGGTTACCCAAGTAGCCCCCCCGACCATGGCACTGATGGGCGACCCGGACGGCTCTCCCCCAGTGGTCCAGGTGAGCCTGTTCTATGACACGGCAATAGTCACGCCGGATGCCGCTGTGGATAGTTTGCTGCCCAACCTGTTCAGTCGACCGGGGTTCCGTACTCTGGATGAATCCGTGGTCAATCTCAACGACGGCTCTACCGGTTTTCAGACCACTTACCAGTGGCGTGGCGAGCAGGGAGAGGAGCAAGGCATCCTTTTTGCCACCGTGCGGGACACCCAGAACTTCTTTATTAGAGCCGAGGCTCCCAACGACGACTTGGAAGCCAGCATGGACGACTTGCAAGCGCTTATAGCCAGCTTCCAACTGAACGAGCCGCGGCCATTGGACATCCCGCGCCAGGAAGCGCTCACTCTCTACTTTGACGACGGTCCATTATTGCTGGACCCCTCCATCGCCCATGAAAGCCGGTCCATCCAATACATCATGCAGGTGTTCTCCGGCTTGATCTCATTCAACGAAGACCTCGTGCTCGTGCCCGAGCTGGCCAGCGAATGGTCTATCTCCGCAGATGGCAAGGTTTATACCTTCACTATCAGGGATGGAGCAACGTTCCACGACGGAAGACCGGTTACCGCCGGTGACTTCAAGTCTTCCTGGGAACGGGCTGCCTCTCCGGACTCGCCCTCCACCACGGTGGGCACCTATCTGAATGATGTGGTGGGCATAGACGAGTTCACAAGCGGCGATGCCGAAGAGATCAGTGGCATTCAAGTAATAGACAGTACCACTCTCCAAGTGACAATAGATGATGCCAGATCCTATTTCTTATCCAAGCTATCCCACCCCGTGGCTTTTGTGGTAGACCAGAACCAGATAGATGATAGCCAAGGGAGCGATATACCTTGGTGGGCGGAGCCCAACGGCACCGGGCCCTTCAAGCTGATCAGCTGGGAGCCCCGTAGAGTAATGGTGCTGCAGGCCAATGATGAGTTTTACGGAGGGACGCCTCCGGTACCTTACCTGGTTTACAAGCTGTACGGCGGTACACCGCGCCTGATGTACGAATCCGGTGAGATAGACGTTGCGCGTGTCTTCGCGGATGAGCTGCCGCAGGTGAACAGTCCTGACTATCCATTGGCCGGTGAACTGGTGGATACTTCTGAGCTTAGCGTCCACTACATTGGCATGAGCTCTAACAGGCCTCCATTCGATGATCCACTGGTGCGCAGGGCCTTCCTGCTGAGCGTTGACAGGAAGGCCCTGCTGGAAGACATCTTCAATGAATCGGTGGAGCTGGCCAACGGGTTCTTGCCGCCTGGCCTGCCCGGCTACAACCCGGAAATAGCCAACATTCCGTTTGACCCAGACGAAGCGAAACGACTCTTGGAACAGTCGTCCTACGGGAGCGTGGAAGCTCTGCCCGACGTAGTCTACACCGCCTCCGGAGTAGCACAGCCATCCATAATTGTTTCGCAACTTGTACAGATGTGGCGGCTCAACCTGGGGGTGGAAGTGGACGTCCAACTTGTGCAGCCCGACGTGTATTTTTACGTCCTGGATGGCGTTGACAAAAATCTGTTCACCTATGGCTGGATAGCAGACTATCCAGACCCACACAACTTCCTGGATGTCCTGTTCCATTCCTCGGTGGAGAACAACGCGGGCGGCTACAGCAACGCGGAAGTCGACTCTCTGCTGGAGCAGGCCAGAGTGGAGCAAGATCCCTTGCAGAGGACGGCGCTGTACCGACAAGCTGAAGCCATGCTCGTAGACGATGCCGCAGCCATCCCGCTATATCACGGCCGGAGCCAGATGCTGGTCAAGCCTTACGTCAAGGACCTGCTGTTCACTCCATTTGGAATGCTGGATTTAAGGGGCACCTCCCTGGACAGGTAGTCCATTAGCCTAACGAGGACATTGGCTTCAGCCCAAAGGGGAATTCAGGCAATGGATTGTCCCCCATCTATGGCCCAGGTCTGCCCAGTGACGTACGCGGCCGCGTCAGACGCCAGGTAAACGGCCAGCAAGCCAACTTCACGGAGCCGCCCAATACGGCCTAGAGGCACTCGACTACCCTCTGCTTCGTCTCTCCGTTTGAATTCTTCGACTGTCATTTGCTCGGGGTCAGGGAACATACCTGGTGCAATAGAGTTGACCCGTATACCGTACGGCGCCCATTCCAGTGCAAGCGATTCGGTGAACCGCATAAGTCCAGCCTTCCCTGCATCATAAGCCGAACGAAATGCCGCGGCTCGGAAGGAGGCAAAGCTGGAGATGTTGATCACCACTCCACTGCGCTGTTCAAGAAAGTACGGGCCTACAGCGCTGCAACATGTGAAGGCAGAGGTCAGGTTCACATCCAGGATGTGGCGCCATTCTTCCTCGCTCATTCCGCTTGCGCCGTGCGGTAGATTGGCTACCGGCATACGGATAGAGTCGCCTACGCAGTTCACCAGGATGTCGATGCCGCCAAATCCTTCAATGACCTGGCTGACTACCTTGTTCATATCCGCTAGCTTGGTGGCATCCCCCATGAGTGCTAGTGCTCTTCTGCCTATAGCTCTGACCTGTTCCGCCACCGTGTTGGAGCTGTTTGCAGTCAAAGAAGCCACCGCCACGTCCACCCCAACTTCCCCCAGCACCAGGGCTATTCCTTTGCCAATTCCCCTGCCCGCGCCTACCAACAGGGCTCGTTTACCTTCCAAGTTGTATTCTGGCAACTCCATATGACGACTCCTTGTTGTGATGCTTCCTGATTGGGACTAGAATGCCCTTGGCCGGCTGCCTTTTCCGGCATTCGCATCAGCATTCTAATCTACTCGACCCGGTCGGCCTATCCATGAGCTTGATTCCAGATAGAACGGCAAAATCTGAACCCTTGGACGCAACCGCCCCACCCAGAGAGCAGCAGTGGCGTAGCCGCACCTTCGAATCGTTCCAGTCATCCGCCTACCGCTGGTACTGGGGCGGAATGATGGGCCAGACGGCCGCCATGAATATGCAGATGGTAGCTCGCGCCTGGCTGGTGTACGAGCTGACCAACCAATACATAATGCTGGGCTTGATGATGCTGGCCAACGCCGGGCCCATGCTTCTGCTCTCCCTGTTTGGGGGTGTCATTGCGGACAGAATGCAGAAGAAGCGGATACTCCTATTGGGCCAAGCGGCTTCGGCCGGCGTAGCGCTCAGCGTAGCCATTGCTATGTTCGTGGGGACTATCAGCCTGGAAGATGGGACAGGGGTGGGCTTTCTAATAGCAACCTCCGCCGTACATGGACTGGTCATGGGTTTCATGATGCCCTCCCGGCAGGCCATCATCCCCGAGCTTGTGGGTTCGCGACGCCTGATGAACGCCGTGGCGCTGAACGCGGCGGGCATGAACATCAACAGACTGGCCGCTCCGGGGGCGGCGGGGTTGCTCATAGCTTTGTTTGGCGTGCAAACCGTCTACCTTGCCATGACCGGAATGTACATTATTGCCATCGCTCTCATAGCCATGCTCCCCTCCACTAGCACCTTTACGGGCCGCAGAGGCGCATGGGCAGACTTAGTGGAAGGCTTACGGTATGTGAAGAACCACAATCTGGTGCTTGCATTGCTCACGTTAACCATGTTGAGCGTGTCTCTTTCAATGCCCATTATGCCGTTGATGCCCGCCTTTGCCAAAGACATCCAGATAGTTGCGCCGGGCAGCTATGCTTGGATTGCATCCTTGCCGTTCATTGGCGGACTGCTGAGCGATCTACCCCAGCTGTTCACTGAGTCCAGCTTCCGGCTTGGACTGCTGATGAGCATCTCCGGCGTAGGTTCTCTTGTTGGCTCGCTGCTCGTAGCATCCATGCGGGACAGGAACCGCGGGGCTATCTTCCTTTGGAGCACGCCTTCTCTGGGATTGCTGCTTGCTCTGTACGCTTTCACAAGCTCGTTCGAGCTTGCCTTGCTGATATGCATTGGCATAGGACTGGGACAGTCGGCGCGCATGGCGCTGAGCAACGGGCTGGTGCAGCAAAGCGTAGACGACGAACACAGAGGACGAGTCATGTCCTTCTACATGATGGAGATAGGCGTGAGCAACGTTGTCGTATTCGCCGTAGCGGCGCTGGCGGAGACCATCGGCATTCAATGGGCGGTGGCCGGTTCGGCGCTGCTGCTCGTTCCTGTGACGCTCGTCTACTATGTATTCATCCCTTCGGTACGCCGTTTGCAATGAGCAGGTCCAAGAATCGAAATAAATGAACCCCTGAATCTTCAATGAGATGCATCATTCACGCTGACCTGGATGCTTTCTATGCCTCCGTGGAGCAGATGGACCGCCCTGAGTTGCGGGGCAAGCCGGTAGTCGTGGGCGGCAGCCCCTCCGGTCGCGGCGTCGTTGCTTCCTGTTCGTACGAGGCAAGAAAGTACGGTGTCCGTTCCGCCATGCCAATGGGAAGGGCTCTGCGTCTATGCCCGCAGGCTATCCGCGTCTCACCACGCTTTGATAGATACGGCGAAGTTTCCCGTGGAGTAATGGCCGTATTCCGCTCGATTACGCCCCTGGTGGAACCGATGTCCATGGACGAAGCCTACCTGGATGTCAGCAATGTTGTGGCACACGGCATTCCGCCGGCGGAGATAGCACGCTTACTGAAGATACAGGTCAAGGGAAAGACAGGCCTTACCATTTCCGTCGGCTGTTCCACTTCCAAGACAGTGTCCAAGATAGCCTCAGATTTGGAAAAGCCGGATGGCTTGGTGATCGTGGAACAGGGCCGGGAGCGCGAGTTCTTGGCCCCTCTGCCAGTGCTGAAGATCCCGGGTATAGGCCCCAGCAGCGAACGCCGTTTGATTGAAAAAGGCGTAGCCACCATAGGAGACCTGGCCAGGCAAACGGAACCGTGGGCCAGAGAGGTCTTTGGCAAGAGAGGTCCGGTGCTGCTGACCATGGCCAGAGGCGAAGACCTTTTCCCCGTTGTTACCGAGCACAGCGTAAAATCGGTCAGCGCTGAGGACACTTTCGGCGCCGACACTTCAGACCCGGACGAGCTTGCGCAACGTATCTCGGACCTGTGCCAGCGCGTCGCGGGCCGTTTGCAGAAGTCGAACCTCAAGGGCAAGACGATAACCGTGAAGCTGCGTTTAGCCGACTTCACCACCTTCACAAGGTCGATGACCCTGCCCTCGCCAATGAACGGGCCAGAGGACATCCGGCAAGCGGCGATGCACTTGATGGACAAGGAGATAGCCCCTGATAGGAAGTTCCGCCTACTGGGGGTTGGCGTATCCAACTTTGGTGAAAGCGATCAGCTTTCTCTGTTCGATGCGGCACCGGATGGAACAAGCCGGATAGCCATGTAAACTAAGCCCAGCGTACTCTAGAGAACGCCGGTTCCTCCCTGGTCATCATCTCCAATAGAGCGGGTTGGCCCTGCTGGTTAGCGTTCAACGCCCGTTGGATTGCAGGCCTGATCTCTTCGGGACTTTCCACCCGTTCGGAGTATAGGCCCATGGACTCGGCGAACTTAGTATAGTCCCCGCCCAGCAGGTGCGTGCCGTACCTGTCCCTGGCGGCGGGCATTCTATCTCCATAGCCTCCCATGAGGCCGTTGTTCAGCACAACGGTGATCAGGGGCGCGTTTGCTCTTACGGCGCTTTCGAAATCAAGGCCGGCCATCCCAATGGCGGCGTCGCCCATTAGATGCACCACCGTTTTCTCCGGTGCGGCCAGCTTGGCGCCTATTGATATGCCCAAGGAGTAACCAAGCTGGGTGGAGTTGCCCCAGCCTATGTATCCCAAAGGATGCGTGGCCTGATAGAACGGCACTATCTGGTCGCGGGGATTGCCCGAATCGTGGGTCATGATGGTATTGGCCTTGTCCAGAGTCTGGTCCATCTCCCAGATGACGCGGTAGGGGTTCATCGGCGTCTCTTCCGAGGTGAGCTTGGGCATCCACTCTCTGAGCCAGCTTTCCTTCGCCGCTTTGATTTCGTCCCAGACCTTGCTCCGATCGCTCCTACTGCCCGGCTTGGCCTGCCGCTTCACCTCTTCGATCAACTGTCCAAGCACCAGCTTGGGGCTGCCCAGGATGGCGTAGTCCAACGCATGCTCGTTGTTGAGGTCGTGTTGGTCGTTGGTGCACTGGATCATAACCTTGCCTTCAGGCACCGGGCACGCCATGAGCGACGCATAGAACGTTGAGCCTATTCCCAGCACAAGGTCCGCTTTCTCCAAGAAGGCGTCCACCATGCCGGTTGCTGTAGCGGCTCCGTTGCCAATCGACAGCGGATGGTCCTCGGGGAAGGCGCTCTTGCCCGTGGTTATCGTCATTACCGGCGCCATGACCAGCTCGGCAAACTCGCGCAACTCATTCCATGCACCGGATTCCACTACGCCCTGACCCACGTGTATTACCGGCGCTTTGGCTTTGAGCAGCGTCCGCACCACGTCCTCCACGTCCTTAGGATCGCCGGCGCTTTGATGGCCCCCGACCGGTCTGTAGTCGAACTCCTCTTCGCCTATCTCCTCGACATAAACGTCTGTAGGCACCTCCAGCACGACCGGGCCGGACCGCCCCGTTCGCAGATACTTGAAGGCGTATCGCATCATCTCAGGGATGCGCCTAGCCATGTTGAGCTCGGCTGTCCACTTGGTGATACCCTGGTAGTTGGACACTGCGTTGAAGGTGGGGCCTACACTGGCCCGTCCGCGATCCGTACCGCTGGGCAGCACCAGGATGGGTATTGAGTCCGCATAAGCGTGAGCAACGCCGCCAAAGGCGTTCTCTATTCCAGGCCCGTATTGAGTGGCCACCACTCCAATTGCTCCTCCGCCTGCAACTCTGGAATAGCCGTCGGCCATGTTGACCGCACCGCGCTCCGTTCTGGTCAGGATGGGCCTTATACCTGCTCGCGCCGCTTCATCGATGAGCGGGTTGGATGGGAAGCAGAACAGATACTCCACCCCTTCCATCTTCAAGATATTGGCAATGGCTACAACGCCTTTCATCAGGGCCTCCCGGGTGTATATCGTTCGTGAGATTATAGGAAGGCTGCAGTCCAGTCAACGCAGTTGACTGGCAGCGGCAGGTGGCACAGAATGCTAGTAACATTCCAATCGACGGGGGAGAATATGCGTGTCGCCGTAGGCATGGACCACTGGGGGTTCCTCTGGAAGGAGGAGATAGTAGCTCATCTCCAGAAGAGTGGACATGAAGTAATTGACAAGGGCGCATATCACCATGACCCCAACGATGATTACCCCGATTACGTAGAGCCGGTGGCCCGCGCCGTGGGCTCGGGTGAGGTTGAGCGAGGCATTGTAGTATGCGGCAGCGGCGTAGGCGCTTGCATTACGGCGAACAAGGTATTCGGGGTGCGCGCCGCGGTCTGCCACGATACCTATTCTGCAAGCCAGGGAGTGGAGCACGACGACATGAACGTGCTGGCCATAGGCTCCCGCATTGTGGGCATGGAACTGGCCAGGGAACTCCTGGACGCTTTCCTCAGGGCCAGGTATTCCGCAAAAGAGCGCCATGAGCGGCGCCTCAACAAAGTGAAGGCCATGGAAGCAGCCAACCTCAAACCTGTTGACTCTTCTCCTTGAGCACCTGCGCTACTCTATCCAGAATGCGATGCGCAACCTGATACTTGGTCATCCTGGGCAGGTCCTCCACTCCACCGGCCGCATCCAGAATTGTGACCTTGTTGGTATCCGAACCAAAGATGCCCGACTCTTCCGAGACATCGTTGGCCACGAAGAGATCGGCTCCTTTGGACTGCAGCTTGCTCCTGGCGTTACTGAGCAGGTCCTCGGTCTCGGCGGCAAAACCCACCTTCACCTTGACGCCCCTCACTTCGGCCAGGATGTCCGGGTTCCGCACCAGCCGAATGGACGAACTCTCCGCCGCACCCTTCTTGATCTTCTGCTCAGCAGGCGAAGCGGCGCGGTAATCGGCCACGGCGGCAGCCATGATAACAACGTCCGAGCTTCCGCAGGCGTTGATTACTGCGTCGCACATATCCCGGGCGCTCTCCACCTGCTGCACCTCTACAGCTGCGGGAGCGGGCAAGCCCGTGGGAGCGGTTATGAGCAGCGGGGTCGCGCCCCTATCGCGGGCGGCCTCGGCAATGGCGTAGCCCATTTTCCCCGATGAGCGGTTGGTCAGCACACGCACGGGGTCTATGGCTTCTTGAGTACCGCCAGCGGTGACTATAACTCGCCGTCCCGCCAGGTCGCCTCTCCAGCCGAGGACAGCCGCTATGCGACCGAGAAGTTCCGGCACTTCCGCCAAGCGTCCCTTGCCTGTCAGCCCGGATGCCAGCCTTCCTTCGGCAGGGCCCACAATGGCAGCCCCACGATCCTTCAGCTTGGATAGGTTCTCCTGCACGGCAGGGTTGTGGAACATGTTGGCGTCCATTGCCGGCGCCAACACTAGGGGCGCCCTGGTGGCAAGAACCGTAGCTGAAAGAGCGTCGTCGGCCAGGCCAAGGGCTATTTTCGCTATCGTATTCGCCGTGGCAGGCGCCACCACAACCACTTCGGCGCGCTCCGCCAGCGCCACGTGTTCCACACTCAGTTCTGATTCCGCGTCGAACAGCTCTGTGACAACCGCTCTATGACTGATGCTGCGGAATGTCAGAGGGCTAAGGAACTCTTGCGCCGCCCTGGTCAAGATGACGTCGACCTTTGCCCCTGCCTGGACCAGCTTGCTGCACAGATTCACGGCCTTGTAACAGGCTATGCTTCCCGTGACGCCCAGCACTACAGCCCTGTCTTGAAAAGGAGACTTCATTGGGGTTCTCCCTGCCCATGCCGGTCGTTGTTTATTTCATAGATTATCTGTAGGCCTATGAGCGTCAGTTCCAGATTGACGTGGTCAAACACACCGGATTCCGCCGCTATGAGAGGAGCCTGGCCCCCCGTGCCGATCACTTTACAGTTCCTGCTGTTCAGCTCACGCTTGAACCGCTCCACCATTCCTTCTATGAGGTCCACGTTGCCCAGCACCAGGCCGGCTTGCAGGGCGTGAGTAGTGTTCTTGCCGATGGCCGTCCTGGGCGCTTCTAGCTCCACGCGCCGCAGCAGCGAGGTGTTGGAGAACAGCGTTTCAGCGGATAGCCGCAGCCCAGGGGCTATGGCGCCGCCTAGGTATTCCGCTTTGTCCGACACCGCATCTAGCACTGTGGCGGTACCGCAGTCAACAATGATGCATGGCCCGCCGTACAACCGGAATGCCGCCGCCGCATCCACTATGCGGTCTGCGCCCACGTCGCGCGGGTTGTCGTAGAGGATCTTGACGCCCGTACGTACGCCTGCACCCACTATCAGGGGGCTAACGTCGAAATAACGTGCACAGAGATCCGTGAATATCTGGGTCAGGGACGGCACCACGCTACAGGTGGCAACCGCCTGAACGTCCCTTGCGGAGATGCCCTGAACGGCAAGTAGGTTGAGGATGGTCAGCCCGTACTCATCCGGCATTCGCCGCGGGTCTGTGGCAAGCCGCCAGGTGGCTTTGAGCTCTTTCTCCTGGAACACACCCAGGGTTATGTTTGTATTGCCAATGTCAATTGTCAGTAGCATATCGGTCGCCGCAGATGTCGCCGCCGTTTCAGCACATTATAGCAGGCGCATCGGAAATGGACAGATGGGCCTGGCTGGGATCAGGGTTTCAGTGTCCGGAGGTGCGTGGAAAAGAAATGCCCTGAGTGACTTCCGTTCGGTTTGGCTCCGGCCAATCGGCCTCTCGGTTGCCCGACGAGAACTGTCCAGCCTTTGCCTCGCCAACCCTTCGGTCACTCAGGACAATTGCATCCTATCATCATGCCAAACGAGGCTGTCAACCCCTTTTGCAACGAATTTTTGGTGAATTTTTCAGGCCGCTGAATTACCTCGACCAGTTGCGTGCCGCGGCAAATACAGCCACGGTCAGCACCATGCCAGCAGCCAGGAAAAACACCCATGTCAGGCCTACCTCGTCGGCCAGTACGCCTGCTATCGCCGGAGATAGCGCGGAAAATATCACGGACGAGCTGAAAACCAGCGACACCGTGGTTGCAGGCATCTCTCCACCAACCAGGTCCATGGCCGCCGCTATCAGAACGGACATCAGGGCGAAAGAGAATGCACCCATGAGAAGCACGGCCAGAAACAGCAGCGCTCCTGAACCTGTGAAGGGAATTGTTAGAGTTACCAGCCCCAGAGCGCTCAGGCTGGGTATCACCACCAGCTTTCGCGAATACTTGTCCGAGAGGAATCCCAGGACAGGCTGCGTGCCAATGCCCACCACCTGCGACCCGGAAATGAATACCGCGGTCAAAAATGACGAGAACTCCAGCTCCACCCGCAGGTATATGGGTAAGAAGGTCATTGTGATTCCCTGGGCGGCGCTGAACCCCGCGGTGACTACCAATACGGTGAGCAATGCTCTCCGGCGCAGCATCCCCAACAGTAAATGCAGGTAAGCCTGGAATGATAGCGAAGTTGTATACCTTCCCTGCAGGTTCCGGAGAACCAGCCAAACCACTGCCCCGGTAATTACGGCGGGAACTACTCCTCCCTGCAATACCGTGCGCCAGAGCATCACGGTGAGAAGAGACCCCACGAGCAGTGGTCCGAGCGCCTCTCCTATGCTGCCTCCCATGCCGTGCAGGGAGATTGCAAAGCCTCTTCTTCTGGGGAACCTTTGCGAAAGCGCGGCGATAGCCGCTGGATGCCAGAATGAAATAGCTACTCCCGCCACGGTGGCGTTGACCACCAGCAGCCAGTAAGCGTTTACCGAGCCCATGAACATGTGGAACACACCCACCAGCGCTATGGATACGGCAAGTATCGTCTTCCACCTGCTACTGAAGCGATCCGCCATGTACCCTGCCGGCAGGTTTGCCAGTCCGCTGCCCGCGTTCCTGATTGTAGAGAGCGTGCCAACCGCCGCGTTGCTCAATCCCAGGTGAAGCTGCAGCTCCGGCAAGATGATGAACAGGCCCGAATTGAAAATGTGTTTCACGGCATGGCCCAGCACCAATACCGATCCCAGCAGCATGCGGCTTGGCTCCGATACCGGCTTGGTCGAAGTCTCAGTTCGTTCCACGTCTCTCCTTGAGTGCTTTCATCTGCCGGGGAATTTCCGGCAGGAGGTCAGAGGCCATAAGTCCCAAGTCGCCGATGTCCTGGCTTATCCGTTCCGCAGCCGCGGCGTGTAAGTAGACGCCGCAGGTGGCGGCATCGAACGGAGAAAGCCCTTGCGCCAGCAGCCCGCCTATCACTCCCGCGAGCACGTCGCCCGTGCCCGCGGACGCTAGTATTGGGTTGGCAAAGGGACTGACGCGCGTTTCTCCATTAGGCGACGCCACCACGGAAAAAGCCCCCTTGAGCAGGACGACCTGCCCCCAGGCAGCGGCGTGGGCTTTTGCGATGGATATACGGCGTCCCTCTATTTCTCTTATAGGCAAGCCGCACAACCGCGACATCTCGCCGGGGTGGGGAGTCAGCACCGCCCGCAGCTTGAGGCGGTCCGGCCAGCCTTCGAAGGTGGCCAGCCCATTGAGCGCGTCGGCATCTATGACCGCAGGTGTGCTCGATGCATCGTCGTCCAGCAGCAGCTCATTGAGGAAGGCGAGAGTGCTTTGGCTCTGACCCAGCCCACACCCAACGACCAGGCTGGTATAGCCGGGCAACGCCGCCCGTACTTTGCCCAGGGCCTCCCTGGATATACCGCCGTTTGCCGTTTCAGTTAACGGTAGAAACGTGGCCTCGGTCAGCTTGGTTGCCGCTATGGAATAGACGCTATTGCCCGTGGCCAGAGTCACCAGCCCGGCGCCGGCGCGATAAGCTCCGCTGCAGGCCAGAACGGTTGCCCCCACGTAGCTGCTGGAACCTCCTATCACCAGAGTCCGCCCGAAAGTGCCTTTGTGACCGTCCTTGGGCCGGTCCGGCAACAGGGCGCCCACGAGCTCCGGAGTGATGAGCTCCAGACGTACGTCGCCGTCCAATCCCTTTGGAACTCCTATGTCCGCCGTCAACAGCTTGCCGGTTACACCGGCTCCAGGAAAGGTGACGTGACCTATCTTGGGATTGGACAAAGCCAGGGTCACGTCCGCGCCTGGGCATGCGGGGTCTACCGCGCCGCTGTCAGCATCAAGGCCGCTGGGCAAGTCCACCGCCAATACGGGGGTACGGCAATTCCTTCGTGCTTCCGACAGTCGGAGCAGTACTTCACGCAGTTGCCCTTCTACCGGCCGCGCTCGACCTGTGCCCAGCACCGCGTCGATTACCAGGCCTGCTTGTTCCAAATACCGCTGAAGTAAGGCAAGGTCGGAGTCTTCTTCCAGGAAGGCAACCGACCCCCCTGTTTCCCTGGTCAGGCTTAGCTTGGAGTCGGGCTGCTTGCGCCAGGCGCAAACGTAGACCAGCACCTTTACTCCGGCGCAATGAAGTAGACGCGCCGCCACAAGGCCGTCGCCGCCGTTATTCCCCGGTCCTATCAGGACCAGCACGCTGGCATCCGGTGAACCATCGAGCATCTCGGTCGCCTGGCCGGCTATAGCCAGGCCGGCGTTCTCCATGAGCCGGTCGGTAGAGACACCTGCTCTTTCAGAAGCGGTCTCCAAGGCAGCCATCTGTTCTACAGTGACAATTTTCATAAAGAGGTCTTGGCTTCCATGACCACGGATGCTACAGCGTACTCCCTGGAATGCGATATGCTCAAGGCTATCTCCGTCACGGCCAATTGCTCGCTGAGCTTGACGGCCCTACCGTGCAGTCTCACCGTGGGAGCACGTCCGCGCCGACGCACCACTTCTATATCACGCCAGCCCACGCCGCGCAGACCGGTCCCCAATGCCTTCATCACCGCCTCCTTGGCGGCGAAGCGCGCCGCCAGTTGCGGAGGCCGCCCCCGGCAGTAATCGAGTTCCTCCTGTGTGTATATGCGGCCAAGGAAACGGTCGCCCCAGCGGTCTACGGTAGCGGATATGCGGCTGATTTCGATGATGTCAATACCGACGGTAAGCATGAAGGGGATTATAACTGATGAGGCCCATCATACATCAGCTGCCCGTCTGCAATCCCCTCTGGCTTCCCAGACCGCATTCGGTTAATCTATTCCATAATTGTACGAGCAAGGGAAACCGAGTGACAGCTTCCATCATCAGCGGAAACGATATAGCAAAACAGATCAGAGAAGAGGTTGCCCGGAACGTTCTGTCATTGAAGCGGGACTGCGGCATAACTCCCGGTTTAGCCGTGGCGCTCATCGGCGACGACCCGGCATCGGCCATATACGTGAGAAACAAGGAGCGGGCCTGCCGGGAAGTCGGCATACACTCCCGTACTTTCCACATGCCCGAGGATTGCAGCCAGGATGAGGTGACGCAGTTGGTGAGCTGGTTGAACCAAGACAAAGATTTTCACGGCATCCTTACGCAGCTGCCCTTCCCGCCTCAGATCAACGAATCCGAGATTATACAGATGCTGGACCCAGCCAAGGACGTGGACGGTCTGCATCCCTACAACGCCGGTCTGCTTGCCGCGGGCGTACCCAGGTTCATCCCCGCCACTCCCTACGGCGTCCAGCAGATGCTCATTCGCACCGGCAATGACCCCGCGGGCAAGCACGTTGTCATCTGCGGCCGCAGCAACATTGTGGGCAAGCCGCTGGCCACATTGCTATCGCAGAAGCGCCCGGGGGCCAACGCCACCGTCACCATATGTCATACCGGAACGTCCGATTTGGGTCAATACACTTGCCAGGCCGATGTTCTGATTGCCGCCATGGGCAGCCCCCGCATAATCAAAGCGGACATGGTCAAGGAAGGCTCCGTGGTTATCGACGTGGGAACTAATCGCGTCGAGGACGCTGCTCGCAAGAGCGGCTACCGCTTGGTGGGAGACGTGGATTTCGAAGCCGTGTCGGAAGTCGCCAGCGCCATCTCACCCGTGCCTGGAGGAGTCGGCCCCATGACCATTGCCATGCTCTTGGTCAACACCATGGCGGCGGCTAGTGCCAGCGCCCTACCCTCTTCTATGTGAGGCAACCCGTGGACTTGATAGGCAGGACATTGTTGATAGCGGGGGGTATTCTGGTTCTCCTTGGCCTGCTTTTCATTGGCTTCAGCGGCCTGCCAGGGCTGGGACGGCTCCCCGGCGATAGGGTATTCCACGTGGGCAACGCGACCATTCACTTCCCCATAGTTACCATGCTTCTGGTCAGCGTCATTCTCACCATCGTTCTCAACCTGGTCATCCGCCTCTTCCGGACCTGACATGCGTATTTCACAATTCGAATACTCGCTTCCTCGAGAACTGATTGCCCAGACCCCCTTGGAACCTCGCGACCACTCACGTTTGATGGTGCTCGATCGCTCCAGGGAAACCATAGAACACCATAATTTCTACGATTTGCCTCTTCTTCTAGGATCAGGCGACCTTCTTGTGCTCAACGACAGCCGGGTCATGCCGGCCCGGCTCGTTGGCAGAACCGCCGGCAACGGCGGGGAAGCAGAGCTTCTTCTCCTGCGCCGGGATAAGCCCGGTTTGTGGCAGTGCCTAGCGCGGCCGGGCCGGCGTTTGCGGCCCGGAACGCACCTCATCTTCCAGGCTGAACTGGAGGCCTGGATAATTGAATCTATGGAGGGCGGTTTGCGCCTAGTGGAATTCAACGATGAATCTTTGATAGAGAAGGTGGGCCAAACGCCCCTGCCGCCATACATCCATGAAACCCTGCAAGACCCGGAACGGTACCAGACGGTGTATGCCAAGTGCTTGGGCAGCGCCGCCGCACCCACGGCGGGCCTACACTTCACTGAAAGACTGATGCAAGACCTCCAGGCCAAAGGTGTCCAAATGGCTTTTCTCACCCTGCACGTTGGCCTTGACACCTTCAGGCCTGTCGATGAAGAGGACCCCAGGAAGCACAAACTCCACACCGAGTACTGGGAGGTATCGCCGCAAGCCGCGGAATCCATCAACTGCGCCCGGCAAGAAGGACGCCGCGTAGTTGCCGTAGGGACAACCAGCGTGCGGGTACTTGAGCAGACCGCGCTTTTGATGGAAGAACAAGAACGCGATGCAATCCTGCCCGGCTCGGACTGGGCCGATCTCTTCATACTGCCCGGGCACCGGTTCCGTGCAGTGAACGCCATGATCACGAACTTCCATCTGCCGCGTTCCACCCTGCTCATGCTTGTCTCCGCCTTCGCAGGCGGTGATCGCGTCCTTGCCGCATACCGGGAAGCCATTAAGCAGATGTACCGCTTCTACAGCTTTGGCGATGCAATGCTAATTGTGTAGGGGACGGACATGGCGACCTCCGCATCTCTACGCCTGATCAAATTCCTGCCTGCTAATACCCAGAGATCTCCTAATTGCGTGGAGTGTCCCCGTGGCAAGGTCCCGATTAGCGTGTCTTGGAATGGAGGCCTCGCGGTTATTGGCCATGTTAATCCAGATTTCGTGGGAACCTCCCGCCTGGCGGTCTAAGACGCATCCGAGTCTTCGGAGTTTCCTAGTCAACTCTCGGTACGTCATACGGCCACGGAGATTCTGCCCTCTCCGGTCAGGGAGCGGGCTATCCCCTCAGGCAGTGGTTTGCCCCGGTCTCTGTAAGAAAGTATGAACTGCTCAGCCACCGCACGCAGTTCGGTCAGGGCCTCGTTGGCGGTTTCTCCCCACGCCCGACACCCAGGCAACTCCGCTATCTCCGCCATGTAGAGCCATCCCTGGTCTTCACAGGGTTCTTGCAGAACGTAGTCCAACTGGTACAGTTCCATTTAGTCCTCCATGACACTCGGCTGTGCCGTTGTTCTGACGTGCAACGCCTTTGCATGATTTGAACTCTCCTCATCATAGTTGCTAACTTCCTGTTCCGTAAACCAGTAATGCTTCGTCGGCGTGCGGACAGACAGACGGCAGGCGTGCCTTTATACTCTTCTCGTATGCCGCGTGAATGGAGTATAGTTAGCGGCGTAATTGAATCGTGTGCGGTGAGGAGTATGACCGCCTCTACCAAGTGGCTTATTGGAATGGGCGCAGCGTTAGGTGTTCTCGTTGTCGCCGCTGTCATCGGTGCTCTGATATCCGGCGGCGGCCAGCCTGAGCTCTTCCCCGAAGACGTCCCGGAAGGAATCACCCAACGCTACGTGCTGGCCATGATAGACGGCGACTTCGACGAAGCATGGGGATATCTCTCGCCTGAGTTGCAGGCCGGTTGTGCATTGGAAGAGTGGCGAGAGGTGACCAGACGCCAGAGCCACCTGGAGGAGTCACAGATACTCCTTGACGAAGTGAACCGGATCAACGACACAGAGGTGACAGTATCTCTGAACCGGCGGAGGACCAGCCAGCCCAATCCTTTCGACCTATCATTCTCACCGGAGGAGTCAAACTTCCATTTCCAGGACTTTCGCCTTCAAAAACAAGATGACGGCACGTGGCGTATCTCACGGCTTCCCTGGCCCGTATTCAGGTGTCCCGAAGAAAGGTTGAAAGAGCCTGTCCCGATCGGGTAGCAGGCGACAGAAGGTGAGTATGAACACTACCAAGCGGCTTTACTTCTACGGAGTGTCGTTCGTTACGCTGGTTGTTGCGGCCAACGGTACAGCACTCCTGATCCAGTTTCTTATCAGCGGTGGCAGTCAGGATCAGGCAAGCCTGGGCCTGGCCATGGTGGTTGTCGGCGCTCCACTTTGGGTGGTGCACTGGCTCTACACTCAGCGACAAGCAACTAAGCAACCCGACGAGACCGCTTCTACGTTACGCAAGCTTTACCTTTACGGGATCCTGTTCACAGCCTCCCTGGTTGTCTTTATAGCCGCCAACTACCTGCTCTCCAGAACCATCAGCGGAGGCAGCGACCTCAATATTTATTTTGCAGGGCAAGCGCTGGTCTGGGGTGTTGTTTGGGCGTTCCATTGGTCGGTGGAGCGCCGCGATACGGGCGTCCTGGGCAGCCTCACCCTCAAACGCTGGTACGTGTATGCTACCAGCGTTTACACGCTGATTGTCTTCTTTGCGGGAGCCACCGGCGTGCTCACGGTGCTATTCCAATGGGCCTATGACAACCTGTTCAATGTCCGCGTCATCGTCAGTGACGGAGGAGTATGGAACAGCACCATGCAAGAAGGCATTGCGTCTCTGGTTGTAGGCGGCGCTTGGTGGGGCTTCCACTGGTTCTACCTGGCCCGCGGCGACGTCGAATCCACGTTGCGGCAGGTCTATTTGAACCTGTTCGCCTTCCTTGGCGGCGCTATCACCGCTCTGGCAGCCATTGGCACAGTGCTCTATACCGCGATCCGCTGGCTTTTGGGAGGATCTGATCTTCCCGCGGCCTCCGACCACTTCAGAGCAGTCACCGAGACTGTACCTTTCTTGTTTGCTGGTATGGCCTTGCTCCTTTACCACTGGCAGGTGCTCCAGGATGAGTCGCGGTTGCTGGCCGGCCGGCTAGCCGGGGCCAAGCGCTCCTTTGGCTACATCATGTCGGCCATTGGTCTGGGCACTGCGGCGGTGGGAGTGCCTCTGATAGTGGGTGCAATCATAGGACAGGTCCTGCCCGAATCGAGTGATCCAATTGCCGGCGCTGAACCCGTGCGAGACCAGTTGGCCCTTGCCCTTACCGCCATCATAATTGGAGCACCGCTGTGGTACTGGTACTGGCCCAGAATGCAGCGCACCGTACGGGAAGGCGGCGCAGAGGAGCGGGGCGCACTGGCGCGGCGCATCTACATCTACGGCGTGCTGGGAGTGCTTGCACTAGCGGGGATAGGAAGTCTCATAGGCTTTCTGTCCGGCCTGTTCAACGACCTGCTCAGAGGTGACTTGACCGTTGATTTCCTGCGCAATGGCAGGTGGCTGCTAGGCATTATAGTGGGTTCCGGGGCACTGTTGCCCTACCACTGGCAGGTGCTCCGAGAGGACCAGCGCGAAGGCGGCGAATCGGTGTCCGGCCTGAAATCGGTGACGCTTCTGGCCGGTGGGGAATCTGCCAACGAATTAGCGGAACGCCTCAAAGAGGCGCTGGGCGTCCGCGTACGGCTCATGCGTGCAGTGGATGAGAGCGGAGCATCTGCCCTGAGCAACGAGCAGATGGAAGCACTGCTGCAGTCAATAAGCTCCGCCGCCGCTGAGAGGCTGCTGATAGTGGCCACTGAAGGCCAGTTCAAGGTTTACGGGTACAGGTGATGCGGCCTTCTCACACCGATAGTCATTCCAAAATGGCAGGAGGCGAGTGGATCATCGTTGACTTGTCATCTTTCCGCATTCACAATACCCTTCGATAAGAATGGAAGACTCTCTAGCTCGACTGTTTGTTCTCAGTTATCTGGTGTTCTTCGGCAGCCTGGGATGGTTGGCAGCCTCCCTGATAAGGCGTCGTAACGTGCGAAAGCCCGCGATAATGGTAGGGATTTCGCTAGTGATCTTGCTGGTGGCCACTTTGTTCCAGTGAGAGTTGCCCCCTTGTGCTTGACTTTGGGTTGCCTTCAGCGTATAGAAATTAACGGCGTCCGTCCACGAATGAAGCAATCGGAGTTTTTAGGCCATGCTGGATGTGCTGATACATAACGGTAGGGTCATAGACGGGATCGGGAACCCCTGGTTCCACGCCGGTGTTGGTGTAGAAAATGGCCGCATCCGCATATTGAGAGAAGACCTCTCTTCAATAGAAGCGGCCCGCAACATAGATGCGGACGGCATGGTTGTCTGCCCCGGGTTCATAGATATGCACACACACTCGGGACTGATGCTTCTCCACCAGCCCCGCAACGAACCCAAGATCCACCAGGGTATTACCACGGAACTCATCGGCGTGGACGGCAACTCCTATGCACCCTTGACATCAGAGGAGGACTTTGATCAGTTCCTGCTCCTCAATGCAGGCATCGACGGCAGCCCGCCATTGCCAAAGCGATGGTCTACAGTGGACGAGTACCTCTCGTTGTTTAATCGCAGGGTAGCCAACAACGTAGCTTACGTCATTGGCAACTCACCGCTACGCATTAACGCAATGGGCTGGGATAACCGCAGACCAACGGGCGAGGAGATAGAAGCGGAGAAGACCCTGCTCAGGCAGGGCATGGAGGAAGGGGCCTTCGGTATGTCCACGGGTCTTACATACCCACCGGGCAGCTTTGCCGATACCAATGAGCTCATCGAGCTATGCCAGGAAGTGAACAGGTTGGGGGGCATCTACGTGACACACGTGCGCTATACCTTGGGAGACCAGTTCCTGGACCCCTACAAGGAAGCAATCCATATAGCGCGGGCAAGCGGCGTTCCCCTACAGATATCACACTTCCACAGCCCGTTGCCTGGGGGAGCGCGCAAACTCCTGGCCCTCCTGGATGAAGCGCTGGATGAAGGGCTGGACGTGACCTACGACTCCTACTCATACCCCTATTCCAGCACGCGTCTGGAATCGGTGCTCCCGGAATGGGCGCATGAAGGCGGTGTAGACCATCTGCTGGAAATGATGAGCCATAAGAAGAGCCGCCAGAGGATGGCGGCTGACCTTTCGGTGCGGGCCCCCTCTTGGGACTCCGTCATGGTAACCAACTTCACCAAGCCCCACAACCGCCGCTGGGAAGGCAAGTCCGTAGCCGCAATTGCAGATGGGTTGGACATGACCATACTGGACGCCGTCTGTGATCTCCTGCTGGAAGAGGACATGAACCTGTGCTACACAGCCGACAACGGCAATCCGGTCAACATCAGGGAGTTTTTCAAGCACCCCAACCACATGGTAGGCAGCGACGGTCTCCTGATAGGCGACCACATCAACCCACGAACCTACGGCTGCTTCCCGCGCGTCCTGGGAGAGTTCGTCAGAGAGGATGGGCTTCTCACCCTCACCGATGCGGTGCGAAGAATGACCTCTTTCCCCGCGCAGCGGCTGGGCCTCTCCGACAGAGGCAGGCTGGCTAATGGTATGATGGCGGATCTGGTGGTATTCGATCCAAAGACGGTGGGGACCAAGGCTACGCTCGAGGACCCCAAGCAGCTCCCGGACGGGATCCCCTATGTCTTGGTGAACGGGCAGCTGGTGGTGGATAGGGGTGTACACACCGGGGCCACGCCGGGAGTAGCCCTAAGGCACAAGGTGAACACCGTTTAGATGAACTCTGATAGTATCTGCACATGTCCTGTGCGGGATCTGTCCATCTGATCTCCGCAAGACCCGCTGGGGGATCGTGCGACATTTCCGCACACCCGGCCGCCAGGTGGTGTACTTCGAGGGTCTCGCCAGCAGTACAGTATAGAAAGTGCTATACTGCGGCCTCCTAGGGGATAGCAAATCTATTAGGCAAATCCCACTTGACCAACGAGACGGCTCTGTCTGATAATCGTGCGGTCTGCTTGGCTAACTTATCCCTGTGTAGACCAGTGACACCAAGCCTTCTAATGAACCTCGTTTTGTGCTTACATTCCAGTTCCAGATAAGGAGGGAGCAATGGCCGCTTCTAAAGTGGATACCATAGTGCACGGCGGCACTGTAGTTACGGCAACACATACTTTCCAAGGGAGCGTGGCCATAAGAGGCGAGAAGATTGTGGCCGTGGGCCCTGACGACAGCCTGCCCGACGCAGACAACTATATCGACGCTTCCGGAAAGCAGGTGTTCCCCGGCCCCATAGACGCCCACAGCCACTTTGACAACGTAGACCCCTACGAGCTTGGCATCAAAGCGGGAGCACTGGCCGGCCTCACAACGGTGCTGCCCTTTGCTAACTACGACGTGAAGAATAGGGAGACCATCCCTCAAGCCATCAACCGGCTCAGAGACCGCCTCAGCAAGGAAGCGGTGCTGGACTACTCATTCCACTTCATCCTGGACAATCCAGAGTACATATTGGAGAGCCTCCCTGAAGCGCTTTCGATGGGAGTCACCTCCTACAAGCTGTTCATGACCTACAAGAAGTCGCTGACGCGGATGTGCAGCGACGCGTTCATCGCCAAGGCAATGGAAGTCATCGCGGAGCATAACGGAATCATGCAACTCCACTGCGAAAACGGCGACGTCATCGACTATTTGGAAGACAAACGGATCGCCATGGGACTGACCAAGCCCACAGACTTCCCCGCCAGCTGCCCTATCTGGGTGGAGGAAGAGGCAATCAACCGCGCCATCAACCTGGGAAAGATGACGGGTTGCCCCGTCTACGTGGTGCACCTAAGCACTCAGGCCGGCCTGGAGCGCATCAAACGCGCCCAATCGGAAGGGCAAAAGGTATGGACGGAAACGTGTCCCCAGTACCTCCTGCTTGACGAGTCCGCCATGGAGACGCTGGGGCCGCTGGTCAAGATAGGCCCGCCGCTCCGTCCCGCCGACAGGGTCAACCAAGAGGCCATGTGGCAAGGCACGGTGGAGGGCTATATCTCCAACATAGGCAGCGACCACTCCCCCGGCTCCAAGGAGCTAAAGGAGAAAGGCCGCGAAAACATATACGTGGCCGATGACGGTACCCCCATACCTTTCGGGGCGCCGTCCATCGAGACACTCGTTCCCCTGGTCTACAGCGAGGGCGTAGCAAAGAGGGGACTTCCCCTGACGTGGATGGCCCGCGTCCTGGCGGAGAACCCGGCGCGTATCTTCGGCATATATCCCAGGAAAGGGGTCATCCGACCCGGCTCCGACGCGGACCTGCTCATATTCGACCCGGACGTGGAGAAGACCGTCACCGCCGGAGACCACATAGGGAATTCCGGCTATACTCCCTATGAAGGCTGGACGCAGAAAGGCGCACCGTGGATGACACTGGTGCGGGGTAAAGTAGTGTTGAATCAAGGCAAGCTGGAGCAGGAGTCCGGCTACGGCGAGTTCATTAGCGCCGGGCCACCAACGCCCCCTGTGGGCGGCCGCGTCAACTAGGAGGTGGAAATGACTGACTACCTGGACACACTGTCAGATTTCGTTGCCAGCACAAGCTATGAGGAGTTGAGCGAAGAGGCTCTGGCCGCAACGCGTGACGTTGTGCTGGACACGGTGGGCGCTATTGTGGCCGGCTACCAGCTGCCGGAGAACGCCGCCTTTGCCAAACTGGCCTCAGAACGGTCCGCGCCGCACACCGCTGCGATACTGGGCACTGGCTTCAAGGCGGAGCCCATGTGGGCAACCCTGGCCAACGGCACCGCCGGCGTGGGCCTGGAGATGGACGAGGGCAACCGCTACGGCGGAGGCCACCCTTCAATCCACGTAATGCCCGCGGCGCTGGCCATTGGTGAAGAGATGGGCACAAGCGGCAGGCAGTTCATGGAGAGCCTGCTTCTTGGATATGAAGTCTCGTCGCGGTTGGGCAGCGCCAGCAGGCCGCGCCCGAACGTCCATTCCCACGGCCACTGGGGCACGCCGGGTGCAGCCGCAGCCGTGGCCAAGCTTAAGGGCTACACGGCAAGCCAGGTGCGGGACGTTATAAACATCTCCACGTCCATGAGCCCGGGCAACAGCTGGACCCCCTGCTTTGAAGGCGCCACCATCCGCAACGCCTATTCGGGCCGGTCGGGATTCCAGGGCATCCTTGCCGTTCACATGTACGAAGCAGGCTTCACCGGCATTCACGACGCCCCCGCCGATGTCTTCGGCACGATTCTGGGCGACGACTTCCAGGCGGACGACGCCGTGCAGGGCCTTGGCGGAATACACCGCATACAGCAGAACTATTTCAAGTTCCACGCTTGCTGCCGCTACAACCACCCTACCCTGGATGCCGTGTTGGACATATGCGGCAGGGAACAGTTCGATTCGGAGGAAGTGGAGGCAGTGGACGTGGTGACCATAGGAGGCATACCGCAGGGAATGGTGGGCCCCTACCCGCCCAACATGCTGAGCGCCAAGTTCAACATCCCCTACGCAGTGGCCTCGGCTATCGTGCGGCACGGCGCCGACATCACGGCCTTCTACCGGGATGCCGTGTCGGATCCCGCCATCCAAGACCTATCGTCCAGGGTGAACGTGACCTTGAACCCTGATATGACCGTGCGGCGCGACGACCAGCCCTGCGCCGAGGTAACCGTCCGCCTCAGGGACGGGCGCACCTTCTATGAGACCACCAACTCGATACGGGGCGACGCTGGGAACCCGGCGCCGCACCAGCAACTGATAGACAAGTTCCTCTTCCTTACCCAGGATATCCTGGGACTGGAAAGGGCCAATACCGTAGTCAAAGCAATAGACCGCCTAGACGATATGCCGGACGTCAGAGAGCTCACGGCGCTGCTGGGCGGGAAGGAATAAGGAGGGCTAAATGGGTACAAGTCTGGACGGCCGCGTAGCCGTAGTAACCGGCTCGGCAATGGGAATGGGTAAGGTTACCGCCAAGGAACTGGCGAACCGGGGCGCCGCCGTAGCCTGCTGGGACATCGTGGGCGACAAAGTGATGGAGACAGCGGAGGAGATTGCAGCGGCAGGTCACAAATCCCTGGGGCTGCAGGTAAACGTCACCGACATGAACCAGGTGCAGCAAGCCGCCCAGCAAACCGTGGACGCGCTGGGCACTGTGGACATACTGGTCAACGTAGCGGGAAGCAGCCTTGGCGCACCTCCAGGCATTGACGACCTATCCGAGGAGGACTGGGACGCCGTGGTGAGCCTGAACATGCGGGCCTCCTTCCTCACCGCCAAGACCTTCGCCGGTGACATGAAGAAGAAGGGCTGGGGACGCATTGTCAACATCTCCTCAGGAGCGGGACGGAGTAACAGCCGCAGCAAGATCATCCCCTACGCCGCCGCCAAGGCCGGTCTACTGGGACTGACCCGCCAGCTGGCCGTGGACCTGGCGCCGCACGGCGTCAACGTCAACGCCATAGCCCCCGGCGCCATAGCTACGGTGCCGAACGCCAACTGGAAGAGGATGTCCCCTGAACAGCAGCGCGATACGCTTCTCACCATCCCCGCCGGCCGCTTCGGAGAATCGGAGGAGCTAGCGGGAGCAATCGCCTTCCTGGTTTCCGACGACGCCAGCTACGTCGTCGGTCAAACACTGTGCGTCGACGGCGGCCACTGGATGTTCTAGGACGGCATCGCCTGTCAGCACGCTCTCCTTGGCGGAGAGGCTGGTTTAACTCGAAAAATGCGTCCGGCTCATCTCATACGGTTGAAGAGATGAGCCGGATGGCTGGAGGCATCTTGAAGCTGGGAGTTACCTTCCCCCAAACAGAAATAGGCACAGACCCCGGCGCTATACGGGAGTTCGCGCAGGCGGTGGAGGGACTGGGGTTCAACCATCTGCTGGTCTACGACCACGTGCTGGGCGCGGATACGTCCCACTACAAGGACTGGGGCGGAACGTACACCAAGGAGGACATGTTCCACGAACCTTTTGTCCTGTACGGCTACATGGCCGCCGTCACCTCCTCCATAGAACTGACCACGGGCATCATCATCCTGCCCCAACGCCAGACGGCCCTGGTGGCCAAGCAGGCGGCTGAGGTGGACGTGCTGAGCGGAGGCCGCCTGCGCCTGGGCATCGGCATTGGGTGGAACCACGTGGAGTTCGAGGCGCTAGGCCAGGACTTCCACGTACGTGGAAAGCGCAGCGAAGAGCAGATAGATCTCATGCGCCAGCTCTGGACGAACGAAGCGGTTACTTTCAAAGGAAAGTGGGACAGAATAACCGCCGCCGGCCTCAATCCCCTGCCCGTGCAGCGGCCCATTCCTATCTGGCTGGGAGGAAGTTCGGAGCAGGTGCTGAAGAGGGTGGCCACGCTATCGGACGGGTGGATCCTGACGGGAACGCCAAGCGAGGCTACGCAACAACGCCTAGAGCGCATCCGAACATACGCCGAAGAGGCCGGCCGTGACCCGGCAACCATCGGTATAGAGGGGGGCGTGCGAATTGCGGCCGGCGGGCCGGACGTCTGGGTGAAGACCCTGGAAGCATGGCGCGCGCTGGGTGCAACCCATGTCTCGCTGAACACAATGAACGCCGGCTTGAAGACAGTCGCCGAGCACTTGGAAGCGGTACGACGCTTCAGTGAAGTGGCTGGGTGAATAAATGTGTTCAGCTTCAAGCAAACATAGAGAACAATATAGAGTTTAGCCAAACTCGGCAAATTCCCTTAAACCCTTGAATCAAAGGGGCAAACAGAGATGAAGGGGCTAAGTGAGAAACAAGGGTGGATAATCGGAGTGGTGGCTCTTGTATCCTTAGCTGTACTTCTTGTGGGTTTGTTTGGGCCTGAAGATAAGGCTGAACCTGTAGTTAAACCAGAGGCTACTCTGTCGGATCTCCAGAGGGACACAGCCGATAAGGTGATGTCGATTTACATTGATTCTATTACGCGGCTTGGGCTAGAGTACGGAATCAGAATTGACAAACCCGCTTTTGAGCGGATGTCTGAGAATATTCCTCAAGCTCGCAAAGATGAGTTTGCTTCCAGCTTAGGTGGGTGGAGTGTAGTGGCGGCGAACATACCTGATTGGCTTATTAGTGAACAGGACTGGGCTGACTCGATAAAGGAATCTTGGCTTGACCAAGGTCTTAGCCCCATTGAAGAGCTGCAAGATATCCGAGACATGGTTGAAACGTACAAAGAGCGCGAGGAACCGAAGGGGTAGTAAAGCAATGAACACAAGGATGTATGAGTGTAGGGAAATGGCTAAGATTGTATACAGTCCCCCAAACATATTAGCCCCCTAGGAGGTAAATGATGGCTAGTCCAATAACACCGGATCTGGTTTACCACATAGTTAACGTCTCAGGACCGGATATATCGGCAGATGCAAGCAAGGCGGTGTTCGTCAAATCATGGGTCGACGGCGAAGCCGGAGAAGAGCGCTCCCAGGTGCAGATGATCGACCTGGACAGCGGTGGCATCGCCCCGTTTACCCACGGCTCAAAGGACAGCAATCCGCAGTTCTCTTCCGACGGTGAATCGCTGGCGTTCCTACGCCCCGACGACAAAGAGCGCAAGCAGGTGTGGGTGATGAAGACGAATGGCGGAGAGGCCATTCAAATCACTGAGCTGCGCGGCGGCGTCAGCGATTTTGCCTGGGCGCCGGACGGCCAGCGCATAGCGGCCATATCCAACGTTGACCCCGACCAGCCGCAGGATGACCACGATGCGAAGAAAGACCCCATGGTGAAGGTGGTCAACCGCATCAAGTACAGGCACGACGTACTGGGATGGCGCGGCGACGGCCACCGGCAGCTCTTCGTCGTGGAGATTGGCGGAGAGGCGCGTCAGCTTACCCAGGGCGACTACGAGAACTATGCGCCGGTCTGGTCGCCTGATAGTTCCAGGATCGCCTTCATATCGGAGCGTTCGTCGGACAAAGACCTGTTCGACTATTCCCAGGCCTACGTGGCGCCGGCAGACGGCGGCGAACCCGATCTGTGGTCCACTGGATTGCACACGGTCGCCGCTCTGGGATGGTCACCGGACGGCGGCAAGCTCGTCGCCGTTGGCTCCGACATCCAAGATGGCAGCGCCAGCTACCAGGGCTGGCTGTACGTGATTCAGCCTGGCGAAGATCCCCGGCGTCTCACCGACGACAGCATAAAGCCCGTGGCCGGATTCCCGCCGCAGGGGCCGTTTACCAAGATACTGTGGACGGATGACGGCGTCCTATACTTCCTTGCCGATGCAAGGGGAGAGTCGTTCCTCTGCTCCGTACCCGCAGAAGGCGGAGAGGTGAAGCGGATATACGGCGGCGGCGCGCAGCTCACGGCGGTCTCCATAAATGGGAACGCTTCCAAGGCTGTACTGCTTTCCGTGACGCCGGATTCGCCAGGGAACATCCACCTGGTCGACGTTGCTGGCGGTAACGGCAATCAACTCACCGACTACAACCGCGAGTATTTCCAGGAGCACCCGCCTGCCCAGCTCAGCAAGTTCCAACTGGACAGAGCAGGCTTCGACATAGAGTCTCGCGTCCTGCTCCCACCCGGCTTCGACGAGTCCAAGGTCTACCCCATGGTGTTGGAGATTCACGGCGGCCCCAACGGCGTCTTCATGGACGCTTTTAGTCCGCTACACCAGGTTCTAGCCACAGCCGGATACATAGTGCTGGCGGTCAACCCCAGGGGATCATCCACCTACGGCGGGGACTTCACTATGGCAGTCCTCAACGACTGGGGGGGAGAGGACTACCTTGATATCATGCAGGCCGTGGACGAAATGGTCTCCAGGCCCTACGTGGACGAATCCAGACTTGCAGTGCACGGGTACAGCTACGGCGGCTACATGACCAGCTGGACCGTGGGACATACCGACCGGTTCAAAGCGGCGGTGGTGGGAGCCCCTTGCATAGACCTCTCCAGCATGGCAGGCACGTCGGACATCGGCATCAGCTTCGGCGAGAAGCAATGGGGAGGCAGGCGCGACGTAGTATTCGACGAGATGATGAAGCGTTCTCCCATAACCTACGCCCCCCAGGTGAACACGCCGGTGCTGCTGCTGCATGGAGAAGCGGACTACCGCTGTCCCATAGGACAGAGCGAGCAGTATTTTGTCTCCCTGAAGAGACTCGGCAAAGAGGTGGAGTTTGTGCGCTTCCCCGGAGGGGCGCACGGCTTTCGCAACAGTGGCCATCCCAAGATGAGGAAAGAGTATCTGCAGCGCGTCCTGGACTGGTTCAACAGGCACATTGCCTAGACAACGAGCCGGAGACCTGATTGGACTCACAAGAGACCGGGCCCGCTGAAACAACAAAGCCATCGAGGAAACGGGCCGCCCGACGTCCCGTTGTAGATGTCCTGCAGGACAGGAACTACCGCCTCTTTTTCCCCGCCGGACTGTTCACTCAGATGGGCCGCTGGATGTGGTTCCTTGTCTCTGGCTACCTGGTGCTCCAGCTATCCGATTCCACCTTTCTCACCCAGATGGTGGGTGTAGCCTCCACGGCTCCCCTGCTCCTTGTCGGCGTGGCCATTGGTGTAATCGCCGACTCATTCGATCGCAGGCGGCTCCTCCTGGTGGGCCTGGGAGTAAACCTGATCACCTCAGTAATAGCGGCCTTTCTTGTATTTTCGGGCAACGTGAACGAATGGCATATCATCTTGCTCACCTTTGTTATTGGCGCTTCTCTTACCATGGACCAGATCACCCGCCGCTCTTTTATACCGGACCTGGTAAAAAGGGAGGTGCTCACCTACGGCATCGCCCTGGATACAATGAATATGACAGCCGGCATCATGGCAGGTCCATTCATCGCCGGGCTCCTCCTCGACTTACTGCCCGAACGAGGTTTTCTCAACGTGGCATGGGTGTACCTGGCGGCAACTCTGATGTTCTCTGCCGCGGCTGTCCTGGTTTACGGCGTCCAACCGCAGAACCTACCCCGGCGGCTGGGCCTGAAGCCAAGCTCTATATTTACATCCGTCGCTGACGGATTCCGGGTCATCGCCGGAAACAGGGCCATCATCGGTGTGTTTGGCATCACCATCCTGTTCAACCTCACCTTCCCGCCCCACACGCCGCTCATTCCCGTCTTCGCCCAGAAGGTGCTGCAGGTTAGCCCCACCGCCATGGGAGTACTGGCCGCCGCCAGCGGCCTCGGTGCGCTCATAGGCACCATCTTCATCGTCAGCAGGCGCGAGATCGCCAGGAAATCGCTGTACTACTACAGCGGCACGCTTGCCTGCATGGTGTTCCTCTTCGTCTTCGGCGTCTCCAACACATTTCCTCTTTCATTTGCAGCGCTCGTTCTCGCCGGAATGGGCATGTCGGGCTTCGGCACCATGCAGGCTACCCTCGTGTTGCTTTCGGTCAGCGAAGACGTGCGCGGCAGGCTGATGGGCATCCAGAGCATGGCCATTGGCGTATTACCGTTGGGATCACTCATCATGGGCGCACTGGCAGAGATATGGTCGCCTCAACAGGCGGTGGCTGCCGTGGCTCTAGTGGGCTTTGCCCTCACCGTAATATGGGTGACGTTTGCTAGGGAGATGAGACGCCTATAATTGGGCTATAATGTGAGAGTGATGCCCATTCGGAAGGTAGATTTTCTGTGGCTGGTGGGGATACTGGCGATCGTATTGATTGCCTGCCAGCCCACGCCGTCGATACCTACTCCAACAGCGACGCCTATTCCCACACCCACGCCGCCGATAACCGCGCCTACCCCCACACCTACTCCAACACCTTTGCCCGCACCCACGGCCACTCCCATACCTGCGCCGACGGCAACAGCCACTCCCACTCCCACTCCCACGCTAACTAATCCTCCCACGCCTGCGCCGACGGCAACAGCTACTCCCACATCTATTCCCGTTCCAACTAACACTCCCTTTTCTATGCCCATAACAGAACTGTCGCCCGCAGAAGTGTACGAGCAGGTTTCCCCTTCGGTGGCGTTCATTGAGACGGCGACGACGACGGGTAGTGGCGTTCTGATTGACGGCGGTTACGTCATCACCAACTACCACGTGGTATGGCCTTATGAATCGGTTTGGGTTGTCTTCCCTGACGGAACCGAGATGGAGAACGTGCCGGTAGTGGGATGGGACCCTATGGCGGACTTGGCGGTCTTAGGTCCAGTTGCTGTAACGGCCCAGCCGCTGAGGTTGACCGATGGGGAGGATTCGGCCCTTGGTAGCGAGTTGTTCCTAGTCGGTTATCCTGCCGAAGTAGATCTGTTTCCGCAGCCTACTATCACTCGTGGCATCCTATCTCGCTTTCGAGAGTGGGAGCGTCTGGGGATTACATATTTTCAGACCGATGCAGCTATCGCAGGCGGTCAGAGCGGTGGGGCGCTAGTCAACTCTAGGGGTGAGGTAGTCGGCATCTCCACGTTTTCTTTTAGTGAGGCAGGATTTGGGTTGGCGGCATCTTCGACCGACATCATTCTCATAGTGGAGAAACTCATCCAAGGCGAGTTCACATCAGGGCTGGGCGACCGTCGGCTACCAGTGGGGCGTGGTAGCTTTGAGGTTGAACTGGATTTGCGCAACTACTGGGACACGGGATTGTTTGTACTGGACGCAACGGCAGGAACCATACTTGAGGTCAGTATTGAAGGATCCGGAGATGGATGGTTCCACGTGTCCGACCCGTTTGGCCCGATAATAGAAGTGGACGACGGATATACGGGTGTCGAATACGCCTCCGTAGAGATATTGACCGGCGGCATCCATTTCCTACAAGTCGAGATGGCATCGGGTGATACATCGAGCTTTGACTTATCCAGCAGCGTCAGGCTCAAGCCGCTAAATGATCCAGACGATGGTCGGATTATCGAAGTGGGCGAGACGGTCACCGGAAACCTCGACCACTTCTCTGACTTGGATTGGTTTTCGATTCACATGAAAGAAGGAGAGACAATACGGATTGTCACTGATTCCCTCAACGTAGACACCTTGATTTACGTTGATTTCTCCAGATCCCGTGACAATCAGGTCGTATCCGACGACGACAGTGGCGGCGGGTTGTTTGGCTTAAACTCCGAACTTGTCTATCGTGCACCTCACACCGGAGAGTACTTCATCGCCGTCGCAGATGCGGAAGGCACTAGCTTAGGGGGTTATTACTTGTCGGTAGAACCTGCTAGGGAAGGTACTGAAACGGTCGTTGTACCGCCTAGCCCCCAATTAGTCGACAGCCGCTTTGGAACTATGGTGGTCTTTGAGGACCCCTTGGGCTACTTCTCAATGCAAGTGCCGGAAGCCTGGCTGGAAGGGCAGTTTGATGAATCGCAAGGTGACGTGTTCTATGCCTTCGACCCAGAGACGAACAGCGATATCCTCATCGCCGCGGAGGATATTCTTGGATTGGGAGTGGGCGAGCTATCTCTAACCGAGTACGCCGACTTGCTTGAATCTTTGATACTCATACCTGCAGGCGCAGAGAACATTACCAGGGAAACAGTGCAATCAGCACGAGGACTTTCGGTTGTCAGATTCGAAATGTCGCTTTTCACGCATCGGGTGATTCGGTTTGTCCATTTGTCAGATGACAATATAGCTGTCAGCTTCACTTACTCATTCCCAACCGAGCAATTCGACTCAGGAAAGCAGTTGGCAGAGTACACGCTCAATAGCTTGCATGTGAATTGATCACCTTCGGGTCAGCTTTGTTCTCACCGCAATATGGGTGACGTTTGCCAAAGAGATGAGACGCCTATAATTGGTCTATAATGTGATAGTGAACATCCTGACTAAAAGAGGCGGCCGCATCAAGGTCTGGGTACAGACCTATCTAGTCCTGGTCACGGTTGGGGCGATTTTCTACGGCCTTTTCGGTTCGTTGTTCGACCACCACTTCGCGGAACGGCTGCCTTACCACGGCCACGTTTTCAGCCCCGGTGCACCGCCGGCGCACGAGCACCCTCTGAACACAACCCACTCCCACGACAACGCAACCGGGCATGACGGCATACTGTTCCTGCCCGGTCATTCCGCGCAGAGCGGCGGGGACGGCATCGGCGGCTGGCAGTGGACCGAGCAAGCCGGCTTGCTCACAGTCCTGCCTCTTCTGTTCCTATTCCTATTGCAATCAAAGGAGCTCTGGCGGTTTAGAGTCGCAGAGCCAATACCCCCGCACGGACCTCCCCGTCTCGCCGCCTGATTCGCCATCTAAACAGGCCGGCCTTCTGTTGCATGCCGAGCCTGCTACCGCGATTGTTGATTTCACGCTTATGAAAACACGAGTCCGCATAGCTTTGTTTGCTAGCCTTGCCTTGTACCAACTACTGTGGGCAACGCCTCTCTACGCCAACGGTGTGGCCAACGTGGAGCTGTTCCGCAAAGAAGAAGGCGCTTATCAATTCGCCGTCTTCTCCAGGGACACCACCTCGGCTGTGGGAGAGGTGTTCCTATCCGTACATCTATTGCGGGACAACGTGCCGGTGGAGGCTGCTGAGGTCGTGGCGCGAGCATCCGGGCCTGAAGGCTCGAGCGCGAGTCAGGTGGCGGGGGAGATTGCTCCAACGCTTCCCATTCACTACGATCTCAGAATACCCGTAGACACTGTCGGAGATTGGGAATTCGAGGTCATTGTGCAAGTAGAGGAGACCACTCTGCAGGGAAGATTCTCCATCCACGTGGTAGACGCTGCAATCAGATGGGAAGTGATTGGCGCCATCTTGGTCGCCGTGCTTCTGATACTCCCTGCCCTGGCAGCTACTTACCGGAGCTTGCGGACCGGTAGAAAGAGTTGAGGTTTGTTTATGAGCAAAAGAGTTTACATACTGTTGCTCTGGTTGACGCTGTTGACCTTGCTGCTCGCCGCTTGCGGCGGCAACACGGAACCCCAGACCCGCATTTTCGATCTGGACATAGCCGTTGGCTCACTGGACGGCGAACATAGGACGCTGAGAGTAGACCACAACGACGAAGTCGTGCTGCGTATCACCAGCGACCAAGAAGGCTCCTTCCATCTCCACGGCTACGACCTAGAAACATCGCTGATGCCGGGAGAGACCGCAGCGCTGGAGTTTACCGCCAACGCAACCGGCAAGTTCGACTTCGAGATGCATACCGCACACAATGGAAGCGACCATAGCCACGACTCCACTGAGAGCTGCACCGCCCAGCTGCCTCCCTGCGCAGCCGAACCTCGCATCAATTTGACCACTGCAACCGGGCCGGAGGCGGGTATGCTGCACCTGGAGGTGGAACCGGAGAACTTTGTGCTGGGCACTGATCCGGATGCTTCCGATATGCCGGTAGGTCACTGGCATCTGTACGTCGACGGCGACCTGAATAGCATGTACGCGGAGAGTGAGGCTTCGGTAATGCTCAGCCAGGGTGAGCACGATATAATGGTGACTCTGGCCGACACCTCCCACTGCGACTACGAGTTCCAAGAAATGCGGACGGTGACCATAGAGGAGGGTGCCGATATGGACCACATCGACGACCAGCAAGCTGCCAGTCAGGATATCCTTCTGGGTTCCCTGGAAGTACATCCCCGCTAGGAGGACGATTTGCCCAATCGCAGATTTAACTGGCTGCTGGCGGTAACCGCTGCCCTTGTCCTGGGGCTATCCCTACAGCCGGCTTACGCTCACGGCTTCGGGGAACGCTACGATTTGCCTGTTCCGCTCTATTTGTACGTCAGCGGCGCCGGGGTCGCCGTTGCCCTCTCCTTTGCAGCCATCGGGTACTTTTTGAGGGGGCAGCGCAGCCACGGCGGCTATCCCACCTTCAATCTGCTTCGACTGCGGGCGGGAAGGCTGCTGGCGCATCCCATACTTCGGCTAGCCGTCAGGGCGGTCTCCGTTGTACTGTTCCTGCTTACCGTGGCGGCGGGCGCTCTGGGCAGCCAGGCGCCGATCGAGAACCTTGCGCCCACCATGGTCTGGATCCTTTGGTGGGTGGGCATCGCCTATGTATCGGCGTTGCTAGGCAACGTGTGGGCGCTGATTAACCCCTTGAAGATCATCTTCGACTGGGCCGACGCTCTCTATCGTCGTTTCAATCCCGGAGACCAGCTTTCCCTGGGACTCAGCTACCCTGAGAAGCTGGGCGTATGGCCGTCCTTCGTTCTCTTCTTCATCTTCGCCTGGGTGGAACTGGTCTATCCGAACTCGGCCACACCGCGAAACATCGCATTCTGCATCGTGGCTTACTCCATGATCACCTGGACCGGCATGGTGATTTACGGCAAGGATGTCTGGTTGAGCAAAGGAGAGGCCTTCTCCGTCGTGTTCGGGCTGCTGGCAAGGTTCGCTCCCAGCGAGGTCAGGGTGCAGGACCCGGCCCGCTGCAAAGTCTGCCCGGCGCAGTGTGAAGCCTCCAGCGATGGATGCGTCGACTGCTACCGCTGTTTCGCCGTGGCCGGTGAAACCTCTCGCCGGCTGAACATCCGTCCATTTGGCGCAGGGCTGTTGCGCGACCAGCCGGCGTCACCGTCGCTGCTGGCACTCGTTGTGCTCGTCCTAGCCACCGTCACCTTCGACGGATTCACCGCCACGCCGGTATGGGTGGACATAGTGAGCGTGCTGCTTCCCATATTCGATTTTCTAGGGGGCAACAGGGTCACGGGAGTAGAGACCGTGGGTCTGCTGGCGTTCCCCGCCCTCTTCCTCCTCGTCTACTGGGCCTTCTCCCTCGCCATGGCTTCCGCCAGCGGAAGCGTTATACCTGCTCAGACGATGGCCAGGTTGTTCGTTTTTTCGCTGGTGCCCATAGCCCTTGCCTATCACCTGGCGCACTTCCTCTCCTTCCTGCTCATCCAAGGACAGCTAATCATACCCCTGGCCTCGGACCCCTTCGGCTATGGGTGGGACCTGCTGGGCACCGCTGAGTTCAGTCCCAACATCGCCATTGTTGGGGCAAGGTTCGCCTGGATTACCTCGGTTATCTCCATTGTGGCCGGGCACGTCATTGCCGTTTACGTAGCCCACGCAGTGGCCCTGAAGCGGCTGCCCAACCGGGCGGCGCTGCGCAGCCAGTATCCCATGCTGGTCCTGATGGTGGGCTACACCATGGTAAGCCTCTGGATACTGGCGCAACCCATCACAGAGTTCACGGGAAGCTGAGGGAGTAGGCAAACTCGCATCGTTTATACAGGCGGTAGGAGGGTGAATGAACTTCTCCTATTGGTTGTATGAAGCTAGTTCTTCGCGCAGCGTTGCTTTATCGTATGTGACACCCGTGCCAGTTTGCGTTACCGTACCTTCGTCGACGGTCCACCTTCCTTTTGACACCCCTTGGAACTTGTAATGACCTTCTCGTTCGACTAGGAAGAACACATACGTCTGTCCCACATCAAATTCTAACAGTGCGAGTTCATCATCTCCGCTTCGTTGGACGTTTCCTCCGGGCCTTTGCGTCTTGATCGTTATCTCAGAAGGACCATTGCCCCTAAGCGATTCCGTAACTTCAATCACTAGAGTATCCACACGGCGCACAGGTTCAGGCATTGTGGGAAGAAGCCGACTGTCGAATGCTTCACAGCAACGTTCTGTGCCAATTTGCTTCGACGTTACCTCACCCAAGACCACGAAGTCAGAATTCGTAGCGAGCCTCTCAAATGTTACCTCAGGTGCCGCGTGTCCATCTATTATTGGGGTGTGGGTGTAGGTGATGGCTGTCGACCCACGTGTCCCAAGCTCAATGAGAACAGCTACAACCGCCGATATCAGTAGGAGAGAACTGATGATCAACACGTATCTCATTCTCATGTTTATCTCCTCAATGACCGTCTACTTCCGCCAGATAGCTGACTCCGCATGACAGATTAGCATCGAGGCAACGCCGGTCGGGCGTACAACTAGGTTGGTCGAACCCCGACACGTACTCTCAGTAGGCTAGGAATACACGCACCGGGGAAATTCGGTCAACCCAATTTGTCGATCTCGACCAGCCCTTTGGCAATGCGTCTTCGCAGCTCCTCGGCCTTCTCCGGCGTCCACTCATAAAAACCCTTGCCCGCCCTAACACCGCTGTACCCCCGCTCGACCATGTCGTGCAGCAGGGAAGGGTCATCGGAGTTGGAGAGGTAAGGGAACACGTCCGACGCGACGCGCGATATCAGGTCCCAGCCTGCGACTTCTAGGACTTGGAGCACCCCTGTGGTCGCCCAACGTCGTCCGAGTCCGGCGCTTATGGCTTTATCTACGTCTTCCGCCGACGCGACCCCGTTCTCGACCAGCCATAGGGCTTCTCGGAGAAGGGCCATCTGCAGGCGGTTCACAACGTAGCCCGGCGCCTCACGCTTCACCAAGAGCGGCTGTTTGCCGAGCGAGGTCAATAGTTCCATAACGACACCGATAGTCTCTTCAGAGGTCTGCGCCGTCGGAACCACCTCTACGAGCGGCACGAAGAGCGGCGGATTGAGGAAGTGGGCGTTGATGACCTTGCCCGGTCGTGTCGTCGCCGCGGCGAGCCTGCTGGGCAACAAGCTGGACGTGTTGCTGGTGAGAATGGTCCTGTCAGGGCACAGCTCGTCAAGTTGACGGAAGATCTCGGTCTTGGCGTCCATGTCCTCGTATATCGACTCGATCACCAGATCGGCGTCCTCGACCGTCTCCGCCAAGTCGGTACTCATTCTAATGCGCGCTGGCGCCAACTCCGTCTGCTGGCCCGAGACGCCGCCGAGGTCGCGCAGGCGTTCTAGGCTGTCCCTGATCATTCCCCTCGCTCGGTCGAGACTCTGTTCGGAACGGGAATGAAGCCGAACGTCGTAGCCCGCAAGGGCAAACTCGATGGCGATGCCGTGTCCCATGAGACCGGCGCCAATAACCGAAACGCCGCGGATGTTGGACGCGTTTACCTTGTACATCTTAATCCTAGCCAAACGCTTGCTGCACCTACTCTGAAAGCAGCGCTCTTTACCTGATAGGCGAATTCCTTGTAGTCTTGGTCGGCCCTTTCAACTGCAGGCTGTCCGATGCCTTGAGTAGAATCTCCTTGCAAGCGTCCTCAAGAAGTCCATTCCGGGACTCACTTCGGCTCAGCCGGTCTTATCTTCCAATTAGGCTATCCCAACAAACCCTGTGGCAATGAGACCGAATAGGACCGAATGGTGTCTTCCAACTACATGCTACACCGCCTCCAACCACATCTCAAACATGGTACCCACCTACCGTCCACTCCGGCCCACCACTGGTAGCAGGTGCACCAAGGAGGTCGCTAATCTAGCCAAGAACCCAGTTGGCTACGCGGTCAGCAGTTACTACCAGGGGCCGGCGGCGCATTGGCCACGGGCCGGCGCACGCGAACCAGGTAAACGATGCCAAAGAGAATACGTACGTGTAGGCACAAACCCGCGCCAGTATCTTGCACTCTCATCCTGCAGATAAGATGATAGTTCCGGCAGAACGATATGATACTTGCGTCCGACATCAGCAAAGGCTACTCAACCAGGACCCTGTTCAGTGGGCTCACATTGAGCTTATCCACTGGGGATCGTATTGCGCTGATAGGCCCAAACGGCTCCGGGAAGACCACGCTCATGGACGTTCTGGCAGGCGATATCGCCCCCGACACAGGGAAAGTATCCAAACAGCGCAACGTAACTATCGGCTATCTTAAGCAGGAGCCCGGTCTTTTTGCCGGTAAGTCTCTGCTCCAAGAGGTATTGGACGCCGCCTCCGAAGTGAACGCACTGGTGGACGAGATTATCGCTGCCCAGGAGGCCCTGTCAGCGGAATGCGACCCTACACAACAGCACCATCTGATGGGTCGGCTCAGCAGGCTTGATATGGCATTGGAGGCCGCTGGCGGAGCGGACCGCGAGCACGAGGCCAAGGCAATCCTCTCAGGCCTCGGTTTCAAGCAGGGGGACTTTCTCCGGCCCATGAGCGAGTTCAGCGGTGGCTGGGTCATGCGGGCAAGCCTTGCCAGGATTCTGTTCAGGAAGCCCAACCTGTTGCTCCTTGACGAGCCAACTAACCACCTTGACCTTGATGCAAACCTGTGGTTTGAGAAGTACCTGGCCTCCTTTCAGGGCGGTGTTCTCGTCACATCTCACGACCGCACTTTTCTGAACCAGACCGCAACCAGGGTTCTTGCCATTGAACCGGACGAGGTGGTGCTTCACAGGGGCAACTATGACGATTACCTTGTTGCACGCGAGCGCGCTCTTCAGGTCAAGCAGGCTGCCTCCGCCAGGCAGGAGCGCGAGATCCAGAAGCAAATGCAATTCATAGATCGTTTCCGCTCCAAAGCTAGAAAGGCCAGCCAGGTGCAAAGCCGTTTGAAGCAACTTAAGAAGATGGAGATCATCAGGTTGCCAAGGACCACCAAGAAGGTTCACTACTCGTTCCCGAAACCCCCGCGCAGCGGTTCCGAGGTAATATCGCTGATCAACGTAAGCAAGTCCTACGGAGATAACGTGGTGTACCACGGCATGAATCTCACACTTTCACGCGGAGACCGTGTTGCGTTAGTGGGGCCGAACGGCGCCGGCAAGTCCACGCTACTGAAGATACTCGCAGGCGTCATTCCAATTGATAAGGGCGAAAGAAAGACCGGTCACAACGTAATCACGACCTATTACGCGCAGCACGTGCTTGAACTCCTCAACCCGAACAATACAATCATTGAGGAGTTGCAACAGTCGGCGCCAACGGAATCGGAGCAGAACCTGCGCACTACTCTCGGGGGCTTCCTGTTCAGCAACGACGATGTACATAAGCCTATTGCCGTGCTGTCCGGCGGTGAAAAGGCCCGGGTGGCCTTGGCCAAACTGCTGCTTCAGCCTAGCAACCTGCTCCTCATGGATGAACCAACCAACCACCTTGATATCGCTTCCAGGGAGATCCTCTCAGACGCCCTCGGCGATTATCACGGGACTATCTGTTTCATAACCCACGATCGGACTTTAATAAGCCAGGTTGCAAACAAGATTGTAGAGATAGACGGCGGTTGGCCGACGGTTTTCCCTGGGAGCTACGACAGTTATCTCTACCAAAAGGAAACTGAGACCAATAAGAGAGGCGCCAATTCAACGGCCAACGGCGGCCCCGCCGACGTTTTGGAACAAGCCCCGGCTATGAGCCGTAACGGCAAGTCAATCAGTTCCAAGGAACAGCAGCGCCGGTCGCTTAGCAAAGAGGCGCGCAAACTCGCGATCCGGATAGAGAATATATACGTTTCCTTAGCAGCTTATGAGGACCGGATAGCAAAGTTGGAGGCCATGTTCTCCAACCCAGGCCAGTTTAATGAGCCGGCTCAGCTTGCTGCCTCAGGAGAGCAATATCGTGTGCTCAAAGAGGAGGCGAAATCGCTCTGGGAAGAGTGGGAGAGATTGTCGTTGGAAGCAGAAACCATCGGCGGCAAGCTCACAGAATTGAAAGCCGGCTAGACCCATGCCATCGGTGTCGAGCCTGCTCATCCACGTGACACATTAAGGCTTTGCCGCTAACGATGGGATGAGGCAGCTTCATGGCTGCCATGACAGCTATACCATGGACGTGGATTACCGTGTGGGCGACTCTCAGACTGTCACAGTCAACGGTCTCGCTATACGGAAGCTTGGCGGACTCCGGGTTAGGAGTCGGACAGCCACTCCTTGAGTGCCCGGATGTGGTCTGGCCTCGTGCCGCAGCACCCTCCAATTATCCGCGCCCCCTGCTCACTCCATCCCTTGGCGTATTCCAGGTACTGCTGTGGGTCCAGGGCCTTTGCCTTGGGGGTTGGGCCGCCGTGGCCGGGGAAATGGGCGTAGGCGCCGAAGGTTCCCAACCAATTCTTCTTGACTATGTCCAGACCGGGCCCCGTGTCGTCCACCGGCGTGTGCATTATGAATACCGATGCGATGTCCTTGTCCTTGATGGCGTCCATGGCTTCTTGAAGGGTCTCGCTTCCATGCGTGTCTTGGATGCCCAGGTAAAGCCCGTCCCCATCCCGGACCAGGGAGAGCCCGACCCACACCGGGAGACCCAACTCCGCCGCCGCTTCTATCACCGCCAGCGCGTCTGATATCCGGACCAACATCTCGCCCACCACCACGTCCGGGCCGCCTTTGGCCAGCTCTCCCAGCTGCTCCCGGTAGGTCTCTAGAGCTCTCTCATAGGGCACCGGAACTTCCGCGTGTTCCTTGGGAGTCATCGTAGATACGGAGGCCGCAATGACTACCGAGTCCTCTGTCCCGGTGTTTCTCCTTGCCTGTACCGCCGCTTCGATTCCCAACTTGTTGGCCTCGGATACCTTATGCTCGAGGCCGCCCCCTTCCAGCATGTCACGCCCTGTGCCAAAGGTGTTTGTGATGATAATCTCGGCACCCGCTTCTATGTATTCCTGATGAATATCCCTCACCAACTCGGGATGGCTGAGCATCGGACCGCCCGACCACGTGGTGGGGCTTGCCAGCCCCCGCCTCTCGAACTCCGAGCCCATACCCCCGTCCATCAAGATCGTCTCCTCCGCTGCCAGGCGGCTCTGCAATTTCTCAAAGTTGCTCATGTTTCGCTCCTGGTGAAATCCGAATTTGCCGTTCCATCCCGGCGCTAACGGTTAGGAAATTCTCGCTTAGTTTTTATGAGTCAAGTATCCTTCTGGTATGTTCGGAGGGAATCATGGCTAGGTCACGGAACGAGTCGTCCTCCGGGAGCTTTATCTCAGAATCAATTCCTCTCCGACGGCTCCAGTCCCAGCATCCGGACCATGGCCCGGGTATTGTACTTGCGATTGACGTTCAAGATCAGCGCAGTGATGCCTTCCACGTAGCGGGCAGCCCTCAATGCGCCGCCGTCGACCGGTCTCAGGCTGGGTATCATCTTAGCCAGTTCCATAGCTTGGGACCTGGCCTGCTCGTCATCCGAGCATACTAAAACATCGCCTTCAAGGGTGCGGTGCGGCGACCAGAGGTCGACGGCGCTGACGTTTTGAAAAGCCGCCGCAACACGCGACTCCGGCAGTAAACGCCGGGCCTGCTCAGCCGCCGAGCCTTCAGGCACCTCTATCAGCATCGCCGAGCCCTCATCGAACGCTAGAGGAGCCACAGTGGTCACGACCAGCTTCTCCGCCAGCACCTCTGCCAGCGGCTCCAGCAAGGCTATCTGAGCCTGGTATGGACAGGTAATGAAGATCACGTCGGCTTGCTCAGCCACCTCTCGATTGCGAGCACCTGAGACGCCTTCCACCGAGCCCCGCTCCGACACCGCATTAGCTGCCTCTTGGGCGCGAGCAGCCTGGCGTGAGCCAATCACGACTCGCTCACCCGCCAGGGCAAAGCGCAGAGCCAGCCCTCGCCCTTCAAGGCCGGTGCCTCCAAGGAATCCGATCACTCTTGTCCGCCTATCTGATTCAACTGGAAGAAAGTATAACATCCACGGACGGACGCACTGGCCTTCGGTCATTGACAGAAACCCACACAACCGGCGGGGACGTGTCCACTCCCTCACCTTGTGATAAGCTCCATCCATCCTGCCCGGAGGACTGTCATGGCGCAAGACTTGACCCGGATGAAGTGCCGGCTCTACCCCGATAACACGCCGCCCCTAGACGCCCGGCAGATAGCGCAATACACGCCCGCAATTTCCCTGGAATGGGAGACCGTGGACAACAGCAGGCTTCGCCGTCTCTTTGCCTGGGACAGCTTCAAGGAAGCGGTCTTCTTCTTCAATGCCGTAGCCTACCTGGCCGAGCAGGAAAACCACCACCCTGACCTGACCGTCAGCTACAAACGTGTCACTGTTGAGCTGACCACTCACGACGTGGGCGGTCTCTCTTTGAACGATTTCATTGTTGCCGCTAAGATTGATAAGCTCGTAGAGAGCGGCGAAGAAGGCAGCCAGCCACCGGAGTGACCCATGATCATAGACTACAAGTCCAGCCCCCGTTCCGAACCAACTTACGACGTCTTCACCGAGAAGGACATCATGGTGCCCATGCGGGACGGTGTGAGCCTAGCCACCGACGTATACCGCCCCGCTTCCAACGGCAAGCCGGTTGAGGGGGCGTTCCCCGTCCTCCTCGAGCGCACCCCTTACGACAAGGAGGCCCGTGGTGCCGCCGACCTCGCATCCTACTTTGTGCAGCGCGGCTACGTCATGGTGCGGCAGGACAACCGCGGGCGCTATAAGTCGGAGGGGACCTTTACGAAATACGTGGATGACGCCAACGACGGCTACGACTGCTTGCAGTGGATAGGAAGCAAGGACTGGTGCAACGGCAAAGTGGGCACCTATGGGACCTCGTACGGGGCGCATACCCAGGGCGCCATGGCCTCGACGGATCCACCCTTCCTCGGCGCCATGATCCTCGACAGCGGCGCCTTTTCCAACGCCTACATGTGCTCCTGCCGGCACAACGGCGCATTCGAGCTGCGGCAAGTGACTTGGGCATTCAACCAGGCGCTGGTCAGCAAGGAAGCATCGGAAGACCCCGTGATCAAAGCGGCGCTGGAATCAACCAGAATAACCGACTGGTTCAGCCGCTTGCCATGGAAGAAGGGCCATTCGCCTCTGAAGTGGGTGCCGGACTACGAGGAGTACCTGCTGGAGATATGGACGCACAGCGAATACGACGACTACTGGAAGCAGCCCGGCCTCTGCGCCGAGGAGCACTACGATACCTGGTCGGACGTGCCGCAGCTTCATTTCGGCAGCTGGTACGACTCCTATACACGCACCACTTGCGACAACTACGTGGCGCTTTCCCAGATGAAAAAGGCGCCGGTACGCCTGCTCATGGGCCCCTGGACCCACGGCCAGCGTTCCCTCAGCTACTCGGGGGAGGTCGACTTCGGCGTGGAAGCACCCCTCGACGGCAACCTAGCGCAGGACTACGACGACTTCCGCCTTGCCTGGTTTGATGCCTGGTTCAAGGGACTGGAAAACGACGTCGAAAAGCAGTCTCCCGTCCTCATCTTTGTCATGGGCGGCGGCGACGGCCGTATCAACGCACAGGGCAGACTCAACCACGGCGGCCACTGGCGCTTCGAAAACGAATGGCCGCTGGCTCGCGCCAAGTACGCCAGTTTCCATCTCCACGGTGACGGCTCGTTGAGCCAGGAGGCCCCGGCGGCAAACGCACCGCCCAGCCGCTACCAGTTCGACCCCGACCATCCCGTGCCTACCATCGGTGGAAATATGTCATCGGGTCCCGGTATCCTTGATCCCGGCGCCTATCATCAGGCGGAACGCCCCGACCGGCTGGGCAGTCGCGAACCGTACCTGCCCCTATCGTCCAGGCACGACGTGCTGGTTTTCCAGACCCCTCCTTTGGAAGACGACGTGGAGGTCACCGGCCCGATCACGGTCAATCTGTGGATATCCTCATCCGCCGTGGACACGGACTTCACGGCCAAGCTGATCGACGTATATCCGCCCAGTGAAGACTACCCCGATGGCTTCGACATGAACCTGACCGACAGCATTATGAGAGCCCGCTTCCGCGATTCATGGGAGAAACCGCAGCTGATGACTCCGGGCCAAATCTACAAGCTGAGCTTCCCTCTCTACCCAACCAGCAACCTGTTCAAGAAAGGGCACCGCATCCGGGTCGACGTCTCCAGCTCCAACTTCCCACGCTTTGACGTGAACCCCAACACGGGTGAACCCCTTGGCAAGAGCTTGCGGAAAGAGTTGGCGGTAAACACCGTCTACCACGACCGGGAGCACCCCTCCCACGTCGTGCTGCCCGTTATACCCGCATAGACCTATACCCAGCCCATGTCTCCGGCCAGCGAATCCAAGTCGTACCCCTCTTTCCTGGCGCGCAGGTCTAGATAGACCACCACGGTCCCAACATAGGAGAAGGGCGCTACAACCGCGGACCCGACCGTGGTGAGCAGATTTCCCACGATTGACGTATTCGCATCTCCCGAAACCAACAGACCCGGCAGCGAAGCCGCGAATACGGCCACTAGGGTGATAGAGACGTAAACTACCCCTATCCCCAGAACCCTCAGCCAGTTGCCCCTGACCAGGTCCCAACTGCGAGACAACGCCTCCGCGGGGCGCTTGCCTTCTATCATCACCGTCTGAACGTAGAAGAACCAGGCGACAAGGAGAAAGACCAGGATGGGAATACCAATCACAACGAGACTCAGCACCACCGCCGCACCTACTGCCGCGGAGTATATGAGGGTGCTGGCCAGCAGATATGGGCCGACCCTGATAGCCGCGGCGTACCCGCCGGCAACCGTACCCATGTAGCCCAGACGCTTCCCAGCCACAATATAGGTGGTGGCGGCATTGGCCAGTACGCCGGCTAGAAAACCCAGGACGAACACCGTTATGACTACCGGGACTTCATCAGATAAGAAAGCACCAATGAAAAACGGTATATGGCCGATCAACGATACGCCTAGCAGCAGGAGAAAGCTGTTCCGGTATATACTGAACGTTTCGCTTAGCAGAGCGGCTAGGTCTTTGGGAGAGAACCCCACCGTGTTCGGCGTGAGGTCCGGCACGGGCGGCAGGCCGTAAGCGTCCAGTTGAGCAGATTCTCCCTCAACGGTCAGCTTCATACCGCACTGAGCGCAGTACTCCGCCTTTTCGCCGTTGTAAGCGTTGCATCTGGGACAGTTCAAAGGTAAGTCCTTTCTCTACCCAGTCTAGCAGTAGTTCTAGGTAGAACAACACTCATAGCCGTCAGGCCGCGCCCACCAAGCATCTCAAGGTCTGCCCTTTACCCAGCCGTCCCTAGATAATCCCCTCCTCGCGCATTGCAGTGAACGCCTCTTCGTAAGCGGCCACCGTGAAATCTATGTCCGCTTCCTGGTGCGTCGCCGATACAACCATCGTCTTCCACATGGGATCTACTCCGGCATTGAGCATCCCCAGCTTCAACGCGCCAATCTTTTCCGGCGTCATGGAAGCCCTTATCTTATCGTGGGGCATATCGTTGATCGACTCCGGGTCCACCGGCGTGCCCATGGTCAAATGGACCAGCGAGGCCACCCCATAGGCGCAGCCCGGTATCTCTAGGCGAGCCATCACCTGGTTGACCCCGTCTTTCAGACGGGTGGCCATTGCCTCCGCATGGGCATTGACGTTGGTGGTGGCAACCAGGTCCAGTGCCGCCGCACCCGCCGCCGCCGATACCGGGTTGGCGTTGAAGGTGCCCGGATGGGAAACGCGACGCGACGCGTCCCAACCGGGGTCGCCGCGGCGCTGGATCATGTCGACTATATCCGATTTGCCCGCCACGGCTCCTCCGGGCAGACCGCCTCCCAGTATTTTGGCAAGAGACGTCATGTCAGGGGTAACTCCGAACCTGCCCTGGGCGCCGCCCGGCGAAGAGCGAAACCCCGTAACCACCTCGTCGAATATGAGGACTATCCCACGGCGGTCCGTCAGCTCGCGCACCTCCTCCAGGAACGAAGGATGCAGCGGTGACACCCCCATGTGCGCCCCCGTCGGCTCCAGGATGATGGCCGCGACGTCATCGTTTTCGTCCAGCGCCTTCTCAACCGCTCCAATGTCGTTGACCTCTGGCAGCACTACCATGCTTTTCCACGTCTCGGCGGGGATACCCGGCCCGGACTCGTTTCCATTGGCCATGGCATAGTCGTGCCAGCCGTGGAAGTGGTCGAAGAACTTGATGATCTTGCTCTTGCCCGTGAAAGCGCGAGCCAGGCGCATCGCCATCAACGTTGCTTCCGTGCCGGAACTGGTGAATCGCACCTTCTCCGCCGATGGAATCAGCCTTGTCACCAGTTCGCCCCACTTGATTTCCAACTCAGTGTTGGCGCCGAAGTGTGTCCCTTTGGACACCTGCTCTGTCACCGCGTTGACCACGGCGGGATGCGAGTGCCCCAGCAGCAGGGAGCCATGCCCGGAAACGTAGTCTATGTATTCGTTCCCGTCCACGTCCCACTTCCTTGGCCCCTCGGCACGGGTGGCGTAGATGGGAAACGGCGAAAGAAACCGCGTCTCGTGCGTAACGCCGTCAGGGAATAGGCCTTTTGAACGCTCCTCGAACAGCTTTCTGGAAGTTGGGTGAAGCTCGTAGAAACGTTCCGTGATAGTTGTCATTGGTGCCCTCCGTATCGTCAAGCCGGCGCTCTCGGCCCCGGCGACTACGCACATTGTAGAATAGCGACGCTCACTTGGAAAGATGCTGAGCGTACCTCCACCTCCGACATTCTCACCCCCGTCCACCGTCATTCCCGACCCGATCGGGAATCCAGGGGCGGCCCCACTGTCATTCTGAACGCAGTGAAGAATCCAAAGGGTCTCATCCCAAGACAGTGCAGTTTTGCCCGCAATCGCTTGGGATTCTTCGTCGCTTCACTCCTCAGAATGACGGCGCGCTCTACTGTCATTCTTGTAAGTGTTAGGTAATTCGCTGACAGATTGGTATTCAATGGGTAAACCAATCTGGAGGCGAAGATGCGAGACAACAACAAGGACCTCACCCTTGAACGGAACTACATTCAGAAGTGGGGGTTCCTCATCCATGAGTACCAACTGGTCAAGGCCGGGAAGCATCCCCGTTTCCGATTCGTCCAGGACTTCTACTCCTTCCATGGCACTAGCCGTCAGACCTTTGCCAAGTACTACAACCGGTTCCTCCTCTCCCCCTCCGACGACTCCTTCCTCCCCCGTAAGCGGGGGCCCAGATGGAAGTCCCGCCGCACCATACCCCTCATCGAGCAGAAGGTCATCAACGAACGCTTTAACGGTACCAACCGTTACGAGATCTATGCCATACTCAAACCCATCCGTAAACACAACACCCCTAAGCCATCCACCATCTACGCCATCACCAGACGCCACGGTGTCAATAGGCTCACAAAGCCGATGCAGCAATCGAAGCGCAAGATCATCAAGACCCAGGCAGGAGAGCTGGGCCACCTGGACAGCCACCACCTCAGCCGGGATACCATCGTGGGCACTAAACACCGCTACTACTTGGTGGCCCTCATCGACGCCTACACTCGTCTGGCCTGGGCCGAAGTGGTCGGGGACATCAAGAGTCTCTCTGTTATGTTCGCTGTACTGAAGTCCATCAACTTCCTCAATGCGGAGTACGGCATCCAATTCGAGGCTATCCTCACCGACAATGGCCCCGAGATGGCCTCCCCAAGGAACACCGAGGGCCACCCTATGGAGCGCATGCTCAAGGAACTGGGCATCAAGCACCGCTACACCCGCCCCTACCGGCCCCAGACCAACGGGAAGATAGAGCGGTTCTGGAGAACCTTGAACGAGGACCTGCTGGAGGGGACAACCTTCGAGTCGGTCTCGGAACTGAAGGACGAACTGCAGCAATACCTGATCTACTACAATACCCTAAGACCCCACCAGGCAATGGACGGAAAGACCCCTTTGGAGACCCTTAAATCCATATAAATCTGTCAACGAATTACCTGACTTCTACAATTCTGAGCCGAATGGGAGGCAATGCCATCATTCAATCTCTACGTGAAGGTTCTTGATTTGTCCAGTTGGGTGGGCCAAAGTGGAAGGTAGGCAGACCATTTTCGAGATGTGGCTGGGCAGCCTGTGAGTCTACCAGAGTCCCCGGTATAGCAATTGTGGGGCGCTGAAGCGTAGGAACCCGTGGGACTGGGAAGCAGCTTGGTCTACAATTTCTTTACTCTCCACCCCTCGCCCTTCGCCATCCGGTAGCCGACCCTGGGCTCGGCGAAGAAGTAGGTGGGATTGCTGGCATCCTCGCCGAGCTTTTGGCGGAGCCGTCTCAGGTGCGT
>CBDHCW010000029.1:0-41591 GCA_965261445.1 Dehalococcoidia bacterium | reverse complement strand
CGTGTGACATCACTCCGACGAATGCTTCGGGCCTGAAGGCCGCAAGCCGGTCCAGCGATTCCATGGCCGAAGCGTCGGGCGGCTCGATGGTTTCAAGGAATGGCATGCCCAAATCCGCAAAGCCTCTTTCGCGTTCCTGCTCGCTATAGAAGAGAAGGCATCGATCAGGTCAAACTCGACTTCTTCGATGCCGTCCTGAACCCAGTCCAGGGCGACTACCAAGGAAGCAACCTTCGAGTCCCCATAGTCGACGTAGGAAATCTGCTCAAGCACCTTGACCTCGATCTCCTCGATACCATCCTCCATCCAACTTAGGGTGACAACCGAAGATGCGACATCCGCACTTCCTATATTGTTCAGCCATCGGAATGCCCCGGCCTCCTCGTCGTCAATGCCGTCCTGCACCCAACTGAATGAGACGATGGTGCCAACGACGGAACGACTTGTCACCGCGATGTAGAGCAGATCCTGGATCGCCTCGGACTCGATATCGTCAATGCCGTCACGTACCCAAACCAAGCCCTTGATCGCGGAAGCCAATTGAGCGTCTTGTTGCTCCAGCCAGCGACCATTCGTGAACCCTCTGAGAGAGATCGTAGACGCAGCCATCAGTGTTGCCCTAGGCGTCGGCGTTGCGGTTGGCATAGAGGTCGGCGCGGGTGTGAACGTAGCCGTGGGCGAGGGCGTCATAGTAGGCGTAGCGGTTGGAACCGGCGTCGGCAATGGCTCATTTCTGCCTATCTTCACTGTCGTGTCCCGGAAGAGACCGAATGGGCTATCCGGCCTCAACACCCACGCGTCATAAACTTCCTCACCCAACGTGATAAAGGCTGGGGAATACTGCCACGAGACGATGTTGATGAAGCCGCGTCGGACATCAATGAGCGTGAGCTTTGGAAACGCGTTGGGCTGAAGAATTGCGGCGAAGCGGGTATCCACTGGGATATCGCCGATGGCCAGTTCAGTAGCATCCCACTCGAAGCGCAGAGCGTGGTCATCAATATACTGAGCGTCGACTTCATCCCCCTCGCTTGCAAGAACCACGTACAGCGCAAGCGGCCTTGGCGTGGGTGTGGGCGTCGGCGTGGGCGTCGGCACCACCATAGTTGGAGTCGGCGATGGAGAAGGTGTAGGCGTTGCCGTTGCCGTAAGCGGCGCCACCGGTGGGGCCACCGCGGGCGGTGTGGGAGTAGGGACAGCAGTAGCGGTTGCCGTTGGAGGAGAAGGCGCTATAGCTGGCAAAGTAGGCGGTGCTTCCCCTGGCGGGGCGAAGTAGAGAAAGTAGGCGATCGCCGCCCCCGCCAGCCGCGATGAGAACCAGTAGAACAGATACTACACCGCCGAATATCGCTTTCTTGCGTTTTCGGGGTCTTGTCAGATCACGCTGGCGTTCCTCTTCTTCTCGACGCCGGAGCTCGTGCTGTACTAGTTGGCGTACGCGTTCTTCTTCCCGCTCACGCCCGGCACGCTGCTGGGATTCTTGCTCTTGGCGTACCCGTTCCTCTTCCCGCTCACGTACCTGTTGCTGTCGGCGTTCCTTCTCTTCTTGACGAAGAAGCTCATGCTCTATTTCTTGGCGTAAGCGTTCTTCCCTCTCACGTTCGACGCGGTGTTGGGCTTCTCGCTGTCGGCCTGCACGCTCTTCTCGCTCACGTCCCTTACGTGCCTGTTGTTGTCGGAGCAGTCGGTCTTGGCGCAACTCAGGGTCATACCCGCTGCCCTGACACTGAGTGCAACGTACCCACTTGCCGCCTGGATCTGGGCCTATCTCCTGACCATGGACGACTCCATGGCCTTCGCATAACCCGCAGGCGCGGCCGTCTACGAAAGTGACTTCGTTCCCCTTCCCCAGTGCTTCGACAAGGTGCTCACTACAGAGAATCAACCGAAGGCTGTGGCCTACCGCCTTACGACGGCATTTATGGCAACTAGTTTGCGAGGGGTTGTGCCCGTGCAGACGCCAGTTCGTTGGGGTAAACCTGTCGCGGCACCTTCGGCAGTAGATAAGGTCGCTGCCCGGTCTGTGATCAGTAGTCATTTCCTACTTAAGCGAGGGGGCAACGTCCCCTATCTAATCGCTTGTCCGTGCAATCTACGCATGTACAAGCAGGGGGATGATTCAACCACCGTTCTCTCAATCCAAACGCCTCTCGCCGCCATTATGCAAAGAGTAACACCCGCAATCCTCCCGCTCATGGTGAGCCTGTCGAACCATATGAGCGGGAATAGGGCCGCCCACCCTGAAGCTTACTTGCAACCCTAAAGCGTCAGTTCAAACGTAACCCCGAAATCGCCCTCTAGCTCTACCCTCTTGGGATTGGTGTCCGTACCCAGGTCGGTATAGACAAGCCCGCTGCCCTCGTTGTAGTCAACAAGTTGAGAAGGATTGGGATTCGAGTTCAAAATCACAAACGTTGCGCCTGGAGGAGAAAGTATGTAGCGATTCAGGGAATGCCACGTTCCCCTGCCAAAGGCGAACCCCTTTTCCGGGTTTATCAAGAACGCGTGTATATCCTCCGGCTTGGGAACGGCGTACGGATCGTCCGGGTCGGTGGGAGCGGCGGCGCAGACTACGGCAGGCGCGCCCGACAGCTGTATGAAGCTTTGCGTCACCCCAAAATGGCGCTCCATCAGCGTGAACTGCAGTCCCTCGTACGGCTGCCAGATGACGTTTACCGTCGTACTTACGTCAGCCTCGAAACCAACGGGGAAGAACATCCGGGCATCCGCCGGGCGCTCTTTGGCGTCCATCAGCTCCCCAAAGGGGGCAAAGGTCTCCTCAACCATGGGCTCTACCTTTAGCTTTACAATTCTTTCCATGTCTATCCTCTCCTTTTTTGAACTCTGTGATTCAGCTAAACGGGGACGGCATCATCCCCACCGGCACTTCGATCAGAGTGGGCGCTTGCGCAGCGAACGAGTCGAGCAGTGCCCGTTCCAATTCATCTGCGCCCCCTACCCTAACGCCGCGTGCGCCATAGGCCTCGGCCAGCTTTACGAAGTCCGGGTTGTGCAGCTCCGCACCAACGGTACGACCATTGAAGCGGTTCATCTGGTCGCGCAACACGTTGCCGTAAGCGTTGTCGTTGAAGACAACCGTTACCACGTTGATACCGTATTTGACCGCAGTGGACAGCTCCTGCGAGTTATACAGGAAACCGCCGTCTCCTGAGACGGCCACTACCGCTTTGTCCGGCTGGGCCACCTTTGCCCCAAGCGCCACGGGGAAAGCAAACCCCAGATTGCCAAAGTACGACGAATTGAGATACGTGCCCGGCTCATAGACCGGATAGTACGGCCGCGAGTAGTAACCCAGCTGGGTCATGCCGGCTACAAGTATGCCGTCGTCCGGTATGGCGGCCCGAATAGCCGAGTTGAACGAGTCCTGGGGCTCAATCCTGCGCGACTCTCCGGCTATTCTTGCCTTGATCCCTTCCACCTCCGACTGCCGGCTGGGACGCGGCGGGGCCGCCGTGGAAACCGCTTTATACAGCGCCTCCAGGGTGAGCTTGGCGTCCCCTACCACACCAACGGTGTTCTCGTAGTTGCGGGCTATCTCCTCGGCGTCTATATCCACTTGCACTACCTGTCCATTCAAGAGGCCGGGAGTGGCTAGCCTGGTGCCCACAGCCAGCACAAGGTCATGCTTCTGCATCTCCGTTGCCAGCGGATCACCCGGAGCCCTGGGCACGCCGAGCGACAGGTAATGCCGGTCCGATATGGCGCCTTTGCCCTCGCCGGTAGTCACGACCGGAGCCTGTAGATGCTCCGCCAGCCTGACCAGTATATCCGACGCGCCCGAAGATATAGCTCCTCCACCCGCCCATATCAGCGGCCTCCCGGCTCCAACCAGCAACCGTGCTGCGTTCTTCACGCTTTCCTCGCTGGCCGAGCTGCGCCGGTAGTCGCCGGGTTCGCGGAGCTCTATATCCGCTTCTTCCGAAAGCGTTTCCGGCGGTATCTCGATCTCCACGGGTCTGGGACGGCCGGTCTTCAACTGGTAGAAGGCCTCGTGCACGGCTTGAGGAATCTCCGCTGGGTCCAGGACCCTATGGGCCCACTTGGTGATGGGCCTTATGGTATCGAGCTGTTCGTGCACCTCGTGAAGGACCCCTCTGTTGACTCCGATCAACTCTCTCTGTACCTGCCCGGACACAACCAGTATGGGCGAAGATGCGGCATAAGCCGTACCAATGCCGGCGGTGGCGTTGAGCAGGCCCGGGCCCGGAACTACCATAGCCGTCCCTATTCCGCCCCCTGCACGGGAAAAACCGTCGGCCATATAGGCGGTAGCCTGCTCATGCCTGGTCGTTATCCAACGAATGCTGGGCTCGTCATAAAGCGGGTCCAGGGCGTGGTAAAGCTGCACGCCCGGTAGGCCGAATATGACCCGCACACCCTCGCGGTGCAGCGATTTCGCCAGTGCTTGTCCACCGGTCATTCTAGGCATGTACCCTACTCCTTTGCGCTCACAGTGCTGGCAGCTTTCCTAGCTTCCAAGGGGTCCTCTACCAGCCCGGGTTTGCCTGCCAGGAAGATGGTGGGCGCACCCAGGGCCACCAGCGGACCCATGATGAAGAAGGCCACCTGATAGGAACCCTGGGCATCGAACATCATCCCTGCAAATAATGGGCCCATAACTCCGCCGCCCACAGTGATCGGGTTCATTATTCCGCGCAACGTAGCATATCTCCTCGGCCCAAAGAAGTCGGCCACTATGGCCTGTTGTGTCACGGTGTGAGCCGCTTGCCCCAAGCCGTAAGCCAGGAAGTACAACCCAACGGCCCAGAGGGCGTGGGGGGTTATCATGGAAATGGCAACCCAGCCTATACCCATTAAAACAAAGCTGTACATGAGCAGCCTATGTCTCCCTACCCTATCACCAATCCAGCCGCTGGCCAGACGGCCGAATACCTGCACGGCGCCGTAGATGGTAATTATCACCGCCGCGGAAGGAGCCGTAAATCCCGTGAAGCGTAGATGCGTAATGAAATGTACGTGGTTGGTGGAGGTGCCGAAACTGTAGATGGCGTTGGCCAGCAGCACAAGCCAGAAAGATGTCATTTTCATGGCGTCTTTCACAGAGTAGCTCTCACCGTCTTGCCGTTGCTCCTTTGATCCGGGACCGCTCGAGGCCTGGAGCGGCGCGGTCGCCCCGTCCGGCCGCCAGCCATACGGTTCCGGCCTCGCCCTGAGCAGCAGCGCCATGGGGAAATTTATAACCAGGAACGTTATGGCGGCAATGGTGGCCGCTTCACGCCATCCAAAGGCCACTAGTAGGATGGTGATGGGCAGCGAGCCCACGTAGCCCCATCCACGACCCATAGCAATGAAAGAAGAAGCTAATCCACGTTTGCGGTGGAACCAGTGCATTACAGGCGTTATGTACGCCATGTGGGCGCCCATACCCTGTCCCATCGCTATTGTGAGCGAGGCAACATAGAACTCCCATATCGAGTCCATATTGGCGAAGAGAAGCAGCCCTATCGTCATCACCACGTTCCCGGAGGCCGCCATGATTCTAGGGCCAACGCGGTCTATCAAATAGCCCGAAACGGGAGCCAAGATACCTGTTTCGAGCTGCTTTAGGGAGAATCCCAACGAGATGGCGGTAAGGGACCAGCCCATCTCATCTCGGACGTCTTTGATGAAAATGGAAAGGCCAACCATGAATACGGCCATGTTGACAAAGCTGGTGATGGTGCCAGCCGCAACAATGTACCACCCGTAGAAGATTCTGCCTGGCCTAACCGGGGGGGCAGATTGTGTGGAGTTCTGCTCTATTGCCACTTGCTGTAGTATAGGCATGTTGTAAAGATACGCAAGATAGAAATATCTAACCAAAACGCTAATTCAGGAGCTTCCATGTGTCGAAGTATCAAGAAGCTGCGCAGCCCAGATGCCACGGTCAATGACGAAGACGTGCGTGCTGCCGCGCTGCAATTTGTGCGCAAAATCAGCGGCTATACCAAGCCGTCGCGAGCCGACGAGGCCGCTTTCAATAAAGCGATCGATGAGATAAGTCTGGCATCGCACACCCTGCTTACTTCACTGAAGACCATACATACCAAGACGGGCTAGGAGAGGATCTATGCTTGACCTAACAATAAAAGGCGGACGGGTTGTGACTCCGGCCGGCACCGGCCAGTGGGACATAGGCATCATGGGCGAGAAGATTGTGGCCGTAGCCACGCCAGACACCCTACCCGAAACAAAAAAAGCCATCGACGCCACTGGCAAAATCGTTGTGCCCGGCGGCGTGGAAGCGCATACTCACGTGGGATTCCCCCACTTGGCGCCCGGCTGGGGCAACGACACCGCAGGCCCGGAAGACCTGTCCCTGGGCGCGCTCTGGGGCGGCACCACCACCATGATGGACTTCGCCAGTGTTACCGATGCCAATCATGGAGACATGGTGAGAGCGGTCAATGACCACATGGCCATGTTCAACGACAAGATGTACATAGACTATTCCGCTCATTGCACCTACCGCGGCCCAAACGCCAATCCGCAAACCATCTCGCAGATAAAGGACCTCGTAGCTGCGGGGTTCCCCAGCATCAAGATATTCACCACCAACCACGCTCCGCGGCCAAACCGGCCGATCACCATGATAGACATGGGGCAGCTGGTGGATATCATGCGTGAAACCGCGGAGCACGGCGGCATAGTAGCCATTCATGCGGAGGACGACGAAATAGTGCAGTACAACTACGCCAGGGCCGCTGAGAACGAGACCTGGGACTGGTATTACCTTCCCATGATCCGCACCAACCTGTCGGAGGACCTGTCGGTACGCCGGGTGATACGCGCCGCCGAGCATACCGGCTCCGCCATGTACATAGTGCACACCAGCGCCAAGGAGGGCGTGAATGCCATAGCCGAATCGAGGAGGCGCGGATACCCCGTATACGGCGAAACCATCCTCCTCTACGCCTCTTTCAACTCCGAAAACTACAGAGAAGCCGACGGCATGAAATACCATACCTACCCTGCCACAAAGTCGGAGGAGGACAGGCTGCGGCTTTGGGACGGTCTAATCAGGGGAGACCTGAGCATCCTGGCCACAGACGCCATAGCTACTGATTATGCCGGAAAGACAAGGGGCAGAACGGTGATAGACGTCCAGGGCGGCAACATAGGCATAGAGATCCGGATGGGGGTGGCGTACTCGGACGGCGTGGTGAAACAAGGAATGTCCTTGGAGCGCTACGTCGATATCATGTCGACCAATCCCGCCAAGATACTTGGCTTCTACCCCAGAAAGGGCGCCATAGCCACAGGCAGCGACGCGGACATTACGATAATAGACCCCAATATCAAGAAGACGCTCTCAATGGAGGACCTACACCTCTACGATTACAACCCATGGGAGGGCTGGCAGATAGAAGGATGGCCCGTAACCGTGACCCTGCGCGGCAAGGTAATGATAGAGGACCGCAAACTGGTGGGAACGCTCGGTGAGGGCAAGCTCATCTCCCGCAAGATAGCTGGAGACATCCTCACACGGCCCGCCGTCTAGCGCCTTCCCTTCCGTCATTCTCGTGCTTGACACGGGAATCCAGGTGCGCGCTGCTAGTCCGTGTTTTGCTACCTCCCTTCAGGGGTGATAGGCCACCATCTTGATCTCGGTCATCTCTTCTACGGCATACTTGGGGCCTTCCTTGCCCAGGCCGCTTTCCTTCAGCCCGCCAAACGGCATCAGATCAGCCCGGTAGCCAGAGCCTTGATTGATCATCAGATTCCCAAATTCAACCTCTTTGGCGAACTTCATCGCCCAATCTACGTTCTGAGTGAATATCCCCGCACTCAGCCCGTAGTTAGTATCATTGGCCATGGCAATCGCTTCATCGATATCGGTGAACGGCGTCACTGCCACCGCAGGGCCAAACAACTCTTCGCACGAGATTCGCATCTCAGGCCTGGCATCCGCCACAACCGTAGGCTGGTGCAAGGCCTTTGAAAAGTCGCCGCCGGCTATGACGCGGCCTCCCCCGGCCTGAGCCTCTCTGACCCACTGGTTGACCCGTGCCGCATCCTGCTCGCGTACCATAGGCCCCATTGCCACGCCTTCCTCCAGTTGATCGCCTACCTTTATGGCCTCTACCGCCTCTTTCAGGGCGTCCAAATAGTCCGCATACAGAGACCTGCTGGTGATTACGCGTTGCGCTGAAGTGCATGCCTGCCCCGCATTGGCATACCCGCTTGATATCGTGGCTGCCACTACTTTCGCCATATCCGCATCGGGCATCACAATCAACGGGCAGATGGAGCCCAGTTCCATGGTGATTTTCTTCAGGCCGGCCACGTGTGCAATGTGCTCGCCTACATCTCTGCTTCCCGTGAAAGACACCTTGCGTACTCGTTGGTCGGCTACCAGGGCGTCTCCCAGGGTGCCGCCCGAGCCGGTCAAGCATTGCACCGCTTCCGCCGGCACGCCTGCATCGAGCAGAATCTCCACCAGTTTCAAGGCCGACAAAGGAGTATCGCTGGCCGGCTTGATGATTACGGAGTTGCCCGCGGCCAGTGCCGGCGCCACCTTGTGGGCGACCAGGTTCAGCGGGAAATTGAACGGAGTGATGGCCACCACCACGCCTACGGGGACACGCAACGTAAACCCCAGCTGGCCCGTCCAGCTAGGACTGGCATCCAGGGGTATGGTCTCGCCATAGATGCGTTTTGCTTCCTCTCCTGAGAGGCTGATCGTCTGCACGGCACGGGCAACCTCGGTCCGGCCCTCGGCCAGAATCTTGCCCTCCTCCAGGGAAATGGTCCGCGCCATCTCCTCCGACCGCTCTTCCAGAAGGTCTGCCGCTCTTCGCAGCCAGAGAAAGCGTTGATAGCTCGGTGTTCTAGCCATGACCCTGGCTCCTTGCACCGCGCTGGATATCGCCGTATCCACGTCCTCCAAGTCCGCTTTCGGCACGGAATCTATCACTGAATCGCTGAATGGATTGATTACTTCCGTCTTCTCAGGTTTGTCTACCCATTCGCCGCCCAAGAACATCTTCATTGATCAACCCTCCTGATTCAGAGTGTACGGCCTGGCGCCCAAGCTGCCAAGCCATTCCGCATGAGTCTGTTCAATTAAGATGAAGCCTATACTTTGATTCATTTCAATAACAGGCGTAACATCATACGGCAAGTCTTTGTCCAAGGAGCTATATGCCTTCGCTAAGCGCCAGAACAAGATTGGTATTCCAGTCAGAGATCAGGTCTATGAGCATAGAGTGCAACAAGGTCGGTGGAATCAACCTTGCTCAGGGCGTCTGCGATATGGAAGTCCCCTTGCCTGTAAGACAGGGTGCGCAACAGGCAGTGGACCAGGGTTTCAACATATACACTCGCTACGACGGGCTTCCCCAGCTCAGATACGCCATCGCTAAGAAGATGCACCTCTACAACGGCATGGACGTAGACCCGGAAAGCCAGGTCATCGTGAGCTCAGGCTCTACCGGAATATTCTACAGCGCTTGCCTGGCGCTGCTCGACCCGGGTGACGAGGTAATACTCTTCGAACCGTACTACCAGTACCATGTGAACACTCTACTCTCGCTAGACGCCGTCCCCATCTATGTGCCGACTACACCTTCCGATTGGTCGTTCGAGCCGGAGCGCCTGAGAGCTGCGATCACGCCCAGGACCAAAGCCGTCGTTGTCAACACCCCTTCCAACCCCTCCGGCAAGGTATACAGCCGCACCGAGCTGGAATGGATAGCCGGAGTTGTCCAAGAGAATGACCTGTTCCTCATAACCGACGAGATTTACGAACACTTCGTCTACGATGGCAGAACGCACGTAAGTCCGGCTACACTGCCGGGCATGGCGGAACGCACTATTACCATATCCGGAGCTTCCAAGGTCTTCAGCATCACGGGCTGGAGGATTGGATACGCGGTGAGCGATGCAAAGTGGGCGCAGATCATTGGGTATATGAGCGATCTGGTCTACGTATGCGCTCCCGCACCACTTCAACTTGGCGTGGCAAGAGGCCTGGAAGAACTTTCGCCCGAGTATTACTCCAACATTGCCTCTGATTTCAAGGTCAAACGAGACAGGATTTGCAACTCTCTGTCCATGGCGGGCTTGGCCCCCTACCCTCCCCAGGGTTCTTACTACGTTTTGGCGGACGTTTCCCGGCTCCCGGGAAACACAGGCAGAGACAAGGCTATGCACCTGCTCCGGGAGACCGGTGTGGCAGGGGTAGCGGGAAGCGCCTTCTACCACGGCTCGGACGGAGACAACCTCATCCGCTTCTGCTACGCAAAAACGGAAGAGGACTTGGAAGAAGCGTGCCGCAGAATTGAGGCGCTGGCCTCTTGACGGCCAAACACACCTAACCCAGGAGGGATCATGTCCACATATACAGGCCTTTTGAAATTCAACGACGTCCACAGCGGAGAACAGCAGCTGGAAGCCGGTAGAGCGGCGCGAGCCATAGCGGAGGCGGTTGGCGGCGGAGGGCGCTTCCTTCACATCTACTGGACAGAGGGAGACGCCGACTTGCACCTCACCTACGAAGGGCGCACCGAGGAACAGGCAATGAGTGTATTCAAGCAGCTGGAGCAACAGCAAGACGCCGCGATTTGCGTGGTTAGAGCCCTGGCCGAAGGTGAAAAGGAGCGGGCCATACATGGCGAGGACGTTTGAGCGAGTAAAATGTGCGCAATTGAAGCAGGCGACTACAAGCTGAATCATCCCGAAGCCATCCAGACGCCGGCCATGCTGGTCTTCCGAGACATGGTCGAATACAACATTCGAGAAATCATTCGAATGTGCGGCGCTCCTGAAAAGATAGTGCCGCACGTCAAGACGCACAAGTCCCCTCAGGTCCTTCGGATGCAGTTGGAAGCCGGAATGGTCGCCTTCAAGTGCGCCACCTTGAGCGAGGCGGAAATGGTGGCCGGTGCGGGGGGCAAGGAAATCGTCATCGCCTTCCCCATAACCCATCCTGCTAAGCTGGAGCGGCTCATGGCTTTGAAGCGAAGTCATCCCACGTCGAGTATCAGTGTCATAGCAGGCGACCCCAAGCACGTCGAAATCCTGTCCCATGCCGCCGTTCGGCACAATCAAGACCTACCCGTCTACATGGACGTGGAGGTGGGAAGCGAGCACGGCACGGGGGTTCAAGCCGGTGAAGCAGCGGACCAACTCTATCTACAGATAGCCCGCTCTCCCGGTCTTACGCCTGCCGGCATACACGCCTACGACGGACACGCTGGCGATACCGCGGATCCCGGCCCGCGCCTGGCAGTGGTGCAAGGGAACCTAGAGAAGATATACGCCATCAAGAGCAAAGCGGCACGACAAGGCCTGGACGTCCCAGACATCATAGCCGGAGGCTCTTGGTCGTTTCGCTTTTACGCGGAAGAGGAGGGCATCAGAGTATCGCCGGGCAACTGGATATACTTCGACCTGGTCAATTCGGTAATGACCGACCTCAGCTTCAAGAAAGCGAGCGCCATCCTGGGACAGGTCGTAGATGCCCAAGAGGATTGGGACACGGTCACTGTTGACATTGGACAGAAGGGCGTAAGCCACGATCCGCCTATGTCCAACCGGTTCAGGATCATGGGCAAAGCGGAAGCGGAGCTGGTGGGCCAAACCGAGGAGCACGGTGTAGTCAAGCTAAACGGCGAGAAGCTGGAAATTGGCGATTTCTTCCTTGCTTCGCCGGGCCACGCCTGCATGACCACGTTCAAGTACCCGGCGTCCCTGGCCGTAAACGGATCTGGAGACGTTGTGGGAACTTACTACCACACCGCCCGCGACCGGCTCTAAGCACCTATACGATGCGTCATGCCCGCGCACGTGGGCATCCAGGGCTGGTGGGAACTCTCCCCCAAAACTCGGAGTACCGCTATCCACGGGCTTCGCGATCCGCTCTGTCCGCGTGGGTCAGCTTGACCCGTCCCTCATACCTGCATACCATGTGCTCGCATTCAGGAGGGCCTAATGGAACAACGCATCGCAATCGTAGGCGCCGGCGCGGTGGGCAGCTACATCGGCGGGCATCTAACCAGGGCGGGCTACAATCCCACCCTCATAGACATATGGGGTGAGCACGTCGGCCGTATGAGGGATCACGGCCTCAGAGTTTCTGGCTTCCCGGACGATTTCACCGTGCCCGTAAACGCCTTGCATCTGACGGATGTCCAGGGGATACATGACCCATTTGATATTGTCATCCTCTCCCTCAAGTCGTACGACACCGAATGGGGCGCTCACTTTGTCAAGAGACTCCTCGCCCCCAACGGTTATGTAGTATCGGCGCAGAACTGCATGAACGATCAGCTTATTGGCTCCATAGTGGGATATCAGAGGGTGATACCCTGCGTGCTCTGCGACTATGCCGTACAGCTCTGGGAGCCGGGGCACGTCCAGCGCAGGAAGGAGCCCGCGGACAAGGAGCGCTACTCCTTCCGGGTTGGCGAGCTCAACGGCAATATTACCCCCCGTGCGGAAAAGCTGGCCGAGATAATGGGAAGCGTTGACGGTTCATTTGCAACGGCTAACATCTGGGGAGAACGCTGGTCCAAGCTGGCGCTGAACATCGCCACTAACCCGCTCCAGGCTCTGACCGGCCTCGGCTCGCAGGGGCTTGCCAAGGACAGCCGCGCCCGCCTAGTCTATGCCCAGCTTGCCAAGGAGTGTGTGCAGGTTGGCCTTGCTCTGAACTACAGCATAGAGAAGGTGCACGGGTTTGAACCGGAGATGTGGGCAAACGCAGACCAGGGCGACGTCTACGAAGAGCTGGACGCCTGGATGGCTTCACGGGCCACCGGGCCTGAATGGCGTTCTTCCATGGCGCAGGATGTCATCAAGGGTAGGAAAACTGAAATAGAGCAAATGAACGGATACATCGTGTCCAAAAGCCGGGAGGCCGGCGTTTCCGCTCCGGTCAATGCGGCCACGGTTCAAGTTATCAAAGAGATAGAGGCCGGGCAGTCGAAACCGGCGCCGGAAAACGTTGAGCGCGTCCTCTCCATAGCGGGGCTTTAGCAAACCGCGCGCAATGACAGAATCAAGCGGAGCCGAACCCATGGAAGTCAACCACGTTTCTTCTCAGAAGCTGCGTCGCTTTGCGGAGGCAATACTCCATAAACAGGGTGTGCCGCAAGAGGACGCTGCGTTCGTGGCGGAGGTCTTGGTAGAGGCTGACCTTCGCGGTGTAGATTCTCACGGAGTCACCCGTCTCTCCGGGTACGTGAGCATGATCCACAAAGGCCTGCTCAACACGCGTCCGGCGATCCGCGTCGTCCAGGACTCGGGCGCAACTGCCGCGCTGGACGGCGATCACGGCTTTGGCATGTTGGGAGCAAGACTGGGCATGGCCACCGCGATCCAAAAGGCGCGACAGTTCGGGGTATCCATAGTAACGGCGCGCAACCTTAGTCACACCGGTATGATCGGCTTCTACACTATGTCGGCCGCTTCCCAAGACATGATAGGCATCGCCATGAACAACGGAGCGGGTATTGTGCCGCCGTTTGGCGGTCTGACCCCTACCCACGGCACCAACCCCTTCAGCATAGCCTTTCCCACGGAAAGCGATCCGGTGGTCTTGGATATGGCGACAACCATGGTGGCGGCCGGTAAATTGAGGCTTGCCGCCAAGAAAGGAACGCCCATACCTTTGGATTGGGGACTGGACCGGCACGGAGAACCCAGCAGCGACCCCAACGAAGTGCTGGAGCATGGACAGCTGCAGTGGGCGGGAGGATACAAAGGCTTCGGAATCGCCACTGCGGTGGAGATCCTGGGCGGCGTGCTCTCAGGCGGCCTCTTTGCCAGGGACGTGCCGCAGCTCAAGGTCTTTGGGCAAGACCCCATCATTGCCAACGGCGCCTACATCGCCGTTGATATCCAGCGTTTCATGCCGCTGACGGAGTTCCACAACAGAATGGCCAGCCTTGTGGGCCAGATTAGGTCGTCGGAACGGGGCCCCGGGGTGGAACGCATCTACGTTGCCGGGGAACCCGAGTTCAGGCTGAAGGAGCAACGTGCACGGGAAGGTATCCCTCTCAGCGCAGAGGTGTACCACGAGTTGCTTGAGTTGAGCAAGAAGTACTCCGTGCCTTTCGACCCAACCCAACACGGGAGGAGACCATGACCCGCATGACGGGAAAGCGCGCTTTGGTTGAAATGCTGCGTGCCGAAGGTGTGAAGTACGTCTTCGGAAATCCCGGCACCACGGAGCTGCCTCTCATGGACGCGCTCCAGGACGCTCCCGACCTACAGTACGTCACCACACTGTTCGAAGGCGTAGCCGCCGGTATGGCGGACGGCTACGCCAGAGCGACCCAGAAACCCTCTTTCGTCAACCTGCACATCTCGGTTGGGGTGGCAAACGCCATCGCAGTGGTCTACAACGCATGGCGGGGCGGCACTCCCATGGTTATCACCGCCGGCCAGGCCGATTCCAGCTTTCATCTGCATTCCCCTACCCTTCATTCCAACATGGTCAATGTGATGCGCGAGTATACAAAATGGGCGGGAGAGGTCACTCATCCCTGGGACGTCCCCTCCATCATCAGAAGAGCCTTCAAGATAGCAAGCACCCCACCCACGGGCCCTGTATTCGTATCGCTGGCCTGGGATGCCATGAACGGCGAGGCCGACGTCGATATAGAGCCGTCGGTAGGCGGCTACTTCCGGTTGCGGCCCGACACTCGAGCCGTGGAGGAAGCGGCAAATATGCTTGCACAAGCCAGCGACCCTCTGATTCTCGTCGGCGACAGAGTATCCCAATCGCCTGGCGCGCCACTTCTGGTTGCCAGGCTCGCCGAGCAGATAGGAGCCCCCGTGTACGCCCCCACAACTCTGTCCGAGGTACACGTCCCCACCTCTCATCCCCACTATCTGGGCACATTCGAAACAAGCTGGTTCGACCATCGCATGAAGAAGCGGTTGGACGAATCCGACGCCGTAGTAGCCATCGGCATCGACGCGCTGATCCAGTTCATCCCCACTCCGGAGAGGCCGTTCAGCGGTTCACCCAAGCTGGTCCACCTGGATAGCAGCTCGTGGGCCATTCAGCGATCGTATCCTGTGGCGGTGGGAGTGCTCTCCGATATAAAGGCCGGCTTGGAGGAGATGGCAACCGCCTTGGAAGAGACCATGTCAGGCTCCGCAAAGGAAGCAGCCAGCGCCAGGGGTAAGGCTATTGCCGCCCAGAAGCAGGCCATGGCCCAGGCGTTTCAAGCCAGGGTCAAAGAAAAATGGGACAACGTGCCCATTTCCTCGGAGCGGTTTGCCGTTGAAGTGGCCCAGGCATTGCCTCCACGCTTCATCTACTGCGACGACTCCATCACAAACCGCGGCGTCCTCATGAACGCCATCGACTTCGACGAGCCCGGCTCCCTGTTCGCTCAACGAGGCGGAAGCCTGGGTTCCGCTATGGGCGCAGCGTTGGGCATGAAGCTGGCCTCTCCGGACAGGCCCGTGGTGGCCGTAATCGGCGATGGCACGGCCATGTACACCATCCAGGCTCTGTGGACAGCGTCCGCTTACGACATCCCGGTGACCTACGTGTTCTGCAACAACAGCAGCTACAAGGTGCTCAGGGAAGGTATGACCCGATACCTCACCGGCGCCGAGCGTCAGAGCGACTACCTGGGAATGGACTTTTATAAGCTGCCCCTTGACTTCGTGAAGATGGCTGCCGCTTTCAATATAGAGGGAACTCGCGTGGAGAACCCCAACGACCTGGGGCCAGCCCTCCTCAAGGCGGTGAGCAACAATAGGCCAACCGTGGTCGACGTAATCATGGACGACGCCCTAGACCCCGACCGGCTTCAGAGCCAGTGGGGCGCCTGGTTGGGGATGTAGCGCCAAGTGAGGAGGGGCCGCTCATCCTGAGCTTGTCGAAGGAAATGAGCGCGGGGGCCCACCGTCATGCCCGCGCAGGCGGGCAGGTGGATTCACATTTCAAGTGCAACACTCTATCCAAAAATATCTCTGCCGGAGTCCTATAATCGAGACACTTGCGGGGGGTATTATTGTAGGCCTGAATCATTTGCGTAAACCGTTTTTGAGGCAACGCTGCCAAGTCCGTTTTGCGGGGCAGGGTCCGCCGCAGCCGACCGATGGCGTTCTCTACCCCACCCTTCTGCCAGGGAGAGTAAGTATCGCAGAAAAAGGTCTCTATACCCAGATCGTGGAGTTTGTAATGGAGTGCGAACTCGGTCCCGTTGTCGAAGGTGACCGTCCGTCGCCATTCTGGGGGAAACTGACCCAACACTTGGGACATGGCGGCAGCGATGGGCCTGGATGCCTTGCCAGGGGGCCTTAGGGCTATGAGGATGCGGGAGTGGCGTTCGTGCATGGTAAGCACGGCATGGCCATAGGCCCTGAACAGCATCAGGTCGGCCTCCCAGTGACCAGGAGTGCGGCGGTCAGCAGCGCTCTGCGGGCGCTCGGTGATGGGACGACGCTTAGCCATGAAGGAAGCAGGGCTGCCGCCTTTGTGGCCTCTCCAACCACGCTTGGACTTAGCTCGGGGCAGGTAGTGGCGCCAACTGTAGTCCTTCTTGCGAGCAATCTGGCCGTAGATGAACCTGTAGATGCTCTCGTGGGAGATGACTGTACTGCCTGACTCCATAGCCATCCGTCCCGCCACCTGCTCCGGTGACCAGCCCTGCTTAAGCCCAGAGAGCACCTTATCCCGCAGCGCCTCATCTCGCTCCAGTCGAGAACCACGCCAACGCCGGGCATGGGCTTGCTGGTTCGCATACCTGGGTTGGTATCCCTGAGTTCTTGAACCATTGCGCTTCAGCTCACGAGCCACTGTCGATGGCGAGCGATCCAGACTTGCCGCGATTTGGCTGACCGAGTATCCCGAGGCTTGTAGTCGGGCAATTTCACACCTCTCTTCAATGGTGACATGTCCATAACTTTTTCCCATGACAACACCTTAACCAAGTGTTGCACTTCGTTTGTGAGTTTAGGGCATCCAGGCGCGGCGGGGACTGAAGCCAAGTGCACAAAAGAAAAAGTCCTAAGAAATCTCAGTTCCGGCTTGACCAGGCTTTCGACCGCACGGTTGCCCGATTAGCCTCCACCCCATCCTCTCCGTTGCCTTGATTGCTCAGGACATATCAAACATATCATCCCGAAGGAGAGGCTGTCAATACCTTTTGACAACTATTTTTGATTAAAAACGGATTATTTCTTTTGTCTTGACACTTTCCATGGTTCACGCCTAGGTCGTTCTGAACCTGCGGCTCAGGATACCAAGAGTAAGTCCAGTTCCCATTTCGGGTGGTCTCCGATATCATTTAAGTTGACAATACCCTGCGTGAGGAATACCGATTGGAAACGAAACTGACGGAACTCATCGCCCGAGCCCCCTGGCGGGAGGCGGTCACTTACCGGGACACTTGGCCCCATGAATACGTCCTCAGCGAGAAGGATGGACAGCGGGAACTGCTGAACGCCATCTACGCCCGCTTCCAGGACGGCGAGGGCGTTGCCTGCCGCTTCTTCCGCGTGAGCAACAAGTATCTATTCATCGGCGACTTCAAATACTGGTTCAACAGCCAGTGGGACGGCTTCGACCCCAATGGTGAGAACGTGATAAACCGCGCCCGCCTATATCGGGACCGCCGGGACTTCGTGATTCAGCCCGGCGACACGGGGAAGCCGGAGGATTATCCGGTCAATCCGGCTCACCAGAACCAAGACGCGGCCTAATCGAGGAGAATCGCTATGCCTCAAGAACATACCTTGCTTGCGTACCTGGTGCCCCGCTTGACCAGTAGAGTAGAGGACACAGCGACAGATGCCCTTGCCTTCATCCTGAACAACTCCCCTTCCTGCCGTGATGCGTTGGGCCTCCTGCTGAGGGCAGGAGAAGAGTCCTACCATCTAAACTCGTTGGAAAGATTCGACACCCAGGTGACGTACAAAGACGGGTCTCGCCCGGACATGGTGGGCTATGACCAAGGGGATGGGAAGCGGCTGCTCGTCGAGTCGAAGTTCTGGGCCACCCTGCAGGAGGAACAGGCCAGCGGCTACTTCCACCAACTGGAGGACGCAGGCCCTGGTGTGCTGCTGTTCATCGCTCCAGCTACGAGGCTGGAAATACTGTGGGGAGAGATCAAACGCCAGATGGAGAGCGGGCCGGAAGGAGTTAAGCTAGAGGCGGTCGAAACATCCAATCAGATGCACAGAGCTAAGGTGATGGGTGCAGACAAGCAGGATAAACGATTGCTACTGGTTAGCTGGTCTCTGCTCCTGGACCGTCTAGCCGCAGCCGTGCCTCCCGATTCCCTGATCGCCTCGGACATCCGACAACTCCGTGGGCTGGCGCAACGGGAGGACAACGAGGCTTTCCAACCCATCAAGACGGCAGAACTCGACCCCTCAGTACCCCGCAGGCTCCAGTGGCTCAATCAACTTATCGACGATGTAGTTAATAGTCGTGGCCGGCAACAAGGCTGGCTGTCTGTCAGTGGTCTCCAAGCCACACCGCAGAAGGACGGCTATGGACGGTATTTCAGGTTCAGGAATGATCAGGGAGAAGTCATCCCTGCCGTCTTGTTCCTGTGCGTGAATTACCGCTTGTGGGCAACCAGTGGTGATACTCCCTTGTGGCTGCGGATTGGCAGCGAAGTCCCGATCAGCCCAGCCAAACTTCGAGACCGCGTACCTTCACTGGTCGAGTTGGGGGATAGTAGTTGGCTTTACGACGTGCCAATCTACCTGAAGACCGGAGCGGAATACGGGCGTGTCCTAGACGACGTGGTGCACCAGGTGAAAGCCATTTGGGAAATAGCAATGACCACCTAGGGTTGGGTTGAAAGAACCTTCATCAACAGGAACATTCCGCCGTCCCCTGTACTCCCAACGGATCCCGAAATTATGCCCGCTACGGGTCCAGCCTTTGACGTACGGTATTGATAAGATCGAGGATGTCTGGACGAGCTTGCTCCACTTCGTCCCGTTGAGCGAGGTTCTCCAACGCCTCAATGACCCGCTGGTCGCCCCAGTCCACTAACTGCTCTATCGCCCTTATGTGTGGGGGTGGTGAGAAGAAGGGATAGCCGTCTTTGTGCTCCTCCGGTGCCCTTACAAGATCCAGCAAGTGCTGACGGATTTGCTCAGTGTCTGGCGACGGTTTCCAGAACTCTCGTACGCCCTGAACGTTGCTCTGAACGTATACCGGCCCGATGGGTGAGGAGTCGTGGTTAGGCCGATGGTGTGGGTGGTTGGCGCAGTAGGTATTGAAAGGGTTCGAAATGGGGAGGCCACGGATTTCGCAGAAACTAGGGATCTCACGGTTGAAATTGTGGGATCCACTCTTGCCCCCGTTTGAGCGGTTGAACCAGCAGGTACCGCAGCAGTCTGATCCTCCATTCGGCATTTATTCAACATCCTCCTCTCAGCTTTTCGGTCGACGCCCCACTCCTACTAAGAGACTTCCACCTGCTTCCGTAACTAAGACCTCTGGGCGTGGAGTACTGGCGGTGTTTCCTCCAATTCGGTAGTCTCCACCACACTCTAGTAAGGATGTCTAGTCGGTGGGGACATCATTGACTTGACTGCCTGACCTTCATTCTACCTTACCGTCAAAACAATAACGCGGAGATGTCCGCGGCGAAATCCATTTCCTGGTTGCCACGGACGTTCAACAACTCCGTGGACTGCCCGCCACAGTTTTCAAACGTGACACGGTAGGTTACTATATTAGGTCGTGGAATCTACCAAGCGCTCATTAGTCACAGGCCTTCCCTTTTACTACGGCTGGGTAATCCTCGCCGTGTCCAGCGCCGCCGGGTTCATGTCCGGTCCCGGTCAGACCTACGGGGTATCGGTCTTCGTAGACCCCATCATCGACGACCTGGGCTTGTCCAGGACCATGGTTGCCGGGCTGTACACTGCCGGTTCCCTCACCGCGGCCACGACGATGGTGGTGGTAGGCCGTCTCCTCGACAGGTACGGCGCGCGAGTGATGCTGCCAGTGGTGGCCACGCTGTTCGGCTTTGCCGCCATCGGCATGAGCAACGTACAGCACGTCTTCCACCTCTACCTGGGCTTCGCTTTGTTACGAACGCTTGGGCAAGGCTCTCTTTCGCTTATCCCTACAACCCTGGTCGCCATCTGGTTCATACGGAAGCGAGGAAAGGTCACCGCCATCTACCATCTGGGCATGGCCGCCAGTCAGGCCGTCTTCCCCCCGCTCATCTATCTGCTCATCAGCAACTACGGCTGGAGGAACGCTTGGGTTGCGCTCGGCTTCATCATCTGGGCGGTGGTGGTATTGCCCTCCCTGCTGCTGGTGCGACGCAGCCCGGAGGCGGTCGGGCTTCTGCCCGACGGCGATTCCACCGCTGCCGTTACCAGCCGCGGTGGTAGCAGAGGCTCTCAGTTTGTGGAGACCAATTTTCCTCTCAGAGAAGCGCTGGCAACCAGGTCGTTCTGGCTGCTGGTGTTCGCCGGGTCGTCTCAGTCTTTGATCAGCACCGCGCTGGTCTTCCACCACGTCTCGGTGATGAGCAGCAGAGGGCTAGACGCCGGCGTGGCCGCATCCATACTGAGCATGATAGCGCCGCTTGCTATAGTGGGCGCGTTCGTCGCCGGATTCCTCGCAGACCGTTTGCCAAACCGCTATCTGCTGGTGGTGGGCCCGGGCCTATTGTGTCTGGCCATGCTACTGACTCTGGTCATATCTCAAGCCTGGCAGGGGTTCATATACGGGGGAATGCTGGGGCTGGCTGGCGGATTGTTCATGACTACAAATTCGGTGATCTGGCCCAACTACTACGGCCGCACCTACCTGGGCAGCATAAGGGGAGTGGTAACAACCTGCATGGTGGCCTTTGCCGCCTTGGGGCCCCTACCCTTCGGCATTCTGTTCGACCTTACACAGGGCTACACCATGGCCATCTTTGTCTTCATGGCCCTGCCGGTGGCTTGCGGCATAGCCGCGCTGTTTGCATATCCGCCGCAGAGGAGGCCAGTCGGCGCGGAACAAGGGACGCCCGCCTAGTCCGCTGGCATTGGGGTCTGGCTAAATCAATTTTGAAGAAAGCGACCAGAATGTACTCATTAGCTATCCGGCTTCTGAGAACCTTTCACGACGAGACGCCTCTTGTCTCCTACCAGCACAACTCCATCCATCCGGGCAAGTCTGCGGTCGAATGTGTAAAGGGGCGTAGCTCCCGCACGTTCGGCCGCTGAAAGGACCATCAGGTCTGAGAAGCCAACTCCTCCCTGGCGGTATAGGTGTGCTGCTGCAGCCACGTCGTCTGGATTCTCGACCAAGATGCTGTCCGAAGCCGTCAGGTCCATCAAAGCCTCAACGACCCGTGCCCGCGCGAAGCCGTAGCTTCTCTCCAGCACCCAGGCGATCTCTATCACAACCTCCCTGCAAATGAAGCCAGGATCATCAGAAGTCAACCCATCCAGCAAGGCGCGCGCCGCCTCCGCCTGTTCAGCGTCGTCGCCGACGAGGTAGCGAACCATTACGTTTGTGTCGATTGAGCTCATCCTCCAGTGGCCCCCTCTGCGATGGCACGATCCATGTCTTCCAGGCTCACGACGGGGCCGTCGTACCTCAGGCTACGGAACAGACGGCGGGTAGACCGGACAGGAATTAAAAGCACTCCCTCGTCCACGATGACGTAGCGAACCTTGTCTCCCGCCTTAACTGCCAGCGAGTCCCTAACGGCCTTGGGCAGCGTGGTCTGGCCCTTGATGGTTATGCTAGATTCGAACATGTGAAGCTCTCCTTGGGGCGCTATGACTCATCCCCTTACATTATAGGTATAAGTAATGCCCAATACAATAGGACAAGTCTTACTAGAGTTACGCCTTGCTGTCATCTAGCTGCGCCTTCCAGATGATACCTGTGAGACTACAAAGGGGCATCCCACAGGCTTGTTTGGTGGAGAGAATTCGATAAGCGTTGGCAGAGAGCCTTGGCCCTTCAGCCCTCCCCGCACCCGTCATTCCCGTGCTTGACACGGGAATCCATCCCCCGCACTATTCGTGGTGAGCCTGCCGCCCTGAGCAACACCGAAGGGTCGAATCACTTGCCCCAAGCCCCACTGACACCGGCAACCCTACTGCTTGTCCTGCTCCAAGTTCCCGTTCTCGCCAAGCTCTCGCAGGAACTGCTCCACAGAGGGCGATAGCGGAATGGTTTCTTCACTCCGTTCCTCCCGTGCCGTGGACTCCATGCGGGCGTCGTAGTCGGCCTCCAACTGCTCCACCAGGGCTTTCACGCCTGAGTTCCGCTCCATTTCAGAGGAAACCCGCTCATACTGTCTGACCCCTCGCCTGCTTACGGCCAGCTCCCGGGGAAGACTGTAAAGGTGGCACATGATGTTGAGCAAGCTGGCGGCACCGGTATGGTCCTCTTCCAGCTGGATATACTGCGGAAGCCTAGCCATCAACGTGACGTTTTCCGTGCCTATGGCGCTCAATTTTTCAGACAACAAGTTGATTATGGAGGTTGGGCCCTGGTAGGGAGAGCGCCTGGATGGGCTCACGCCGGGTACCTGGCTCATGTCCTCTCCGTCCATGGAGCCGGTGACCAGAATCGGACGAGTGTGGGGCACAGCATCGTACATACCCCCCACACGGCAGTACCGCTCCACCTTGAGGTGGTCGAAAAGCTGCGCCAGCGAATCTATGTACTCTTCAGCAAAGGCGTGCGGTTCCAAGATGTGCACAAAGAGGAAGTCGAATTCTCCCTCCCCCGGAGCATAACGGACGAACGTGTTGGGGATGGTCATGCGACGCTGGCCTTCGGTGTAGTAGACCGTTGGCCGGTAGCGAGTGAAGTCGAAGAACTTGCCCGGCGTCACCAGCCCGCCCATGTCCTTTGCGCCGAGATGCCGCTCCAACCGCGCCAGGCTCAACGTCCCCACGCTTCCCGCATCTACCCATGGCCTCAAACTGGCAATGACGTGCGGTTTTCGCAGTTCCGGAACCGGTTCCGTTAGTTCAAACTCACTGACACGCATAGCAGTATCCTGTCAAAGAAGGCGGTTTCTTACAACTTGCTATAATATCCTAACACCCTACTCATGGAGATGCAGTCCTAAAGGTGCGCTATTTGACCCCTTTTCGTCTAAGCTTCCACTTCCACTATCATTTCGATTTCAACCGCCATCCCACCCGGCAAAGAACCCATGCCAACCGCTGACCTGGCGTGCCGCCCCTCGTCTCCCAAAACCTCCACCAGAAGATCCGAGCAGCCGTTGATCACAGCGGGTTGCTCCGTGAAATCAGAAGCGGCGTTCACCATAGCAAGCAGCTTGACAACGTGCTTCACTTTGTCTAAATCGCCTATGATCCCCTTCAGGTTGGCCAGTAAATTGAGAGCGCACAACCTGGCGGCCTGGTAACCCTCCTCCACCGTCACCTCCTGCCCTAGTTTACCCTTTAAAGTAGACCCCTCGGCATCTCTGGGCCCCACTCCGGACAGGAAGACCAGGTTGCCCGTCCTGTACCCCGGTATGTAGTTGGCCATGGGGGCCGGCGCATCCGGCAGTTCCAGGCCCATTTCACTCAGCTTATCCTCTACCTGCGACATATGCTCCTCTCTTGCGTTCAGTATTCAGGAAAAATCGAAGTTGACTCCAACACTCCGCTGCACTGCTTTGTCGTAAACAAACTGGGAGACGGCCACGTCTTGAATGGAAAGGCCCACGCTCTTGAACAGCGTAATCTCGTCGCTGTTCTCACGGCCTTTCTTGTCCCCCCTAACTATCTCTCCCAGGCCGGCATGTATCATATCGCCATTGAAGGCTCCTTCCGTGATTGGGATGATGAGGTCCCCCGTTTCTGCCAGGCATGACGGCACATAATCGCACACCACCTTGGAGCGGACGACCGACTCCGTATCAAGCTCCCTGGCATCAGGCTTATGAGCACCCACGCCGTTTACGTGCGTGCCCGGTCTCAGCCACCTTCCATCCAGCACAGGGTTGTGTGATGTCGTGGCCAGTGTCAGTACGTCCGACGCCTCCACTACCTCTCGAGCGGATCCCCCTACCCTAACCTCAACGTCTAGAAGGCGGGACATGTCCTCTACAAAGGAGTTCTGCCGCTCCACGTTGCCACTGGAATAGCACAGCACGGAATCTATGCGCCTCACTGCACAAATGGCCTCGAGCTGAGTCCGCGCCTGCGCTCCAACGCCCAGAATTCCCGCCGTCGACGCATCCTGGCGCGCCAGATATCTGGTCGCCAGCCCGGACACCGCCCCGGTGCGCATTGCGGTGATAAAGCCGCCGTCCATGATGGAAAGCACCCGCCCGGTTTCCTGGTCCATGTACAGGATGGTGCCCATGATGGTCGGTGCGCCGTATTTGGACGGGTTCTCGTCAAAAGTTGTAACCACTTTGATTCCAAAAGCGCCGCTGCTATGGAGTCTCGCCGGCATGAACGCCGTCCACCCCGCGCGTTGGGCATCGCTCATGGTCAAGCGCTTAGGCATGTCTACGGCGCATTCTGCAAGCTGGGCAAACGCCTGCTCCATAATCTGCAAAGCATCCTCCATAGTGAGGAGGCCTTGGATTGTGCTCCTGTCAAGTAGTAGTGCCAAGCGCGTCCTTTTCCGGGGTGAGCTAAACGGGGAGCAACGCCTCTCCCTGTGGAGCGACCTCGAAAGCGTTCAGGGCCGCCGCTAGCATGCTGTAGTAGCCAATGGTTGCTGTGAGATCGATCAGTCCTTGGACTCCGAAGACCGTCAACGCAGCATCAAAAGTGGCTTCAGAGACCCGGTGATTTCTCAGCAGCTCCAGCGAATACTCCACCACCAGCGCCTCGTCGGGGGGCAGGCCTTGAGGAGGCTTGCGATCGCGAATCGCGGCTATGACCTCGTCCGGAATTCCCTCTTTTTCAGCCTGCGGTTGATGAGCCGTCCATTCATACTGGCAGTCAAACTCCCGCGCCGTAAGCAACGACGCCAGCTCATTCACCCTGGCCGGTATGGTCGATTCAAAACGAACGTAGGCACCGGCATCCGCTATGCGACGCGCCAGCTCCGGGCTGTTGAGAAGCACGGCAAATGGCCCGACCACACGACCCCGGCTCGCCTCGATCTCGTCGAAGGCATGCCTGCTTTCAAGGGGCAGGTCGTCTCTACTGAGGACTTCAGGTATTCTTGGCATGGCTTCCTCACAAAGTTAGTTTGATGCACGCCGCCCATTCAAGGCGGCACTCCTTCACAGACGGGTATGCGCCGGCAATATCTAGCCGGATCCTCTGAACGCCAGGTCCGCCAACCTGGCCTGCACGGAAGGACGGTCCGCCGGCTCCACGGGGTCCGGCAACTCCTTCAGCTCAGGCACGACGATATTGCGCAAAGCATCCGACTCCTTTTCAGAGAGATCAGAGGCGGCAATAACGTCCTCCACGCCGTGCATAACCGCAAGGCGAAATCCGTAGTCGGCCACAGCCTTATCTATAATATCCCTCAACGCTTTCTGGGACATCGAGCTTCCCTCCACTTAGCTATTCAGAACTAGAATCCTACAGTACGTCCTCCATCTATGACAAAACTGCCCCCTGAGACGTAGGAAGACTCGTCGGAAGCCAGGTACAACATCATGCGGGCTACGTCTTCAGGAAACCCTACCCTGCCCGCCGGATTCTCCTTGACGCGCCGTTCGAACTCCTCCGTGCTGCCGGTACTCCCTCTCGATTGCGGACTATCGATGATGCCGGGAACTATGGCATTGAACCGTATCCTGTTCTCGGCATACTCCTGGCTGGCGGTCTGAGTCAAGCTTATGACGCCGGCCTTGGCCGCACCGTAGGAAGAGGATATGAGGGAGGCGCGTATGCCGGAAGTGGACGACACGTTTATCACGGAGCCTCCCCTATCCATCATCCGCGGCACGGCGTACTTGCAGCATAGGAACACACCCTTGAGGTCCGTGTTCAAGGTAAGATCCCACTCCAACTCGGAGACTTCGTGCAGCTTTGAAGTACGGATGAGCACACCCGCGTTGTTGACCAGGACGTCCAGCTTGCCATAGGCGCTGAGCGTCTGCTCCACCATACTCTCCACCTCATCTGCTTTGGAAACGTCCGTATCTATGAAGAAGGCTTCGCCTCCCGCTTCTTTGATAGCGGAAACCGTCTTTTCACCATCGGACACGTTGCGGTCCGCCGCCGCTACTTTAGCACCTTCACTGGCGAACAGCTGGGCGGCGGACCGCCCAATACCGGTGGCCGCCCCCGTAATGATAGCTACCTTGTCCTCTAACCGTCGCACCGCATCTCCTCCTTTACCTGTTCAATCTAAGTCTACCGTTATGACCCACGTCTCTTGTTCCGATGTATGAGAGCTACAAGCAGGGTCATGCTTAAGCGACCTCCTAGATTGGTGATAGAATAGCATACGCCGTTCCGCTGTAAAGCTGGATGGGAACGTAATTTAGCCAAAGGAGCGTGAATAGTGACTCCAGAAAAGATCAGGGTGGGAATAGTAGGTGCAGGGGGCAACGTTCGTGTCCGCCACGCCCCCGGGTTCAAAGCCATAGAGGGAGTGGAGCTTGTCAGCGTGTGCAACCGCACCAGGGAGTCCGGCGAGCGCGCTGCCAGGGAATTCGGCATAGCCAAGGTCTACGACAACTGGCTGGACTTGGTACAGGCGGACGACACGGACGCTATCTGCATAGGCACCTGGCCCTACCTCCACGCTGCCATCACCATCGCCGCTCTGGAGTACGATAAACACGTCCTCACCGAAGCTCGCATGGCAATGAACTCCGAAGAAGCCCACGCCATGCTGGAGGCTTCACGGGCCTCTCCGCACCTGGTCGCACAGATTGTGCCCGCCCCAATGACCCTGAAGGTGGACCAGACCGTACGGGAGATGATTTCCCAGGGCTATCTGGGCCAGGTGCTGGCGGTTGATATGAGAAACAACTCAACCGCCTTTGTCGATGCGGATGCCCCGCTTCACTGGCGTCAGAGCCGCGACCTGAGCGGCCTCAACATAATGATGATGGGCATCTGGTACGAGATGCTGATGCGCTGGATAGGCCCCGCCACAAAGGTGATGGCGATGACCAACACCTTTGTCAAACAACGCCGCGATGCCGATGGGCAGCTCCACACCGTTGAAGTCCCCGATCACGCCGACGTTATCTGCGAAATGGCCTGCGGCGCCCGTGCTCAGATGCGGTTCAGCGCCGTGACCGGCCTTGCCCCGGCCAACGAGGTATGGCTATTTGGCGCAGACGGCACAATCAAGCTGGACGCCGACAAGATGGAGCTTTACGCAGGCAAGCGCGGCGACGGGCAGCTATCCAAGGTAGAGATAGACCCCCAAAAGCAGGGTGACTGGCGAGTGGAAGAGGAGTTCATCAACGCTATCAGAGGCACGGAGCAAGTGAAGCTGACCACCTTTGAGGATGGCGTGAAGTACATGGAGTTCACCGAAGCGGTGACTCGCAGCGCACAAAGCGGAGAGGCGGTATCCTTACCTTTATAGGGACGGGATCATGGACGAGCAGACCAGAAACGCACTCATCAACGACGCCGTTGTTGACATCACCACCAGGGGCCGCAGGTCCGGCAGGCAGCGGCGCATAGAGATATGGGCCCACTATCAGAGCGACAAGGTGTACATCACAGGGAGGCCGGGGAGGCGCGGTTGGTATGCCAACTTGCTGGCGAGCCCTGATTTCACTCTGCATATCAAGCAGAGCTTTCAAAGAGACGTCCCGGCAAAGGCCACGCCGGTAACCGCGGAGTCCCAGCGCCGCGCCGTGTTTAACGCCATGATGGAATCCCAACCCCGACTGCAGAACCTGCGCGCCAACCTCGATCAATGGCTGGAGGACAGCCCGCTGGTGGAAGTGGAGATGCTGGCCTGACCGGCTCGCCTTGGCCCGTATTGCCGGTTCCTCTGAGCCTAGCCATCCCTAATCAAAGTCGAAGGGAACCACCACGACCACTATCCCGTCAACACCGTCTCCTTCTCCCCGTCATTCCCGCCTCCAAGCGGGAATCCATCCCCCTACCCCTCTACAGTTCCCTCACCCGCTCGCCCTGAGCCTAGAGTTTACCCTGAGCGCAGCCGAAGGGAAGGGCGCCCCACCGTCGGCTTGTGTGATATCCTCCAGCAGTTATGTCCCAGAACTCTGAGAGCCAACCGGAACAGGAACTAGCGGACGCCATGCTGCAACGGGCCGTCGCCATTTGGGGCAACGATTACGCCGGGCAGCTGCTCCCCCATATAAAGGAGATGGCCAGGCATCTGCACGTTCTCTCAGCCGGTCTCTCCGACAACGAAGTGGAGCCCGGATTCTTCCTCTAGTCGCAGCCATGGAACCAAGAGACCTCACCATAACCCAAGCTTCTCAGGCTATAGCCGGTGGCAACCTATCCCCGCCTGAGCTGATGGAATCTTTGCTGGAGCGCATCAGGGAACTGGATCCTTCGCTCAAAGTATGGGTCACCCTGGACGAAGAGGCCGCCCTGCGTTCGGCGAGAGACGCCGAAACGGAGATCGGCAGAACCGGCCCCCGCACCCCGCTGCACGGCATACCTATCGGCGTAAAGGACATCTACTACACTAAGGGTGTCCTCACCACCGCCGGCGCACCGCAGTACCGCAATTTCATTCCAGGCCACGACGCAACCAGCGTGGCTAAGCTGAAGGACGCAGGCGCCATCATACTGGGCAAGGCTGTCACCACCCAGTTCGCTGACGGAGACCCCTCGCCTACTTTCAACCCCTGGGATCGGGAACATACGCCCGGCGGTTCCAGCAGCGGGTCGGCGGTTGCCGTTGCCGCCCGCATGTGTCCCGCCGCCCTCGGTTCTCAGACGGGCGGCTCCACTCTGCGTCCCGCCATCTACAACGGCGTGGTCGGACTGAAACCAACCTACGGAAGGATCAGCCGCTACGGGGTCGTCCCATTCGCCTGGTCCCTCGATACCGTAGGCATCATTGCCCGCAGCGTGAACGACACCGCTCTGCTGCTTCAAGCCATGGCAGGCCACGACCCCAACGACGCCAGCTCATCCCTCGAACCCGTCGAAGATTACGTGAGCAGCTTGGCCGCACAAAAAGACCCGCCGCGCATCGGTGTGATACGAGAGTTCTTCTACGAAAACGCCAGCGCAGAAGTATGCCGCCATACCGACCAGGTTGTGCGGAGGCTGAAGGAAGCGGGAGCCGCCGTCTCGGAAATCAAGCTCTCTGATAGCTTCCACCTCCACGAGGCGGCGCGCAGCGTGGTCATCAACGTGGAAGCGGCCGCTTTCCACCAGCGGATGTACAACCAAAACCCCGATGACTACGGCCCGCACCTGCGTCGGATAATAGAGGTAGGCATGCTTGTTCCCGGGGCACAATACCTGCAGGCACAGCGAGTTCGAGCCAGGTTTCGCAAAGACGCCGTGGCCATGTTCAAGGACTGCGACGTGCTGCTCACTCCGGCAACACCGACGGCGGCGCCAAGAGACCGCACCACTACGGGGAACGCCATCTGTCAGGCGGCGTGGACGTCTGCCGGGCTTCCCGCCATAGCAATTCCCTCCGGGCTGGATGCCGCCGGCATGCCGCTGGGGGTCCAGTTGGTGGCGGCGCCGTTTGCCGAAGCCAAGCTGCTTGCAACGGCACACTGGTGCGAGTCGGTACTTGGCGTGGAGTTGCGTCCGCCTGGCTTGGGCTGAAAGCAACTATTCCAAGGACCCCCTCTCACGTCATTCTCGTGCTTGACACGGAATCTAGGGGCGTGGGGCCCTACCCTAACCGCGACTCGTGCTCCTTCTTGATGCAGCGGTCCATTACCACGGGAATCCCCGCCGCCTTGGCCTTTTCCGCCGCGGCTTCATTGACAATCCCCTCCTGCATCCAGACGTACCCGGCTCCGACCTCTATGGCATCCTCTACCACCGGCATGACGTCGCTGGGCCGGCGGAAAACGTCCACCACGTCAATGGTCCCCGGGAATGACCTGAGGTCGGGATAGCTCTTCTCCCCCAGCACCTCATCCACAGTTGGATTGACCGGAACAATCCGGTAGCCGGCATCTTTCAAATATTCGGCAACTTGGTAGCTGGGCCTATCCGGTCTGGGCGAAAGGCCTACCACGGCAATCGTCTTCTGCGCCAGGATTTCCCCTATCAAATCGTTGATGTCGCTCATAGCCGGATTGTACCCCATGAAGCGGCGGCTGTCAGTCATCCCGCTTACCCTGAACCTGTCGAAGGGCGCCCTGTCCGTCTGGCGCTGTCGAAGCACTACGGGTTTACGCAAAAGCAGTTGGCCTTCATAATCAACTACGGCATCAATACCCGCATGAAGCGTGAGGGGGATGGACGAACTGTTAGGGGAAATGCGACATGCCGAAGGTTAGGGACGCCATCCGGCTGGTAGAACGAGACGGCTGGCGTCTGGTTCGGACCCGTGGCAGTCACCGCGTATACAAACACCCGGCGAAGCGGGGTGTCGTCGTTATCGCGGGACATCCGGGAGTCGATGTGCCACAGGGAACGTGGAACAGTATAATCAAGCAGGCGGGATTGCAAACAAGGAGCTGATTATGAAATACGCTGTGGTGATCGAGAAGGGGCCAACCAGCTATGGAGCCCATGTGCCGGACTTGCCCGGATGCGTGGCCGCAGCGGAGACCAGAGACGAAGTGTGTGCGCTTATTCATGAGGCCATACGCCTCTACTTAGAGGCGCTTGAGGAAGATGGCTTACCCGTTCCTGAACCACAGTCGTACGAAATAGTTGTTGTCTAGTGATGCATTCTCGACCGGATCTCACAACTTGCCCATGCCTGCTTGCCCGCCTGCCCCTGCCACTGCTAGAATCCCCCTACAACTAGCGCATGGGGGTACTCATGGCAATCAGTACGCTTCCTTCTTCTCCTGTTGCATTGCGCAACCTCATCCGGAATGGTGAATACGACTCTGTAACGGCGGGGCTGGCGCCCGGCTACGTCCAGGCCAACCTCGTCATCCTGCCCCAAGCCCAGGCCTTCGACTTCCTGCTATTCTGCCAGCGCAATCCCAAGCCCTGTCCTCTCATAGAAGTCGTAGACGCCGGCAGCGTGGAGCCCTCCATTACCGCACCCGGCGCCGACATCCGCACCGACCTGCCGAAGTACCGCGTCTACAGGGACGGCGTGCTGGAGCAAGAAACGGAGAATGTTCTGGACGTCTGGCGCGACGACCTCGTCTCTTTCCTCATCGGCTGCAGCTTCACCTTCGAGACGGCGCTGCTAGCGGCGGGAATACCCATGCGGCACATAGAAGAGAACAGCAACGTGTCAATGTACATCACCAACATGCCAACAGTGCCCGCGGGCCAGTTCTCCGGCCCCACGGTGGTATCCATGCGCCCCATCGGCCGGGAAAAGGTGGTGAAGGCCGTGCAGGTGACGTCCCGCTTCCCCAACACCCACGGCGCGCCTCTGCACGTCGGCGACCCGGAATCGATAGGAATCGATGACCTTCAGAAGCCGGACTACGGCGACGTTGTGCCCTTCCAACCGGGAGAGATACCCGTTTTCTGGGCATGCGGCGTTACTCCTCAGGCCGTGGCTATGCAGTCCAAGCCACCCTTCATGATTACCCACTCGCCGGGGCACATGTTCATCACGGACGTCCGTGACGAAGACCTGGCCGTTCTCTGATTAGACAAATACCGCACACCGCAAATTGGGAGGGCAACCGTGTCAGCTATAGAAGACATCATCCTTGACCGTGACCAGAGAGGCATATCCAAGCTGCGTGGATACCTCCCCGAAGACTACTGTGAAGACGCGGCGCAGCTGGTCCTGCGCAACCCGGGACGCGCCTTCGTCATCAGCGGCTTTTTCATAATAGGAGCCATGGCGTCGGAGACCGACGGCCCCCCCGGCGCTTACTTCATCGGCAAAGCGCTGCAACAGCTGGGTTACGACGTCACCCACGTTACCGACGAGTTCAGCTCGTCTCTCTACAACTGCCTTTCAGATGTGGGCGAAGTGGTCGAATTCCCTGTTACGGACGACGACTCCAGCCGGAGGTTTGCCCGCGAGCTCCTGGGCGACTTGAAGCCGTCGGTCGTCATATCCACCGAACGCTGCGGCGTCACTCAGAAGGGCGAATATCTGAACATGCGGGGCGTCGACATCTCGCAGTACAACGCCAGGGCCGACCATCTTGTGCTCGGCCACAACGCCACCGTGGGCATAGGAGACGGCGGCAACGAGATAGGCATGGGCAAGCTCGCCGAACAGATCCCCACCATCGATACCTTGCCCCAGCAGCCCACCATAGTTCCCACCGACAAGCTGATCCTGGCCAGCGTCTCCAACTGGGGCGCTTCCGGTCTGATAGCAGGCCTCTCCCTGCAGTCGAAACAGAATCTGCTGCCCTCGCCGGAGGAAGAAGAAGCGGTCATCAAACAGATGGTAGACGTGGGCGCTGTGGACGGCTTCAAAGTGGAACGCACCTACGCCGTGGACGGATTCCCCCTGGAAGAGAACCGAAAAACGCTGGAACGCCTCCACGATCATTTGCTGCAGCACGGCGTCTCCTAGCCCCGCCAGCCCCACTCATCCTGAGCTTGTCGAAGGCATAAGCGGTGGCTGGGACGTTCTTTGACCCAGCATATGCCTATCCACTTCCGAACGGATTCATATAGTCAACGCCAAGGTCGTCAAAGTCGGCCACGTTTCTAGTGACCACCGTCAACCTATGAACCATGGCTGTCGCCGCTATCATGGCGTCTTCGGTCATAGCGCCTGATCTCCCGTGCATCAGCCGCGCCCACTCTCTGAAGGCGAGCGCATCCATTGGGAGTATGCCGTAGGAAGTCAGTACCTTGTCCAGCCACGCTCCCAACTCCTCAGCCTTGGCTTCATCCTGCTCACGGGTGATCTCGATCCCCGCCTGTATCTCGCCAACCGTAACTGCAGACACAAAGAGCTGCTCCGCCGGCACATCTGCAATCCAATCCAGAACTGCGCCATGCGGACGGGGGCGACGCAGTTCCGAAACCACGTTGGTGTCCAAGAGGTACATAGGCTACTCCACTACTACGGGTGGTCGGCGGCGGCGCTGCTGGCGCGGCGACGTAAGGGTCTCGGTTCGTGCCTCAGGGGCAAGCAGCAACTCTTTTAAGTCCGGTCTCGTCATCCGCTCCAGCCTCCGCCACTGCTCAATGGGAAGGAGCACGACGGCTTCCACACCTCGCTTGGTTACAATCTGCGGCCCTTCCGTGAGGGTGGTGTCCAAAAGCTCGCTAAATCTCGATTTGGCATCCTGGACCGGCCATCTCTTGCTCATGGTTAACCTCTTCATCCATTGTGTTGACTAGCCATCAGACTAGGTTAAAACAGCATCAAGTGTCAAGATGGAACGCACCTACGCCGTGGACGGATTTCCCTAGAAGAGAACCGGGAAACGCTGGAGCGCCTCCACGATTATTTGATACAGCACGGTGTCTCCTAGCCGCGCCCCCACCATCCCTGCGTCCCCTCATCTCATGCCCGCGTTCCCCTTCCGTCATGCCCGCCCCCCTCCGTCATGCCCGTGGCGACGGGCATCCACGGGCCGCTCATCCTGAGCTTGAAGTTTACCCTGAGCATAGCCGAAGGGAAGGAAATGAGCGGTGGCTGGGGACATCCCTTGACCCAGCAGATGCTTCGTACCCTCGCACTGCCATTCTGAGCGACAGCGAAGAATCTCACACCCTCACAAGCAGCCCCCTCCCCCTGCCCCATATCCGTATGTCCCCATATTCCCACACCTGAACAAGACTTTTGTGCCTGAAAGCCCCTTTTGCCGACTTTGACATCTGTTTCACCGACCCTTTAGAGTTGCGCTCGGACTCGGATCAAGTCTCAGAGGTTCGGAAACGGAATATGGCTGACCATGCCCGTGCCCTCTAGCAGCTCACGAACCAGGAAACGGCGACTTGATCCGAGCAGCCCAGTCCTTTGCCTCTAGGGGGCTTCTCATGACCGTCCTGAGTTCACTGCCTAGCTTCAAAATCATGGCCCTCTTGTTTGGAGTTGCGGCTGTAGCCGCGTTGCTAACGGCACAGTCGGCGGAGGCTGCGGATACGCCGGCGCCCAGCCCGCTTCAAGGCTATGACTCGCAAAACCTGCGATGGCTAGAGTACAACCACCCGTCCCTGTACAGCCAAATCGAGGCGTTCCCATGGGTTAGCGATGGTCTGTCCAGCTTGGAGAGAGACTTTATAGACGAAATTCTCTATGTAGGCGCAGAGGACATCACCAGCCTGGAGACAGCTTTGGAACTGGCCTGGGTGCAAGACGCGGTCACGGAGGTGGAGTACGATGTCGTATTATGGCTAGTCCGAATAGGCATTAGTGATGCCCTTGTTATGAGGGCACTCATCTCCATGCCTTTCCTTAAATCTCCCGATGCTACCGACGTGCTCGCGTTGCGAAGCATCCACAGATTAGCTCGCAGAGAGGCGCTCTCCCCACTGAAAGAACACGCCGCATTCCTTGACGGCATCAGCGAGACTGAAACCACGCTGGTCGCCGCAGCGGGTACGCTCTATAGAGACACCTATGAAATCAGCCGCTTATTGACTCCCGGTTACGCCTCCATTGAGGAAGCGGCCAGCGCAGCGGGCGTGCAAATCAGCATCATCCGCACCGACAGCCAGCCTCAGACCTGGACAGCGGGCGCTCTAGCGGATGCAGTGGAGTTCGCCGAGCAGACGATGCTGCTGGACCTGCCAGTTGACCACGTGATACTTGTATTGAACGACAAAGCGGTAATCAGTACCGCCGACGGTGCGAACTATGGTTTTGCCATGAGCCTCTTGCCCAAGTATGAGCAGAGTCAGGATACTTTTGAGGGGCGATACCTCCAAAGAGCACTTGTTCACGAAGTTGCACACTACTATTGGCTAGGAAACGAAGGCTGGATTGATGAGGGCTTGGCCAACACGATCGAATATATGCACGGCATTGACAACGACCTGAGCCCCGGTCAACTGAGGACCCCGCGTAAGAACTGCGAAGTCTATGACCTTCAAATGTTGTCAGAGTGGGCCCCTGAGACTAGCGACCCGCGGTACTATTGCAATTACTATCTGGGCACGCCTCTATTCCTGGAGCTGCGTGAAAGCATGACCGAAGCGGAGTTTAGCCAGAAACTACGGGATCTTTATAACCTGTCCCTCACGGAACAGGAGTCTGATCGAACTCCCGGAATCGCTACGATTCGGCAGGTGTTCATCGACCAGGCCAGCATCGTCGATAAGCACTGGTCGGGAGCGCTTCACGCGCCAGAAAACCGGCCGTTCGATGAAGGCGTCAGCCGGATAAGCCATGACCTAGTCCAGTGGGAGCGGTATCCAAATTATGACGAAGAGACCGAAGAGGTTTCCTTCAGCGGCACACTCCTGGCCGATGCGGTCCTGTCGTCCGAGACCATCCAGCAAGCACGACAAGGAAGATACGCAAACTTTTCTCTGAGTATCGCCGATGTCCACGGTGGTCTGGGCGTTATACTGCCTCCCCTGGATCACGGCAACTGGATACTCGACCCCGAGGACGCCGTTGCCACCACCTATCAGTTGGATGAAGGAACGTTCACCGTGAAGTTCCCTTTCCCAACAGCACTGTCCAGTCCGTCGGACTATGTCGTCATCGCATGGGGATTCCGAGATGAACGGCGCACCCCAAGCATAGGCGATAACATTGACGTGCTTGGATACGCTCGTATCCGTATGGCTAGCGACGTGACCACCGGAAGCGCTGTGAGCGACCAGTACGACGCCAACCACAACGGGGTTATCGAGTTTGACGAGGCTTTCCAGGCCGTTCGCAACCACTTCGCAGGTAATCTTAGCCTTGACGACGCTTTTGCAGTCGTCCGACTCTACTACGCGGGACTTTCCTAAGCCCTCGGTTTAGGGATTTTGATACAGAGGTCTGAATATTGATACAAACGAGTTTTTCTAATACAAAGCCCCCGAACGACTACAAACGCTTGACACTGAGGCAAGCTCAATGCTAGCATTCCAATGGAGTTTGCCGTCCGCCCTGTGAAGGAAGGGGAAACTCTTGCTTGCCATTTTAGTAATCATTCATATTAGTGGGTCCAACCCCCGGAGGTAGCCTGCAATGGTGCTAGCCAAAAAGCGAATCCCCCTACTGGCAGTAGGAATCGTCCTGTTTCTCAGCCTACTCTTCACACTCTACGGCCTGCAAAGGGTCAACGCCCAAACGCCTCCCGATCCCGACATCAGTTGGGACCAGGCGTTTGATTCCAGGGGAAACACGGTAGACCTATGGGTGGTAATGGTCCTCACTGTCAAGGGAGATGCAGAAACAGTCGAGATAAGCGTTGGGGACGTAACACAGACCGTAGACGCTCCCGATGAAGGCGTCATCACCGCCGTGAAGGTGTCTGGCTTTGAGGCCGCAGTAGACGATGACGGCATTCTTCAAGACCCCGACGTCACGCTGAAGGTTCTGGACTCCGCCGATGCGGAATTGGCCATGTCAAGTGAGCCGGAAGGCGCCGAAGACCTGGTCCCAAGCGACCTAGGATGGAAGTACCAGCTACGGGGCAATCAGGCACAAGTCCAAGTCAAGCTGCCCGAAGACGGCGTTTCCGGCAATCAGGTGGACTCCATCAAGGTGTACCCTGTCTATGATCCGCGTCTGCGCGCCGACCACACTTCTGCAGCGAGCCTCAATGCTAATGACCCGCTGCCTACCGACAGGATTTTGAACCTGATAGTGAGCAATCTTAGAGCGGAGCCGGCTGGGTTTAGGCTTCTCTTCCTTGATGGCTACGGCAACTTGTTAACCCTCCATGAGGGGACAAGTATCAATGAGGCTGTGATGGTCGGTCTTCCTGAACATCCCGCGCCCCCGCCCGAACGTCCTGATAGACCTACTCCTACCCCCGTACCCCCGCCTGCCGGCGACTTTTCGCCCGGCTCCGGAGCACTCATTGCCCTGATGCTGGCGGGACTCCTCTTGGTGGTGGTAGGCGGCGCTTACGTACTGCAGACGAGGCGAACCAGGTAGTTGAAGCAAAGCCGGCGCTCTGAACAGCGAGAGAGAGGCCGACCATAGAAGTCTTGCTCAGCTCACCCAGAGGGTTTTGTGCGGGCGTCGTCCGCGCTATTGACGTGGTAGAGCTATGCCTGGAGCGCTTCCAGCCTCCCGTTTACGTTCGACACGAGATCGTGCACAACTCTCACGTCGTAGACGATTTGCGGGGCAAAGGGGCCGTCTTCGTTGAAGACATCGACGATATCCCGGAGGGCAGTATCGTGGTCTTTTCCGCCCACGGGCGTCTCTCCTTCCATCTGGCAGCAGGCCCAAGCCAGGGGACTGAACGTCATAGACGCCACCTGCCCGCTGGTCACCAAGGTCCATCTCGAAGCCCAGAAGTACGCGCGTGAAGGCTATACCATAATCCTCATAGGTCACCGCGAACACGTCGAAATCGCCGGCACGCTGGGCCAAGCGCCCGACAGCACTATCCTCATAGAAACGGCTGAAGAGGCGGCCAATGTCCAGGTTGAAAACCCCGACAGGGTGGTGGCTCTAACTCAGACCACTCTGAGCATGGACGACACGGAAGAGGTCATAGACGTCCTCAAAGAGAGATTCCCCGCCCTGGTAACTCGCAACGACATCTGCTACGCCACTACCAACAGGCAGAATGCCCTCAAGGCCATAGCGCCTGACGTTGAACTGGTCCTGGTTGTAGGAGCACAGAACAGCTCCAACAGCAACCGGCTGCGGGAAACCGCCGAGGCCGCCGGAAGACCGGCTTATCTCATCGACGGCCCCGCCGACATAGACGATGCCTGGCTGGAAGGCGTGCAAAGCGTGGGCATTACTTCCGGCGCTTCAACGCCGGAATGGCTGGTGGGAGCCATAGTGGATAGACTCAAGCCCAGGAACGTTCGCACAATGTCCATAGCAGAGGAGAACTTCACGTTCGTGCTGCCCAAACAACTGCGAGAAGAGGCTAGGCCCGAGACGAGGAGATGATGCTCACGGACAAATACACGTCGCGAAGATACGACGTTCAGGACGCCACCAACATAGATACGGAAGTGCTGGAACACATACCTTTCGACTACCCCGCTTCAGCCAGCGACGTAACCGACCGCGGCGGCATCAGCGCCCACGTCAAAGCCCGCTACCAGGCGTCTTAGGATGTCAGGCTCGGATACCCGTTCAGCTGAAATAGACCCCGAACTCCTATCCTCTATAGAAGAACATGCCGTCTCACTGGCCGCAAGCGCCGGCGAGTTGCTTCTGGAATACTTCCACAGTGATCTGAAGGTTGAGTACAAGTCTGAAGGATCAAGAAGCCCCGTCAGCGACGCCGACAAAGGCGCCGAAAAGCTCATTGTCGATGGCATCCGCAGCCGCTTTCCCAGTCACGGCATCCTCTCCGAAGAGACACCGCCAGCCGAAGACTTGGACCGGACTTATGTTTGGGTAATAGACCCCCTGGACGGCACCACCAACTTCGTCAACGGATTGCCCGTCTTTGCCTCCTCTATTGGCGTGCTTCACCAGGGCAAACCCGTCGCGGGGGCTATCTACGTCCCATCGCCAACTGCATCCGCCGGCCAGGTGTTTCATGCCCGTCGCGGGGGTGGCGCATTCGCCGGTGACACCCCCATCCGGGTCTACGATAAGGCCAAGCCGATGCCCAACGGCCTCGTCACCCTCCCCGCGGCTTTCCGGCGGCGATACAGAATAGGCAAGGAGTTGAGAAGGCTCGGCGAGCCGCGCAACATCGGCAGCACCGCTTACGAGATGACGCTGGTGGCTTCCGGGGTCATGCATTACGCCGCTTTCGCCGCGCCGCACGCATGGGACGTCGCCGCGGGAGTAGCAATTGTGCGAGAGGCTGGCGGCGAGGTAATGGCAAGAACATCGAATCGATGGCTGCCGCTCGAATCACTCCCAGGCCGCGGGGAGGAGGGTCACTCCATGGATGGAGACCTCGCCAAGTGGAGGGTCAGCCTGCTGGCGGGCAATCCCGCCATAGTCGCCATGCTCAGTAACAACCTCAAACCCGCCAAGCGCCTCTGGCTCTGGCCAAAGTAACCCCCCTACACTATCCCCAAATACCCCCGCTCATGGTGAGCTTGTCGAACCATCATCTTGAGCTTGAAGTCTACCCTGAGCATAGTAGATGTAAAGGAGCCGTCAGCATTACCTATTAATCACTGCTGATCACCTGGGCTGACTATTCCCTCGGCAACTCCCAGGTCAAGTGATTGTCCAAAGTCCGTTCCGAGACAGGTTGCCAACCTTTGCCGCCCTTCCGCCAGGTCAGTGGCGTATCCACCGTAGGTCGCTCGGTCTATGGAACCCTGTGTCCCCGGTCATTGACCGAGGGCCGTCAACCTGTTAAGCTGACAGCGTTGAACGAAAGGGCCTGGACAGACGATGAAGACTCTAGGTGAGCGCATACGAGAACTTCGAGAGGAGAGGGATCTATCCCTGCGTGAGTTGGCGACCAAGATCGAGGTGTCCGCGGCGTTCATGTCTGACGTTGAGCTTGGCCGCCGCCACCCCTCCGACAAGCACATGGTCGCAGTGGCGCGAGCGTTGGGGTCCTCATTGGAGGACCTTCAACAATTCGACACCCGCCCCCCCTTGAGGGAATTCCGAAGGGCGACTCTTTCCAACCCTGAATACGGTTTTGCCTTCCGGCAGATGCTGGATAAGGGGATCAGTTCAAAGGAAATCTTGGAGTTCATCAGACAGCAGGACCAGAAACAAAAGGATGACGAGCAACCCTAGAGATGAAGATGCTGAGGATGCAGTCTGGACCATTTGTGGAGCGGCCCTACTATGAGGACTCAGATATTGAGTCAATCGTTACCGACGAGCTCAGCCGGGTTGGTCTTCTCCCGGCAGCGCCAGAACCGATACGGGTGGATCGCTTCATCGAAAAGCGGTATCACATTGTCCCCCAGTACGAGGACGTCCCGGATGGCATACTTGGCTTCACAAGGTTCAGTGCGAAGGGTCCGGAGGAAGTAGTAGTCTCCAGGTCACTCTCAGAAGAAGGTAGTAGAGTAGCCGAGCGCCGGATGAACAGCACGCTCGCTCACGAAGCCGGCCACATGCTCCTACACGGGCATCTATTCGCCCTGGAGCGCCGTGCAGGGACGCGCTCGCTGTTCGGGGACGACCTTGATGAAAAGAAGCAAACCATCCTATGCCGTCCCGGCACCGTCGGTTCTCCGAATGAGTCAGCGGGCACCCACCGTTACGACGGAAGGTGGTGGGAGTTCCAAGCCAACAAGGTCATCGGTGTTCTCCTTCTACCCCGTCAGTTGGTGAATGAAGCACTTGACTCTCTCCTCGTGCCGCAGGGGAGTCTTGGAATCAGGGGGCTAGATGACTCGACGCGGGAAGAAGGCGTACACGTCCTTGCCAACGCCTTTGACGTGAACCCTGCGGTGGCGCGAATACGAGTCGAAGAGCTATTCCCGGCCTCGGCCAGTGGGCAGTTGACGCTGTAGAGTTTTTTTGCTATCATGTTCGCACCATCAGCGTACGTACGCTGAAATACAACGAGCTCTGCCCAGAATTGTGGGCAACAGGGAGGATAATTGTGGCACAGCGTGAAGAAAACCCGAAGTTCGAGGTTGACATCGAAGGAGCGTACAAGCCCTGGGACAAGGAGACGATCACCACTGAGGAAGTTGCCAGGCTTGGCGGTTGGGACCCGTCGGTGGGAGTTATCCTTGTTAATCTCGAGGATGGGACTGAACGAACCCTCCAGCCTGAAGAGGTGGTCAAACTACAGCCGGGCCTCGGGTTTGCCAAGAAAATCCTGTTTAAGAGAGGGTAAGGACTGGAATGCAGGAGCGCATCGACTTGGAGTTGGAGCTCGTCAGACAACGATTCACTAATGTCGAATACCAACCAGAGGGCCGTTGGGTACGGATCGTATCATATCCACTGCCCGAAGGATGGAACCGGGAAACGACTGATATCGCTTTCCAGATCGGCAACGGGTATCCTGGGGCGCAGCCTTACGGCTTCTACGTTCCCTCAGGAATCCTCTTTCAGGATACCACCCCCGGCAGCTATACAGACCCAGCTCCCAACCAACCCCCTTTCGAGGGCCCCTGGGGATTCTTTTCGTGGGCTCCGAAGAGTGGCTGGTTACCTGCATCAGACGTTCGTCAGGGCACCAACCTATTGGACTGGGTCAGGGGATTCAAAGACCGGTTTGAGGAAGGAGCCTAGGATGGCTGAGGCGTATCTCTACCTTCCGAAAGACCTTTCGACAGCAGTTTGGGCGCATCTGTTGGAGGATGAAGCGGGAGTGGAGTCGGCCGGGTTCCTATTTGCCAAGCATCGACGTGAGGGAGAAGCCCACGGGTTCGAAGTACTGGAATGGTACCCGGTTCCCCCTGAAGGCTTCCTCTCGAGGAATAGCTACCACTTCGTATTGACGGATCAAGTTCGGGCGGAGGTCATCAAGCGAGCGCATGATCTCGGGGCTTCGGTCGTCGAGTTCCATTGCCACAGGGGACCCTGGCCTGCCCGTTTTTCGCTGAGCGATCAAGCTGGATTTCAGGAATTTGTCCCGCATATCTGGTGGCGGCTAAGAGGAAGGCCA
>CBDHCW010000028.1:0-27247 GCA_965261445.1 Dehalococcoidia bacterium | reverse complement strand
CCGAAGCGGTCGTCGAAGCGGCGGCCCAAGGCGGCGAGGTGTCCTACCTCTATCCCGAAGATGCTCCGATACAGGAGAAGATGGAAACCCTTGCCCGCAAGGTCTACAACGCAAGGGACGTCCGTTGGGATACGGCAGCCCGTAGGAAACTGAGAAGTTACGAGTCGTTGGGATGGGGCGTCCTGCCGGTGTGCATGGCCAAGACCCCTCTCTCCATCTCCCACTTGCCCTCCCTGAAAGGAAGGCCGTCTGACTATACCTTTGAGGTCTCCGACGTAAGGGCGTCCATTGGCGCCGGGTTCATATACCCCATTGCCGGGAGCATACTCACCCTGCCTGGCCTGCCTGGCTCCCCACGGCAGTTGGACGTGGACGACAATGGGAACATCCTGGGACTGTGAACGCTTTCCCAGGGCATTGGGGTACCTAGACTAGGTCTAGCTCGGGGCTTTTAGGGTTGTCTCCGGCGATGGCATCTTCCGTCCACATAGAAGGAGTCTAGGCCTGGCGTTGCGTGGGAGTGGTCGTCTAGACCCTGTTCGAGGTTAGCACCTTGTTCATCACGGCGCCCACGTCTTCCACTGTGGCGGCTATAGTGGCGCCTGCATCGAAAAGGGTGCGTATCTTGTCGGATGCGGTGGCTGCGTTACCTGTGATGATGGCGCCGGCGTGGCCCATTCGCTTGCCCGTCGGCGCCGAGCGGCCCGCCACAAGGGCAACCAGCGGCTTGGTGAAACCGCCCTTCTTGATGAACTCCGCTGCTTCCTGCTCGCGGTTGCCGCCGATCTCTCCTATCAGCACCACGGCTTCCGTTTCGGGGTCTTCCTGGAACATGGCCAGCACATCAACGAAGCTGGTGCCCACCAGGGGGTCGCCGCCAATACCGACGCAGGTGGACTGGCCGATACCTGCCTGGGTCAGGGCGTTGACCGCTTCGTAGGTTAGCGTTCCACTGCGGGATACGACGCCCACGTTGCCCGGCATGTGTATTTCAGAGGGCATGATGCCCACACGGCAACGGTGGGCGGGAGAGATGACACCCGGGCAGTTGGGGCCAATGATGCGCATGTCGGATTCCGGCAGGCAGCGCAGTACGTTCACCATGTCCAAGGCTGGCACACCCTCCGTGATGCAGATGGTCAGGGATATGCCGGCATCGGCGGCCTCCAATATGGCGTCGGTGGCGCCGGGAGCGGGCACGAAGATTATCGAGGTATCGGCGCCGGTCTGCCTTACCGCCGTCTCTACCGCATCGAAGACGGGCACGACTTCCTGGAACTTGAGTCCGCCCCTTCCCGGAGTCACGCCGGCCACAATGTTGGTGCCGTACTCCAGCATCTGCATGGAGTGAAAGGTGCCCTGCTTGCCGGTGATGCCCTGCACCAAGATGCGAGATGTCTTGTCTACCAGGATGCTCATGATGAGCGCATCTCCCTGAGGATCTTCGTCGCCTCTGCAAGACTGTCGACGAAATAGGTGTTGAGCCCGGATTCCCGGAGAATGCGAGTGCCTTCGTCTTTGTTGGTGCCCAGGAAGCGGACCACTATGGGCAAATCTCTACGGCTCTCCGGCATGGCCCGGACAATGCCCTCCGCAATGTCGTCGCAACGTGCAATACCGCCAAAGACGTTTACCAGTACACTTGTCACCTGCCGGTCGGCTAGGATTATTCCCATAGCCTCGGCTACCCTGATGGGCTCTGCGCCGCCGCCCACGTCCAGGAAGTTCGCAGGCTCACATCCGCCCTCTTTGATGGTGTCAATACTGGCCATGGCCAGCCCGGCGCCGTTCACAAGGCAGCCGACCTCTCCGTCGAGTTTAACGTAAGCTATGCCGGACTGCCCCGCCTTGGCCTCCAGCCTTTCTTCCTGACTCCAATCACGTAGGCCGGGCATACCCGACTGACGGAAAGCGGCGTCATCATCCATTGTCATCTTGGCGTCCATGACAACTACCTGGCCGCTTTTGGTTATCGCCATTGGGTTGATCTCCGCCAGTGTACAATCCCTGGCTATGAAAGCGCGATACAAGCGAATCATCTGCTCCGCTATGGCATTCGCCAGGTTAGCGGGCAGTCCCATTCCCGCGGTAAGACGACGCCCCTGGTAGGCTCGCAGCCCTACCGTCGGCTCCACCACCTCTCTGAGGATGAGATCGGGGTGATCACGGGCTATCTCCTCTATCTCCATGCCGCCTGCGCTGCTGGCGATGACCACAGGCGCCCGAACTGTGGCGTCTATGACTATTCCAACGTACAGTTCCCGTTCAATTTCCAGGGCCTCTTCCACCATGACCATGCTTACCGGGGCGCCGGCATGTCCCGTTTGAGGAGTTACCAGCCGGGTGCCCAGCATGGCGGCGGCGGCATCTTCCGCCTCTTCAGCGGTTCTGACCGGTTTGATGCCTCCTCCCTTGCCGCGGCCGCCGGCGTGCACCTGGGCCTTTATCACGGCGGGGCTGCCCACGTGGCGCATTACATCGCGTGCTTCATGGGGGGTAGTGGCAACGCCGCTGCGCGGTACGGTCATACCGTACCCTGAGAGAATCGCCTTGGCCTGGTATTCGTGCAGCTTCATATATGCTCTGGCGGAGGGAGTGGGATTCGAACCCACGAAACCCTTTCGAGTTTACCTGTTTTCAAGACAGGCGCCTTAAACCGCTCGGCCATCCCTCCAAAAGTAGATTCTGTTCGCTTCGCCGGTTCAAGGTGACTGCCAACGGACTAAGGATACCTGAACCTTCCACCCATTGACTAGCGTCCCTTCCGTGGATATATAGAGTCGACACCCACGTAGGGGCGCAGGGCCTCCGGTACAGTTACCGAACCATCCATCTGCTGGTACGTCTCCAGTATAGAGATCATGATCCTGGGTACAGCCAGCCCGGAGGCGTTGAGTGTGTGCACGTATTCAGGGCGTCCTCCCGCCTGGCGCCGGAATCTGATGTTAGAGCGGCGGGCCTGAAAGTCCGTGCAGGTGGAGCAAGAGCTGACCTCCAGCCATTCTCCAGAGCCAGGCGCCCATACTTCCAGATCGTACGTCTTGGCCGATTGAAAACCAAGGTCTCCGGTGCAGAGTTGGATAACGCGGTAGTGCAGACCAAGGCGTTGCAACACATCCTCGGCGTCTGCCATCAACTTCTCCATGGCTTCAGCCGATTTCTCAGGTTCAACGATCCCGTACAACTCCACTTTGTCGAACTGGTGGACGCGTTTGATACCCCTGGTATCACGGCCAGCCGCCGCCTTTTCGCGGCGAAAGCAAGGGGTATAGGCCGTGTAGTAGAGCGGCATAGAACCTGGTTCCAGGATTTCATCACGATGCAAGCCGGTCAGGGGCACCTCCGCGGTAGGAACCAGCCAGAGGTCCTCCTCCACATCCCTATATAGATTCTCCTGGAACTTGGGCAGGTTGCCGCTGCCTCTCATGACGTCTTCGCGGACCAGGGCCGGGGGGTATATCTCCGTATAGCCCTGCTCTTTGGTATGTAGATCAAGCACCCATGTGATGAGAGAGCGCTGCAGCCTGGCGCCCGTGCCCTGAAGCAGGTAGAACCGTGAACCCGACAGCTTGACGCCGCGCTGGAAGTCTATGATTCCCAGGTCTTCGTTGAGGTCCCAGTGGGCCCTGGGTTCGAAGTCGAACTCTTCCGGTTCTCCCCAGAAGCGCACCACCTTGTTGGCGGATTCATCCGGCCCTACGGGAACATCTTCAAGAGGTATGTTGGGAAGGTAAAGAAGGAGCGTGGTCAGCTCCTCCTCTACCTTCCTTAGCTGCTCCTCCAGCGACCTGACGTTGTCTCCAACCCGGCGCATTTCCCGCAGCAGTTCCGGGGGGCGCTCACCGCTGCGCCCAAGCTCCTGGCTGACCTGATTGCGATGAGCTCTAAGCTCGTCGCGTTCGTGAATCTTACCACGGCGCTCTGCATCCAACGCCAGGATGCGTTCCAACGTAGAGTCGTCGCCCCGTTTGCCCAGCGCCTGGCGAGCTGCATCCGGGTCACGACGGATCAGGTCCAGATCAAGCATCTCTGTCCTCTTCCCTGGCGACTCTCCGTATGGCGGCCAGGCCGAGCACTCGTACATCTTCCGGGGCAGGTACCGGAGCAGAGCCGTTTTCCGTGTTCAGAGCCGTGTTGCTCTGCAGCTCTTGCTCTGAAACCCAGCGCCAGCCTTCGTTCAAGGAAGTGTCGGATGCTGCCTTGCCCGGCCGGGTGAAGTAGACAAGGTCAATGTGCTGGTGTGCCGGCTCTTCCGGAGTGGCCGGGATGTCCTCCAGCATAATGGTTACCGGTGCGGGAAGCTGTGTGGGCTCTTCATAGAGAAAGGAGTCTGAAGTAGGGAGCACTTCTATAGCAACCCCGGTCTCTTCTTCTGCTTCACGGCACAGCGCTTGAACAGGGTCCTCATCGGGCTCTATATGTCCTCCAGGTGGGAGCCACATGCGGTTCTTGGCGTGCCAGTGCAACAGGGTGCAGCCCTTCCTAGAGATGAAAGCGGTAACTGTCATGTGGCGTCTCATGCTTCAGTCCCTTTGCTCCTTAGCTGAGGGAACAGAACAACGTCTCTGATGGTGTCCTGGCCGGTGAGAAGCATCACCAGCCTGTCTATGCCCACCCCAAGTCCGCCGGTGGGGGGCATGCCGTACTCCATTGCGGTCAGAAAGTCCTCATCCAGGCGATCGAAGTCTTCTTCTCCGAATCTCTTTCGCAGCTTCTCCTGCTCTTGGAAGCGCTCCCGCTGCACCTCAGGGTCGTTCAACTCCGTGAAGGAGTTGGCTATCTCCATGCCCCCAGCGAACGCTTCGAAACGCTCGGCGTAGCGCGGGTCGTCCCGCTTTGCTTTGGCAAGCGGCGACATCTCCACTGGATAGTCTACCAGGAAAGCCGGCTGAATTAGATTGGGCTCAACCAGAGAACCAATCAGTTTGTCTATGATCCTGCCCCAACTTTCCAAGGCGGCGGTTTCAACGCCTTTCGCCCTGGCGGCTGCCACCAGGTCTTCGGTCCGGGACAGATCCTCTATATTCAGCCCCGCTTTCTTCAGCTCTTCCTTGGGAGAAAGACGCTGCCAGGGAGGTGTGAAGTCTATATCATGGCCGTGGAAGGTAGTTCTGGCCGAGCCGTTGACGGTGCGCGCCGCTGCCGCCACCATCTGCTCCACCAAGACCATGATATCATTGTAGTCGGCGTAGGCTTGATAGCTCTCCAGCATAGTGAACTCTGGGTTGTGGTCCATGTCTATGCCTTCGTTGCGGAAGATGCGTCCTATCTCGTAAACCCTGTCCAACCCGCCTATGATGAGGCGCTTGAGGTAGAGTTCCGTGGCAATGCGGAGATACAACACACGATCAAGGGCGTTGTGCGTGGTGACAAAGGGCCGGGCCATGGCGCCGGCGGCCACGGGAACCATGACGGGTGTCTCCACCTCTATGTAGCCCCGGCCGTCCATGAAGCTGCGCACGGTGGAGATGATCCTGCTTCTGTCCCGGAATACGGATTTGACGTCCGGGTTGGCCATTAAATCCAGGTAACGTTGCCGGTAGCGTACTTCAACGTCGCGGAGGCCGTGCCACTTTTCAGGAGGTGGCCGGTGTGCTTTGGCTAGGAGAACGATATTACGCGCCTGGAGGGTTACCTCACCGCGTCGCGTACGAAACATCGTCCCCTCAACTCCAAGAAAATCGCCCAAGTCCAGGGTTTCCATCAAACTGTACGATTCCTCAAGGACGTCACTCCTCAGATGCACCTGAAGCCTTTGAGAACCGTCGCGCAGGTCTAGGAAAGCGGCCTTACCCATATCGCGCAGGGCCGTGATGCGGCCGGCAACGGTGAGCTTCTTGCGGCTGTGGTAGCCCTCTCCCCTACCGGCCTCGGCCTTCTGGTACCAATCCATGGCTTCCCGGTTGGTATGAGTACGATGGAACCGTGGAGGGTACGGGTCGATACCTTGGGCACGTAGCTTTCTCAGCTTGTCCTGGCGCGATTCAGCGAGCGCCTTGCTCCGTTGTGTCATTCTGAAAATCCGGGTGCCTGGTGAAGAATGCACCGCCTCCCCTGAGGCCAGCCATGCAAGGTTAAGAGATCTTGACGACAGTGTATTTGATAGAGCCTGAAGGGGTCTGCACCTTGGCCTGCTGCCTTTCTTTGCGTCCCAATAGAGCCTGACCTACGGGTGATTCGTTGGAGATTTTGCCCTGGGAGGGGTCAGCCTCCGAGCTGCCCACAATAGTGTATGTATGCTCCTTGCCGGCGGAATCCTTTATGGTGACTTTAGATCCAACCTCCACCTTGCCGGAAGGCTTTCTATCATCCGGAATGAGGACGGCGTTCTTGATCATGTTTTCAAGGGTGAGGATCCTGCCCTCAATGAAAGCCTGTTCGTTCTTGGCTACCTCGTACTCGGCGTTGTCCACGGTGCCGCCCAGCTCCTTTGCCTGGTGGATTCGCTGAGCGACCTCTTGACGCGACACGGAGCGCAGATGCTCCAACTCGGTCTCCAGCTTAACCAGCCCCTGTCCCGTTAAGTATGTTTCCTTGTGGACCACTTCATCCTTACCCAACGAAAAAAAAGAAAGTCAGGGCAAAGGAGTCGCCCCTAATGCCCTGCTAAGACGGAGTTTAGCGCAAATATTTCTTGATTGTAAAGAGCAGTAGGGATAGAGAACAGGAGGACATAGGGCACACAGCTCTGTAGTCTATCTCCACTCCCTGAGAAGTTCGACCGGAAGGGCGAGGGCGACCTCTACGATGTAGTACCTGCCGCCGTATGCTCCGTTCTCAGGGTACAAGCGGATGGTTTCAAGGTTTAGTTCCGCTGGTACAGAAGCGATGGAGAATAAAAAGGCCATGGGCTTTAACCCTGCCATGGAGGGAAAACGAGGACGACTAGCACTAATAGGCCGATGTAGATAGGCAATGTCATGAAGGCCCACTTTGTAGCCTTTCTAAAAGGGGCCCAATAGTGCGAGGCCCAATAGTGTCCAGTATCATCGAAATCTCCGCTGAACTCTACCCCATTCATGTACTTGAAGTGGGCAAGAGAGCGACGCAGGGAACCAAACCACACCAACGACGACCATAAAGCAAACGCACCCGTATACATCCCCAGGACGGTGAAGCCAATCCACGCAGGCATCTTCAACCCGTGCAAATCATAAACATCTAGACCTAACACATCTGGGAATAGCTCATTGAGGGCACCCACTAGAGCAGCTAGTGTGGAGGCAACCCAGAGGCCGACCGAGTTAATGAACCACAGCGTGTGTATGAGCAAGAGCTTGGAGGGTCTGAACGGGGTTCTGGTAATGTCGCGGGGAGGCTTGCCCCATAGGTGTATCCATGGATACAAGAAGACTACTGCGGAAGCCGCCAGGGAAGAATGCCGCCGCCTTGAGAAATCCCACAATATCCGCGAGAAGGGTCTGAGCAGGAGGCCAACAATACTCAGCAGATAGATTACTACGTGGGACCCTAAAACTACGGTAGCCACCACTACGGCTGCATATGTCTGGAAGGGTTCACTCTGAAGCGGTTCCAACATGGAATTACACCATCTAGGGACTGTTCACACAAAGAGGTTTGTTCGTGGTACACTGTAGGCATGGAGATTACAGAGGCTCAGTACAAACGCATAGCCCCAATCTTCCCTGTTCAGCGTGGCAACGTCAGTTTGTCCAACCTGCAAGTTCTCAATGCCATTCTGTACGTCGCTGAGCAGGGCTGCAAGTGGCGTGGGCTGCCGCCTCGCTTCGGCAACTGGCACACCGTCTACACTCGGATGAACCGATGGTCTAAGAAAGGAGTGCTTGACCGGGTGTTCGATTATCTGCAACGAGAGCAGATGGTGCGCATCAAGCTGGAGGCGGTTTCTCTGGACAGCACGACCGTCAAGGTTCATCCCGATGGGACCGGTGCGTTAAAAAAAACGGACCTCAGTCCATCGGCAAGTCCCGGGGCGGCTGGACCACCAAGATTCATATGGTTGCCGCGGATGCTCGAACAGCCGTGACGTTCTCCTTCTCACCGGGACAGGCCCACGATGCGCCGGAGGGGCGCAAACTGTTGGAGGGGCGGAACCCGTACCTGTTGATGGACCGGGCATATGAGGGCAATGAGACCCGCCAGCTGGCGTTGGCGTTCCTGCCGGTTGTTCCGCCCCTCAGCACCCGGGTCGCTCCCTGGGAGTACGATCGGGAGATGTACAAGAGGCGCAACGAAATCGAGAAGTTGTTCCGCCGGTTGAAGGGGTTCCGTCGTATCTTCTCCCGCTTTGAAAAGCTCGATGTGCTCTTCCTCGGATTCCTCTCATTCGCACTCATCTTTGATGCACTGCACTAGTGTGAACAGGCCCTAGTCGACCGGAAGGGCAGGGGCGATCTCTACAATGTAGTACCTGCCTCCGTATGCTCCGTTCTCAGGGTACAAGCGGATGGTTGCTATGTGCAACTGGACCGTTAGGGGAGATAGCTGAAAAAGGCCGTCGTCTTCAATTCGGGTACAAAGGAAATTGGTACTAGGGCACAGAGCTATGAAGTCAATCTCTACTCCCGTGCAGTTGTTTACGATTCGATACTCCACCCTGAATATTGAGAAATTGGCATCCTGTAGGCTGAACGTGAGATCGGTTAGGGACGGAGTTGGTGGAGCGCAGGATACGTACCTCGGTGTGGCATAGGCGTGGTCCACATCCTCCCGCGTCACGGGCCAACCGCGATCCGTCCCCTCCGCCACGCCCCAGAATCTTCTGTGGTCAGCGTTCCTCAACGCCCAAATGCTGCCAAAGACCCGGGTTTGGTGCTCCGGCTTGGCGAGGCACTTGCTTTCGTTCATCGCCAAGCTCGCTCTCGCAGACGTTTTCGATGTAGAAGGTGAAGTCCGCCAGGAACTTGTTGCGAGGATTGTGAGCGTCGTCTAGCTCACTGTCATCCTCGCTTTCGCTGAGCGCAGTGTCGCCCGACATTGCCTGAAGCGTGCCCCAACTCAAGTCATGCTTCAGACACGCCGCCTTTTTCAGCAGCAGAGTCTCCCCAATCAACGAAGAATCTTCCAACCCAGCCTAGAGGTATGGAACATTCCAAATCACCGTAGCTCAGCCAGGAAATGCCATTGTCTTCTTGATCAAGGGGGTCGCCATTTATGGCCTCTTTGTAATCATCCAAATCGGACGTGCCAGAATCGTCGTCGGCAAGGTCCAGCCAGTACTGATGCGGCGTTTGGAATGCCAGGCAATTGAGGGTACTCAGTCTTTCCTGGAGTGTTGCGTCATTCGGCTCGTCAAGGGCGCCTATGCCGGCACTCCGAAGGCATGAAGTAACATGATCGGTGGTCTCGCCGCTTGCACCTTGCGCTGTCCCCGTCGGCTCGCTCGCCAGGATGGCTGAGGCCGGAACTATGAAGTTCTCGATGGAGTTCTTCAGGCTCGCCTGGGAGAGCATGCCTGCCCGCCTGTCCGTCTGCTCGTCTGCCCGTTTGCCCGTCTGCCCGCCACACACCCCTTCCCCACGCCATCGCCTTCCCCTTATCCTGTATCCATGAACGCTACCCGGATCGCTAACCATAAACTACCGCCCCTCAGCAACATCAACACCTCAGCTCTCCGAACGGCCTCGCGCCGTCTCTCCCTCCCTCTCCAGACGGCCCCGCGCCGTCTCCCCCTCCTCGACGACAATCGTTGTATGCATGACGACTTTCGGATTTGTTTCCCATATTCCCATAAAAAGTTGGTTCGTTCTAGCTTTGGAATTTGACATAACGTCTGAAACAATTCGCTGCGAAACAGCCCCTACAGGCACGATCGCCGCATCCTCTACACCACCGATGTCCCGCTTCTCACGCCTGCCCCTATCCTCAGCGACAGGGGTTCTGCTCAACAGCCCCTACGATTCGTGCACTATCTCCCCACCGACCATGGTCATTTCCGCCGCGATTTCCATGATAGCCTCCGGCTCCACCGCCGTCGCCGGCGGGCGTATGCGTCCTTTGCCAACTATGGGTGAAATTGCAATGCGATTCCGTTTGACCGCAGTGCCCCCAGCGACTTATAATCTGAATGTCCAGCCTGCCCGGGGGTGCTTGTTGGCCTCATTTGCGGAGTCTTCCATTGGGACTGCAGCTAATGATGACGATTCTCTCCACGAAAGTTGTGGAGTTATAGGCGTATACGCACCAGGCCTCAATGTAGCCCAAACCGCATTCTACGGTCTCTATGCCTTGCAGCACAGGGGCCAGGAAAGTGCGGGTATCTCCACAGCTACCGGTAAACGCATTCATACCCACACTTCCATGGGGCTTGTGTCCCAGGCTTTCCGAGAGAGCGATCTAGAGCGCCTGGAAGGGCACATTGCCATAGGTCACACCCGCTATTCCACCACCGGTTCAACGCGTATTCAGAATGCTCAACCCCTTATGGCCCAAAATGGCGGGCTGGAGCTGGCCCTGGCTCACAACGGCAATGTTATCAACGCGGAAGAGTTGCGCGCCGAGCTCATGGAAATGGGCGTCGCCTTCTCCACGGGCACCGACTCCGAAGTCATAGCTCAAATGCTGGTCCACGCTCCCGGCGAAGACCTTGCCGAGAGGGTGGCCTACACTATGCCGCGTTTGCAGGGGGCGTACTCTCTAACCGTGCTAACCAACGATAGCCTAATAGGCATCCGCGACCCGCGCGGCGTCAGGCCTCTCTGCCTGGGTAAGCTGGATGGCGGCTGGATAATTGCATCGGAATCCTGTGCTTTGGACCACTTGGGAGCCCGCTTCCTACGCGAGATAGAGCCGGGTGAAACAGTTATCATCAACGAGGACGGCTTGAGCTCTATTCCATACGCCGGCCGTCTGCCCAATCCCGCACCATGCGTTTTTGAGTACATCTACTTCGCCAGGCCGGATAGCCTGCTGGGAGGTCGGCTCAACTATCTGTCGCGTGTTGAGATGGGCAAACGGTTGGCCAAAGAGCATCCCGTGAAAGCGGACATTGTGGTCGGTGTGCCTGATTCAGCCACAGCCGCGGCAGTAGGCTATTCGCAGGAGTCGGGCATCCCGTTCAGCGATGGCCTGGTTAAAAACCGGTATGTGGGGCGTACCTTCATACAGCCAGACCAGCGCATACGCGAGCTGGGCGTACAGATGAAGTTCAATCCCCTGCCTGAAGTCTTTAGCGGCAAGCGAGTGGTAATTGTGGACGATAGCATTGTGCGAGGCACCACCACGCCACAAGTGGTAGGCATGGTGCGCAAGTCCGGCGCCAAGGAAGTTCACATGCGAGTGTGCGCACCGCCCATACGCTTCCCCTGCCACTTTGGTGTGGATATGGCTACCAAGGGCGAACTGCTGGCGGCCAATATGTCGCTTGAGGAGATAAAGGAGTTCGTGGGCGCTGACAGCCTTGGTTACCTCAGCGTGGAAGGGCTGCTGGAGACGGTAAACGGCAGCGAAGACAGTTTCTGTGCCGCCTGTTTCACGGGCAACTACCCCATCCCTGTCCAGTTGGAATTTGACAAGCTGGCCTTGGAGCGCTCCTAGGGCATGCCCAGAATGACCTACCTGGCATCAGGTGTAGACCTGGACGCCGCCGCCCACGTCAAAGACCTCATCAAACCCCTAGCCCGTTCTACTTTCGGTTCCCAGGTTCTGGGAGACGTGGGTTTGTTTGGGGGGTTGTTTCAGCTTCAGAACTTCAGGGAACCGGTGCTTGTTTCCAGCACAGACGGTGTGGGCACCAAGCTGAAACTGGCGGTTTGGCTGGACCAGTACCGGACCATCGGCAAAGACGTAGTGAACCAGAGCATAAACGATGTGCTTACCAGCGGGGCAAGGCCGCTCTTCTTCCTGGACTACATTGCCATGGAGTCGTTGCTGCCGGAGCGGCTGGAGGCCCTGGTGAGAGGCATGGCTGAAGCCTGCAGCGAGGCGGGATGCGCCCTATTGGGCGGCGAGACGTCTCAGATGTCGGACGTCTTTAAGCCGGGTGCATTCGAGCTGGTCGGGTTTGTAGTCGGCGCGGCTGAGCGTGAAGCTCTGCTCGACCCTTCCAGCATCAAGGCGGGCGACCTATTGATCGGCCTGCCTTCCAGCGGATTGCACACCAACGGCTACTCCCTGGTGCGGGCTATATTCAACCTGGAAGAGGATAGGTCTCCTCTGTACAACGCATATGACGAACTGGGGTGTACACTTGGCGAGGCGCTGTTGGAACCCCATCGCGGTTACTGGCCCTTGCTGGAACCGATGCTTCCCCTCATCAAGGCTATGGCCCATATCACGGGCGGTGGTACAGAGGATAACTTGGAGAGGGTAATGCCGCCGGGTTTGAAGGCACGCGTTGACTGGTCTTCCTGGGAAACTCCGCCCATCTTCCCCATAATTCAGGCTGCGGGGAATGTAGACCTTGCTGAGATGAGGCACGTGTTCAACATGGGCGTGGGCATGGTGCTGGTCTGCGCCGCAGAGCACGCCTCCGACATCGTCCGGACACTCCCCGAAGCGTGGGTAGTTGGAGAAGTGGCGGAGGGATAGGAAACGCACTCCGCTATTGCGAGGGAACCCATTGAAAGCATTGCTTAGCGTATCCAACAGAACCGGCCTTGTGGAGTTTGCCGGGTCTATTCACAAGCTGGGGTATGACTTGGTCAGTACAGGGGGCACCCACCGGGAGCTATCGGGGGCGGGGCTGCCGGTACAGCAGGTCGCCGACATGACCGGGTCTCCTGAAATGCTGGACGGACGTATAAAAACGCTCCATCCCAGAGTGCACGGAGGCATCCTGGCCAGGCGCGACCTGCCCGGGGATATGGCGCAGATCGCTGAGCACGGCATCGATACGATTGATCTGGTGGTGTGCAACCTGTACCCGTTCCGTGAAACGGTAGGGAAAAACAGCGTGACCCTGGAAGAGGCGTTGGAAAACATAGACATCGGCGGGCCTACCCTGATCAGAGCCTCGGCAAAGAACTTCCCTCACGTAGTGGTAGTCGTGGATCCTGCCGACTACGAGTGGGTGTCGGACAAGCTGGGTGGCAGCGGCCTTTCCATGGAAGACCGGCAGGGCCTGGCCCGCAAGGCTTTCCAACACGTGGCGCTGTACGATACCGCCGTTTCGCAGTACCTTTCCCGTGATGGTGCATCCTCCTTCCCGGACGAGTTGACCATTGGTCTGAACAAGAGATTAGACCTGCGCTACGGGGAGAACCCCCATCAAAAGGGCGCCTTCTACACGCTGGACTCAGGACCGGTTGAAGGCATGGGAGGTTTTGTACAGCATCACGGCAAAGAGCTATCCTTTGTCAACATTCTGGACGTCGACGCTGCTTTCAACCTTGTCGCTGACTTCCCTGAGCCTGCCGTAGCTATCATCAAGCACACAAATCCCTGCTGTTTCGCCACGGGGGACGGCGACGTCGCCGGCCTTTATGAGAAGGCTCTGGCGCAGGGTGATCCCGTTTCTGCCTATGGGGGAATAGTCGCCTCCAACCGGCCTATAGACATGGCCTATGCCAAGGCCCTGCGCGAAGTGCGCAGTCCGGAGAGCGGCGGGCGTATGTTCTACGAAATCGTCGTTGCGCCAGGCGCTGAACCGGAAGCCCTGGAGCACCTGAAGAAAAAGTCTAAGGATTTGCGCATCCTCACTGTCCCTCCCGGGGGCGCGCGCCGACCGCGCAGGGAGGTTCGCACCGTGAGAGGAGGAGCCCTGGTGCAGGAAGCCGACATCACTGTCTCCGGGGAGAACGTTTTCCAGGTAGTTACAAAGAGACGGCCCTCAGCGCCTGAATTAGCAGACATGGGTGTGGCCTGGGCGGTATGCAAGCACGTGAAGTCCAACGCCATCACTATGGTCAAAGACGGCGTGCTCGTTGGCATGGGAGCCGGCCAGCCCAACCGCGTAACCAGCGTGAGGCTAGCGTCGCAGTTCGCTGGCGAACGGTCAAAGGGCGCCGTGCTCGCCTCAGATGCATTGTTCCCCTTCGATGACAACGTAGTGGAAGGGGCCAGGGCGGGCATCGTCGCCATCGTTCAGCCGGGCGGCTCAATCCGTGACGAAGAGATCATAGCCACCGCTGACCGCCTGGGGATAGCGATGGTCTTTGCAGGCGTGCGTCATTTCCTGCACTAGCTATTCAGAGGGTGTGCCTGCAGCTACGGGTTCCTGCGCCGACGGCTCCGGCTCACGATGGATGGACGATCCCAATACGTACCTGCCCAAAGCCGGAGCTATCAGTGCGGACGTTATGTGAATAAGGCGACTAATTATAATATAACTCTGTTCTGAGTTTTGTGGAGCAGGGTTTGCCGGCAAAGTGAGTGGGAAAGCACGGCCACGAGGGGGTATGGCAAGAGGCCTCAGACCTTCGGGGAGACTGATGGAAGGGTCAACTGCGCTGAACCTCGTTTCCCGATATACCACTTGGGCATGTACTGTACTGCCCGCGCTATAATCTCCAGTGTCAAACAAGAAACGAGGTGTTCCAGATGGTTCTAACAGTAGTAAGCGGTAGGCAGTTGATCGACGGTACGGGCAAAGCTCCTATACAGGACGCCGCAATCGTGATCGAGGGATCCAAAATTAGCCAAGTTGGCCCAAAGTCGCAACTTAAGTTGCCGGAAGGACCTGGTGTGCGGATCATGGAATTCCCTAATGGCTACGTCTTGCCCGGACTGATCGACGCTCACACCCACCTAATGTTCGGTACTGTTAATGGTCACGGCTACGAGGACGGACCTTATGAGAAGGTGATCGAACGCGACTCCGATGAGATCATGCTTCTGAGGGCTGCGCACAACACCCATATCCACCTCAGTTCTGGAGTAACCACACTGAGGGATAACGGAGCACGCAATAGGATAACCTTTGACCTGCGAGCAGCCGCGGCGCAGGGGCTTGTGACGTCTCCACGCCTTCTGCTCTGTGGACGACCAGTGACCATGACCGGTGGGCACTTCTTTTGGTGTAACGGCGAAGCCGATGGTGTGGATGGTGTACGACAGGCAGTGCGAACACTGATCAAAGAGGGGGCTGATCATATTAAGATAATGGCCTCCGGTGGAGGTACCGCGATCACCGATAATCGCAGAGATTCGTACAGTGTGGAGGAGATGAGGGTGATCGTCGACGAAGCTCATGTGCACGGCAAGCTCACCACGGCACATTGCCTGGCTACTCAGAGTATCACAAACGCTCTTGATGCGGGAGTAGATATGATTGAGCACGCGGGGTTCATTGAGCCCGATGGTTCCTACGAATTTGACCCTCGCATTGCGGAGCGGATCGCGGAACAGGGGGTGTACGTCAGCCCCACGGTGCAAACCGGTTTCCGCGGACGCGAGAGGTTGTTGGCGAAAGCAGAGACGGAGCCTCTATCTATGGAAGAGCATGCTCGGCTTGACAGCCTCAAAGCCAAGTGTGAAAGTCAACTGGAGTTCGTGGGAAGAATGTGGACTGAGTGGGGTATCAGAATAATTGCCGGCACCGATGCAATCCAGTCCTTCGGTGACTACTGCCTGGGGCTGGAACTCCATTCGGAGGCCGGCATGTCCAACATGGACGTAATAAGATCGGCGACGAGCGAAGCTGCAGAAGCAATAGGGATGGGCGACCAAGTCGGAACTTTAGAAGTCGGCAAGGAAGCCGATTTGATCGTTGTGGAACGGGATCCCTTGCGGAGTATTCCGGCATTGCGTGAAATGGCTATGGTCATGAGGGCCGGACGTCAAATACTGCCGTACTCTCGCACGGAGATCTGATCTCCCGCTTTCTGATATCGAAATCTCTGTGCTCAGCGTTCAACCTTTCGAAAGTAGATTGGCCTATCAATATGGTGCGACTTGCGCTTGGGACATGCCACTAGACGTCAGGAGCCAATGCTGAGATGAGCGACCCAACGCGCAATACGACGTCCCGAAGGAAGTGGAGTCCAGACGGCATTTTCTATGGTTGGTGGATAGTGGCGGGAGGTTCTGCCCTCACCGCGATGGGCGCGGGGCTAAACTTCTACGGCTTCAGCGCCTTTTTCGTGCCGCTAACCGACGAGTTTGGCTGGAGCCGCAGCGCTTTATCAGGCGTCTTTGCTCTGGCGCGCTTGGAGGGCGGATTCCTGGGGCCGATTGAGGGTTTCCTAATAGACAAGTACGGGCCTAGGAAGATGATGTTCATTGGCATCCCACTGATGGGACTGGGCTTCGTCTTACTTGCGGGAGTCAATTCTCTTCTTGCCCTGTACTTGGTCTATATCTTCACGATCACTCTGGGGAGCAGTCTGGGAACATTCGCCCCGGCTACCGCTGCCGTGGCTAACTGGTTCTTTAGAAAACGTGGCAGAGCACTTGGATTTGTGATGTCCGGCGTGGGCATAGGTGGAGCGTTGCTACTACCGGTCTTGGGATGGTGGATATCAGTCCACGGGTGGCGCAGTGCAGCGATAGCATCCGGGGTCCTGATACTAACTGTGGGCTTGCCACTTGCAATGGTAATGCGACATAGGCCGGAGGACTATGGATTGCTCCCGGACGGCTCAAGCGCAGCCAACACTGCCCCGAATGTTTCACGTGGTACAAGTCGTCCCAGACCAGTCAGTGGCCCCGAGATTGGAGGACTTCAGAGCCTTAAAACAACCCAATTCTGGTTCCTGGGTGCGTCTCTATCTCTTCGTGCCATAGTAACTACAGGGTTCACCATCCACTTCGTCGCGATGATGGTCGACAGGGGGTTTACATTTATCGTGGCTAGCTCCCTCCTTGGGGCTGTCGCACTTGTAAGCCTATTAGGCAGGATCGGCATTTCCTGGCTGGGTGACTTCGTTGACAAGCGGTATCTGCTGGCTGGCACGCTTGGGGTGACTAGTTTGACCATGCTCGCAATGACTCAAGTGGAAACCCAGCCGCTGCTTATCGGAGCTCTTGTCCTGTATGCCGTGGCATATGGCGGCTCTATTGTGTTGCCGGTTTCGCTCCAGGCTGACTACTTCGGCCGCAAGTCCTTTGCCACCATTCGGGGCTTGATGAGCACTGTGCAGACCGTAGGTACTCTAATCGGGCCGGTCTTTGCTGGTGTGGTGTATGACCGCACCGGAGACTACATGCTGGCTTTTGCCGGTTTTGCCGTAGCCGGATTCGTGGCCATGTTACTGGTAGCCGGCATACGCAGGCCGAACGTTGTCGTTTCGGAAACATAGCCTGACTTCTAGCCTGTCGACGTATAAAGAGATACTATGCCATCAACGGTTCCGTATCTTGCATGAAATACATTGTGGAGGTGTCTCAGCGTGAACTCTGGAGAAGGGAATCTACATTACTCCTCTATCGTAATTGACTGCCACGCCGACACACCGGACCGCATTGTGGACAATGGCGCGGACGTGGGACGGGGTGGCAGCCTCACTCACGTGGACGTGCCCAAGATGCGCCAGGGTGGTCTCGACGCCGTCTTCTTCTCCGCCTGGATCCGCCCTGACCTCATTCCGAAAAAGGAATGCATCCTGCGGGTCTTGCAGGATCTGGACTCGATTAAACAGCTATGCAAGAACTACCCAGATGATTTTGAACTGGCAACCACAGCTAGCGATGTAAGGCGCATCGTCGGCGGAGGCAAACTAGCGGCAATCCTCTGTATTGAGGGAGGGCATGCCATTGAAGACGATCTGGGCGTGCTTCGCATGTTCTTTGAACTGGGTGTGCGTTACATGACCCTTACCTGGAGCAACAACAATAACTGGGCGGACGGCTGTCTGGATCAACCGAAGCATCACGGTCTGACACCTTTTGGAGTCGAGGTAGTGAAAGAGATGAACCGGCTAGGCATGATGGTTGATATCTCCCACGTGTCTGAGGAGACCTTCTGGGATGCCATCAAAGCCTCTTCCAAGCCAGTGATAGCCTCGCACTCTTCCGCTAGGTCTATATGCGATCACCGCAGGAACCTCAGGGATGAGCAAATAAAAGCAGTCGCGGAAGGTGGCGGCGTTGTCTGCGTTACGTTTGTGCCGGCATTCATCTCGGAAGAATGCCGGATAGCCAATGATAAGTTAATGGAACAGCATCGTCTTGAAGAGAAGTCACTTGAAGAGAAGCTGGCAGGAGATGAGGAGGCGCTGGACAGGTCAAAGAAAGAGCTGCGATCCAAGTATGACGAGTTAGTGAGCAAAGTGCCAGCACCCGATCTTGGGGTCGTCGCCGACCACATAGAGCATATGATAAGGGTTGCAGGTCCGGACCATGTAGGCTTTGGATCCGACTTCGACGGGGTAGTCAGCCTACCCGTGGGCATGGAGGACTGTAGCAAATTGCCTGCACTAACAGAGGAGCTACTACGCCGGGGCCAATCAGAGGACACAGTAAGAAAGGTGCTTGGGGAGAACCTGCTCCGGGTGATGGAGGAGATTGTCGGAGCCTAGGGTGGCAGATGTCGCTGCGACCATACAGGAGAGAGCAGTACCCAGAGAACCGAAGCCACTTCCCCTGCAGCAGTTCGTATGTTCATGACTACCCTCTCCGGCTATTTTGGGGCACCTCATTCACGAGCGTTGAGAAGAGCGACTAGTAGAGCATTCTGCGCGTGCAGGAGATATTCTTTCGCCTCGTAGACGCGGCAGCCAGGCCAGTTCATAGCGCTATCAGAGACTTCTTCGCCCCTGTGGACTGGCGGGCAGGGGAGGAATAGAACATCCTGCTGACCTGCACTAAGTAGCTCCGCCGTCACCTGATAAGGGAGAAACAGATCCCTTATCCTCTGGTGGTCTTCGTCGGTTTCTCTATCCGGCCAACAGTCAGTGTAAATCACATCCGCCTCGGCAATGGCTGAGTGCATATCCTGAGAAACGGTGACCTCTCCTTCCGCCTCGCGAGCGATCCTTTGAAGGAACCGGGCCTCAATCTCAAATCCTGCTGGGCACACTTGAACGACGTGTATCGGAAACCTAGCCGCAGCCTCGAACCAAGAGTGCCCAAGGTTCGTCGCCTCGCCGATGAATGCGACACGCAAGCCATTCAAGTCACCTCTCTGTTCCCTGATATAGGCCAAGTCCCCTAGTATCTCGCACGGGTGATTGAACGAAGTTCTGGCATTTATAACCGGAACCCGGACCGAACGAGCTAGCCTCAGCATTTGCTCGTGGGTTGATGTTCTTGCGACGATAGCGTCGAACCAGTTGTCCAGATATTGGGCCACATCTTCTAGAAGTTCTCCCTCGTCGATAGGGACTGGAATCTCAACTGAGACGCCACCGAGTTCGGCTATGCCCAACTCGAACGCAACTCTGTTCCGAAAGCCTGTGGATCCCCACATCAAGGCTATGCGTCGTCCCTTGAGTGCTGATGGAGACTTCCCTTTAAGCCACCACTGGTGAAAGGTCTGCGCCGCTTTCACTAGGTCGCTCAGATCGTCTGCAGACCAATCTAGAAAGGAGATGAAGTCCTTTGGCATTCCGTGACACCTTTCATTTTCCGATTTCGTAGCCACCCCGTCCATATCAGGCGCCAAAGGCGGGAGCCGCTAAAGAACTATCTCGAAGGTAACCCCAAGCTTTGTCCGGTAATCGACGATGCGGTTGAGTTCCCACCCTCCTCGGTCGCTCTCGGGGGTCCTTATAGATCCATACTTGCTAAGATCTAAGTTCGTCTCACTATCGGTGAGGATCACCATTTTGGTGCCCGGCGGATAGAGCGGCAATCGGTCAGAGTGCCACGTCCCTTTCTTCAGAATATAACCCATGGTCCCGTCTATGAGGAAAGCATGGCATTGTTCGGGTTTTGGAATCGCATCAGGGTCGTTTTGGTCTGTAGGAGCAGCAACAGCAACCACCGCTGGCGGCCCGCTGAGCGGCAGGAAAGCCTGAGTAACGTGGAAGTGCTGCTCCATCTGGCTGAACTCCAGTCCGCGATAGGGCAAGAGAGTTGTGTTGGCCCGCAAGCCGCCTCCTTGAAAATCGACCGGGGAAAGCTCATCAGGGATGTCTGACGCGTCGATGACCTCCCCGAACGGTGAGAACGAAGCCGAGGTCATGATCTCTGCTTTTATCTTATGTGTCCTGACCATACTGCCTTGTAAAGCTTTTTGAGCCGAGAGGCCGCCACCTGAGTTGCTGCACTAAGAGCTGCTACGTCCTCTCCTTGTGGGCTGGATGAAGTGCGGTTCGACCTCTTCCAGTGAGTTGGGCTTAATTTCATCCAACTGATCTGCCAGGGTGTTGTAAAGCTTGGTGGTTGCCTCAATCTCCTGGGGAGTAGCCTCAGCGCCGCCAAGCTCTATAAGGGCACTAACCGTTTCTTTTGACATCTTCGGCATGGGGGCCTCCTCAGGATAGCGATGGATGCATATCGTGCCATGTGGTAGCCTGCTCATAAGCGTGGGCCACGCGGAGCACAGTGGAATCGTCAAAAAGTCTCCCAGATATCTGTAGTCCTACAGGCAGACCCTCCGGTGAAAAGCCACAAGGCACGCTGACCGCGGGCATTCCGGTCAAGTTAAAGGGCCGGGTGAAGCTCCGTTGAGTGGCCATTCCTGTCGCAGCACCCGTTGCCACACTGAGATGCAGTGTCCCAGGTGGAGTCCTCTGTATTGGGCCGACCAGTACATCCACTCGATTCAGCATCTGAGTCAGCTCATCTTGAACCTTGCGGCGCATCTTTTGCGCCTTGTGGTAGTCGTTGGAGGGGATGACGAGTCCTACCTGAACCTTTTCTCGGACCCCGACGGAGTATTCACGCAGACTTTGTAGATAAGGTGTATGTATCTGGCCGGCCTCGCTCCACGTAATCACATTGCCTGCAGTAGTGGCGTAGTTGTCGGTGACCGGCACTGAAACCTCTTCAACCGAGGCGCCCAGTTCCCTCAACACCGATAGAGCCTTCTCGACTAAGAGGTCTACCTCTGCTGACGTGCCTTCACGGAGTTCCCTTGGTACCCCTACTCTGATTCCACGTATATCTCCGGTGAGAGCTGAAGCATAATCCGGGATTGACACTCTGGTGGAGGATGGGTCCTTTGAGTCGTAACCTGCTACCGTCTGGAGGAGAAGTGCACAGTCTTCAACGGTTCTAGTCAGGAGACCAGGATGGTCTAACGACCAACTCAATGGGAATATGCCATACCGGCTGACCAGTCCATAGCTGGGCTTCAGTCCCACTAAGCTGCAGTTGGAGGCTGGTACACGAACGGAGCCACCGGTACACGATCCCATGGCTGCAAAAATCATTCCAGCAGCAACCGAGGCGGCTGAACCGCTGGAGGAGCCTCCTGGCGTGTAGCCCAGCTTCCAGGGATTCTGCACCGGGCCATGAAAACTGCTGTCATCACCGCCGCTGGCAAATTCATTGGTGTTGTTCTTCCCCACCATCACAGCACCCGCAGAGTTCAGCTTCCTAACTGCTGTGCTGTCGTGATCAGGAAAGTGATCAGCAAAGACTTTCGACCCGCTGGTAGAGCGGATTCCCTTGCTGGCATAGATGTCCTTGACTGCATAAGGAATGCCATGCAGAGGGCCCAGGTATTTACCCCCGGCAATATCCCTCTCAGCCTTTCGCGCAACAGACAGAGCCTGATCCTGGCAGAGCGTTATGAACGCGTTAAGCTTGGGCTCCAGCTCATCGATCCGATTTAAGCTTGCTGTTGTTAATTCAACTGGCGAGACTTCACGAGACTTGATCTTGTCGGCCGCTTCCGCAAGTGTTAGTGATGTAAGCTCGGTTGTAACCACTCCCGCCACCTCCCCTTCTGGTAGATTTGAAAGATGTGCAACCTCACTCCAAGGTTTAGAGCATTAGTGATGCTCAACCGGGTCATTAGGCAGCACCCTGTTGCAGACGACGGGATTATAGACCCGTCCTGTGGCGTGTCAAGGTTCGCTGCCTGGAGCAGGCATATTCCCCGCTAGGTTGCGACCTCCAGATATGGCCGCACCACCAAGTAGTGAGCATGGAACCTAGCTAACCAAGAGGCTGTCCTTCTACTTCTTCGCTAGCATTGCCTCTGTAGCTGCACATACTTGTGTTGTGTTAAGGTCACCTCAAAATCGGTTGCACGCGACCTCAGGGGGGCAAAATGGTTACTCGCGACGAGGCTTGGGCGCTGCTTCAGGAGTTCGGCAAGAGCGACGCCCTTTTCAGGCATGCCACTGCCGTAGAGGCTTGCATGCGCGCCTATGCCCGTCAGCTAGGGGAAGATGAAGACCTATGGGGTATTACCGGAATGTTGCATGACTTCGACTGGGACGCCTGCCCGAAACCAGAAGAGCATCCCCAGTTTGGCGCCGATATCCTCAAGGCCCAGGGCTACCCGGATTCAATTGTGCGAGCAGTGCTGTCACACGGTAATCACACAGGTGTACCTCGAGAGACGATGATGGAGAAGGCGCTGTTCTCATTGGACGAGTTGTCGGGGTTTGTCACAGCCGTGGCACTGGTTCGCCCCACAAAAAGTCTGGCAGATACGGATGTCCGCTCCGTTAGAAAGAAGATGAAGGACAAGGCTTTCGCGAAGTCCGTGAGTCGGGAAGACATAGTCCAGGGTGCGGAAGAATTAGGCGTTGACCTTAACAAACATATCACGTTCGTCATTGACGCGCTGAAACCGGTGGCGGGTACACTGGGTCTTGCAGCCAGCTAGGCCATTGAAGGAGCTTGCATAGTGACCATGTTGGAGGGGAAGGTAGCGCTGGTGACAGGCGCAGGTAGAGGCCTCGGCTGGGGAGTAGCAAAGGCCCTTGGACTGGCCGGCGCCAAGGTCTGCGCAACCGACGTGGATGAAGCCGAGATGGAAGCTTCTTTCAATGGAATAGATGTAGGTGGAGCCGAACTCCTCAATCTGCGCTTGGATGTAGCCGACCCGGAGATGTTCAACGATGTTGTCCAAAAAGTAGTCGACGAATGGGGGAAGCTAGATGTGCTGATCCATACCGCTGCAGTAATGCCCCTGATCAGTCTTGAGGAAACAAGTCACGAGGCTTGGTGGGGTGAGATAAACATTCATATAGGTGGTCTGTTTAACGGCACTAAGGCGGTATGGAACATAATGAAAGCTCAAGGCGGTGGACACATCATGGCTGTGGCAAGTGGCGCCAGCTTTCGAGGTTTTACCAAGGAAGTTGCATATTGCGTGGGAAAACACGGCCAGGAAGGGTTTGCCAAGGCCCTGGCCTTAGAAGCGACACCTCATAATATAGCCATCAATACCATGAGCCCTGGAAAGCGAATTAAGCCAACCGGGGTAACGATAGCAGCGGCAGAACGGATGCCCGAAGAGGTGACATCAAGCTGGGCGGACCCTGCCGAGCTGGGCAAGGCGTTTGTCTGGCTGGCGGGCCAACCACCGAGCAGCTTTACTGGGCTAAGCTTTGATGCGGGGAGAGTGGTGGATACCATCGCAGCTGAGGGGTGGGATTTCGGTTTTGCCCCTGAAAAAGTCACGTCCAATCCGGAAGAGATGAAGTCGCGATTGGAATGGCAGGCGCTGCAAGTAGGAGGAGCCTGATGGTGCTGCGTCATCCATTGACTCTAGTCACCAAGGAGTCCAGACCCACTACTCTGACTGCGAGCAATACATGCTTGCTCCTGCAGGACCTCCACGCGCCGTTCGCTGACCCGGAGAATGGATGGCTGGCGCGCCGCGTCAAAGAGAAGGTGCTAAGCAGGGAGTTCGACGAGTACTTTGAGCTGCTCGCCATCATTTCTCAGAACATCCCTAGAGTGCTGAAAGCGGCGCGCGACCTGGGTATGCCGGTGGTCTTCAGCAGCCTGGGCCACGGTGATAACAACGTTTCGGACTTCCAACAGGCTACCGGCTGGCTATGGGACTTGAACGGCGAAGACGGCAGTTATCCAACGGCCTGGGAGCCTGGAGAGCGAGAGTTGATTCTTCCCAAACCGGGATGGAGCGCGCTGTCTAATCCCGACTTCGCGGCATATATACAAGAGAACAATATTGCCAACGTAGCGGTTATGGGCACTATGCTGGACTTTGGCATAAGCCTGACATGCCTTGACCTCAGCGACCGCGGCGTCAGCAGTTTGATCATTTCGGACGCAGTGGCCGCACTGACCAGAGCCAGTCAAGACTACGCAAGCGGCAACATCGCGCACGGTTTGATAAAGCTGCGCACAACCAGTGAAGTGATCGACCTGCTGAAAGTCGTGGAGAAGGACGGCTCCGTTCTCATCTAGGTGACGTAGGATGCACGGATGATTCAAACCGTACTAGGCCAAATAGACCCCGATCAGCTGGGATTCTGTCTGCCCCACGAGCACATCTGGTGCGACCAGCGTCTTGGGCCGAGGGTAGACCTGCTGGGCACTACCCGTTCTGAGAGCACCTACATGCGGCTGGATGACTTTGATGTGATGGTGTCCGAACTTAGGGCTTATCGTGAAGCCGGGGGGCAGGCAATCGTGGAAGTAACCTGCGACGGATGGGGCAGAGACCTGGATATGCTAGCAAGGCTGTCAGAGGCTAGCGAGGTGCACATAGTGTCCACCTCCGGATATTACATCGAGCCCCATATTCCAAAATTCGTCCACGAGTGGCCAATAGAGCGCATTGCCGATCACATAACAGAAGAGATCGAAGAGGGGGTGGGCGCCAGCAAACGCCGCTGCGGTCTTTTCAAGTCGGCGATACACCGAGCCAGAGTAGAGGGCGTGGAGTTGAAGGTGCTGAAGGCTGTCGCCACTGCCCAGAAGCGCACAGGCGCGGTGATCACGACGCACACCACAGGAAACCGGCGCATGGAGGTGCCTGGCGGAGTGGCAGGCGTGCATCAACTGGAGATCCTCAAATCGGAAGGGGTCAGCCCTTCGCGACTTATAGTGGGCCACGTGGACGAACGGCCAGACATAGACGTTCTATCCAGGCTGGCCGGTGAAGGGTGCTTCGTCCAGTTTGACGTTATTGGGAAGGAGCACTTCTTGCTAGACCAGACACGGGCTGAACTGGTACACGCCTTAGTCCAAAGGGGATACGCGGATAACCTGCTTCTCTCTCAAGACACGAGCCGCAAGAGATGGCTGAGGAGCGGCGGCCACTCCGGTTATTGCTATCTCTTTGAGGATTTCCTACCCAGGCTGAGGGCTCTGGGTATAAGCGACTTGGACATCCAGAAAATGACGGTCACAAATCCGGCTAGGGCGCTGAACATACAGTAGCAACCCTACCTGTCCTCCGCCTTTCTTGGCGGCTTGGCTAGTAAGGCCAAGCCACCTGCCGCACCGTACAAAGCCACCATAGCCAGGAAACCACTGGCATATGTTCCCTGGAAATCGTATCCCATGGCAATCAGCACTGGCCCAAGCGCCACAGACCCGGTAACAAGAGGGCTGACCGCTCCTCTAATAGACCCCACGTGGTCTCTACCGTAGTAGTTGGCGAAGGCGACGGCAGTGGTCACGGAGTATCCGCCGATGCTCAGGCCATAGACAACAGCAAATACAAGAAGCAAGGCGGCGAACTCCGCTATTACCAAGAGCACAAGCGCCAGCCCGCAGAGCAGGAAAACGGCAGCCATTGCATATCTGACCGTTACCCTTTCTACTATGAAGCCCCAGAGAAGCCGGCCTACCGAGGCCATAGCAGCATGTGTACTGAGCACGGCTGCCGCTATGGCGGTGGAAAAGCCGCGATCAGTTATGTAGCTGAACTCGTGGACGACCACTGAGGAAACGCATAGACCGGCTACCGTTAGTGCGCCGATAAGAAGCCACAAGGACTTGTCACGGAGCGCCTGCGGCAAAGTCCACGACCTTTCATGGTCAGAGCCGCCCCCAGACTGACTGGGGTCCAGCGACCCGTCCCCGTCAGGTTTGAGACCAACGTCCTCAGGACGGCGTATCATCAAGAACGAAACAGGCAACAGTATTAAGAAGAACAAAGCTGCCATCAGCACCCAACCACCTCTCCAACCGGAGTTGATCACAATGAAGCTTATGATTGGCGCCAATATAGCTCCGGAGGCGGCCCCTCCCATGCTGCCAAAGGCAACCGCCCGCCCACGACGCCTCACGAACCACTTGACTACGGTGGATTGCGTAACTACTTCTCCCAGAGCCGCTCCACCGAATATGCCGGCAACGGCAAATATGAGGTAGAACTGCCAAAGCTGCGTCACCTGGCTAAGCAGAAACGCAGCTACTCCCCCTACTACGGCGGCGGCGGCCATTAAAGGCCTTGGCCCGTGCCTATCCACAATGTAGCCAAATAGTGGAGCAATGAAGGACGCAACGAGCGTATTGGCCGCGACTCCCGCGGTCAGAGCCGACCTAGCCCAACCCAAGTCCTCCGACATTGGCTTGAGAAAAACGCTGAAGGTGAACCCCTGGATACCCCCGCTTGCGAACGCACCGAAGAAGGCGCCCGCCACGATGATCCAGCCGTAGAAGAAAGGAGTCCGTCGAACAATCCGTGCTCTCACGGTGGTCATGATACCCTATCCTTGAAGGCTGGCGCCGTTGCAGGGGCTGAATCCTTACGCCGTACAATGGCAGCCTACGCTACCTAAACACATCTTAAATGTAGGGTGAGGTGAGCGAATCAAAAGTGGAGCGACCTTACAGCTACGACAGGCGTGAAGCCACTGCTTGTCAAAATCGAAAGGGCGACCGAGCTGCCCCTTCTCATCCTTGCCTTCGCAATAGTGCCTCTTCTTGCCGCTTCGTTGTTCTGGGACCTAAACCCTAATGGCGAGAGGTTGGTATTCATTGCTGATGTCGTTGTCTGGGCACTGTTTGCCCACCGATCTGGCAGTGAAGACAGCCATAGCGCCTGATCGGCGTGGCTTCCTAAGGCAACACTGGCTAGATGTACTGGTTGTCGTCATTCCATTTGTACGGCCACTACGCCTTCTTCGCATAGCAGTCTACGGAACCAGAGCATTCAGCGGTGTCGTCCGCATATTCAACGTGGACTTCCTGCTCGTCTATGCGGTTGGACTCGTCCTGATAGTTGCCACAATAGTGACGACAGTGGAAGAAGGCAGTGGCTCGCCCCTGGGCTTCTTTCCGAATTCAATATGGTGGGCGGTCTCAACCGTTACCACCGTAGGGTACGGGGACATGGTCCCCAGCACACCGGCGGGAAGAGTTGCCGGCGTCGTGCTGATGCTGGGTGGCGTAGGGCTGTTCGGCGCACTGCTTGCTAACTTTGCCGCACTGATGGTCAGAAGGCAGCAGAACAACGACGCATTCGAAGACTTAGTCCAAGAGGTCAAGGCGCTCAGAGAGGACCTATACCAACTAGGCGGCAAACGGAACCACAGCGACGAGGCGTCACAGACACAGTCGT
>CBDHCW010000027.1:0-50453 GCA_965261445.1 Dehalococcoidia bacterium | reverse complement strand
GAACTCCTCCGTCTTGATGATAGATTACCTTGCGGAATCCAACCCATCCATGCGGAGGTAAAGCTAATGCAAGCAGCTCGTGTTGTCGGTCCCCAGCAGCTGCAGTTTGACGACATTCCAATGCCTGAGGTCAAAGACGGCCAAGTGCTGGTACAGCTCCAGAGGCTCTCCGTCTGCGGCAGCGACTTGCGCATCTTTGATAGAGTCCTGCCGGAGGAGCAGTACCCGCTGGATTACGGCAGACCGTGTCACGAATGCGCCGGCGTTATTGTGGAGAGCCGCACCGATGAGCTCAGGGTGGGCCAGCGTGTAATAGTGCTTCCTTCCACTAGCGCTGGCTTGGTTGAATACCTTGCGAACCGCCAGCCGCGTAATTCCTCTCCCGGACGATGGAGACCTTTCCACGTGGGTTATGTGCCAGCACATGGGCACCGTGATGTACTCCTGCGACAGGTTGGGCGGCGTCCTTGGCAAACGGGTAGTGATCATGGGACAGGGGCCCATTGGGCTGAACTTCACCTACTGGATGGCCCAGCAGGGGGCCAGGCAAATCATCACGGTAGATTTGCTGGACTATAGATTGGAGGTCTCCAAGCAATTGGGCGCCACTCACACGATCAATTCGTCCAGGGAAGATGTCATCGATGCAGTGGCTGAAATCACCAACGGGCATCAGGCCGATGTAGTGATAGAGGCCGCCGGCGAGGCTGAGACTATCAACCAGATGTTCCAGGTCATCCGCAAGATGGGTCTGGCCGTGCTGTTTGGACAGCCCCATCATGAAGACGTGCTTCCCATCAACTACGATGCAATGATGAGCAGCCTTGCCACTATCCTGCCTACCATCAGTTCCAGGCCGCCCAACGATCCCACAAGCCACATCAAGCACTGCGTGGACCTGGTGGCTCAGAATAGGCTCAGTTTAGAGCATCTGGTGACCCATACACTGCCTTTTGCAGAGGCAAAGCAGGCCTTCCAGATGTACAGTGAAAAGCAGGACAAAGTCCTTAAAGTGGTGATGGAACTCTAGCAGCCGGACAACTGTATAACCAGCACTCTATCCAATCCGGCAAGGTCTTTGTGTCTGCTGGTTGTCGCGCTAGGCCAATAGCTGGAGGCTGCCATCTCTACGCTGTCCATTTGGTGCGGGTCCATCTCCAGCAGGATGACACCTTTGCCCCGTAACACAGGGCGCGCTTCCCCCAGAAGCCTCCTGATCAGACGAAGGCCGTCGTCACCGCCATCCAACGCCTCTCGCGGTTCGAACACCCGTATCTCAGGCTCCAACGGTGAAATGGCGGTGCTCCTCACGTAGGGTAGATTGGCTATCAAAATATCAATAGGTTCGGAAAAGCAAGACAACAGATCGCAGTGTATGAACTCTATGCGGTTTCGCAGCCCGTGGCGTTCGGCGTTGGCCTGGGCTGTGGCCAAGGCCTGCCGCGAGATGTCAGTAGCGTGGATATCTACGTTGACCAGGCATGAGGCCAAAGCTACGGCTATTGCACCGCATCCTGTGCCTACCTCTACTATCCTCAACGGGGGCCGTATTGGAGTCTGCTTGGCCAGACGCATAGCCTCGTCCACCAGTATCTCCGTCTCCGGTCGGGGAATAAATACGCCGGGGTTTACTTCTAGGGACAGTCCGTAGAATTCGCGGTAACCCAGAATATAGGGCAGGGGTTCGCGCTTCAGTCGCCGCGTCAATAGCTTATCTACTTTACGTAGGCCGGAACCGGATACGTCTTCATTGAAAGACGTGTACAAAGCTGCACGATCCATTCCCAGGGCCGCGCCTAGCAGAAGCTCAGCCTCCAGAAGGTGTTCGGCTATTCCCGCGCTGTGTAGCGACTTACTTATGTTGAGAACCGTTTCACGAACTGTGGCTGTTGTTCCAGAGGCTTTCCATTCGCTGATTTTGCTCATATTCTCTGAGGGGCTCAACAATCGGCGACATCTCGCCATCTAAAATGGACTGAATGTTGTGGAAGCTCTTGTTGATCCTGTGGTCTGTAATGCGGTCTTGGGGGAAATTATACGTCCTGATTTTCTCGGAGCGCTCTCCGGTGCCCACCTTGCTCCGTCTTTCCTGGCTAAGGCTTTCTTGCTGTTCTCTTTGTGCTTTGTCAAACAAGCGTGCTCTGAGTACGTTCAGCGCCTTTTCTTTGTTGCGCAATTGCGACCTTTCATCCTGGCACACGGCCGCTATTCCGGTGGCCAGATGGGTAACGCGCACCGCGGTGGCAACTTTGTTTACATTTTGTCCGCCATGACCGCCCGCGTGAAAAATGTCTATTCTCAGGTCCTCGTCTTTGATATCGATGTCAACTTCTTCCGCCTCCGGAAGAACGGCCACGGTAGCTGTGGACGTGTGCAATCTGCCAGAGGACTCCGTAACAGGGACCCTCTGCACCCGGTGGGCCCCGCTTTCATACTTGAGGTAGCTGTATACGTCCCGGCCATTGATCTGGAAAATTATCTCTTTGAAGCCGCCAACCTCCGATTCGTGAGTGTCGACTAGGTCAACTTGCCAGCGTTTGAGTTGAGCATAGCGAGAATACATCCGGTAAAGGTCCCCGGCAAATAGCGAAGCTTCGTCTCCCCCGGTGGCAGCGCGTATTTCCACGAAGACGTTTCTTGTATCTGAGGGGTCTGTGGGTATTAGTGCCTGCTTCAGATCCTTTTCAAGGACGCTTCTTTTATCCTCTAGGGAAGCGACCTCTTCCTTAGCCAGTGCCACAAAATCAGGGTCATCTGCTTCCCTGATGATACTTTGTGTATCCTCCAGGGAAAGTTGGATTTCAAGGTACTCTTTGTAGGAGTTGACCACCGGTTCTAGGCTAGCCCTTTCTCTGCTCAAGCTAATCAATCGCGCGGTGTCTATGGCTATGCTTGGACTCGCCATCAACTCATCGATTTCGTTAAGACGAAGTTCCATTTCGGCTATTTGTCTAGCATCATCCTTCTCTTATGTCGGGAGTTTGTGACCGTGTGATTTGGCAGGAGTACGGTAAGACCGGCGAAACTCTGCTTGCAAAAGGATATACGTATATTAGAATAAACATAGGCTTATTCTAATATTTTACATTATCCTGGAGCTTAAATGCGTATTCACAAGGTCCTGGCTCTTCTTAGCATTGTCTCCGTTTCCCTTATTATACTCGCTGCTTGCACTAGCCCCGACCCAACCGCAACTCCCACTCCAACTATGATACCTACTCCTACGGTGACGCTTGTGCCTACGCCAACTCCGACAGCTACACCCTCACCAACGGCTACTCCTACAGCCACGCCTACACCTTTACCAACGGCTACACCTACGCCGTCGCCAACGCCAACCTCTACGCCAACACCAACACCCACGCCGCGTTTGGAAACCGTGATACCAATGGCGCGCCCTTCAGTGGTCAAGGTGTTCTCTGATGGAGGCCAATCATCTGGTGTCGTCCTCAACAGACCTGCGGGCCACGTCCTGGCTGCTAGCAGATTATTGGGAGTTGGCCCCATAGTGGAAATTGAGGCCGAAAATGGCCAGCGTATTGATGGTTGGGTGGTAGGCCGCGACGATTTCAAGAACCTGGCCTTGATCCGTACCTCTAACACCAATCTGCCTGGCTTAGAGTTGGGATCTTCCGGGCTTTTGCGGGTAGGCGAGGCGGTGATCTCCTTTGGTTACCCCAATCGGAGTTCTCAGCAAGTGTTCCCCGCGCAAGCAGAGATCTCTGATATCAAGGATGACTTTACTTTAGGGCTGCGGTTCTTTGAGCTTAATCTGCAACCTCAAAGGGGCATGGAAGGCGGCCCCGTGCTGAACAGGGACGGCCAGATTGTGGGGATAAACGTAGACAGTGCATTCGTACAGAACCTTGGCCTCATAGTCAACCCTGCCGGCTATGCACTTGCCTCTGACAACGTTATGCAACAGCTGGGTTCTCTTCAGACCGGATCCATCTCTATAGACTATACGGCAAGGCCCACTCCTCCTCCCAGCCCCAATGCCCCGCCGCCACCGCCGCTCATATTCCGTGGAACTGTGAGTCTGCGCGGGCAACCGGCCCAGGAAGGAACGCTGGTTTACGCTAGGGTAATCAATTCTTCGCTGGGAGACCTCTGGATTCCGACACAAGTCGAGGATGCGGGGAAGTACATTCTCACCGTAGGTGCTGTGAACAGCCTCTACTTGAACAGCAGAATTGAGTTTTATATGGAAGGCCTGCGCAGTGACACAACGGCTACTTACAACACTGCCGGTGGCCTTCACAGGGCCCTGAACTTGGTATTCTAGGTTGTGGCAGCCTTTGTTAGGTAATCGACGATCTCAAGCATAGGTACTTCTCGCTGGACGCTGTTGTCCATGTCCCGAACGCCCAGCTTACCTCTAACCAGTTCATCTTCTCCGATGATTACGGTGAAGCTTGCGTTCATAGTGGAAGCGTAGCGCATTTGGGCTCTGAGGCTGCGGTTTGAGGAAGCAATCAGTACGGAAACGCCGGCTTCTCTGAGAGCGGCCGCGATCTCCACGCCTTTGCTCTGGGCCCCTTCTCCTAGACCTGTAATCACCACTGGCCTGGGCGATCTGTCAGGCAGTGCAACACCCTGGCGCTTCAGATTAGCTATCAGCCGCTCTATACCGCTGCCGAAACCCACACCAGGCGTGGCAGGGCCTCCCAGCTGCTCGATTAGACCGTCGTATCGTCCGCCGCCCAACACGGTGTTTTGGCTTCCCTCTTCCGGAGGCTGGATCTCAAAAACTGTGCGAGTGTAATAGTCCAACCCTCTAACCAGGCGATGATTCTCTCTGTACGGTATCCCCAGTTGTTTCAGATGTCCCCGCAAAGCGTCCCAGTGTCGCTGGCAGTTGAGGCACAGATTTTCAGTGGAAGGCGGTGCGTTCCTTATGAAAGGCTGGCAGCCGGTCTGCTTGCAGTCCAATAGCCTCAAAGGGTTACTGTCAAACCGCGTACGACAGTCGTCGCATAGCTGGTGCAGGTGCACTAGATAGTACTCTTTCAGCTTCTTCAAGTAAGCTGGGCGGCATTCCTTATCGCCTATAGAGTTGATCGCAAGGGTCAGGTTGGTCAGTCCAAGGTTCCTGGTGAACGTCCAACCAAGCTGGACCACCTCTAAGTCCGCCAAGGGGTCGGCATCGCCGATAACTTCAATTCCAAACTGGTTGTGCTGCCGGAACCGGCCCGCCTGCGGCCTTTCATATCTGAATATGGGGCAGCAGTAGTAGAGCCGTACAGGCTGAGGCAGATTGGACATGCCATGCTCAATATAGGCGCGGCACACCGGCGCCGTGCCTTCAGGCCTCAGCGTCAAGGAATCTCCACCCCGGTCTTCAAACGTATACATCTCCTTTTGCACCACGTCCGTTTCCTCTCCAACCGTGCGTACAAAAAGTCCAGTAGCTTCGAAAATAGGTGTGTCGATTCTTTCGAATCCAAATGTGCGGCATACCAGCGCAGCCGTGTCCTCAACGTATTTCCGGTATTTCTGTTCCTGAGGTAATTGGTCCGACGTGCCTCTGGGTGCTCTGTACAAGGGAACCTCAAAATAGGGTTTCAAACCAGAATACTCTAGGCATACGCCTTAGTAAAGACAACAAGAATACATGTGCCGTTATCCCTTGAATCAGCGATCCTCATGTCCGCATTTTGTCCCAGTCCGTCAGTTGAGTTATACTTTGACTGTACAGTCTTAAGATAGGGTGACAGGTGCTTTGAAGAATCTTCTTACAAGAGTGCAGAGCTACTTGCCTGATGATCGCGTTGCTTTTGTCTGCAAGGCTTATGAATTCGCTGCGGAGGCGCACAACGGCCAGATGCGGCTTTCCGGTGAACCGTACATAAATCATCCCGTTGAAACCGCATTATACCTGGCAGACTTGCATCTGGACTCCACGACGATAGCTGCCGCTTTGCTTCATGACGTCATAGAGGATTGTGACGTTTCCCTAGAGAAGGTGGATGCTGAGTTCGGGGCTGAGGTTGCTCACTTGGTCGACGGTGTTACCAAGCTCAACCGCCTGGGTCTCCGCACGTCTGATAATGACGATGGTGCGCAGAGCAGGTCTGAAGGCGGGAACCAGGCCGCCAGCTTGCGCAAGATGCTGGTTGCAATGGCCCAGGACCTAAGAGTTGTGCTCATCAAGCTTGCGGACCGCCTTCACAACATGCGCACTCTGAAGTACGTGCCCTTGGAGCGGCGGATTGCTATTGCACAAGAGACCCTGGATATCTACGCACCCCTTGCCCATAGGTTGGGTATGTGGGATATCAAATGGCGCCTGGAAGACATAGCTTTCCAGCAGCTTCAACCGGCACGGTATCGTGAGATATCCCGGCTGTTGTCCAAAACGAGAGACGAACGAGAACGCCACATAGGAGAGGTGCGCCGAACACTGGAGCAGGCACTTAAAGAACACGGGATAAAAGGTCAAGTTACAGGCAGAGCCAAGAGTATCTACAGTATTCAAATTAAAATGCAGGCTTATGCCGCCCAGCGCAAGGACTTCAACGACATTCACGACCTGTTTGCTCTCCGAGTCCTCGTAGACGAAAAGAGCGAGTGTTACACTACCTTGGGCGTGGTGCATGCGCTGTGGACTCCGCTTCCCGGACAGTTCGATGATTACGTGGCCAAGCCTAAAGAGAACCTGTACCAGTCGCTTCATACAACCCTGATGGGTCCGGGCGCTATGCCGCTTGAGGTGCAGATCCGGACCCATGACATGCATAGGCTGGCGGAACATGGCGTAGCCTCCCACTGGCTGTACAAGGAGGGGCTGAATCAGACCTCCGTGTTCGAGCGGAAGATGACCTGGCTGCGCCAGCTTCTCGATTGGCAGCGCGAGGTCTCCGGCGCAGAAGAGTTCCTGGAAAATGTCAAGACGGACCTCTTCCCAGACCGGGTCTTTGTATATACACCAAAAGGAGACGTCAAAGAGCTGCCCGCCGGCTCCACGTCCATAGATATGGCCTACCACGTGCACACGGAGCTGGGCCATCGGTGTATTGGCGCCAAGGTAAACGGCAAGCTGACTGCTCTGGATACCCCGCTGCAAAACGGCGATACGGTGGAGATTCTCACCAGCAAAGTGGCTCGAGGCCCTAGCTTGGACTGGCTGAACCCCCACGCGGGGTATGTGAGGAGCGCTACGGCTCGCCAGCGCATTAGACTATGGTTCCGTAGACAGGAACGGAGCGAAAACGTAGAACGCGGCAAAGAGCTGTTGTCTCGTGAACTGCGCAGGCTGGACGTAACGCCCACTGCAGAAGAGATAGCCCGCCTCTTTCATAAGGATTCGGTGGAAGAGCTCTTCCATGCACTGGGAAGCGGCGCCGTAACCGTCAACCAGGTGACAGCCAGGCTTACTGCAATGGCACCCCATCAACCGCCCAGCATTGACTACAAGGTTCCCGTCACAGGCCCTGCTTCCGGTATTGAAGTGCTAGGGGTGGGAAATCTGTTAACCCACATTGCACAGTGCTGCTCGCCGCTTCCAAAGGATGAAATAATTGGCTACGTTACGCGCAATAGAGGCGTCTCCATTCACCGCAAGGGATGCAAGAACGTCATTTCTGAGGACGAGCCCGAGAGAATAATCAAGGTAGATTGGGGTGATAGGAAGAATCTGTACCCCGTCCGGCTGGTGATGGAGGCTTGGGACAGGGTGGGTCTGCTCAGAGACGTGACTACCTATGTCTCCGGGGAAAAGGCGAACATTGCTTCGCTGGTGACTCGTGAAACGGAAGAGGGGATTGCCATAATGGAGCTAACCGTGTTTACTACTGACGTAAATCAGCTGAGCAGACTGTTCACAAAGTTGGAAGAAGTGCAGGGGATGATCAAGGTTAATAGGGTGAATCTCAATAAATCGCCCGATGCCCAACCCCTGGAAGCAAAAACCAAGGTAACTTCCCAGCAAGGATAAAGGATTCATATGCCAAGCGAAAAATCTCACCGTGTTTCTCTCAAGAAGACAGTCCGCAACAAGACGGCCAGAAGCTCGGCGAAAAACGCCGTTACGGAAGCCAAGCGTGCCCTGGATTCCAACAGTAGAGACCAGGCAGCCTCCGCGGTTGCCAGGGCTGAGTCTGTGTTGGACGTGGGAGTAAGAAAAGGGGTATTGCACCCCAACAATGCGGCCAGGCGCAAATCAAGGCTGGCCAAACGGCTTGCCCGGATGGCTTAAGCGCGCCGTAAGTCAGCCCCTGTGCTTCGTTAGGATCAACTTTGCATGAAGCACTTCAAGGCAGCATTGGGTTGAGTCCAGCACTAGAACCTACAGGGCATCGGTGTGGTTCTCCACGGGTGCCCCCTGGTGCTCGTATCTCATACCGTTTTCCCATTGCCTCTTAAATAGACTTTCACGCTGTGTCCTGATGCCTTCTCCTTTGGCAACAGGACTCTTGGAGCAACGATACTCCGTTCGTTAACGATAATGAGTCATTGACAGACCTTTTTCTTGTATGCTACATTGACTAACTAGAAAGAACATGCGTACTATTTGCCGGTGATCTTTTGATTTAAGAGAGGGCATATCTTGAAAAAGCTTTCAGTTCGTCAAGAAAAGATCCTTGATCTGATACAGGAGTTCTTGGAGGAGCAGGGTTATCCTCCCACGGTCAGAGACATCCAGTACGCTTGTAACATAAGCTCAACCTCCGTGGTGGACTATAACCTCAAGATTCTCCAGAAAGAGGGGTATATACGTCGTTCTCCGGAGATATCCCGTGGCATTGAGATCTTGGGGGGCAAGCGGCACAAGGACGCCTTTTCTGTCCCTGTCATGGGCTACATAGCCGCCGGTGAGCCCATTCCGGTGCCCACTTCAGAAGGATGGACGCCGGATAGCGCCGTTGATCAGGTGGACGTGGTCAACGGCATTCTGGGTGGTGTGCGGGCGAGAGGGACATCAAACCTGTACGCCCTGCGGGTGCGCGGCACATCTATGATCGATGCTCTGGTGGACGACGGTGACGTGGTTGTTATTCAGCCAGCGGACAACGTCAAGGATGGCGATATGGTGGTAGCCTGGCTGAAGAATGAAAAGGAGGCCACTCTCAAGCGGATTTACAATGATGGAACGGTGGTGCGCCTGCAGCCGGCCAACAGTCAAATGGAGCCTATATTTGTTTTAGCAAGCAACGTAGAAGTGCAGGGTAAAGTGGTTGCTGTCTTGAGAAACCTGGGCTAACTACCTGATATCCCCTAGAAAGCAAAAACCCGGTGATTTTCACCGGGTTTTTGCTTGTCCTTAACAGGTAGATAGCGGAAGGAAGGTTTTGGTTCAATGTTGAACGTGACCAAAGTGAGCGTCACTGCTACGGGTGGTCATTCCGTAGCTGCAAGAGTTGGAGAATACGCTCACTCACCGACCTAGGATTCCCTGATAGGGACTCCCTAGAAAGGAGGTGATCCAGCCGCACCTTCCGGTACAGCTACCTTGTTACGACTTAGTCCCAGTCATCAACCCCACCCTCGGCCGCTGCCTCTCTTGCGAGTTAGCTCACGGACTTCAAGTGTTGTCGACTTCCATGACTTGACGGGCGGTGTGTACAAGGCCCGGGAACGTATTCACCGCAGTATGCTGACCTGCGGTTACTAGCAGCTCCTCGTTCATGCAGGCGGGTTGCAGCCTGCAATCCCCACTGGGACTGGTTTTTAGAGATTAGCTCTAGTTTGCACTGTTGCAACTCGTTGTACCAGTCATTGTAGCGTGTGTGTAGCCCAGGGCGTAAGAGCCATGCTGACTTGACGTCATCCCCACCTTCCTCCCCTTCTAGGGGCAGTCTGGCTAGAGAATGCAACTAACCACAGGGGTTGCGCTCGTTGCGGGACTTAACCCAACACCTCACGGCACGAGCTGACGACAGCCATGCAGCACCTGTTCTAGCTCCCCGAAGGGTCCTTCACCTTTCGGATCGGTACCACTAGTATGTCAAGCCCTGGTAAGGTTCTTCGCTTAGCATCGAATTAAACCACACGCTCCGCTGCTTGTGCGGGCCCCCGTCAATTCCTTTGAGTTTTAGCCTTGCGGCCGTAGTTCCCAGGCGGGATGCTTAACGCGTTAGCTTCGGCACAGAAGGGGTCGATACCCTCTATACCCAGCATCCATCGTTTATGGCGTGGACTACCCGGGTATCTAATCCGGTTTGCTACCCACGCTTTCGCGCCTCAGCGTCAGGTACAGCCCAGAGAGCCGCTTTCGCCACTGGTGTTCCTCCCGATATCTACGCATTCCACCACTACACCGGGAATTCCACTCTCCTCTACTGTCCTCTAGTTCAGAAGTATCTCTGCCACTCTCCCAGTTGAGCCGGGATATTTAAGCAAAGACTTTCTGTACCGCCTACACGCCCTTTACGCCCAGTAAATCCGGACAACGCTTGCCTCCTACGTATCACCGCGGCTGCTGGCACGTAGTTAGCCGAGGCTTATTCCTGAGGTACCGTCCTTTCTCTTCCCTCAGAAAAGCGGTTTACAACCCGAAGGCCTTCTTCCCGCACGCGGCGTCGCTGCGTCAGGCTTTCGCCCATTGCGCAAGATTCCCTGCTGCTGCCTCCCGTAGGAGTGGGGGCCGTGTCGCAGTCCCCCTCTGGCTGATCATCCTCTCAGACCAGCTATCCGTCATTGGCTTGGTGGGCCTTTACCTCACCAACTACCTGATAGAACGCAAGCCCATCCCCAAGCGGCCGAAACCTTTGCCGTTATGCCATGCGACAGAACGGATTATGCGGTATTAGCTCCGATTTCCCGGAGTTATTCCCCACTCGGGGGTAGGTTACTTACGCGTTATTCAGCCGTTCGCCACTATTCCACCCCCGAAGGGGCTTCACCGTCCGACTTGCATGCATTAAGCGCGCCGCCAGCGTTCGTCCTGAGCCAGGATCAAACTCTCACGTATAACCTTACTCTTCCTTCCACTATCCACTTGTTAAGGTTCTAAAAGTGCAAAATATCGGCCGATGGCCGATTTGCATTTGCATCATAAACCCATTGGCACTGTGTGTCAACAGATTCCCAGTCAATCCACTCAAGCCGCTGGAAGTTAGACCTCTTTTATTGCGGAGACCAGGTCTAACGCGGCCTGCTTGGCATCCGAAAAGAACATCAACGTGTTATCCGCAGCAAAAAGTGGGTTAGGTATCCCGGCAAACCCCGGGCTCAAGCTGCGCTTGATCACCACCACCGTACGCGCATGGTCCACGTTCAGAATAGGCATGCCGGCTATCGGATTGGAGGGATCGTCCATGTCTCTGGCCACGGGGTTCACTACGTCGTTGGCGCCAATCACAAGCACCATGTCCGTTTGCTCAAAGCTGGGATTTATGTCGTCCATCTCTCGCAATTTCTCGTACGGTATGTTCACTTCAGCTAGCAGGACGTTCATATGACCGGGCATGCGGCCCGCTACCGGGTGGATTGCAAACTCAACTTCAACGCCTTTGGAATCCAGCAGATTGGTTAGGTCCCGTACTGCGAACTGAGCTTGCGCTACCGCCATTCCGTAGCCGGGCACTATGACGACCCTGCGCGCGTCTTCCATAAGCATGGCTATTTCGTCAGCCGCGGCCGCCTTTATCTTGCCCCCGTACACCTCGTCAGCCTCCGCCGCAGAGGCTGCCACAGCGCCCACGCCGGCAAAGAGAACGTTGGTCAGAGACCGGTTCATGGCCTTAGACATGATGCGGGTCAGGATGAGGCCGGCGGCTCCCACCAACGATCCTGCGATTATCAGCATATTATTCTCAAGAACGAAGCCCGTGGCGGCGGCGGCCAGGCCAGAGTAGGAGTTGAGCAAAGATATGACCACGGGCATATCCGCTCCACCAATGGGTACGACTAGGGTGATACCGAATACCGCTGCAACTGCTACCAAGGCCCAGAACGGGACGCTGCTAGAGGGATCTATAGCTAGCCATACCACCAAGCCAACAGAGACCAGCCCCAGCAGGATGTTGAGTACATGACGCCCTGGTAACAAAACGGGCGACTCTGTAATAAGACTTTGGAGCTTGCCAAAGGCGACCAAGCTGCCCAGCAAAGTAACCGATCCAATGAGGGCGGAGAGGCCGGAAGCTATGGTGAACTGCAGGCCCAGGTCTGTCCCCTTGAAAAGCTCTTGCTCCAAAGCAGCGCCAGCCACCAGCATGGAGGCGGCGCCGCCTAGGCCGTTGAACAACGCTACAAGCTGGGGCATGGAGGTTAGGGCCACCCTCGTCGCCAGCACTACTCCTATCGATGCGCCAATGACGAGGCCAACCAAGATCAGCTCAAACCGCACTATCTGCTGATCGAACAGGGTGATTATCACGGCAATGAGCATGCCGCTGGCGCCCATGATGTTGCCCCTGACGGCGGTCCGGGGATGGGAGAGGCTCTTAAGTCCGAAGATGAACAGGACGGCGGCGATAAGGTAGACGAGGTTTACTATGCTAGCTTCGATGGTCATTATTGGTCTTTCCTGCGGAACATCTGAAGCATGCGATGGGTTACCAGAAACCCGCCGACTACGTTTACCGTAGCTAGCGCTACGGCTATTACGCCCAGAATGCTGGCGATTGCCGGCTCTTCCACGCCTGCGGCCACCACGGCTCCAACCAAGGTAACCCCTGACATGGCGTTTGCGCCGGACATGAGCGGCGTGTGCAGCAGGGGTGGTACCTTGGTGATGACTTCAAAGCCCACAAAGACAGCTAGCACAAATATGGTCAGCCCTGCTATGAACATCTCCATGTCAGGAGTCGCTCCCTTCCTTCATTGCTCCTTCATCGAGTGGAGACATGCCCAGCATTTCCCGCACACGATTGTTCACCACCTCGCCGTTATGGGTGAGTAAGCTGTCTCTTGTGATTTGGTCGGACATATCCAGATTCAAATCGCCATCCTTGACTATATTGCGGAGGAAGGAAAGCTGATTCCTGGCGTACATCTGGCTGGCGTGCAGCGGAATAGAGGATGCCAGGTTTGTTGGTCCCATGATTGTTACGTTGTACTGTTCTACCGTTTCGGCCGGCTTGGTCAGTTCGCAATTGCCTCCGCCTTCAGCAGCCACGTCTACTATCACGGAGCCCGGATTCATGGCTTTGACCATCTCTTCCGTTATCAAGATAGGCGCCTTCCTTCCAGGAACGGCGGCAGTGGTAATGACAACGTCGCTATCGGCCACCACGTTCGACAATAACTCGCGCTGGCGTTTGTAGAACTCCTCTCCCATAGCCTGGGCATATCCTCCCGTGGCCTCGGCTTCTCCCGTATCCAGTTCAAGCTGCACGAATTTTGCGCCCAAGCTCTCCACTTGGTCCTTCACGGCGGGTCTAATATCGTAACCCTGGACCACTGCTCCTAGACGGTGAGCGGTGGCAATAGCTTGCAGCCCGGCTACACCGGCCCCAACCACAAAGACCCTGGCGGGTGTAATGGTGCCCGCGGCCGTCATCATCATGGGGAAGATCTTGTTCAGCATCTCGGCCGCCAACAGAACCGCTTTGTACCCAACGATGGTAGCTTGGGAGGTTAAGGCATCCATGGATTGGGCCCGGCTGATTCTGGGCACCATCTCCAGCGCGAATGCGGTAACACCCTTTTCTGCCAACTCTCGCGCTGATTCAAGGGAGTTGAGAGGGTCCAGCAACGCAATGAGGACCTGCCCCGGTTTCAGTAGCGCTACATCGCTCTTTCCAGCTTCAGCGTTGGCGCCGGGGCCGCGCACCTGCATTACAATGTCGGCGGAATCAAAGAGCTCTTCACGGCTCTTGGCTATTTGCGCGTTTTGTTCCGTGTATAGTTGGTCTGGAAGGCCTGCTTCTTTGCCCGCGCCTGCTTGAACGACGGTGTCCACCTGAATGCGAGAAAGCATGGGCACCACCGCAGGCACAAGGGCCACGCGACGTTCGTTAGGGTACGTTTCTGTAGGTACTCCAACAATCATGAGAAACGAGCTTGGTACGGTTTTACTAACCCAACCAATAGAATAGCCCAAGGCAACCTAGCCTGAAACGCCAGATTAAACTGCCCTGGGCTAATATCTTCAGAAGCGTTAAAGAGGAATACCCCCCGCTTCTAAACTAGCCTGAAAGATGAGAGATAAATCGGTCAAACTTACGCTTTGCCAATCTTGAACATTTTGGTGCCGCACGTGCCGCAGACTCCCTGTGTAGCGGGACGCCCATTCTTCATGGTAATGGCCTGTGGGTTCCCGATCTCCCTTGATGCTCGGCACTTAACGCAATAACCCTGCATATGATTCCTCCTTGTTCAGGAATGTTCACACATTTTATACCAGACTTATGCGGCCTAGGCTAGTCATTTAGGCATGATTTCTATTCCAATTTTGCCTCAAACCTTGGATAGTCTACCCAGAGCGGGCTGAGAATTAACCTGATATCCTGTAAACCGCCTATGAGCCATTGATAACACCTCTGGCTCCCATAGTTATTCTCTATGATGGCCGAGCCAAGGCCTCTAGGCTATAGACATTACGGGTAGTAACAAACTTATACTATGGGCAAATCTTGTGACGGAGCAGCGAGTGCCTGATTACGATGTTGCGATTATAGGTTCCGGGCCGGCTGGATATGTGGCGGGAATAAGAGCCGGGCAGCTAGGCTTGAAGGCTGCTGTTATTGAAAGAGACGACACCCTGGGCGGTGTTTGCTTGAACTGGGGTTGCATCCCCAGCAAAGCTCTTTTGAAGAACGCTGAGGTCTTGGAGCTTTTTCGCAGGGCGGAGGCCTTTGGAATCAGCGTAGACAACGTCCAAGCCGACTTTGGGAAAGCCATTGACAGAAGCAGGCGGGTGGTGGACACATTGACCAAGGGTGTGGCTGCTCTGCTGAGGAAGAACAAAGTCCAGCATATCAAAGGACAAGCCAGCTTCTCTGATGCGAATACCCTGGAGATAGCTCCCGACGGCCGGAAAATCACCGCTTCCAACATCATCATTGCCACCGGCGCACGCGCCCGTTCCATCCCGGGCCTGGATATCGATAAAAAGCAGGTCATCACCAGTAGGGAAGCCCTGGAGCTTCGCAAACTTCCCAAGAGAGTTGTCATTGTGGGTGGAGGCGCTACCGGCGCGGAGTTTGCCTATCTCTGGAACGCCTACGGTGTGGAAGTCACAATAGTAGAACTACTGCCGCATCTCCTTCCCAATGAAGATGAAGAGATCAGCCGTTTCTTGGAGAGGTCGTTTACTCGCCAAGGCATCAATTTCCACACGTCTGCCAAGGTGTCCAAGGCGAGTGTGAAGAAGAAGGGGATTAGCCTTGAGATCCAGAGAGGGGAAGAAGCCAGCACTTTGGAATGCGACCTCGTGCTAATTGCGGCCGGGGTCCAGGCCAATACGGAAGAGATTGGATCAAGCAAAATAGCCCTTGATCTTGACCGCGGGTTTGTCAAAGTCAACTCTGAAATGGCTACAAACGTTCCAGGCGTATATGCTATAGGCGATGTTACCGGTATCATGCTGCTGGCACACGTAGGAATGGCGCAGGGGGTGATGACTGCTGAACGGATAGCCGGCTTGGATACACCCCCTCTCGACTATCAGTTCATGCCCAGGGCTACGTACTGTCATCCCCAGGTTGCCAGCTTTGGCTTTACGGAGCAGCAGGCCAAAGAGCAAGGATACGATGTAAAAGTTGGCAAGTTCCCCTTCCAGGCCAGCGGCAAAGCACTAGCCATAGGCGATGCTGAGGGAATGACCAAGGTTGTGGCCGATAAGAAGTATGGCGAAATTCTAGGCGCTCACATGATAGGCCCCGATGTAACAGAAATGCTAGCCGAATGGTCATTGGGGCATCACCTGGAAGGTACCACTAAAGAGATAGGCTGGCTGGTCCATTCACATCCCACCATTTCTGAAACATTGAAAGAGGCTGCTCTCGCTGCGGACGGCGAGGCTATTCACATATAGGTGGAAAAGGCGCTATGAAGACTACTACCTACAAGGTCGCGGAGCAGTTGGACAAGGCAACCCTCGTTGATTTCTATAGGCAGATGGCGTTGCTCAGAGTGTTTGAGGAACGGGCCGCGGAGCAGTACATGCTGGGTAAGATCAGGGGCTTTTTGCATTTGTATATTGGACAAGAGGCTGTGGCCGTAGGGGCTATACATGCCCTTGGCAGGGATGACTACGTCACTACCCATTACAGGGATCACGGACACGCTCTGGCAAGGGGCTTGTCCGTCAATGCGGTGATGGCGGAGCTTTTTGGTAAAGCTACGGGCTGCTCCAAGGGAATGGGTGGTTCCATGCACCTCTTTGATGCTTCGCTGAATTTTGCCGGCGGCTATGCAATTGTAGCAGGACATCTGCCCCTTTCTTCCGGGATGGGGTTTGCATTCAACTACTTGAACGACAACAGGTTGGTAGCCACATTCTTTGGAGATGGCGCTCTCAATGAAGGTGAGGCTCACGAAGTGTTGAACATGTCTGCACTATGGAACCTTCCCGTTGTATTCATTTGTGAAAACAACCTCTACGGCATGGGTATTCCGTTGAGTCAATCGATGTCCAATACCCAGCTGCACAAGATGGCTGAGTCCTACGGCATAGCCTCTGCCCAAGTCGATGGAATGGATGTCCTTGCCGTTAGGGAGGCCGCGGATACGGCTGTGCAGCACGTGCGTTCCGGCAACGGCCCGTATTTCTTGGAAGCACGCACCTACCGGTTCCGTGGACACTCAATGGCTGACCCCGTACTCTATCGGTCCAAGGATGAAGAGGCAGAGTACAGAAAGCTTGACCCAATTGCCCAGTATGGTGAATGGCTTTTGTCCAGCAAAATGGCCACTCAGAAGAAATTGGACGCTATAAGCGCAGAGGTGGAGAAGCAGGTAGAGGAGAGCATTGCCTTTGCTGAGGAGAGCCCCTTTCCATCTCCTGAAGACCTGTACCGCAACGTCTATGCTCAACTACCATAGAGGGAATAGATGCCTGAGATAAGCTACAGAGAAGCTATGGCACGGGCTCTCAGGGAGACCCTGCGGGAAGATGAGAGGGCCTTCATTATTGGCGAGGATATTGGCCCTTACGGCGGTTCTTACGCGGTAACTGCCGGTTTCCTGGACGAGTTCGGTCCGAGCAGAATCGTCGAATCTCCCATATCTGAGTCGGGGATAGTGGGCATCGGCACCGGCTCGGCCATGGTGGGCCTTCGCCCCATTGTTGAGATCATGACAATCAACTTCTCACTGCTGGCCCTTGACCAGATTGTGAATCACGCCGCCAAAATCCGCTACATGTCTAGCGGCCAGTTCAGTGTGCCAGTCATCATTCGTACTGTTACCGGCGGTGGCGCGGCGCTTGCGGCCACACATTCGCAGAACCTGGAGGGCTGGTACGCTTCCGTTCCAGGGCTGAAAGTGGTCATTCCCGCAACCCCCCATGATGCATTGGGCTTGTTCCGCTCGGTACGCAAGGAACAAGACCCTGTGATGTTCATAGAGCACATACTCTTGTATAGTACAAGGGGAGAGGTGCCGGAAGATTACTATGAGGTCCCTGTTGGAGAGGCCAATGTCAAGCGAGCGGGAAAGGACTTCACCATCATTGCGTACTCCAGAATGGTAAACGTAGCGTTGGCTGCTGCCGAGAAACTGGCGGAAGAGGGCGTCGATGTAGAGGTTGTGGATCTTCGCTGCCTGCGTCCTTGGGACAAAGAGACTGTCTTTGAATCTGTGAAGCGGACGGGGCGCGCTCTGGTGCTGGAAGAGGCCTGGCAAACAGGTGCTTTTGGCGGAGAGATAGCCAGCGCTGTCCAGCGCGAAGTTTTCGATTACCTGGACGGACCCGTTGCCAGGCTGGGCGGCGTAGACGTACCCACCCCGTATTCAATGAGCCTGGAGCCACTGGTGGCGCCGCGTGAAGATTCCGTTGTCAAAACTGTTCGTGAAGAGCTGGGAAGCTGAAAACAGCACAATTGCAATTTCGACCCACCATATAGGTCGAAGAGGAGGTCGACTCTGGCTACGCAGGTATTGATGCCCCAGATGGGTTATGACATGGTGGAAGGTACCCTAGTCCGCTGGATCAAGTCGGAGGGTGACGAAGTCAAGCGCGGCGAACCTGTCGCTGAGATAGAGACCGATAAAGCAGTGGTGGAAATGGAATCCACGGCTAACGGCCTTCTCCGCAAGATCCTGGCCACAGAAGGCGCAACCGTTCCCGTTGGTTACCCTATAGGCATTATTGGGAGTGCCGATGAGGATATTGGCGGACTCATTGTGGACGAAGCACCGGCGCCGGCCCAGGCCTCCGGCGATGCCCATTCCGCTGAGGTTGCCGCTGAAGTTGCCTCGCCGGCTCCCATATCTCAAACACAACCCGCCGCTGATGGCGAGCGCGTCAAAGTGTCGCCTGTCGCTAGGAAGCTGGCGGAGGAACGTGGCATAGAGCTATCCCAGGTTAAGGGTACGGGCCCCGGAGGGCGCGTCACCCGTGAAGATGTGTTGAACTTTGAGCCGAGCCAAGAACCCTCCCCTCCGTCGCATGTCGCACCGGCCGTCCCTACGCCAGTGGACGAGCCTGTGCGAGTAGAGCTTAGCCGCATGAGGCAGGGCATAGCTCGGTCTACCTCGCAGAGCAAGAACGGCACGCCCCACTTCTACATAACCATTGAAATAGATATGACGGAGGCCATGGCCCTGCGTTCTCAGATCAACCAGGACCTTGAAGGTGCGCGGCGTGTTTCAGTTAACGATATGGTTTTGAAGGCCACCGTTGCGTCCTTGAAGAAACATTCCGGTTTGAACGCATCGTACAGAGGCGACTACTTGGAGACGTATCCCTACATTCACTTGGGTATGGCCATTGCTACGGAACAGGGATTGATGGTTCCGGCCATAGTCAATGCGCAGGACAAATCCCTTGTGGATCTGGCTATCGCAAGCAAGGACCTGGCGGAACGTGCCGGGCAGGGCAGGTTGCGCCAGGAAGAATACACCGGCACCTTCAGCACCAGTAACCTGGGTATGTTTGGCGTTGACGAATTCAGTGCCATCATACTGCCCCCCCAAGCTGCGACACTGGCGATCAGCGCCGTAAAAAAGCGGCCTGTGGTGGCAGCCGACGATCAGGTAGTAGTGCGGCAGATGATGAAGGTCACGCTTTCCATTGACCACCGCGTTTCTGACGGGGTAGAAAGTGCTCAGTTCCTTGCTGAAATGAAGCGGCTCTTGGAGACCCCGGCGCTTCTGCTGGTAACCTAGCTTGTCAGCAGGGTTGCCATTCGCTCCTCATTGAGTGGCATGAAGCCCAGCCTCTCATAGAAACGCCGTCCTCCACTGTTTCTGACGTGTACACCGATATCTATGCGCAGTATACCGAGTGAACGGAGCTCGTCTTTAAGCTGGCTAATCATTTCCGATCCGGCTCCGGCGCGGCGCTTCTGACTTGCTATGAACATGTCGTCCAGCTTTGCCACCACTCCTCCTATGGACGTGGATATCGCGTAGCTGACAACGCAGACCCCTATGGCCTCTTCTTCCTCGTAGGCCAGCCAGACGAACCCCAACTCGGGTCGATTCAGGAAAAGGTCTAGGGAGTCATGGAGCGCTGCGTCCCCGCTGTGACCGTAAGCTGCGCTGCTGTCCAGGTAATGCTCGTCTTCGTTGAGAAAGGACCTCAATAGAGCAAGAGCGCTCTCCCTGTTTGCTGAAGTCATCCTGCCACAGCTGACCATATGTTTCTCCTCCGGCCGTACCTTGATGGATTCCAAACGTCCTTACTAAGAGGACATCCCAGAGTTGGGGTATCATCCAAGATTAAGGTACCATTTCTGAAGTGAGCGTATACACACCGGAGGTCTATCTGAATGGGCAATACCGTTGAGCCTAAAGTGTTCCTAATAGGCGAGTCCAAGGTCAATCAGGAAGGGTTGCAAGCCCTTCTGGACCACTTGGGCGTTCCCGATTGGAAGTCGGATGCTCCTTCCGATATTGAGCTTATAAGCGAGGTATACGGCCGCGCCTGTTACCGTTCATTTGGTATAGAGCTGAATCCTAACTTGACCCGGGTCAGAAGAACCAACAAGAGCTATCTGACCAATATCATTGAGAAGGGCGACGGTTCCGTGTTGGAGCATGGAGTAGCCAACTTCTTCTTCTCAGACGTCAGCCGGGTTTTCACGCATGAGTTGGTGCGGCACAGAGTGGGCACCGCTATGTCACAGGAGTCCTTGCGCTTTGTGCGATTGACCGACTTAGACTGGTATGCACCGGTGTCCATTAGAGAATCTGAAGAGGCCATGACCATTTTTGCCAGGACATTTGAAGAGCTCAGCAAGCTTCAGGTTGAGCTTGCCGAGCTCTTCGAGCTCAATGAAAAGGACTCGTTTGACGAAAAGAAGGAGATTACTTCGGCAATGCGGCGCGTTGCGCCCATTGGCCTGGCAACCAACATTGGCTGGTCCTGCAACATACGCACCTTGCGACACGTCATTGAGCAGAGGACGGCGCCTTGGGCCGAAGAAGAGATAAGATTGGTCTTTGCCCAGATTGCTGAAATAGCCATTGCAAAATGGCCCAACATGTTCAGCGACTACTCCTGGGAAGCAGTAGATGGACTCCCCGTATATACAACCAAGAACAGAAAGGTCTAGGCGGCAACCGGCTGCTTCAAGGTTGCTCTACCGCACACGCCGCGGCAAAGACTCCGTTCTCCACTTTGGCATGCGTGCATGAACTATTCCAAGCTTACGCCCAGCACGGCCGGTGATTCCGCTATACCAGGCGGGGGTTCGCGAGTTACGCCCAGCCAGGCGAAGTCTTGGAATGACTGCCTGATGAACAACTGGCCATAGCCTGACTCGTCTACGCTGAATCTTCCAACGTTTACCAACGTCCCGCTGTTGACCAGCCAGACGTGGTAGGGCTCATTTTCCGGACTCGCTTCCAGACCTTGTGCTACAAGGAACGCCCAGTCCTTACCTGGATCAGCAAGCAGCATTCCCGTGGCTGACGGCGCCTCCTCCGTGCTATCCATCGACTTGGCTTCCAAACCGGGCAGCGCTGCGATCCAAGTAGCTAGACGTTGCTCGTTAAGCCTATCCCTGAGTTCTTGGCTGGTGCTCCGCTCCCCATCTATCAGCAGCTCCATTTCTCCAACCTGGCTCTGGAGGTCATGCACCTGGCTTTGCTGAGAGAGCACCAAGATACCAATCCCGCCAAGAAAGAGCATCATCACACTGGCGGCTATGGAGGCTACAGGGATAACCCACCGTGTCCTGCTCCCGCCGGATCTGCCGGCAGCTGCGGGTTCTGGTTCGCCGCCGGCGTGCTCCTCAGGGACCATTTGGTCCATTATCCGCCCGCGTAGATGATGGGGAGGATTCATAGGTGGAACGGCCAGTGCCAGGGCGGCGGTGACTTCCAGGTGTTCTCTGAGCAAAGAAGTACACTCGGAGCACGTCTCCAGGTGCCCCTCCACCATCCGGCGTTCTTCCGCCTCTAGGGCTCCCAGGGCATAGGCTTCTGCCAGGTCTTCTATATGGCTATGGATCACGTTATCTCCTGAAGTGATGCTAAAGCTGTCTTTAACTTTTGCATTCCCAATCTCATCCTTGTCTTGACTGTACCTAGCGGATGTTGCAGCAACTCTGCTATCTCAGACTGGCTGTAACCCTCATAGTAAGACATTTGGATCACTTGGCGTTGTTCTTCCGGCAAGGACTTCAGGGCCTTACGCACAACCTCACTCTCTTCTCGGTGTTCCGCCCCCTTGGCTGCCGTATCTTCCTGTGCCCTGCTGTCCATCAAAGTGAGCCTGGCTTCCGTTTCCAGGGCATCCTGAAGCCGTCTGCGTTTGCGCAACTCGTCTATCGCCCTGTGGTGGGCCATGGACATGATCCAAGTCTGGAACCTTCCCCGTTCAGGCCGGTAAGTAGACGCTCTGAGCCAGACCCTTAGAAATACCTCTTGCACTACCTCCTCTGTCTGCCCTACGTCACCTAAGAGACGATAGACAAAGCCAAATACCGCTTTGCCATACCTGTCGTAGAGAGCACCAAGTCCTCTCTGGTCTTGCTGGACAATTAAGCTAACCAGTTGCTCATCTTCTAGATGTTCATAGGACACGGCCAGTTCCCAAACTCATAGGGGCGATAGGCCTGTCTATATTGCTATACGTAGCCATTGCGCCCCCGGATTTAGATACTGTCTAACCAAAAGATTCGGTTGCAGTTGCGCCATTCTATCAGAACATGTTGATTGCTTAGCAAATGTTGCCCTGTTATGCTTAGGGTTGATCTATTCTGCAAGAGCGGCTTATGGAATCCGTATTTAAGGAAGCTATTGAGTTATCCCGGAGGGAAGAACCCTTTGCCATTGCTACCGTGGTTCACACCAAGGGCTCTACGCCTCAAAAGCCCGGCTCCAAGCTGTTGGTGCGCCAGGACGGGTCTGCGGTAGGAACCCTTGGCGGGGGTTGCGTGGAAGGGGATATCTGGTTTGCCGCCAAGGAGATCCTGCGAAATGGCAGCGGGCCGGAATACCGCGACTACTACCTGAACGAGGAGATCGCTGCTAGAGACGGTCTGGTGTGTGGCGGGACCATGTATTTCTTCATTGAACCCGTGCGAGAAGCGGCTCGCTTTGCCCACCTTGCCGGACGTATTGTCGATGCCTACGGCGGAGGTAGTCCCTTGGCCGTGGCTACTCTCATCAAATCGCCGGAAGAGGAAGAGGTTGGAAATAAACTGATCATACTGGATGACGGCGCTGCACAGGGTACCGTGGGCCGTCCGCAGCTCGATAGCTTGGCGGCGGCAAAAGCGCGGGAATTGGTGGATCATGGCAAATGTGCCCATATAACCACGCAGTGGGGAGACGAGTTGTTCATCGAAGCCTACACGTCGCCGGCCACTCTGATACTCATGGGTGGTGGACACATTTCCAGGTCCGTGGCGCCTCTGGCCAAGACGCTGGGCCTGCGGTTGTTCGTCTTGGACGACAGGCGTGAATTTGCCAACGCAGAAAGGTTCCCGGATGCTGAAGCCGTAGCGGTGGCTGGTTATGCGAACGGCTTGGAAAACTTCCCCGTCAGCAAAAACACGGCCATTGTAATCGCGACTCGCGGCCACAATTTCGATGATCTGGCATTGGAATCTGCCGCTAGAAGTCCCGCGGGATACGTTGGGCTTGTCGGCTCAAAGCGCAAGGTTATTCTGATCTATGAGGAGCTTCTCAAACGCGGTCTCCCCTTGGAGAGGATAGAGAATATCCACGCCCCTATAGGAGTCGATATAAAGGCTAGGACACCGGCTGAAATCGCAATTAGCATAATGGCGGAAGTGGTCCAGTGGCGTCTCGGTGGCAGCGGCCAGCCCATGATGCTGTCTAAGAAATACCTGCGAAATCTGGCGGAGAAGGTACGCACGGGCAGGCCCAAATCCCTTTCTCACTCTGATTGAAGCCCGTGGCACGTACCCGCACTAGCGCCGTCCTCCTCGCTGCAGGGGAGTCGACTCGCATGGGGCATCCCAAAGCCTTGTTGGACTGGCAAAGAGTTCCGCTTGTCCAATACCAGGTGAGGTCCCTGATAGATTCCGGGGTTGATCAGATAATCGCCGTACTGGGTCACAGGGCGGAATCGATACGACCTCTTGTTGAAAGCGAGTACGGAGTTGGAGTAGTCGTCAACCTGAGGTATAGGACGGGGAAGAGCAGCTCCGTACGCGCCGGATTGAAGATGCTCAACCCTGAGGCGGGGCACGTGATGATAATCTCCGTAGACCAGCCCAGATCTCCCAAACTGCTGAGCGAGGTGTTGGAGACGCATCTGCGGCACGGCTCAGCGATTACGTATCCCGTATATCTGGGCAGCGGAGGACATCCCGTGCTCTTTTCCCGCGGCCTGCTGCCCGAATTGATGAGCATCAGCGAGGCCAAGAGAGGCTTGCGAGAGGTGATAGAGCGTCATGGCGCTGAGGTGAACCGAGTTCCCGTAGATGATCCTGAGGCGATATTGGACATAAACACCATTGAGGACTACAGAAGAGCCGTTGAAAGACCGGCCTGACCGCACTGCGCGGTCCCGGTCAAGAGACCGGGTCAACTCAGGTAGAAAATCAGCACACTGGCAAGTGCGTAGAGAGCAATGAGCGTAACCGCTTCGTAAGTCCAGAACCGTGTGGGTCTGCGTCTGTTCCTCCTCACCAGCGCTATAATGACCACGGCGGTCATGACTATTGCAAGAACGGCAGTCATGCTGTGGATCTCTGAAATGGCCGTCCAGAACGTACCGCCTGAATACGCCAGGTCGTCCGCCCAGAGGACGAATCCCATGTTGAACAAGTTGCTGCCCAGAACGTTGGATACCGCCAGCTCCGGCGCGCGAATTCGCAGTGCGGCGAAAGACGCTCCCATCTCGGGAAGAGACGTGCTCAGTGCAAGGAACTGTGTGCCTACAAAGCTGGTTCCCCAGCCCATCTCTTCAGCGATACTCTCGCCAGTAAAAGCAAGCCACACCGCCGAAGCTATAATTACAGTGGCGGACAAAAGATAAACGCCGATTTCTAATGGCAGTTTGGCATTGGAGTAATCCGTGTCTTCTGCTTTTCGTGCGGTGCGTTCAGTTTTTTCGAAGCTATAGATCAGATACAGGCCCATGAGGAAAGTCACCATCATCAATACGGAAAACGGGCTTAAAAACCAGGTAGCAAAAAGGTCGCTGGAGTTGTGGAACGTTAAAGCAATGGTGGCTGCGCTTATCACTACTATCCCTAGGGTTGCTACCAGCACCGTTGTGGTTCCAAACGCGTTTAGAATTGGCCCGTTTCTCCACCACAGATCTATGAGACCAATGATCAAGAGGTTCACCAGGTTGCTTCCGAAAGCATCGCCGGCGGCTAAGTCCGGAGACCCCACTATGGCAATTGAACTGATCCCGGTGGCAAGCTCAGGGAGTGACGTGGCGGATGCAAGGAGCACGACTCCCACGAAGGCCCTCCCCAGTCCCGTCTTGAAGGCGATGACGTCTACCGACCTGGCAAGGAACTTTGACGTGCCGAAGATCAAGGCTGTAGCAACAGCGAATTGGAGCCAGATAAAGATGATATCCATTAGCTACCGAAACCGAGCACGCAATTGTGACAGTCTACCAAGCAGACTCGTTTGCCGATAGGGATGGCAGCCGCCCGTTGCCAATTCAGGGCGTATGCGGTCCAGCCGATTGAGCAACACTACCCCGTGACTGCGCCCTGAGACGCGGAGCCGACCAGCTTCGCGTATTTTGCCAGGGCCCCAGTTGTATAGTTCGGAGCTATAGGTTGCCACTTACCGCGTCGTGCGGCAAGCTCCTCTTCATCCAGCTCCAGTTCCAGCTTGCGGTTTACGGCATCTACGTTGACAATGTCGCCGTCCTTCACCAGAGCAATTGGACCACCCACTGCGGCTTCAGGCGCCACGTGACCCACCATGAGGCCGTGGGTGGCTCCGGAGAACCTGCCGTCGGTGAGGAGCGCTACGTCTTCGCCCAATCCCTGGCCCACAATGGCGGCGGTCACTGCCAGCATCTCTCGCATGCCCGGGCCCCCTTTCGGTCCTTCAAACCGGATAACCACCACGTCTCCTGCCTTGATCTCCCGGCGCTGGATGGCAGCAAAGGCATCTTGTTCGCGGTCGAATACACGGGCAGGGCCACGTTGCTGCAAGTGCTGCTTGCCCGCGACCTTGACCACCCCCCCTTCCGGCGCCAGATTCCCCTTGACGATGATGAGGCCGCCGCTGGTACCCCGCGGTGATTCCACGGGATAGATGATGTCTTGGTTGGATACCAGGTCTACGTTGCTCAAGTTCTCTGCCACTGTCTTACCGGTAACGGTGAGAACGTCTCCATGAAGCAGTCCCGCGTCCAGAAGCCTTCTCATCACCTGCGATACGCCGCCTATTCTGTGCAAGTCGGCCATTACGTACTTGCCGCCGGGCTTCATATCGGCAATGTAGGGCGTCCTATCGCTGATCTTATTGAAGTCATCCAGCGTAATGTCAATGCCTGCTTCATGGGCTATGGCCAGCAAATGCAGCACCAGATTGGTGGAGCCGCCCATGGACAGAGTCACCGCTATACTGTTTTCAAACGCCTTCCTGGTCATGATATCGCGCGGCCTGATCCCCTCCTTTAGCAGATTCAATACAGCCTCCCCGGAACGCAGGCATTCCTCCTCCTTGTCCGGATCCACGGCCGGAATAGAGGCGTCGTTTGGCAGGGACATGCCCAGCGCTTCTATAGCCGTAGACATGGTGTTGGCTGTAAAGAGACCGGCGCAAGACCCCTCACCGGGACAGGCGCTGCGTTCCAGCTCCAGCAGGTCTTCGTCGCTCATTGCCCCTCGAGAATGTGCTCCTACAGCCTCGAACACGTCTTGGATATTCACGTCGCGGTCGCGGAAGCGACCGGGCAATATGGTGCCGCCATAGACGAACACCGAGGGTATGTTCAGTCTGGCTATGGCCATGAGACAACCGGGCAAGTTCTTGTCGCAGCCGGCAACGGTGACCAGGCCGTCGAACCATTCCGCTCTGGATACGAGCTCAATGGAGTCGGCAATAACTTCACGGCTGACAAGCGACGCTTTCATGCCTTCCGTACCCATGGATATGCCATCGCTGACCGTAATGGTGCCGAACTCAAACGGTGTGCCCCTGGCGTCGCGGATACCTTGTTTCACGTGCTTTGTCAGTCTAGCCAGGTGGAAATTGCACGGCGTCACGTCACTGACCAGGTCTGCCACGCCAATGAAGGGAGCTTTGATCTCATCGTCCCCAAGCCCCATGGCCCTGAAGTACGCACGAGCTGGCGCGCGTTCCGGACCCTCCGTTATCTCCTTGCTCTTGTGTTTGATGTCAAACCCGGCTCTTGTTGCCATATTTACCCCTCTCTTGTTGGTGGCTGGCTTTATCGTAGTGCTTATAAAGGGAACTTGTCCATTGAATCACAGGTGAGACCTTCTTATAATCAGGCGGCAATGCTGGAGGTGAAGAAATTGCTGAAGAGTATTTCCTGCGGTGATTTGAGAAAAAGCCACGTCGGCTTGAAAGTAACGCTGGCGGGATGGGTACACCGCCGCCGTGATCACGGTGGCCTTATCTTCATAGACCTGCGAGACAGCAAGGGTATAGTTCAGGTGGTGTTCAATCCTGAGACTGTTCCCGAAGCCCATAGGACCGCCGGATCCCTTCGCAGTGAATGGGTAGTGCTGGTGGAGGGTGAAGTTACGCAGCGCCCGGCAAGCTCTGAGAATCCCAACATACCCACGGGTGAAATAGAGGTGCACGCCACAAAGGCGGAGGTGCTGAATCAGTCTAAGACGCCGCCGTTTGAGATCGCGGAGGACAGGCAGGTGGATGAGCTGTTGAGGATGCAGTACCGTTACCTTGATCTGCGCACGGCTAGCATGCATGACAACATAGTTCTAAGACACCGCGTGGTGCAGTACATCCGGGACTTCCTGGACGCTCGAGAGTTCGTTGAGATAGAGACGCCAATTCTAATCAAAAGCACTCCGGAAGGAGCCCGTGATTTCCTTGTCCCCAGCCGTCTGAATCCAGGCAGTTTCTACGCCTTGCCGCAGTCCCCCCAGCAGCTGAAGCAGCTCCTCATGGTTTCTGGCTTCGAGCGCTATTTCCAGATAGCTCGTTGCTTCAGAGACGAAGACCTTAGAGGCGATCGCCAATACGAGCATACTCAGCTGGATTTGGAGATGAGCTTTGTGGACGAGAACGACGTTACTACCCTCATTGAAGAGCTTTACACGGACATAGTCCACAAAGTGGCCCATAACCGACGCACCATGGGGCCTTTCCCACGCCTCAGCTACGACGACGTTATGGAGAAGTACGGCACTGACAAGCCGGACATCAGGTTTAAGATGGAACTGGCGGATTTAACCGACGTAGCTGGCCAGTCAGAGTCGCAGTTGCTCAGAGACGCTGTTCAGTCCGGTGGAATAGCCAAGGCGTTTGCCGCGCCGGGTTGTGCCTCTTATTCGCGCCGTGAGATAGACGATTTGATCGCTTTTGTCCAAACAAGAGGGGCAAAAGGGCTGCTCACCATAGCACTGTCTGAAGAAGCCGCCAGCTTGGACGACATGACAATTGATCACGTTCGCTCCCCTTTGGCCAGGTTCCTCACTATAGAGCAGGTAAGAGAGATGGCCGGGCGCACCGGAGCCAATCCGGGAGACCTCATTCTCATGGTGGCGGGGCCGATCAGGACCACCAATACAGCTTTGTCTCAGTTGCGAGAAGAGATGGGGCGTCGTTTGGGCTTGGTGGACCCAACCGTCCTTGCCTTTGCTTTCATAACGGACTTCCCCCTCTTTGAATGGGACGACGAAACCGAAGGCTGGGCGCCGGCCCATCATCTGTTCACATCTCCCTGGCAGGAGCATTGGGACTTGCTTGACAAAGACCCAGGAAGTATGAGAGCTAGGCACTACGACCTGGTATGCAACGGCTCGGAGCTGGCTAGCGGAAGCATCCGCATTCACAACAGGGAAAAGCAGGAGCGAATCATGCGATTCCTGGGGTACACGGATGAACAGCTGGAGGAGCGCTTTGGCCAGCTCTTGGATGCCTTGGAGTTCGGCGCACCACCTCACGGCGGCATAGCTCCAGGGATAGACCGGCTGGTCACCTTGCTCTCAGACCACGCTGAATCTATACGTGACGTCATAGCATTTCCCAAGACGCAGAGCGGTGTGGATCCTCTGTTCAACACGCCGGCTCCGGTCAACTCACAGCAACTTGAAGAGCTCCACCTTAGAATAGCGGATAGGCCAAGGCCGGCTTCCCCATAGTTGAGGCCGTGCTATAATCGAATTGTACGTTTTATTAGGTTGTGACGTGTGCCGCTCATCAAGAGAGCGGCACACGTCATGTCAGCACTCGCTTGGGAGGACCTTTCTTGAAGGTTACCAGAGAAGACTTAGAACACAGCGAGGTTTCGCTAAACATTGAAGTTGAAGAAGAAGACATTGAGCCGTATCTGCAGCGTGCCTATCAGCGCGTGGTGCAGAGGGTCAACATTCCCGGGTTCCGCAAAGGCAAAGCCCCTAGATCCGTGCTCGAACGATTCGTGGGGCGCCATTCCCTGGAAGACGACGCCCTAGATCTAATGCTCCCTGAAATTGTACAGAGAGCCGTAGAGGAACAAGGTGTGGAGCAGGCTAGCATCCCTCAAGTTGAGTTGGTTCAGCGAGAGCCAATTGTGATCAAAGCGGCTGTTCCCGTTGCCCCGGAAGTGGTGCTGGATGCATATCGCGAAATCCGCGTTCCGGTTGAGCCGGTAGTAGTTGCCGAAGATCAAATCAATGCTCTCCTGGATCTCCTACGGCAAGAGACAGCCCCATGGGAGCCGGTCGACCGTCCCGTTGCCATGGACGACCAGGTTACTTTGGATATCAAAGCTAGCCTGGATGGCAAGGAAATCACCAGTCAAGATGACATTGTATACATGGTTTTGGATGGCAACGTCAGCCCCGTTGCCGGTTTCCCTCAGCGGTTGGTGGGTATCCGGAGCCAGGAAACCAAGGAGTTCACCATGTCCTTGCCTGGGGACCATCCGGATAGATACCTGGCCGGAAAGGACGTGCAATTTAGCGTCACCATCCATGAAGTAAAAGCCAAAAACCTACCTGACCTCGACGGCGAGTTCGCCAAAGGCGTGGGTGAGGGATACGATAGTCTGGAGGATCTAACAAAGAAACTCAGAGAAGACTTCCTTGCTCAAAGAGAGTTGGAGGCTCAGGATAAGTACGAGAACCAGGTGTTTGAGAAGCTTCTGGAGAAGGCTGACATAGACCTATCGCCACTAATGGTTGAGCATGAAGTTGACCACATGCTTCAAAATGAGGAGCAGGCTCTGCGCCGACAACAGGTCAGTGTGGAGGATTATCTTCAGACCGTGGGCAAGAGTCCTGAAGAGCATCGCGGTGAGTTGGAACAGGTTGCCGAAGCTAGGCTAAAGCGCACTTACGCCATAGGCAAAGTCGCGGAATTGGAGGGTATAAAGGTCTCGTCGGAGGAAATCGATGAGGAGGTCAAACGCCTGCTCGATGCCGCTGGTCCTGATCAACCCGAAAGCTTACGGCACAACCTTGAGAGTCATGACGGCAGAGAATCCTTGGAACAAGTATTGATCAGACGCAAGGCTCTGCAGAGATTGGTTGAAGTCTCCAGGGGGGAGTATCTGGAGATGTAGCGAACAATGTATCCAACGTATAGAAAGCTGAGATTCAGGAGGTGAGACCAATGCTGTATCGTCCGGGTGATTTTGAAAACATAATCCCCATGGTTGTGGAGAGCTCTTCCAGGGGAGAGAGGGCTTTCGACATTTATTCCCTGTTGCTCAGGGAGAGGATAGTTTTCCTGGGCACGACAATAAACGACTCTGTCGCCAATCTGGTTGTTGCCCAGCTTCTTTATCTGGATAGAGAGGACCCAGATAAGGACATCAACCTGTACATCAATAGCCCCGGCGGCGTAATCAGCGCGGGGCTTGCTATCTACGATACCATACAGATGGTTCGTGCAGAGGTGTCCACAATATGCGTGGGAATGGCGGCAAGCATGGCCACGGTGCTGCTTAGCGCCGGGGAGAAAGGGAAGAGGTATACCCTTCCCAACGCTACGGTGCACATGCACCAGCCCATGGGCGGCGCCCAGGGCCAGGCATCCGACATTGAGATAGCGGCCCGCGAGATTCTGCGCATGCAGGATAAGATCCGCAGCATTTTGGCTAGCAACACCGGCCAAACTTACGAGAAGATTGCCCAGGATACGGACCGTGATTACTACCTGGATGCCGATCTCGCCAAGGAATACGGTCTGGTTGATGAAGTCCTGGCTGGTAGAGAAGTAGCAGCCGCAAAATAGGGTAGGGGAGCACAAATTGGCTATTTCTGATGGTGACCCTCCAGGCAATGAATACAGATGCTCGTTTTGCGACAAGAGGCAAGCGGAAGTAGAAAGACTCATTGCAGGGCAGAAGAAGGCATTCATTTGCGATCAGTGCATTACGTTATGCGACCAGATTATCAACGAACAAACTGAGCCAAAATCCACCTCCCCCCAAGGCGAGGCGCAGCCATTATTGCCCAAGGACGTGCACAGCCGGCTGAATGAGTATGTTATAGGCCAGGATAGAGCCAAGAAGATACTCAGCGTTGCGGTTTACAATCACTACAAACGGCTGGCCAGCAAGTCTCCCGTAGGTCAGGCCGTAGAGGTAGAGAAAAGCAACGTCCTGATGGTGGGCCCAACGGGCTCAGGCAAGACCCTCCTGGCCCAGACGCTGGCCAGAATTCTTGACGTTCCCTTCTGCATGGCGGACGCAACCCCCTTGACAGAGGCGGGCTACGTGGGTGAGGACGTAGAGAACATATTGCTTCGCCTGATTCATGCCGCCGACTACGACATGGCCAAAGCGGAGAAAGGCATTATCTACATAGATGAGATAGATAAGATTGCGCGCAAGAACCCCAACCCATCCATCACTCGGGACGTTTCCGGGGAAGGAGTACAGCAAGCGCTCCTCAAGATAATAGAGGGCACCATAGCCAATGTCCCTCCACAGGGTGGTAGGAAGCATCCCCATCAGGAGTTCATACAGATAAACACAGAAGGCATCCTGTTCATCTGTGGGGGCTCTTTTGAAGGCATGGAGGACGTTATAGAGAAGCGCGTTTCCTGGGGAAAGCGCTCCATAGGGTTCAACTCAGATAAGACTCGTTTGAGCGATGCGCAGAGAGGCGACATACTCAAGCACATCAATACGGACGACCTGTTGGAGTACGGCTTCATCCCTGAGCTTGTGGGAAGACTGCCGGTGATGGTGAGCCTGGAAGGGTTGGACAAAGACGCGCTCATACAGGTTCTCACCGCTCCCAAGAACTCCCTGCTCAACCAGTATACCTACCTGTTCAGCTTGGACAACGTTGAACTGGAATTCACCACCGAGGCGCTGGATGCTGTTGCGGAGGATGCTCTGAAGTGGAAAACAGGGGCGCGTGCCCTGCGCACCATCATGGAAGAATCTCTGCTGGACATAATGTATGAGTTGCCGTCTCTATCCAACGTGACCAAATGCGTAATAGACGCCGATACCATTCGTTCCAAGGGGAAGCCCTGGCTCCTTACCGCACCGTACGTTTTGTCTGAGCAACGGGAGAAATCGGCCTAGCCCAGCCATTTTTCTCGATCTGACTGTTCAAGCACAGGCCCGTAACCGGGCGGTGCTCCTTGTCCACTACCCTTCCATCCGCCACCTTCAGTTCTCCGTCACCTAAGGCTTTGAGGGTTTCTATGAGTAGGGGTATCTCTCGCTTTGTGCTTTCATCCCTTATCTGCTGGAATAGCTGAAACTCCTCTCCATGGCATGACCTCAGTTTGTCAACGGATTGGCTGCCTGCCAGCTCCCACGCCTCATCGTATAGAGGCCCTCTCAGCGGGAAGGTGCAATACGTGATTACCGGCCCGCGATCCCACTCCATGTTGGCCAACTGGATCTGCACGCCTCCCTGGGGAGCCTTCTGCTCGATCAGCTCCCAGATGACTTCCCGCCAGGAGCCTACCGGGCCGTTGGGAGGAGCGGGATGCAGGTTGATCATGCTCAGCTTTTGGCACATCAACTCCGAGGTGAACAGCATGTATCCAGCCAGGACTGCCAAATCTATCTGGAAGAGATCAAGGAGCTTGATCGACTCGGAGTCATAGGCTTCACGCACCTCGTTGAAGCCGGATGCTCCCCGTTCCTTTGTGAATCTTCTTGAAGATAGCGTAATCAGCGGTATGTTGCTTGCCTTTACCAGCGCATGAAACCGATCGCTACCCTTGAACTCTCCGGGCTCCCGGTTGCTGAATACATACTGGATATCTGCATTGATATAGCCGCTTTGCGTGTGTTCCAATGCTGTACTAAAGAGATTGCGCGACCCCTCTCCGCGTCCTGTGGAAAACCAACCCAGTTTGAGCAAGATTATCTCCTCAGCATCCGTTTCTTGTGTTTCACATAAGTGGAAATCAGGTGTACCAAAGGGCTGCTGCGTCTCTTTATCAAGTTGCCTTGACGCAGCGCTTCCAGGAAATCCTGGGGAACGTAGCTGAAATCCGGAACAAGGGTGTACGCCTTCCCTATTTCTCCCAGTGAGTGCGCATCGCTGACGGCGCAAAGCGCAATACGGTGTGTGCTCGCGAGCTCTCCGGCCCTGCGGTCGGCGCCCGGCAGGGTGTTGCGTGCATTGAACGCCTCTATCACATCGGTCATGGGCAGGACTTCGGCTATCCCATTCTCACTCATAGCCGAGCCTCGGAAGCTGTCGAAAGGGTGGGGTAGCGACACCAGGCCTCCCTGGTCTTTGACCAGCTTCGCCGTTTCCGCGGCGGAAAGGCCGGGAGGGATCTCCTCTTGGAGAAACAGGCCTACCAGGTCTCCCTCCCTGGTCTTGATCTCTTCCCCAACTATGACCTTGAATGGGGCCAGTTCTTTAACTTTGACGGCTCCCTGAATTGTGTTGTGGTCCGTAACAGCTAGGCACCCTATGTTCTGCTTCAGGCACCTTTGTATCAGTTTCTCCAAGGTGGTTGCGCAATCGAATGAAAACTCCGTGTGAACGTGAAGGTCGGCCTTAAGCATCCGCTTCCGGTTCCGTCTTGTTCAGGAGTGTCATCTGCTCCCCAAACGAGCGTTGCAAATGGGTTATCTTCAGTTCAGTGGCGCTGAGATGTTGATGACATATCCTGGCAAGCCGCATACCTTCTTCAAAGAGCCTTGTTGCTTCCTCCAGCGTGGCGCCTCCCGCTTCCAGGGAACGCACGGTTTCATCCAACTTGACGAAAGCCTCTTCAAAGGAGAGCTGTTCTATGTTGGAGGGTTGATTTTCCATGGCTGTTGATATCGGGCACTTGCCATTTTACAGCGTTAACGTTCCTTGACAAAGCTCCCAAGCCAGGGAGCTAGCTAACCCGGGCGTTGAATGAACCATCGCTTACCCGCACTTTCAATTCGTCATCCTTTTCAACCTGCCCCACGCTCTTGACCAAAGCGCTTTGGTCTGACCGCTGCACTATCGCGTATCCTCGTTCCAGCACGGAGTTGGGGTCGAGCACGTGCAGTTGTTGCTCCAGGCCTTGGAATCGTTCCCGTGATATCTTGAGCGTCACCCACAGACTCTTGGACAAGCTTTGAGTTAGCTCGTCCAGGCGTTGCTGTTTGGCTTCCACCTGTGGCCTGCGGCCGGTGAGACGTTGCACCAGTGAATCTACGTCTCGTTGCTTTTCGAAAGATAGCCGTCTAGCCATTGCAAGTATATTGCGCTGCCACTCATTGACCTGGCCAAGAAGACTCGACATGTCCGGCACCGCCATCTCTGCGGCAGCCGATGGTGTAGGTGCTCTGATATCCGCCACAAGGTCCGCAATAGTGACGTCGGTCTCATGGCCAACGGCGCTAACTACAGGTGCGTGGCTGGCGTAGATGGCCCGCGCCACCGTTTCCTCATTGAACGCCCACAGCTCCTCCAGGGAACCTCCCCCTCTGGCCACTATGATTACGTCTATCCCTTGCAACCGGTTCAGTTCGTTCAGGGCATCCGCAATATCCAGGGCGGCCTGTTCACCCTGGACGGACGTTGGCGAAACAACAAGCTCCACCAGCGGATACCGCCGTTGGACTACAGTAGCTATATCATGCAATACGGCGCCGCTGGGAGATGTCACCACGCCTATCTTGTTTGGGAAAGGGGGCAGATTCCGCTTTCTGGTGGGCTCAAAGAGCCCCTCTTCTTCCAGGCGTGCTTTGAGGCTCTCCAGTCTCAGGTGCAACTCCCCGGTGCCCGCCGGCTGGACCAGGTCTACGTACATCTGCAGCTCGCCTCGCACCGGGTATATCGAAATGCGTCCGTGCACCATAACCGACGTGCCATCCCTGAGCCGGCCGGCTTCCATGGTTGGACGAAACATCACGCAACGCAGCTGGCTCTCAGAGTCTTTGATGGTGAAGTACAAATGTCCGGCCGCTGAGCGGGAAAGGTTGGAGAGTTCGCCGCTTACCCAGAGGTTTGCAAGTAAGCGATCGCTTTCCAGCGAATCTCTGAGGTATTCCGCGACCTGGCTAACGGTGTAAACAGCCATCAACCCGCGCGTTCTAAATACTGGCCGCTGCGAGTGTCCACGCGCACCTTATCTCCGTTGTTTATGAAGAAGGGCACGTTAACCGTGAGGCCGGTTTCCAACGTGGCCGGTTTGGTGGAGCCGGAAGCGGTGTCACCTTTTACCCCGGGAGGGGTATCCGTCACTTTGAGCTCGACGAACGTGGGCATCTCTACCGCTATTGGCTGCTCTTTGAAGAAAAGCACTCCCAGCTCCATCTGATCCACCAGGTAGTTGATTCCGTCGCCCAGCTGCTCTCTGCTCAAGGGGAACTGCTCGAAACTCTCCGTATCCATGAAGTAGTGCAGATCTCCGTCTTGATAGATGTACTGAGATGGCCTTTGCTCCACCGCAGCCCTGGTCAGCTTGACGGCGTAGCCGTTGTACGTCCTTTCAATAGACCTTCCGCTGCGTAGTTCCCTGAGCTTCAGCTTTACCACGGGAGCGCGCTGCTGCATCTTGTGCGTACTATGCTCGATAACTTGATACGGTTCCCCGTCCAACTCAATGGTGAGACCTCTGCGTAACTCTCCTACTCCAATGACCATCCTAGACTCCGAATTTGCTGAGTTTCTTGGCTTTGCTCATTACCTTTGCCCCCGCGTCCTCCAGATAGACTACGTCCTCCAGGCGAGCCCCTGCAAAGTCCGGTATGTAAACACCGGGCTCTATGGTAAATGCCATGCCCTTTTCAAATACACTGGGGTGCTGGTAGCGGATGCGCGGCCCTTCATGCACTTCCAGGCCGATGCTGTGTCCAAACGCCGGCCCGGCATGCTCACCGAACCCGGCTTCGCTGAGCACTTTGGTGAGCATGGCATATATTTCACCGCCCTTGATCCCATGCCTCACCTTTTCTATGGCGTTCTTCTGGGAGTCGTACACCGCGTTGTACAGCCTCTTGAACCTTTCATCCGGCTCGCCGACCGCTACGGTGCGAGTCAAGTCGCTGCAATACCCTTGGTAAGTTGCGCCCATGTCTATGATTATAGGATCGCCGTCTTGGATGACTCGTTCCGTCGGTATGTTCCCTGCAAAGCCGCCGTTTGGCCCGGAGCCTATCAGGGTAGGGAATGCCAGGCCGTCGCCCCCGCGGTCGCGCATGGCCGCCTCTAGCCGCCATGCCAGTTCCCTTTCCGTCCACCCCGGCTCTATCTGGGGTGATACCTCCTCGAACGCGCCGTCCGTGATGTCTATGGCCTTTTGCATGGTGCTCAACTCTTCGGGGTCCTTGAACACCCGCAGACCTTCTATCAAACCGCTGCTGGAGACTACCTCAACCTTCCTGCCGTTCAGATGGGGATCTTCCTTCAACGCCTGCACCAACTGGTCTCTGGAAGAGACCGTTAGGTGATCCGCCTCTATGCCCAGACGGTTCGCCGCCGCTTTGAGATATCAACGCGGGTACCCAGTTCAGGTTTCGCTGTATTCTAACCACGCGAAATCCAGAAGTAGCGCGGCTAGCCTCCGTGGCGTGGAATTCGGTAGCCAGGAACGCCTCGTTTGCGGTGACCAGGAGATAACCCGCCCCTTCCAAATCAGCGAATCCAGAGAGGTAACGCCGGTTCTCAGAAGTGGATATCAGCAGGCCGTCTAGCTTGTGTTCTTTCAGCAAGTCGCGCAACACCTGCAACCGCTGATTCAAATAGCTCATCGATTAGCTCCTAACCCGCACGTAGTTTCTTAGCCTTGCTCAGCCGTTTGGCTCCATCTTTCTCCATGAGCACAATGTCCTCGATTCGTACGCCTCCCCAGCCGGATATGTAGATGCCGGGCTCTATTGTAAAAGCCATCCCTTCTTCCAGCTTTCCTTGAACGCTGGGCCCGGCCACCGGCTGTTCGTGGACGGCCAGTCCCACACCGTGGCCCAAGCTATGCCCGAACTGCTCCCCGTAGCCGGCGTCTTCTATGACCTTCCGAGCCAGATTGTCGGCCTCACCGCCGGTCATGCCCGGTTGGACTGTAACCATCGCCGTCTGCTGTGCCGCGAGAACCGTGTCGTACACGGTTATGAACTTCTCATCCGGTTCCCCCAGAATGATGGTACGAGTCAGGTCGCTGCAGTAGCCGTTGTACTTCGCCCCCATGTCGATGACTATAGGTTCACCTTCCTCCAGGACCCGCTCCCCGGCGCGGTGGTGAGGCAATGCGGCGTTTGGTCCGGAAGCTACAATGATGTCGAAGGCCAGGTTTTCCGCTCCCAACTCACGCATGGCCACTTCCAAACGCCAGGCCACATGCTGCTCAGTCTGTCCTGGCTGGATCTTAGGCGTAACGGCATCCATCGCACCGTCCGATATGTCGATAGCCCTCTGCAATGACGCTATCTCCTCCGACTCTTTCGTCGCCCGTATCTCCTCTGTGATGCCGGCGGTAGCCACCAGGTTTGCCCTGGCAGCAGCTTGGGAGTTATGCTCCCTGAGCTTCCTGCTGAGCCTGCGATGTATAGCAACCGTTAGATGATCGCTTTCAAAACCCAGCCTGGAGATGCCAGTCTCCGCCAGGGTTTGGCCGAACCAGTCCAGGTTGGGGCCGGACACCCTCACTATTCGGAAATCAGGCGCTTGACGCCCTGCCTGTTCAATGTAGCGAAAGTCGGTGGCCAGCACAGCATCGTTCTGCGTAATTATCAGATAGCCTGCCGTCCCTACGAAACCGGAGAGGTATCGCCGGTTCTCCGGAGACGAGATCAGAAGGCCGTCCAGCCTTCTTTCCTTCATGGCATCCCGAACATTGCTCAGACGTTGAGACATGACTCTTCTCCAGGTCTACTTTATGAACCGCATGGTCAATGGATACTGGTGTCGTAAGCCGTCGTTCGCCCGCATCGTAGCCACGATCACCATGACCAAGGCGAACAGAAGGGTCAGGGGTAGCAGCACCAAGCCAATGAGAGCTGGGGCCAGGATTCCACCGATTATCCCCAATACGATCAGGATTCCACCGACTATCCCGTATATGGTAACGCTGATCTGGAAGTTTATCGATTCTTTGCCATTCCAGTCTACGAAAGACGACTGCTCTCTTTTTATCAGCCATACAATCAGAGGCCCGACGATATTTCCCAGCGGGATCCCTACAACCGTGGCAAACGCGGCCAGATGGCAAAGCATGGCCATGTTTCGGTCTTCTTTAGTCAGCGCTTCATTTGCTGTCACTGCTGCACCAGGCTCCTTGGCTGAGCGCTCCGCTTGGCCTTCCACATCCTCTCCTTTGCCGGCGTCCTCAGCTCTTGGCTGTTGCTGTTCCTGTTCCTCCGTCATCCCATTCTCTCCGTTTTAATATCACCTTCTTCTACAAGAAGCTCCAACGCCTCCAGGTAACCTTTCCATCCATTGCCGGATATCTGTTTTCTTGCAATGTCCTTGATTACGGAGTGTCTTCTGAACGGTTCGCGTGAATGTATGTCTGATATGTGTACTTCGACCACTGGCACGCCCAAGTCTTCTAAGGCATCTCTCAGAGCGTAGCTGTAGTGTGTGAGTGCTCCGGGATTGATGACAATACCATCTGATGAAGGCCCGTGCTCCTGCAAGTAGTCTATCAGAGCTCCTTCATGGTTGGACTGGAAGAAAAGGACTTCCTGGCCTAGCTCTGCGGCTCGTTCCTTTATCTCTTCCTCTATCTGCCTGAGCGTCATGGAACCGTAGATAGACGTATCACGTCTGCCCAGGTTGTTCAAGTTGGGCCCGTTGATGATCAGGTAGGTCACTCTAGCTCTCCGGGACGCCCGCTCTGGGATGGGCCGCAAGGTAAGCCTTCCGTGCCTGGGCCGGGCTGACGTGTGTGTACACTTGAGTCGTGGCGGGTGAGGCGTGCCCCAGTAGCTCCTGCACCACCCGCAGGTCTGCACCCCCATCCAGCAAATGGGTAGCAAATGAGTGACGCAATGTGTGGGTATGAATATCGCGGCTTAGCCCGGCTCTCAAGGCGTATCGCTGCACCAGCATCTGCACGCTCCGCTGCGACAATCTGCCGCCGTAACGGTTCAGAAACAGTGCTTGGCTTCTTCTGTCGGCTATTAGGTTGGGTCGGCCTGCTCTGCATAGTTATTCAAGGCTTCAATGGAAGGACGGCTAAGAGGTACCATGCGTTCCTTGTTGCCTTTGCCAACCACGCGTACAGTGCGGTTCCTCACGTCTATGTCCACCAGGTTGAGTCCGGCGACTTCTGAAAGACGCAGACCGGAGCCATACAACAGTTCCAGGAGAGCGGTGTCTCTGAGTAAAAGAGGTTTGGCGCGCTCCTCATTGGAGGAGGCCTTGGGCTGTTGGACCAGGGAGTCCGCCTCTTGCCGGTAGAGGACTTGGGGCAGGCGTTTGGGCGTCTTGGGAATCAGCCCCCGCATACCCGATGAGCCTTTGTTCCATATCGCGCTGAAGGCATACGCCCCTGTGAAATCAGGAATCGGAAGAAGGAACGGATGCTTGCCAGATTTCTGACTGTGCTCATTCTGGCATGGCCTTGTATCTGGTTGGCCTTGCCCAAATTCGTGTGACGGGTGTTCATCAGCCATGCTACGTAACTGAGCAAGAAACGCCGGTATTCCAGATTGACCGCCTCTTCGCCTTTGCGCAACAGGAACCCATGCAGGCTTGCAGCGGGTCTTCCAGTCCCATGCCTTCGCTCTTGAGGAACTCGAAGAACGGCCCCAGGTCGTCTATGTAGTTGCGTACCGTGGCCGGAGAAAGGTTCCGCTCCCCCTGCAAATGGGCTCTGTACTCTTCCAAGACCTGGTTCACTGCTGTACGCCAGCCTCCGCCAGTTCTCGGCTCCGGTATCGGGCCGCGGTAGCTGCAAGAAGAGCAGCGCGCTCTATTGCGTCCGCTTGCTACAAGGATGCCTCGGCATTCAGGGCAGCTTTCCGGAAGAGGGCGCTGGCTTACCGTGAAAGTGCACTCCGGATAGTTAGTGCATCCGTAGAATGTACGCCCTTTGCCTCTCCGTTCAACCAGCTCTCCCCGTGTTGCAGTTGGAGCACTGTACACCCACTTTTTTACGCAGAGGCTTCTTGCCTGTACATTCGGGGAAGCCAGGGTGCAGGCCAAAAACCTTCCGAATCTGCTGGTCTTGATCACCATGGGCTGCCCGCAGAGGTCGCAGGTCTCGTCAGAAGGCTCTGCCACTCGCACTCTTGGCATCTCTTCCGCCGCTGAAGTCAAAGCTTCTTGGAATGGACTGTAGAAATCCCGCAACACGGGCACCCACTCCTTTTCTCCCCTTGCTATATCGTCCAGGTTCTGCTCCATGCCCGCGGTGAAGCCCACGTCCATGATGGTGGGAAAATGGTTCGCAAGCTGATCGCTGACCACTTTGCCAAGCTCCGTGGGCTTGAAACGACCCTGTTCCTTGGTAGCGTAGTTGCGCTCCATGGATGATGGAGAGAGTAGGAGCGTAGGTGCTGGGACGGCCTATTCCTTCCTCCTCCAGTTTGCGGACCAAGGGAAGCTTCGTTATACCGTGGCGGCGGCTGAGTGAAGTGTTGCTCTGATAACAGGTCCAAGGCAATCTAAGCCCTCCCCAATCCGCAGCTCGGGGAGCGACCTTTGGTTGTCGTCGTCTTCCGCGGGGTCATCTCGATCTTCCAGGTACAGCGATCGATAGCCGGGGAACTTCATCACAGAACCGGTGGCGCGGAATACGTAGGTCTGCCCCTCCGTGCTTGGCCCGCGGGCGTCAATGTCGATTCGGGTCGAATCAGAAACGGCGTCGGCCATCTGGCTGGCCAGCATCCTCTTCCAGATTAGCTCGTACAGCTTGAACTGGTCGGAAGACACGTGTGATTTCACTGCTGCCGGCGAACGTCTTATGGCTGTAGGCCTGATGGCCTCGTGCGCCTCCTGGGCGCCCTTGGCCTTCTTGGTGAAGACTCTGGGAGCTCTGGGAAGATATTTGCTGCCGTAGTGCTCGCGGATATACGCTACGGTTTCTCGCAGAGCGCTGGGAGCTACGTGCACCGAGTCCGTACGCATATAGGTAATTAGCCCCACCGAGCCTTCTGAACCTATGGAAAGCCCCTCGTACAGTTGCTGAGCTAAAGCCATGGTCCTCTTGGCGGAGAATCTGAGCTTGCGCCAGGCCTCTTGCTGGAGCGTGCTGGTAATGAAGGGTGGGGCAGGGCGGCTGCGCACCTCTTTCTTCTGCACGTCCGCAACCAAATAGGAAGCGTCCGATAGGGCGGAGGTGACCATGTTTGCCGTTGCTTCGGAATCGAGTTCGATTCCTTTCCGCCGGCCCTTCACTCCTTGCAGCTTTGCGTTGAAACGGGGCGTCTTGCCGGCATCGCCTCCGTCTTGCCTTTTAAGAATTGCTTCTATGGTCCAGTACTCTTTGGACACGAAGGCCTCTATCTCCCGCTCCCTGTCTACCACAATCTTCAGGGCCACCGACTGTACGCGTCCCGCGGAAAGGCCGCGCTGTATCTTGCGCCAGAGGAGGGGACTGAGTTGATACCCCACCAATCTGTCCAGTACACGACGGGCTTGCTGGGCGTTTACCAGGCGCATGTCTATCTCACGCGTGTCCCGGAATGCTTCGTTTATGGCATCCTCGGTAATCTGGTGGAACACTACTCTCTGAACGGGTCGCTTCTGCCATCCCGCGGCATTCACTAAGTGCCAGGAGATGGCCTCACCCTCGCGGTCCGGGTCCGTCGCCAGATATATCGTTTCAGCATCCTTGGACGACTTCTTAAGGTCTGCTATGATCTTGTTCTTCCCTTTCGGGACGACATACTTTGGCGTGAAGCCGTTGTCCCCGGCCACACCTAGGTCGCCGCTCGGAAGGTCTCGCACGTGGCCCAGCGAAGCCTTGACCTCGTAGTCACGACCCAGAAACCGGCCAACCGTTCTTGCCTTGGCCGGCGACTCAACTATTACCAGGTTCTTTGCCATGCTATCTGTGCGCCTCTCCGTATGGCGCCGCCACTTCCCTTGTTCTAATGTAGTTCATTCCACCCAGTTGCTTCACCAATCCCCTGAGCTCCATCATAGCTAGGGTACTGCTCACCGTAGTTATAGGCAACCCTGTTTGTCTGCCAACCTCATCTATGTGTACCGGGTCATATGTAATGTGCTTGAGCAGTGTCTTCTCGGTTTCATCCGCGGGACCCACCAGGGCCGGCATGGGAATCTGCTCATTGATTCCCGCAATGTTCAACTCTTCCAAGATATCTCTATAGTCAAGTACCAGCTTGGCGCCCTCCTGTATCAAGAGGTTTGTGCCAAGGCTGGCCGGCGAGAAGATGCTGCCCGGCACGCAAAACACCTCCCGGTTCTGTTCTAAGGCGTGTCTTACAGTCCATATAGCGCCGCTGGAAGCGGGCGCCTCCACAACCAGGGTGCCCAGCGTCATCCCGCTCATTATCCTGTTTCGCCTGGGGAAGTGGCTGGACTCCGGGCGCGCCCCAGTGAATGCTCGCTCACCAGAGCGCCGTTCTCCACAATCTGCGATGCTAGAGCCTTGTGTTCAGGCGGATAGATGCTATCTAGGCCATTAGCTAGTACGGCTATGGTGCGACCACCCGCATCCAACGCGGTCTTGTGAGCGATTGCGTCGATGCCGCGTGCCAGACCACTGACTACGGTTACGCCGGAGGTTGCCAGGTCGCTGGTCAGCCTACCAGCCGCTTCTCTGCCGTAAGCGGTGGCTCGTCTTGTACCTACCACGGCCACCCCTCGCTGGTCCTCAGCCAGCAGCTTGCCTTTCACAAAGAGAACTGGAGGGAGGTCGTATATCTCCTTGAGCAAAGAAGGGTATTCCTCATCTTCCCAGGTAAAAGCAGCTATCCCTGAATCCTGCAGACGCCCGATTTCGGCGTCGGGGTCGACTCTTGAGCGCATGGCGGATATCGCTCTGACAGACTTGGACTCTAGGCCCGCCTTGCTGAGCGCGTCGCTGGAGGCGTGCCACGCCTCTCGCATGGAGCCGAAGCGAGATAGAAGCGTCTGAAACCTGGCCCTTCCTATGGTCGGGACGCGCTTGAATGCCACCCAGTACTTGAGCTCGTCTATATGCATTGCTACCTAGCAGCTTGGAGAATTACCGCGCCGGAAAGAGGCCTCGCCGGTCTGGTACTCAGTTCAATGGCGGAGAGGGTGGGATTCGAACCCACGGTCCCGATTACTCGGGACACGCGCTCTCCAGGCGCGCCTGTTCGGCCACTCCAGCACCTCTCCAACGATATGCATGACCTGCCTGGCGGAGAGGGCGGGATTCGAACCCGCGAACCCCAGAGGAGTTACCGCTTTTCGAGAACGGCGCCTTCAACCACTCGGCCACCTCTCCAGGCATGGCTAATTATAGCATGGACATGGGCTATTTCGTCATTGCTGCAAGGCCTGCCATCTCCCACTTCCCACCACCCGCCAACACCCCCCTAAAATCTACCCATGGCTGCACCAAAGCAAAACCGCACCCACAACCCTCCAGGGCAGGCTCATGGAGCACACCATCGTGCTTCTAAACTCATTGCGGAAATCTACTGTCTCTCTACGAAATTCGGATTTGTTTCCCATATTCACAACTGTCCCGTGCCTGTACTAGACATAACGTTTTGGAACAAATACCCTCCAGAGTCCTCGGCATCGCCCCTATGCCAGTGTGCCCGTCTGCCCGTCTGCCCGTATGTGCTGCCAAACTTGACACACGTGCTCCCGCGCCTTAGCATGTCCCGTGGGAGCAAAAGAGCATCCCAAATGTACTGTGATTAGCTAGGAGACAACGGCCTACCTGTCCCCGCGAACACGTGGGAGAGAGTAGGCTTTTCCTTTGAGCATCTTGCCTGAAGAAAACCAAAACTGGGCGGCCGTCATCCTTGCAGCTGGCAAGGGTTCCAGGATGAAGTCGCAGTTGCCAAAAGTGCTTCATCCTGTCTGCGGCAAGCCCATGCTTTCCCACGTAATCCATGCCGTCACACAGGCCATCCATGGCCAACTGGCCGTTGTAGTACCCCCAAATTCTGAGGACATAAGCGGCCAAATAGATGCCTCTATAGCTTGTGTGGAACAGCATGGAGCAAATGGTACGGGTCATGCCTTCTTGCAGAGCGAACCCTTACTGAGTGGCAGGGCAACCCACATCCTGGTTGCCTACGGCGATGCTCCTCTTCTGCTCCCCGCTACGCTCTCTCAAATAATGCGAAGGCACGAATCATCGGACGCCGCTATCACGCTGTTGACTGCTTTTCTAGGTTCCCCCCAGGGATTGGGGAGAATCATCCGGAATGGGGACGGGATCGTTGTCGACCTCGTGGAAGATGTCGATTCCGACGAAAGCCAAAGCTCTGTCCACGAGATCAATGCGGGAGTGTACGCGTTTACCTCCGACTGGCTCTGGCCTGCGCTCCGAAAACTGGCTCCTTCCGCCTCCGGTGAGTACTATCTGACCGGCTTGGTGAAGATGGCTGCTTCATCCGGGCGGTTGGTGGATAGCCTCACTTCTCACGATGAGACGGAGATATTGGGCGTCAACACTCGCCTGGACCTGGCCCAAGCCGAGCAGGTCATGCGTCGGCGTATCCTAGATAAGTGGATGTTGGAGGGCGTAACCGTAGTGGATCCTCCAACCGCTTACGTAGACGCCTCTGTGGAGATCGGAAGCGATACCGTTATACAACCCAACACCGCCATAAAGGGTGCTAGCCGCGTGGGTAAGAGATGCGAGTTGGGTCCCAACTCCACCGTGCTCGATTCGATTATAGGGGACGATTGCAGGGTGATAGCCTCCGTACTGGAGGGCGCTCACCTTGACTCCTCTGTCCATGTTGGGCCGTTCAGTCATCTTAGACCGGCCACGTTCCTGGAGCGGAACGTTCACATTGGCAACTACGCCGAGGTAAAGAACAGCCGCATCGGACAGGATACGGCTATGGGCCACTTCAGCTACGTTGGTGATGCGGATGTCGGTAGTAAGGTAAACATAGGGGCGGGGGCTGTTACCTGCAACTTCGACGGTGAGAAGAAACATAGAACAGTCATTGAAGACGGCGCTTTCATCGGCAGCGATACCATGTTGGTGGCGCCCCTGAGAGTGGGAACCCGCGCCTCCACTGCCGCGGGTTCTGTGGTTACCAGAGATGTTCCCGCGGATAGCTTGGCGGTAGGTGTTCCTGCTAGGATAAGGCCGGCAGCTAGATCAAAATTCAAAAAACCGCCTGCCTAGGGCAGGCTACTAAAGGACGTGATAGACGCTTGGATAGTGACAGTTCATTATCGATTCTCATCTTGATTCTTTCCAACCTCTCATTTATTGCTGCTTCACTTGCAGAAGCTGCAATCCGTAAGCTGTGCCAGCCCGGTGATATCTCTCGTTTCGAATCGTACGTCGCCGCCTCATCTACTGGGCGGATATCATCTCGTTGCACCGGCGCCTTGCAGATGCTCGTCGCCGTGAAGCTGGTTGCCATAACCTTGATTGGAGTTTCGCTGGCTGCCTTGGCCTTCAATGCGTTGGACGGTTCATGGCCTGAGGCCCTAGGCCTTGTTCTTGCCGGGCTGCTCCTCCTTCATCCACTCCAAGCAGTTAGCTACAGAGTAGGGAGGAGATACGCCGCCAAAGTGGCTGCTGCATTCTCCCTTCCCTTGACAACGCTTCTCTGGCTATTCACTCCAGTGGCCTGGTTCAGAAAACGTATTGAGGACTTCCTTGGGAATGATGAATCCTCAAACGGTAACGACTTGACCCAGGGCTCGATGGGAAACCACTCTCAGGTGGAAGAAGAGGTCCGCGAAGCAGACCCTGAAGAAAGGCGCATGATTCAAGCTATCCTCCACCTAGAGCACATGGCTGCAAGGGAAGTAATGGTTCCAAGAGTGGATGTGGACGCCGCCGAGGTAAACACGTCACTGGAGGACGTTGCGGCTCTGATGGCTCAGGTCGGCCATAGCCGCATACTTGTCTACCGAGATAGCATCGACGACGTTGTTGGGATAGTACACGCCCGTGACGTCCTGCAAAAGACCAGCGCCGGAGAGGAAGTGCCCAACCTTGAAGGCATTGTACGTCCGGCGCTCTTTATACCAGACTCAAAGCCCCTGGATAGATTATTGCGTGAAATGCAGGATAGGCGCGCTACCGTAGCCGTAGTAGTCGATGAGTACGGCGGCACTGAAGGCCTTATAACCATGGAAGACCTTCTTGAAGAGATAGTTGGTGAGATAGAAGACGAGTTTACCCAGGAAGAGCCTGAGATAGTTCGCTACGGGGAACATGAGGCGGTAATTGATGGACGCGTGACCTTGGACGAAATAAATGAGTTATTCCAAACCTCCATAGAAGGCGAGGGGTTCGATACTTTGGGAGGTCTCCTCTCAACTCAGCTTGGCAAGATACCGGTCACTGGCGACTTGGTTAGCTTGCAAGGCTTGGAGCTTCTGGTTGTATCCACCAGCGGTCGTAGAGTCCGCAAAGTGCGCGTGGTGAAGCAGACGTAGACTCAAATGTGCAGTTGGCCCACTATTTTTTGGTGCAGATCTAACAAAACCTTAGCACTCCTTGGCTGAATGACTTGACATGAAGCATGCGTATACCTATGATTGTCATGGCCTGACTCTAGGCAGGTCTGTTTTGCTTGCTTTATGAGTCGGAACTGGAATGATCGGTTAATTTTGGTCGTTTCATCGAGAGGAGAATGATTCCATGCCTGTAGTCAATAAACGGTTTGTCGGAACGCTGATCGTTCTTTCTGTTTTAGCACTCTTCATTACGGCTGCCTGCACCGGTCCTGAAGGTGATCAGGGAGCTCAGGGTGCCCAAGGAGCTCAGGGTGCCCAAGGAGCTCAAGGATCTCAGGGAGCTCAAGGATCTCAGGGATCTCAGGGATCTCAGGGAGCCCAAGGAGATCAGGGTGCGCAGGGAGCTCAGGGTGCAGAGGGAACTCAGGGTACCCAAGGAGAGCAGGGGGCGTCCGGCCCCACTCAGCCGGCTAGCATCCTCTTGGCGCCTGCCGGTGATAGCAACGGTACACAACCGCTGGTTGTAGAAGCTGGCACTCCTACGTTCACCGTAGTTGGGTCAGGTTTCCCAGCCCGCGGGTTCATACTTGGAGAGATGAGGACTCCTGAAGGGGATTATCTTTTCCTTGACTACGAAACCGGCGATAAGGAGAGCACGTCCGGGGGAACGTTTATGACTGACTTCTCTCCGGGCAGGGTAAGTCTTGGTGCTGGCGTCTACTCCATAATCATCACAGTTGCGAATGATGATGGTAACGTCACCGCCTCCGCTCCTCTGGTTGTCAGCTAGCAGCAACTCCAAAGGCCAGTTGTAAAGGGGGGAGCCTCTCATCACGAGGCTTCCCCCTTCTTCATTTCCGCTGCTGCCTAGTCACATCCAACATAGCCCCCCGTCCATTGCGAGGACTGAAGCAATCCGGCGGTGGTGTGGCGCCTTTAAGAGCGCACTCCCTCGTCATGCCCGCGCAGGTGAAGGAGGGAGATTCACATTGCAAGTGCAAAACCTGATCTGAGAAGATTTCGGCGGTAGGGGGTATCCCAGGCACTTGCGAGGAACATTGTTGTAGGCCTGTACCAACTCCACAGACCGCTGGTTAGACAGCTCCGCAGGGCCGTGTTCCTGGGTAGGCCATACCGCCTACGTCCAATGGCGTTCTCCACACCACCTTTTCTGCCATGAGGCAGTGGCTATCGCAGAAGAAGGTCTCAACACCCAACTGTAGAGCTGGTGATGAGGAGCGAACTCCGTACCATTGTTGAAGGCAACGCTCCTGCGCCACTACGGCGGCAGAGCGCCCGGCACTTGGGTCATAGCCATTGTAGATGACGATCTATCGGCTTGCCGCGATTTGGCGGGTTGAGTATCCCGAGGAATGTAAGACAGGCCATTTCATACCACTCTTCAATGTTGGGATGCTTAAATCCCTTACCCATGAAAACACCTTAACAAGGTGCTGCACTCGTTTTGGTGAACTTAGCGCATCCAGGGGCGTGTGGTGTCTCTTGATCAAGCAGATGTTCGTCGGCGGAGTGGTTTTAGTGTGAGTGGGGACTGACAGACTCCTCAGCCATGATATACGCCCTGCCCACGTCATTGCGAGGAGCCGAAGCAATCCGGTGGTGGAGTGGTGTCTTTAAGAGCTCGGTCGACGAAGAATCCCATCCTCCACAGCCATTCCCCCCTGACCTGGCCCCGTTCTACTTTCAAAGCAACAAAATAAGGGAGGTTGCCACTTCAAGGGCAACCTCCCTTGCGATATCGTTTTCTATCTGGGGCGCTGGTCTATTTCTCCGCTACAACCAACGCAGACGACGCCTTGGTGTTGGATGGCATAGACGTCACCTCTACAGAGTACAAACCCTCCGCCACAGGTGAAGCCGTAGTCCAGGTAGAGCTGAAAGCCCCGGCCAGTCCCACAAAGTTTAACCCTTCAACCCGGCTGAAACCGGCTATTACAAGACCGTTTGAACCCACCAGTTCTACCCGTAACTCCTCGCCCTCATTGAAGCCGGAGCCGTACACAATTACATGAACCGGGCCATCCGGGCTGATGACTAGCGGCTGATCACTGGTTTTGTCACCGGCTGCTGCCAGAATGATGTTTAGTGGTAGGGTTTCACCCTGGGGTCCTTGAGGTCCCTGAGGCCCTTGATCCCCCTGCGGCCCCTGAGGCCCTTGTGGTCCTTGACCTCCCTGCGCACCCTGAGGCCCTTGTGGTCCTTGATCTCCCTGCGCACCCTGAGGCCCTTGTGATCCTTGACCTCCCTGCGCACCCGGAGGCCCTTGTGATCCCTGGTCGCCTTCCGAGCCGCAAGCTGCGGCAACAAATAACGCTAGAACAGATACAACTAAAAGAGTCAGAAAAGTACGTTTATTAGCAAGACGCACAACAAACCTCCTCATCCGGCTTGCTGGAGAGCAGCGTATAATTGCGATAGCTTTTGTGAAATGCGGGAACTCTGTGCAAGTTCGTAACAATCCGCTATGATAGCCCGCCTAATCATAGGCACCGCCATCTCGTATGTCAAGACCTAATAGTCAATACTTGAAATTTGTGGGCACCTGTTGCTATATTGAACCACTGTTGCCCCTGTAGCTCAGAGGATAGAGCGCTGGCCTCCGGAGCCAGGTGCGGCGGTTCGAGTCCGCCCAGGGGTACCATGACCTACCGCTTCCGAACCCTGGCCTACGACGCGCCTACGAACTCTCGGAAAGGCAGCCGCCCAAGGCCGGAGACTCCAAATTCAACCGGCATTGCAAGGTGACGGGCCTGCGCTCCGATCGTCTCATATCTTTCCTAGACGTGGGCTGCGGTGCTGGCAGGCATTGTTTGTATCTCCAAGATAAGAGGTTCTACTATGGGCTCCCCGGAATTCCACCTCCAGAATCAATTCGTGTTTGACGGCAACGGCCGTATCAGCGGGACGCGTAGTCCGGAAACAAGGCTTGGTCCACTCTTTCCACCTAGTCCGAGGAAAAGAAAGCTGTGCCTGGGCCCTGCGAGTGGACGTACCACGGCATATTGCTGATGAGCTTGACGGTCTTGCTAGGGCAGAGCCGCCAGTTTCGGACTTTCGGGATGCTCCTATATACGCGGAAAGATACACGTCGCTACTTGGAAGAAGGGTTGAATCAGGGACGGTGTTCACGTTCCCAGAGGAGATTGTTCAACCTTGTGGTACGGTCTTCATTGAAGACATACAATCGCTCGACCACCACTTCTCCGGATGGACGGTGAGCGAGATTCCATATCGGACACCGTTGGTTGCGTTAGTTGAGGAAGGATATACCGTGAGCGTCTGCTTCTGCGCATGGCGCTCTGACGCAGCGGCAGAGGCTGGCTTAGAAACTGCAGCGTCGTTTCGTGGACGTGGACTTGGTCCGCGAGTAACTGCTGGGTGGGCATTGGCGATTCGAGCCTCTGGTCGAGTTCCACTGTACAGTACGTCATGGTCCAATGGCGCCTCTCTGGCGGTTGCTCGTAAGTTGGGTCTGGCAGCGTATGGTAGTAAGTGGAGTATCTCGTAGGGCTGCAAAAGCCCGGGTGAGTGAGATTGACGGCCTCCACAGGTATAGTCTTAATATGAGAATACAGTCCTGACAGGGGTTGACAGAGACCCGCCTGAGTGCAGGCACAGACTATTCTAGGATAAACTAGGGAGACCCGCCAGAGGGCGGGTCTCCCTAGTTTATCTGACTCTGCAGGTCTCCCATGCACCACCGTCGCAATGCTGGGCAGGTCCTGTTCCGGGCTAACTGCCACTCTGCAGCGACTGGATCCTCTCCGTCCGGACCGCCAAATCCGTGAACTCCGCAAAGTCTATCTCCTCCGGCAGAAGCTG
>CBDHCW010000026.1:0-23398 GCA_965261445.1 Dehalococcoidia bacterium | reverse complement strand
TGCTCGCCGCCCTCTACCAGGATAAGTGGCCCGATTACCTGCTGCGGGGCACCGCCGTCCTGGCTAGTGCAATGCCGGGCTTCTTCGCCGCCATACTGATAGTGCTCATCCTTGCTGCCGGGTTCGGCTGGCTGCCTCCTCTCAGGTTCTACAACCTCTGGGAAAGGCCGTGGGATTCCATGACTCAGCTGTTCTTCCCCGCGGTTGCCCTGGGATTGCTGGGAACTGCAACGCTGTTGCGAATGACAAGGGCCCAGATGCTGGAGGTGCTACGTGAAGACTACGTTCGCACCGCCAGGGCCAAGGGCCTGACCGAGCGAGTGGTGATAACGCGCCACTCCATGCGCAATGCGCTGATACCCGTGGTTACCGTCATAGGATTCCAGGTGGCAGTCCTACTGGGCGGTACCGTAGTGATAGAGGTTATCTTCAGCCTACCCGGCATGGGCGAACAGCTGGTGCGGGCCGTCCTATTGAGGGACTTCCCTGTGGTGCAAACTTACGTTCTCTACCTTGTGTTAATCTCGCTGCTCGTCAATCTCATAGTAGACATCTCCTACGCCTGGCTGGATCCACGGATTAGATATGCGTAACCAGCCATTCAGTTCAGGGGGCTCATGAGTACGGAAGGCGCAACCGGCGAACTCACACTGCAAAGCCAGCAGCAGAGATTCTTGAGGCCGGCCGTTGCCCTTTGGGGCTTTGTCCGCAGAAAGCCCCTGGGCGCCGCCGGCTTGGCCATTTTGGTATTTGCAACCGTGATCGCTTTCACCGGCTCCATTATCGCCCCATACGACCCGTTCGAGACCAGGCTGGACATAGCGTTGCAGGGCCCAACCGCTCAGCACTGGTATGGCATGGATAACCTGGGACGGGACGTATTCAGCCGGACCATTATTGGCACAAAAGTGTCCCTCTACGTAGGCCTTACAACCATGCTGATGGCCACGGCCATAGGGATGTTCCTCGGGGTCTCCAGCGCGTACCTGGGCGGAAAGTACGACCTCATTGTACAGAGATTCATTGATGGAATTGTCGCTATACCATCCTTGTTGCTCGCCTTGACTCTGGTCGCAGCATTCGAAATCGGAATGGAAAACGTAATCCTTGCCCTCACCGTAGTCAATACGCCGCGGATTACTCGCGTAGTGAGATCGTCCGCCCTCACCATCTTGGCAATGCCATATATAGAGGCGGCTCGGACCATTGGCTCTAGCAACTTTCGCATAATGCTGAGACACATTACGCCCAACACCTTCGCACCACTGGTCGTGGTGGCTTCCGCCGCGGTGGGGTCAATCATCACCGCTGAAGCCAGCCTGAGCTTTCTGGGTCTGGGCGTCCCCTACGATACGCTTTCCTGGGGAGGTCTGCTGGGGGGAGATACTAGACAGCTCTTCATTTCGGCTCCATGGATGGCCTTTGGACCAGGAGTCAGCCTGACTCTGGTAGTCTTCGGCTCGGCCATCTTCGCCGATGCTCTACGGGACGTTTTCGATCCCAAGCTCAGGGGGCGTTGAGCGGGGAGCGTATCTTGCCAAAACGTACATTGACAAAGGGGTAGGAGCATAATCGTGACCACTATTGAGCTTGATCTGGACAACGCTACTATTGCCAATCTTGCACCCCGCATTCAGCGGCGTGAGGTCTCACCGGTAGAGATTGTGGAATCCTCTCTGCGGCGCATAGAGAGGCTGCAGACCGTTCTGGGTTCCTTTACCACTATTGCCGCTGAGCATGCCATGCTCCGCGCTAGTGAGGCGGAGCAAGAAATTGCCCAGGGGCGTTACCGGGGACCTTTTCACGGCATCCCCTATACGTTGAAAGACGTGGTAGCCACCGCAAACATCCCCACCACGTGGGGCGACCCGCGGGGTGTGGACTACAAACCGAAAGAGAGCGCCACCATCCACACGTTGCTGGATGAAGCCGGAGGTATCCTCCTTGGAAAAGTGGTGTCGGAGATAGGACGAGGGCAGGGTGGTCCCGTTGGCTGTCGCAATGCCTGGGATCCCACCCGCAGCCCTGGAACCTCCAGCAGCGGGTCCGGCTCAGCTACCGCGGCCTCCATGGGGCTGGGTTCCATAGGCACCGACACCGGCGGATCGGTGCGTCATCCCGGCAGCAACAGCAACCTGGTCGCTCTGCGCCCTACGCACGGCCGCATCAGCGGCTTTGGGGTTCATGCCAGTTCCGTAACCACGGACCAGGCAGGGCCGTTGACCAAAACGGTGGAAGACAACGCCATCATGCTGCACATCCTGGGAGTGTACGACCCCAACGACCCCATCAGCGTAAATGAGCCGCGCTACGACTACCAATCTGGGATGCAGGATGGCATCAAAGGCATCCGCATAGGCGTACCAGTGGATGATTGGGTCTGGAAAGACTGGCTCACGGAGGAGGAGGAAAGCGTTTGCCGGAAAGCCATCGCCGTGCTCCAGGAGCTGGGCGCTTCTGTAACGGAAGTGGCTCTTCCCAGGGCCGCTGAGGCCCGGTCCAACTCGTTCTCATCGCGGGCGCCGGGTACCCTCATATACGTTGACAAATTCACCAGGGAACAGCTGGACGCCTGGCCGGAGGTGGGTACCGGCCTCGATGAGGCCTTGCAGGAGTCGGCGGTGGACTATCTGCGCTTGCAGCAGCACCGTGCCCTCATCAGGCAAGAGGCCAATGAGGTCCTGCGCAAGGTAGACGTAATAGCCATGCCCACGGGCAGCACGTACGGTGACGCATGGGACGCTGAAAACATCGCCATCCGCGGCAGGACGGTATCCGCCCGGTCGCGTGCCGTGTACCGCAACGCCTTGGCCAGCATTTGCGGACAGCCCGCCATCAGCGTGCCTTGTGGATTCGGCAACAACGATCGCTGGCCAATTGGACTGATGCTTCAGGGACGCGAGCTGCGGGAGGCGTTGCTCTACCGAATTGCGTGGGCTTACGAGCAAGCCATGCCCTGGCACAAGCGTCATCCCAACCTTGACTATGGTGTTCAATAATCGGGCCGAAGACCGGCCATAATCTCTGGGGAGAGCTTGGCCAAGGTCGCACCCCACTTGAAGCCAGGCTCTCCTTTCTGGAGACCAAGAAAAGCCATAAACGGCTAGCATGAGGAGGATGAAGTTGACTACTGGAAACTTAGACCTAGACTCCGCGACTATAACCGAAACCGGCAAATTGCTCAGGGAGCGCAAACTATCGCCTGTGGAGCTGACCCAAGCCACTATAGATAGGATGGAAAGGCTCCAGCCCGTCCTGTTGTCTTTCATAACTCCCACGCCGGAGTATGCTCTGCAGCGCGCCAAAGAGGCCGAGAAGGATATTATGGAAGGCAGATACTGCGGCCCTTTGCATGGTATACCGTACACCTTGAAAGACTGGATGGACGCCAAAGGGATCCCCACCACCTTTGAAGGGCCCAGCGGCCCGGCCCAACACTACGTGCCCAAGGAAAGCTCCACTATCCACGCACTGCTGGAGGAGGCCGGAGGCATCCTGATGGGCAAGGTGGACCCCGGAATAGGGATAGAGAGAGACAGCGGTGGCCCCGTTGGTTGCCGCAACGCCTGGGACCCTACAAGGAGTCCGGGCACCTCCAGCAGCGGGTCCGGTTCGGCAACCGCAGCCTCCATGGGGCTTGCCTCCATCGGCGCCGATACAGGCGGGTCGGTGCGCCATCCCGCCAGCAACAGCTCACTCGTGGGCATGCGTCCAACCCAGAGCCGCATCAGCGGCTTCGGGGTCAAGGCGTCGCCTTTGACCACAGACCAGGCCGGGCCGCTGACCAAGACAGTGGAAGACAACGCCATCATGATGGACATCCTGGGCGTGTACGACCCCAAGGACCCGGCAAGCGTCAATGAGCCCCCGTACGATCATCGCGCCTGGCTGACGGATGGCATTAAAGGCCTGCGCATTGGCGTGCCCGTGGACGACTGGGTATGGAAGGATTGGCTCAGTGAGGAGGAGGAGCAGGTGGTTAGAACAGCCATCTGCGCCCTGGAGGAACTGGGCGCTTCCATCATAGAAGTGAACGCTCCCCTGTCCGGGGAATCGCGTGCCCTTATGCAGGCTGTGGGAGGGGGCGGCGCCCTCTACTACCTGGAGCACTTTACTGAAGAGCAGATGTCGGCTTGGCCTGAAGTGCGCGCCAATCTGGAAGCGTCACTTCAGCGGCCGTTGAAAGACCACTTTGAGGCCGTTCTCAAGCTCACAAGTCTCAGGCAGGAAGTGAACGCGATATTGAGAGAGGTAGACGTCATAGCCATGCCCACCGGCAGCACCTACGGCGACGCATGGGACGCTCAGACCGCCGTCATTCGCGGTAGGACTGTGCCTGCACGCTCACGCGCGGTATGGCGAAACGGTATGGCCAGCGTATGCGGGCATCCCGCTATGTCCGTGCCCTGTGGCTTTGGCAATAACGATACGTGGCCCATTGGGCTGATGCTGCACGGGAAACGCTTGCAGGAGGCTTTTCTATACCGGGTCGCCTATGCTTACGAGCAGGCCACGGAGTGGCACAAGCGTCATCCCAACCTTGACTACGGCGCTCAATAACTAGGCCGGAACGGTGGAAGGCGGCTACTTCGCCGCGCTTGACAGGAACTGCCTTACGTGCGGGAGCACTACGTCGCCCCGTTCCAACGCCTCTTGGTGGTCCAGCCCGGGCAAAACCACGAAAGTGGCGTTAGGTATCTGGTCAACACACCTCTCCAGCCCTTCGCGCCAGAAAGTATCAAGCTGGCCGACATAGACCAGGCTGGGCATTGTCATGTGTTGGAGCGTATCCATCTGGTCGGGCAGGTCGCGCACCGCCGTCAACGAGGCCGCTTGCGCCAGCGGATCGTTTGCCCTTATCTTCGCCTCGTCTTCCTCGGTCAACTCTCCCTCGGCTTTCCTCGCTGCTATCACGGCATCCAGTCCTTGCAACCACTGCTCTATCGCCTTGTCGCGCTCCTCCTTGGGCCGCTTGTACGGTGACATACTGCTGATGATCAGCGAGTGAAATCGCTCCGCGGCATATTTGGCGCAGCCGAATCCAATGCGTCCTCCCATGGAGTGACCCCAGTAATGGGCCTTATCTATTCCCAGTTCGTCCAGAATGGCCACTATATCCGCCACGTTGTGCTTGATATCGTACGCTTCCGCATCGTGGGGTTTATCGCTTTCCCCGTGTCCTCGGGCGTCGACGACTACAAGTCGGTACTCGCTTTTAAGCGCCTCGACGTGGCTGGCCTGGTACCATTCCTTCATGTTATCGCCCTGGCCGTGCTGCAATACCAGCGCCGGCCCTTCCCCCTCCACGTGGTAGTGAATGCGCAACCCGTTGTTCGTTACGTATGGCATGTTCCAACCTCACTTGCTGAACGGTGAGCCCATGATATATTGCTTGGCTCACGGCGAACAGTGGTTAGGTGGAATTGCAGCCAAGTTTTCCATAGAGAGGGCGCGGACATGCGCGCATACAGGCATGGGGAGGCATCGTCCGCCTGCAACGGGGGCCCAGACCTCCGCCTCAGTGGCGGGCGGCGGTCATCCTTAAACAACTCCGCCAGCTTTGCCTTACCACACCCACAGTGGGCAACCTGGCATGTAGCCACCCCTTGACTCAGCAGTGCCTCGTTGATATGTTGCACTCGGCGCCATTTTCCCATAGTCGTAACTGGCTCATCTGGATCGGTGACAAGACGCCAATTCGCCTCTACACGGCGCACCGGGGAGGGAACGAGTGGCCAAGAAGACAATTTATGAAAAGAAAGACGGTATTGCCTATCTCACCATCAACAACCCGGAGAAAGCCAACGTAATGGATGACGTCGTCATCGAGGAGATGGGAGAGGAGTACAGCGACTTCTGGGAAGACCGCGACATGCGTGTCATGATCATCACCGGTATTGGCGACCGTCACTTTTCCGCCGGACACAACATACAGCCTCCTCCACCAGGTATGACCCATGACGACGTACGACAGGACAGGGTGGACCAGTTCATCTGGCCCCCTTCCGCTTCTATCAACGGTCGGATGCCGTCGGTGGACGTGAGCAGCGGGCACGATTTTCCGCAGATATGGAAACCAGTCATTGCCGCGGTCAACGGTTGGGCTGCGGGCGCAGGTCTTTATACTCTTCTCACCACTACGGACATACGCATCGGTTGCCGGGAGCACGCCCGCTTCTATTTCGCTCTTCTATCCAATAGAGGCGGCATCGGCAGCGGGCCCACCGCGGCTCGGCTCATAAGACAAGTCCCTCACGTTCACGCCATGAAGATGCTACTTACGGATGAGCCGGTCAACGCAGACGAAGCAGTACGCATGGACCTGATCAACGAGGCCGTGCCCCATGATCAGTTGATGTCTCGCTGTGAAGAGCTTGCCCGCCGCATCTGTGAGATGCCCCCAATAGCGGTTCGTTTCCTCAAGGAGTTCCTCATCAGGGGCGTTGACATGACTACCGACCAGGCCTGGCACCTGCAATGGGTGTTCAACCACCTGGTGAGCCAGCACTCCAGCGACAGCGATGATGCAACGGAAGCGTTCTTGGAAAAGCGCGAACGCACGGTGACCGGCGAGGTGCGCGGCAGCACGTCGGGCCGCAACCGTGACGAGCGGGGATACCTTACTTACGATAGATTTGGCTGAAGATACACTCATCAGGAGCACATCATGGACGGTCCGCTCTCCGGCCTACGCGTCATAGACTCCACTACGGTCTTGGCCATGCCCACGGCCATGTACATCATGGGCGACATGGGCGCCGAGGTAGTCAAGGTTGAAGCCCACACCAGGGGACGAGGTGGCGGCGGCCAGGTCAGCTACGCCGACAACGTTGTTCCCAAAGAGCAGCACTGGAACCGGGATGGCAGTTACCACGCTTTGCATAGAAGCAAACGCGGAATTACGTTGAACTACAAAGTCCCGGAGGCGGTGGAAGCCTTCAAAGACCTGGTCAGGGTCAGTGACGTCCTGGCCGAGAACAACCGCCCGGGCACCATGGAGCGCCTGGGACTGGGATATGAAGAACTGAAAAAGATCAAGCCGGACATCATATACTTCTCTTTCAGCGGCTTCGGCTACACCGGCCCCTGGAGAAACTACCAAGGCATCGGCAGAATGTTCGAATTGACCAGCGGGGTGAGCCAGTTTACTGGCTACCCTGATGAGGGCCCCCGCCGTGTCGGTTCGGCATGGTTCGACCCGCCCAACGGATGGATGGCCGTGTTCTCCATCCTTGCCGCCATTCACCACAGAAACAGCACAGGCAATGGCCAGTGGATAGACCACTCCATGTACCAGATGGGCGTGTCCACCATTGGCGATGCTCTCTTGGACTATATTACCAACGGCCGCAACGGCCACCTAATGGGCAATCGCCACACGTCCAAAGCGCCCCATGGCGCGTACCCCTGCAAAGGCGATGACAACTGGATAGCCATCTCCGTGGAGACGGATGCCCACTGGGACGCTCTCAAGGAAGCGATGGGCAACCCCTCTTGGGCGGAGGCTGATGATTTCTCGGATGTCCTATCCCGCTGGCACAACCAGGATGAGCTGGACAACCATCTCAATGAGTGGACGAAGGATTACGAGCACATAGAGCTGATGCACGCATTGGTAGAAGCCGGAGTGCCGGCGGGAGCCGTGCTCAATCCCAAAGAAGTCATAACCGACCCCGACATGAAGGAAGGCGATATCTTTGAAAAAGTGGAGTTCCCTTCCCAGACCGGTATGGGGACTCGCATGTTCCTGGGGCGTCCCTGGCGCATGTCGGATACGACCAGCCACATACGCCGCCCGGGTCCCGACCTTGGTGGAGACAACGAATACGTCCTGGGTGACCTCCTGGGCCGCGACGAGCCGGAGATCGCACGGTTGTACGAGCTCGGCGCCTTGGGCAAGGAGCCGGAGCCCATCGGCAGGCCCGGTGTACCCCAAGACTTGGACAAAGAGGTGAAGGACGGCACTCTGAGAGGCTACGACACCGACTACAAACACATTCTGGAGATAGCTTGATGGCCAGCACCGCTTTACAACAGTTCCGCGTTTTAGAGCTGAGCGGCGGTATCGCCGGACCGTTTGCCGGCAAGCTGTTTGCCGACTACGGAGCGGACGTAATCAAGCTGGAGCCGTTGCAGGGAGACGAGGCACGTGGACGGGCCCCCTTCTTCCATGACGAGCCTCATCCAGAGAAGAGCCTTGCCTTCCTCTACCTGAACACCAACAAACGAAGTGTTACCCTCAACATTGGAACAGCACACGGAAGACGGATCTTCAGAGACCTAATTGAAAACGCCGACGCGCTCATAGAAAGCCATCCTCCAGGCTACTTGAACGGCCTTGGACTAGGCTACGACGAGCTTTCACGGTACAACCCCAACCTGGTGCTCACCTCCCTCACACCGTACGGGCAAAACGGTCCCTACAGTGACTATCCGGGCAATGACCTCATATACGAGGCTATGGGCGGCATCATGTACACCAGCGGTGCATACGCCAGGGAGCCGTTGAAGCATGGACACCCCCAGAGCCTCTACATAGGCGGCATCACCGCCGCCTACGCCACCTCTGCGGCGCTGTTCGCCAGGGGATGGCTGGGCAAAGGGCAGCACATTGACCTGTCTCTGCGAGAGGTGGTCGCGGCCCATCACCACAGCACGCCTACCCGCTACAGCTTTGTCGGCTCCATAGAGCGGCGCGCTCCCAAGGTGGATGCCGGCTCACCCAAGGGCGGCGCTCATTTCGAAGGGATAGTGCCGGTGAAGGACGGCTACGTTGGCGCCACTTTCCAACGCGGCGTCCAGCGCGGTACATATTCGGACTACGTCAAGATGCTGGGGCGTCCCGACATGGACGACCCGGATTTCCCTCCAATCATGTTCCCCGCTCGCATACCGGAGGACAAGGACGAGATACTCCTTTCCATGCTCAAGGACTGGGGAAAGTTCGACTATTTCAACAAGGCCGCCTCCGAGAGTTGGGTGGCCGCAGTTGTGCAGACCTCTCAGGACTTGGTGGAAGGAGAGCACCTCAATGCACGCGGGTTCTTCACTGAGATGGAACACCCCGTAATCGGCAAGATCAAGATGCCCGGGGAAATCTCCCGTCTCACCGGCAGCCCTTGGAGCCTGCGTCGTCATACGCCTCTTTTGGGGCAACATAACAAGGAGATCTATTGTGGTGAGCTTGGATTTAGTGAGGAAGAGCTTATCCAGCTAAAACGTCAAAGCGTGATCTAAACAAACAGGAGGAGAATCCCATGGCAGGTATAATCTATGAAAAGCGGAATCGCATAGCCTTTGTCACTCTCAACAATCCGGAGAAGGCAAACGTCCTCAACGACCAGGTGATGGTAGAGCTCAGAGACGCCTGGAAGGAGGTATGGGAGGATAGAGACGTACGGGTCGCCGTCATCACCGGCAAGGGGGACCGCCACTTCTGCGCCGGCCATGACCTTGCGCCAAGGCCGGGCCAGACCGAGGATGAGCGCCGCAGCGAATTTGTGGAGCGCATATTCTGGGCCAACTCCCAGAACACGTCCTCCGATTACAAGCCCATCTACGGATCGGTAAACGAATATCCCACGGGCGTTGACGGGCGGAGCGCCGGTCACTTTCCCCAAATATGGAAACCCGTGATAGGTGCTATAAATGGCTGGGCCGTTGGCGCAGGCTTCTACATGATGCTCACAACCACGGATATACGCATCGCCAGCAGGGAGAGCGCCCGTTTCCAGTACATGCTAATGAACCAGGGCTGGCTGGGTAGCGGCCCCGGGGCGGCTAGGCTGCCTCGCCAGATCGGCCACGTGGACGCGATGAGGATTCTGCTCATGGACGAGCCTTTCGACGCTGAAGAGGCGCTGCGCATCCGTCTCATCAACGAAGTGGTGCCGCACGAAAAGCTCCTGGAACGCGCCGAAGAGCTGGCCACCCGCATCGCCAGCCTGGCGCCCGTAGCCGTGCGCATGATGAAAGAGTTCCTCATCCGCGGCGCAGACCTGCCCTTCGATGCCGCCTGGCAGATGTCGCACCTGATGCAGCACTTGGTCATGCAGCTCACCACCGACCCGGAGGAAGGGCGCAACGCCTTCAACGAAAAGAGGGAACGCAACTTCAGCGGCGGGCTCAGGGTGCCGGGAAACACGGACGGTGTATGACCGGCGTAGACCAAGCAAAAGGGGAAGCAATATGGTTGACAAGATCACCGTGGGTAACGTAAGCGTTGCCGTTGTTTTGGATGCGGCGCCTCCGCCTTTTGAGCCTAACCAGTTCTATCCGGACGTGCCGTTGCAGGCTTGGGAGCCGTACAAAGAGGACCACCTGGACGAAAACGGCAAGTTCCGCACCAACTTCTGCACCTGGGTCCTACGTTCCGCCGGCCAGACGGTGCTTGTGGATACCGGACTTGGCAACGGCCGGCTTATAGATAACTTGGAAGCCGTTGGCGTCACGCCGGGGGACGTCAGCGCGGTGGTCATAACCCACCTTCACGGAGACCACATTGGTTGGAACGTGACAGACGGCAAAGCCACGTTTCCCAACGCCAGGTATCTCATACCCAGGGGAGACTGGGAGCACTTCACCAAGAACGACATACCCGATCCCTTACGGGAGAACGTGGCGCCGCTCGATGAAATGGGACTCATGGACCTCATAGACGGCGATTACGCCGTCACCACGGAGATAGTCACCCTGGCTACGCCGGGGCACACGCCTGGACACGTCAGCGTCCTCATAAACTCGGGAGGAGAAAAGGCCTGTGTCGTCGGCGACCTCTTCCATGGCTCGGTGCAAGTCACCGAGACGGATTGGAACTCGGGGGCGGACATGGACAAAGAGTCGGCGCGGCGTACCCGGCACGCCGTGCTGGACAGGTTGGAACAGGAGGGATACACCCTGGCTGCAGGCCATCTTCCCATTGGCCGCAGTATCGGCAGACTGGCTAGGTTGGAAGGCAGGCGTTACTGGCAAGCGCTTTGAACGCAACCTGCCTCTGCCTCGTTCACGCCATTTGACCGGCTAGAGTGAACTTTCCAGGCGCTTACTAGAGGAAGGCTCCTACGTCTGAATGGTGGAGAGTTCCACTATCTCCGCGTGGGCCCTGCCGTTTTCTATGGTGAGCAGGCCTATTTGCCCCAATCTGCTCAAGTGCCCCGGATTGGTCGGGCTGCCCGGATTGACGTAAAGCACCCCTTCCCGCAGTTCCACCAGCGGCAAATGCGTGTCCCCGCACACTATCACGTCCACGTGCTCTCCCAGCTTGCGCTCCATGAGGCTGTCCAGCGTGGTCCAGGGAGCGTCTTCAGGTAAGGGGAATCCGTGGGTCAGACCAACCTTGAGACCCCCTAGAGAAAGCACGTGGGCTTCTTTGACTCGTGGATCGTTCTTTGGAAACGGCGGCCTTAGCTGGTGGCCGTCTCCATTGCCTCTGGCTCCTAGAACAGGCGCCAGAGGCTCCAGCCAGTCCAGCACGTCTATGACGTGCATGTCGCCGCCGTGGAGAATAAGATCCACGCCTTGAAAGGCCTTGTATAACTGGGAAGGCAGCTCACTGGCCGCCTCCGGGATGTGCGTGTCTGAAAGAAGGCCAATCCTCACCGTATAATCACAGGCGGATAACCCCCACGTCACCCTCTATCTCGATGGAAGTGCCAAAGGGCTTGGATACCTCCTGACACCAGGCCAGGATTTCCTGAGCTGCCGGTCCCTCCGCAAGCACCGGCCTGCCCCGCTGCGGTATGGGCCGACCAAAGCCCATGTCAATAGGGTAGAGCAGCACCTCCTTCAACTCGCGGTTTTCGTAGTTGCATACGCCCACCACGCTTTGCCAGAACACGGGATCCGAGGGAAAGCCACGGGCACTGGAGTCGGAGCGAGAATCGAAGTAGTCTCCCGGCGTCTGGGTCAAAATCTAGCCCAAACCGCCGGTATCCCTCCCACGGTACCCAGTCCACGGTCTCGTTCTGGAAGATGAAGTTGCCCAGGCTGTAGAAAATGGGCTTCCCCTTGTATATCTCAATGCCGCGCAGGTAATGAGGTCCGTGTCCGGCGAAGAGGTCGCAGCCCTGATCGATGCTCCAGCGGGCGAACTCGATGAGGAAATCCGGCGGCGAAACGCGGGAACCGCCGTGGTACTCGCCGCTGCTGCCGCTCTCATGGCTGTGCGCACCGTACACCACCCAATCCGCTTGCTTCTTCGCGCCGCGGATCCAGTTCCCTATGCCGGCTATGTCCTCCCTGTTGACCGCTGTCTCTATCTTGAAATCCTCTGAAAGGTGAAAGTCGCCCCCCATGAACTGCACCTGGCTGCTCTTATCCGCTTGTGCCTCCCGCCCTGAAAATCCAAACCTGGCGCCGGCCTCCTCCGCCTCTTCATAACCCAGCCCACGCTTTGCTTTGTGAAACGCGTCGAACACGTCTCTCTCCACATAGTGGACCTTCTCGTGTCGCAGAGCATTGATTCCTGACTTCCCTGGAAAATCGTGCCTGCCGGGTCCGGCGCGCGATATTTCAGTGAAGGTGCTTGATGCCGACATCACGGCTACGCGGCCCCGCGCCGAGTCCACGTACACCGGAGCCCTGGCGTGGTCTATGTCCTTGCCGCCGCCGGCGTGTGCAAGGTCCATCTCATGCAAGTGCTTGAGAGTAGTGAAGAATCCCCCCTCGGAAAAATCGAAGGAGTGATTGTTAGCGGTGAGCAAGGCATCCAGCCCCATCCACTTCAACTCTTCCAGGTTCTTGGGGTCCGATCTGGTATACGTGCCTCCCGTCCACTGCCAGGAGCTTTCATAGTCGTGAAAGAGGAACTCCAGATTGGCTATGCTGACATCGGCCTTGCGTAGTATATCCACCAGCTTGAGAAACTGGGGCTCCTTGAAAGCTTGCATACGGCGCGATATCATCGCATCCCCGGCTACGGCTATCGATATACCGCCACGCTCAGCGTCGTAAATCATCTCGCCTCCGTTTTCTCCACTTGGCAGAGCTAAAGACTTATTATCCCCACGTCGCCTTCTATCTTGATCTCTGTGCCAAACGGCTTGGATGACTCTTTCAGTACTTCCAAAGACCACTGAGCCGACTCACCTTCGGCGAGCACCGGCCGGCCCCGCTGCGCAATGACCTTTTGAAAACCCATGTCTATGGGGTAAATGCGTATCTCTCTCAGTTTGCCGTCCGAAAAATTGGCCGTGCACACGGCGCTGCGGTAGTGCACTATGTCAGATGCAAATCCATACACGCCGCCGCCGGAGCGTTCATGGCCCCAGTCCCCGGGTGTTGCGTCCATGTCAAGACTCTGGCCGCTGTAGGCCGGCTCCGGTACCCACTGTACAGCTTCATTTTGGAAGATGAAGTTGCCCAGGCTGTAGAAGATGGGCTTGCCTTTGTATATCTCTATGCCCCGCAGCATATGGGGCCCGTGTGCAAAGAAAACGTCGCAACCCTGGTCAATGGCCTGGTGGGCGAACTCTATGAGATGTGTCGCCGGCGATATACGGTGGCCGCCGTGATATTCGCCGTAGTTGCCGCTTTCGTGGCAGTGGACTCCGTACACCAGCCAGTCCGCCTGCTTGCCCGCACCGCGAATCCAGTTGCTCACGCCCCTCATGTCTTCCTGGTTGATGTGCGTGGTTATTTCATACCGGTCGTCCAGGTGGAAGGATCCCCCAAGGAAGCTCAGGTCCGCATCGTTGTTGGGCGGATGCGATACCTGCGGCTGGAACTTGCGCGACGCCTCTTCCCGAAGCGATATGCCCAGCAAGTCCTTCAGGTCACCCAGCGCCTTGAAGTGATCTTGCTTCACGTGATGGGTCACGCTGTGCCGCACGGCGTTGATTCCAGGCTTGCCCGCAAAGTCGTGCCGACCCGCGCGCGCCGGCGACTGCTCCGAGTACGTTGTTGTTGCCGACATCACGGCAACCCGTCCGCGGGCCGTGTCCATGTAGTAGGGGGCCCGAGCGTGGTCCAGGTCCACACCGCCGCCTGCCTGGGGTATTTCGTGCTTCTTCATATTCTCCAGCGTTGCCAGCAGTCCCGCCTCGGAATAGTCGAAGGCGTGGTTGTTTGCCGTCGTCACCACGTTGAACCCCATCCACTTCAGTTCCTTCAGGTTGGCCGGGTCGGATACCTGGTAGGAGATGCTGTCTTTGCCCTGCCAGCTCATCTCAAAATTGTGGAACAGCATCTCTGCGTTGACCACGCTCAGGTCAGCGCCCCGGATGACCTCCACCAGCTTGAGAAAGCTGTCTTCCCTGAACGGTGACATCCGTTTGGTGATCATGGCGTCGCCGGCTACCAGAATGGAGATATCGCCTTTTTCCGCATCGTACAACATGAGAAGCCTCCTTTAGTGCGTTTGAGAGGAACAAATCCCGTCCGAACAGGAGAGTCTCTCCGGACTCTCTGGATCTAGGCGCTTCTCAGTCGCTGAAATCAGCCACTGAGAAGCGGATCAACGGCCCCGCAGCTTGGGGTCCAAAACGTCTCTGAGCGCGTCGCCGTACATGTTCATACCGAAGACCACCAGCGAGATGGCTATTCCGGGCCCCAGCAGCGTCCAGGGCGCCCCCGCAAAGTAATTCCGCGCATCTCCACTCACCAGCGCGCCCCAGGTAAGGGTCTCCGGATTCACTCCCAAACCAAGGAAGCTCAGTGTGGACTCCGTGATGATGATGGCTCCTATGGCGGAGGAGGCTACAATCAAGAGAGGCGCCATGGTATTGGGCGCCACGTGCCTCAACATTACACGAACATCGGTTGCGCCAATTGCCCTGGCGGCTTCTACGTACGGGACTTCCTTGATGCTCAGCGCCGCCGAGCGTATAACCCGGGTTATACGCGGAATCTGCACGATGGCAATAGCCAGAATCACGTTGTTTATCGACTGTCCCAAAGCGGCCACCAAGGCCAGCGCCAGGATCAGTGTCGGCATAGCTATGATACCGTCAACTACACGCTGGATGAGCAGGTCGAACTTACCCCCTATGTACGCAGAGCTGACGCCGAGAATCAGGCCGCCCGTGGCGGCCACAAGCATAGTCACTATCCCAACGTAAAGTGATACTCTGGAGCCGACTAATGTCCTGCTAAGAACGTCACGACCTAGCTGGTCCGTTCCAAACCAGAAGGTTTTCCCGGTTGCAGCATGTACTGTCAGAGGCGCCTCAACCGGGTTTCGGCGGTGAATTTCAGTGGGCGGAAAAGGCACAATGAAATCCGCCGTGATAGCTACAAGTACAAAGAGGAATACGATTGCCAGTCCCACGGCGCCCAAAGGCTTCCGTCTTGAGAAGCTCCAACTCCTCAAGGCTGTACTAGAGAGGAAGCCTCTCTTTGGCCTTACATCTGCAAGAACTTCTACGGACTGTGCCATAACTTATCTCCTTGACCTGGAGTCTACGAATACTGAATCCGCGGGTCAAGCCAGGCGTAAGTCAAGTCCACCAAGAGATTGGCGGTCATTGCAATGATAGCTATATAGAGGACGTAGGTCTGGACTATGGGGAAGTCTCTGAGCAGAGTAGCCTCAATGAGCTGCTGGCCCATGCCCGGAATGGCAAAGATGATCTCAATGACTACCGTGCCGCCCAGCAGGAACGCCACCTGAAAGCCGAACAAAGTAACTACTGGCAACAGGGCGTTCCTCAAGGCATGCTTGACGATTACTGTCCGTTCGGCCAGTCCCTTGGCTCGCGCCGTTCGTATATAGTCGTCGCGGAGTACCTCCAGCATTTGACCTCTGGTCATTCGCATCATCGTGCCGCTGCTGTGGAAGCCAATAGCCAGTGCAGGGAAGATCAACTGTTGGAAGGACACCCAGGGATTCTCCCACATATGGACAAAGCCGAAGGGCGGCAGCCAGTGGAAGTACCTGGAAAGGATGAGCACTGTCAGTAGGGCAATGAAGAAGCTTGGCATGGCCAGCCCAACAATGGCGAAGCCGCGTAGTATATAGTCTGGCCACCTGTCTTGATAAATCGCCGCCAGCACTCCTATGGGTATTGAAACAATGGCAACCAGGATCGCTGAGAAGAACGCCACCTGCAAAGTCACGGGCACTTGCTTTTTCACAAATTCAATAACGGGGCGGTTGAGTAGAAAAGAATCACCCATGTCGAAACGTACAACACCCCACATCCAATCCAGGTATTGAACGTAAATGGGTCTATCAAGGCCAAGCTGTTCGGTAACTCGAAGCCTGTCCTCTTCTGTAATAGTGACTTCAGGATCACCCGCCTGGATAATAACCGCCGCCACGTCACCGGGGAGGATACGGAGTATGGCAAACAAAGCCATTGAAACAAAGATGATCGTGGGGATAAATAGAAGCAGCCTCTTGATTATATAGGTGCGCATATTGCTCTCGCTGCCGCTTGATGCGGGTGATGCATAATAGACAATGATGGCGCCGTTATCAGGACGGCGCCATCATTGCACTGAATCAACTCCTACTTGAGCTCGTACTGCCCTGTGTCAAAGATATCGGTCGCTGCTTGCTCAGGCCACGGCTTTCTATCATCAGGAGTTAGCCATACCTGCTCCAAGCTGGCCGAAGAAGCATGCAGCCGCTTCGGAGTCCAGTTCCGTACGTAGGCCATGTAAGGATGCGGCGGGCGGAACCGGTTCATCGGCAGGATCGGCAGGTCCTCAAAGAGTATTGCAACCATCTCACGGTAAATCCTGCCGCGCTCCGCCTGATCGCTGACGGTTAGCTGCTGCTCGTAAAGATTCAGCCACTCCTGGTTGAGCCAGCGCCCGTAGTTCTCGGAACCGTCTTCCACTGGAAGATACTTGTTCTGGTCAAAGATGACCGGGTCTTCCAGGCCGTAACCGGACACGTCGTACACCAGGTCGAACCTGCCGGCGAACTGGTCGTCATAGACCGACTCGCCACCGGGAGGCACACGTAGTTTGGCCTCAATGTACATATCCTTCAGTTCTTCCTGCAACAGCTCCGAGCCGCGGCGGCTACTGCCGCTCTCGCCGGTGAGCAACTCGATCTCCAGCATGTTGTCAGGGCCGTAGCCCAGAGAACGCATGATCTCTCTGGCCTCCTCCCGCTCCTCTTCCTTCTTCATCGCGTCCTCAGTATGGCCGGGGAACTCCAACCACTCGTCGCAGGTGTGGATCCAGTCGAAACCGCAGTAGTAGAAGAATATCTGGAATCCCAGCCCCTCATAGATCAACTCGTTTTCAACAAGACGGTCTATGTGAAGTTGCACGGCTTTCCTGATCTGCTTTGCCGTGGGGTCGTCCTGCGGTCCGAAAGGCGCTCGCTGCATATTTACAATGTAGCTGGCGGTGCCGAAGGCGAAAGATTGGGGTACGACAAACTCCTCGCCGTACTGCCTCTTCAAAGGCGCTATGTCGGAAAGGTTGGGCTCACAGCACGGGCCGTAGATCCATCCTGCGGAGCGTCCGGCAGCCACCGCCGCCACCTTGGTAGCTAGCTCTGGTACGTGGGTGATCTCGAATCCGTCAATGTAAGGCAGACCCTCTCGGAAGAAGTTATCGAACCGCTCAAAGGTGATCTTATTGCCGCGGTCGTACTCTTTCACCGTGAACGGGCCTGTGCCGATGAGCTCGCCGTCTTCAGGCGAAAGCTCGCGGAACTCACCTTCCGCTACAATCTTCCTGTACCCGTCACCCGGGCCAATCAGGGAGAAGTGCTGCGCCATGCAGGCGGGGTACCAGGCAATTGGAGAGTGCGTCCTTACTATGAACTCCAACTCACCTGTAATCTCTACGGCGGTTCCCGCTGCCGGACCGTTGGGATCAGCCTCGGCTGCGCCCTGCTCCCAGCAGAGGATGCGGCGTAGAGGGTCGTCTACCGGCCTGGCAATGATCTTCCATACCGCATACGCAACGTCATCCGCGGTCCAGCGCTTTCCTGAGTGGTCTACCAGGTTGTCCCGCAGTTTGAAGGTATACTCGGTACCGTCATCGCTCACCGTCCAGGACTCAGCCAAGTCTCCTTCAATTGTCTTGCGGTCGCTCAGGTTGACGCGGATGAGCTGGCTCATCCAGCCCTGCATCTGGTTGTACTCACCAGGGTTGCCGGCAATGGTGCCAATGTCCAGGCTTCGCACTGTATCAGTCAGCTGGATGATTCCGCCGTACTTTGGATCCATGCTGGTGTCTGGCATGGGCGTAGCCGTTGCCGCTGGCTCTGGAGCCGCTGTAGTCGCTTGTGGAGCCGGGGCGGTCGCTGTTGGAGTCGGCGTGGCCTCCTCCGCGGTGCCGCAAGCCAGGCTCCAGAGAAGCCCTACTGCTAGGGCTAGCCCCAGCAAACTCCTAAATCTTATCTTGGAACTCATGTGCACCCCCATCATTTAGTTTTTAGGTAGTCCTAATTAGCTTTAATGAGTCCTATTCCATTTTCTCGTTGTATTTTGGTATTGAACCGGTTGGAACAGCGCTGGTATCTATCCAGCACCTCGTCTATAACATCGCCTTCTGCCAGCACGGGCCGGCCCCTCTGTCCCATGGGAAGCCCAATACCCAGATCAATAGGGTGAAGCTCTATATCCTGAAGCTCCTTGCCATTCCAGTTGACCACCGCCACCGCGCTCTGCCAGTTCTCACGGTTTATATCCTGCGCCACCGTCTCATTGCGGCTGCGAGTGAAGTAGAAGTCAGATGGCGTGTTTTCCCAGCCCAGTCCGTATCTGGCATAAGCGTCCGATGGCTGGAAAACCGGCGTATCATTCTGCAGAATGAAATCGCCTATGCTGTAGAAGATGGGTTTTCCCTTGTATATCTCGATGCCCTTGTCGCGGTGCGGCCCGTGGCCAATGAACACGTCCACGCCGTTGTCTATTGCCTCATGAGCCATCTTGATCAAGTGGTCCGGCGGATCGTCGGAGGTCTCCCCGCGGAAGCCGCAGTGGAAGCTGAACATCACCCAGTCCGCCATACGGCTCGCGTCCCGGATCCACTTCAGGTTGCCCTCCCAGTCCTCTTCATCCACTACGGTGGTGCGGTTTATCTCTTCACCAACCCGGAACAGCAACGAGGTTCGTCCTCCGCCGATGGCGGAACCAAAGTAGAACTCGGTATCGCTTTCCTGGTACTTGTGAATGGGGAACCTACCGGACCGAGCTGCCTGCTTATCCCTGTCGAATCCCAGCTTGGCATCCAGTTCCCTCAGCTGATCGAAAGTCTCCCTGTCCACGGTGTGAATGGGCTGTACGCGGATCATATTGGCGCCGGGGCGCCCGCCGATTTCGGGCCGTTCTTCGGCGGCGCGGCCTGCGGGCACATTGACGTGATCCGTTGCTGAAATGAGAGCAACGCGCCCCTTTGGGGTGTCCAAATACCCCGGAGCGCGGGCCAGCGTCATGTTGTGGCCCGTACCGGAGTTCACGATACCGTATTTGTCCAGGTTGTCTTTATTGACAAGCACGCCGGTCTCTGTGTAGTCGTAGGCGTGGTTCATGGCACAGGCGGCAATGTCGATTCCGGCCCACTTGAGGTCATCCAGGAAACGGGGATCGCAGCGCATGTGGGTGCCGCCGGACTCTTCACAGGGGGAGCCTTCAAAGTCGTGGAACAGCATTTCAGCGTTGGTGAATGTCACGTCCGCATTGCGGAGCATATCCACCATTTTCAGGAAGCCGTCCTCACGGAATGGCTTGAGCCCTCTGGTGATTAGAGACTCACCGGTCAGGGCCATTGTCATGTCACCGCTCTGCGATTCGTAAAGCACAGCCACCCCCCAGCGTCGTGTGGGTTACCCCAGCTTAAGTAAGCTTTCTAGCACAAGCACAATGCAGGTGTCAAGGCTTTCAGGTTCAATTAAGCGCTACGATTCTAAGTGCTACGATTCTAATACTCGTGGTTCGTATTGTGTGTGGAAACCCACAAACTCGCCCCTGCCTGAAAGCCCCGACCCCAAGGCCAAGGTCTATACTAGGCCCTGGCGTGCGCCTCCAGCAGCGTCACTTCCTCCAGCGCTTTCAGGTGGTGCGGGTCCCCCTTTGCGCATCGGAAGGTATCTCCCGGGCCCACTCTGTAGGTTTCGCTTCCTATGGTCACTTCGGCTCTGCCCCTCAGAATGTGGCCAATGATCTCGTAAGGATGCTGGTGAGCCGACGAAAACGCTCCGTTCTCGAACGTTATCTTCTCCAGGACCGTTTCTTCTCCTTCGAAAAGCACCTTTGACCGGGCGGCTCCCTGCACGGGCTCCCCCTCTATTTCAGATATAACGTCGTAGCCTACGTCCAACGCTCTTGCTATAACCATTTTTGTTTCCCCCTCAGGATTTGGATTAGTCTATGACCTGATGCCGCCGCTTACATTGCGCTGCCTCTTCTCCAGGAACGATTGCGCACCCTCCAGGGCGTCCGAGGAATGAGTGCTGGCCAGGTGGTTGTAGACCCATTGCAGGTGCCACGCCTGGTCCTGCGACAAGTCCTGGCCGCGGATGAGGAACTCTTTGAGGAAGCGCACCGCCACCGGAGGCAGGGATGCTATCTTGTTGGCTATCTCCTCGGCGCGGGTCATCAGTTGATCGTGGGGCACCGATTCGTTGACCAGGCCTACGCGCACGGCTTCCTTGGCCCCTATCGGTTCGTCCATGAGCAGGAACTGCATGGCGTGAGCGTAGTTCAGCTGCTTCATCACCCGTGTAGCAGATGGCCCGCTGCCTATGCCGCCCAGGTTCGTGGTGAATGCGTAGAAGAACCGGGCGTGTTCCTCGCAGGCAATGCGGATGTCCGTGGTGGTCAGCGTCATGTACAAGCCTGCTCCCGCTGCCCAGCCGTTTATGGCCGCCACAACCGGCTTGTAAATCTGGGGAAAGTCCACCCCGCCGTTGACTACGGCTATCTCGCGTCCGTTCACCGTTCCCGCCTTGGGGTAGATGAACCGCTCAATCCCTTCCTGCCTCCTCTCCTCCCACGTCTGCCCGGGAGGCGGCGGCTGGATGTGGTGTCCCGCCGAGAAATGGCGGTCGCCAACCCCTGTCACTATCAGACAGCGCAAATCTGGGTCTTCCCAGTAGTCCCGGTACGACTCTCCCATCTCCTCCACAATCTGGGAGTCCATCACATTCGCCTTTTCAGGGTTGTTCACGGTCAAGTAGGCAATGCTTCCCTTCTTCTCATATATGGTTTTCTTCGGCATTTACTCCTCCTTCGCAACTGCTTACCCTTTCTATATCGCTATTCAACCAACAAGTCAACTGTAAAGCCCGGCGCCTCAATCTCCTATAGAGGGCGTCATCTTTTCAGCGGCGGTACGCCGCGTGGGCGTCTTCAGCACCCAGAAGATCGCCGCCGACATGAAATACGCCACTCCCACACCGACCAGCGCGTAGCTGTAGCTGCCCGTGGTATCGAACACCCAGCCGGCGGCGATGGGTGCGCCCGCGGACATTACGCTCTGAATAAGGCTCATGCCGCCACGCAAGGATGCGAACTTTGCACGGCCAAAGTACTGTCCCACAAGGGCCCAGGTGATGGCATTGCTGCCCTGGGCTAAGGCAAAGAACAGAACGAAGAGCGCCCCCGTAGCCAATCCGTCCGGGCCCCATATCGCCACCGCAGCCGCCAGCGTACCGGAAAACATGGCAAGCGACGCAACCCTTTGACGCGACCACATGTCTGATACCAACCCGAAACCTATCACGGACGGCAACCTGAGCAGGGACATCAGGGCAACCAGACCGGCGGCCACGCCTTCGCTCACGCCTCGGGACACCAATATGGGCACTATGTGCACAATGAGGACCTGCTGCCCGGTGAGGCGAAAGCCTATCGAGACGGCCAGCAGCCAGTACGTGCTGGTGCGTAGCGCCTCTCCTATGGAAAAGTCAATGGGGGCCATTTGCTGGCGCGCTTCTGCACCTTGGCTCTGTCCCACGGTGGCGCGCGCCGGGGCTGGGATCGAGTCCTCCGGCTCCGTCTCGCCAGGCTTGGGGCTTCTTACCATGAGCACCAGCGGCAGTCCCAGACAAAGTAGAAGAATCCCGGAGAAGACCGACGCCAGGCGCCAGCTCTCGTTGAGCACTATCCAGGCCACCATGGGGGTAATGATGAACCCTCCTATGGCCGAACCGCTGATTGCAAGCGACATAGCCAGCCCCAGCCGGCGTCTGAACCACTGATTGATGGTGGCGAACAGCCCGTGGTGGGGTACGGAGACCCCTAGGGATACCAGCCCCAGGAAGACCACCAGGAAGAGCTCGTAAGAGTTGGTGGTGGCCATCAACAGGTAGCCGACGCCGCCCAGGAGCACTCCTATGATCACCATCATTCTGCCGCCCAGGCGGTCAACCAAATACCCGATTATCGGCCCCTCCAGGCCGCCTTCCAGGGTACGGAGGGCAAACGCCACCGACATCATGGCACGGGACACGCCGAACTCTCGGGTTAGGGGCAGGAAGTAGACCGAAAGCCCTATGTGTCCAATGCCGCCCATGAGTCCATGGAAAAGCGCTGCCACGCCTACTACGTGCCAGCCGGGGTACTCCCGCCACCCCGCGCCCGATGAGCCTCGCGGGTCTTCAGCGGTATCGTTCGAGTTGATTGCCAAGCCTAGCGGCTACCTTTCGTGAGGGCACTGGGTTTCCAGCGAATCAAGCCCGCTTCGCAAACGGTCGATGTCCACGCTGAGCTTGACTCCGCCGGCTGTCCAGATGTCTACGCAGGGATCGTTGAGCCGCTTCTCTAGGAAGAGAAGCGGAGCAGGCCGTCGGCTTATGTCGACGGATCCCCCGTTCATCGCTTCGATCACTGTGCCGCACGGCAAAATAGCCACTTTGTGGGATTCCATATTGCCTGCCGCCATGACACCCTCCGGGGACGGATATGTCCGCTACCTTACTATTCAATGAGTACGAGTTCCAGCGCATAGTCAAGAGGTGAGTGTGGGAAACGTACCGTGGGGGTGCCTGACCGGAAACGCCGGCTGCGTAAGCGAGTAGTCTCTCTGCACACTCGCCTGCAAAGCGTCTACCCTAATTAAGGGAATTACCCGCTTGTTTACCAACACAATCAATTAAGAATTGCGCCTACTTTCGTTGATACCCAATAAAGCGGTCTCCGTCTCTATCTTCTTCCATGTAGGTTTTAGGCACGAATTTGAGGTGACTTCCACCAGAATCTTTGCATCCCCTTCTTGCCATTTGTTATCTTTACGTGGTATACGGCGCTCAGACGAACCAAAACTGTGAGGCAAAGGCGATGGCTACAGTTCAGGAAATGATCAAAGGATTGGGAGGAGAGGAAGCTATACAGCAACGCTTTCAGGAGTTCCGCGAACTGCTCGACTTTTTCGCAAGTATACAGAAAACTCTCATTGCCCAACATCCAAATGAGTGGGTCGTTGTTACGAAGGATAGGCAGATGGTGTTTGGGGAATCTTTGGATGATGTGCTGGCTAAGGCAGAGCAGGA
>CBDHCW010000025.1:0-85791 GCA_965261445.1 Dehalococcoidia bacterium | reverse complement strand
CTGGTGTCGGTTGCTTCAACTGTTCAGTCTGGTCCGCCTCCCAAACGTTGAATCAGGTGTTGCCCTCGGACCTGAACCGTGACGATATCCACACCGTGGAACTTCTGGTGGCGCACGGCAGAGGCATGGTATGCGACTTTCTAGGGACTAATGCACTTCCCTCAATTTGTGAATCGGTCTACAAAGTAGACCTGGTCCACCGATTTTCGTCGAACTAGACTGTTGGCTCCCCCGCCTTATTGCTTAGCCGGATACGCATCAGAACAGTAGCTCCTCCACTTCGCCTCAATCTGAGAAACATCAAGCAATTGACTCCGGTGAGCAAGGGGGTATAGATTGCGGAAAAGAGCCGACTTACTGGTTAAAAGTGGCCGTATCCGTTTCAGTTAATGGAGGCAGTCCGATGGCAAACGGATTGAGCGAATTAGTAAACGATTCCCAGCCAATGATTGGTCAAAGTGCGCCAGACGTGCCTCAAGGGGTGAAGTCTGCAGACTGGTCCTCTATCCAGAGACTGTGCAGCGCCTTGGGCGACATCAACCCCCTCTACAACGACGCGGCGAAGGGTGTGGGTACGGTATTCGATACCCTGATCGCGCCCCCTAGCTACATCTTCTCTATACGCACTCCTGACTCAGGGGCCGCTTATGAGGGAAAGGCGTATGGACTGCGTAGGTTCAGTACCAAGGCATCGGCGCAATGGAACGATGTGATCCGCTTGGGGCAGCCACTGATTAGCGATCTGAAGGTGACCGCGGTGCGGGATGGCGGTAAGCTGAGCGGCAGAGATGCCGCCGAGGTGGACTCAACTGCAACTTACAGTACCGTCTATGGCGGCGCCCTGGCCTCCGCCACTGGTACGGTATCCCTGGTGCCCTACGAGCCTAGCGAAGCGCTTATAGACGACAGAGACATCCACGTCTACTCCGACGAAGAGATCAAGAAGCTGGAAGACGATCTTGACGCCATGCAGCCCCATAGAGGCCAAGTACCCCTCTACTGGAGCGAAGTAAACGAAGGAGACATGCTCCCTTCCCTGGTCAAGGGGCCCGTCTCCTATAACGAGATCTCATCATGGCGTCTTGCCGAAGCCAAGCCCAGCACCGCTCTCATCGGCGTCACAGCTCACGACTATCTGGTGGACAGGCCGGGCCGGATTACTGCCAACCCCAGCACTTTGTGGCCTTACTTCGACGTGGAGCAGGCCTACGGAGATATCCTTGCCGTTAAAAGCCTAGGGTTCAAGATGCCGGTGACTAGGGGCCTGATGCGCTTTGCCTTGGCAAGCCAGGTGCTGACCAACTGGATGGGCGACCTGGGATTTCTGAGGAGCATGTCCCTTGACCTGCCCAACCATTTCTTCTACGAGGACACTCTGTGGCTTGATGGCGAGGTCACAAAGAAGTTCAAGGAAAACGTCGGTGCGGAAGAGTACAACGCCGTTGAGGTCAAGCTATCAGGCCGCAATCAATTGGGAGATACACTGGTTGATGGTAACGCAGTGGTCTACCTTCCGGAACGTGGCTTTCTTGTTGGGCTACCCATTGGTAACCCCTGGTCATGAGAGCATGACAAGACCAATGAAACGGAAAAAGGAGAGAAACGATGACTACAACAGGTGAAACCTTCGAGGGCTTGGTAGATCAGTTCAGGCAGCTTTCAAGGGCCCAGATAGACGAAGAGGTGATGGGTGAAGGTTATCCTCTAGACATGCTGCTATACCCCGGCACGACCCAGCCTTACGACACATCAGGGCCTCCTTACACGAGTCCGTTCTTCTTGACCGAAGAGGTGGTTAAGGCCTACGCCGCTAGCATCGGGGACAACAATCCCCTCTACACCGACCCCGAGTACGCCAAGCAGGGTCCCTACGGATGCCTCATCGCGCCAGGAACGGCGATGCTGCTCGCCAGAAACGCCATGTGGCACGGTGCTCGACGAGTGGGGGGGTGGCCGATCGCCAACTTCCACTCAGGAACTGCCTGGGAATTCTTCGACGTGGTGCGCGTGGGGACAGGATTCAAGGCCTCGTCTACAGGAAAGGAGATAATCGAGAAACCCGGAGCTCACGGCAATCTCTTCTTCTTCATCACAGATCTCTTTTACTGGGACATGCGCGGTGACCTCCTTGGGAAATGCTACGGCACCCTGATCATGGTGCCGCGTGAAGAGATGGGCACCGGCAGGGCAATGTCCGTGGAACGCTTGGGTGAGCGTATGTTGTATGAACGAGAGCCCGGCAAGTACAACGAAGAGAAGGTTGAAGAGATCCTAGAGATGGTGAAGAAGGGACGGCCCAGGGGCAAAGAGATCCTATACTGGGAGGACGTCAAGGTGGGCGATAAGTTGACACCCTTTGTACTCCCTCCCTGGACTGACCAGGACTACGCCGGTCCCAACTTGATCCGCAACGGGCCGCAGAGGGCCTACGGCTTTGATGCAGGCTATCGGATGCGGAAGTACATCAGGCAAGAGGGTGGGGGAGGCGTCACTTACACGCATCCGGTATCCCGCTGGCCTTGGAGCCCGGGTGCCGAACACGGCGATGCCCTAATGGCGGCGTACCGCGGCCAGTCTCTCCCCTTTGACTGGGGTGGTCAGAGATCCCAGATACCTCAAGCCTTGATGAGTAACTGGATGGGTGACCACGGCTTCATTCGCCGCCTCCAGATGGCCCTGCGCCGGCCCATGTACTACGGAGACCTTGGTGTTTATAGCGGTGAGGTGACAAAGAAGTTCAAAGAAGTGCAGAAGGGCGAGTCCGGCGAAGGCGCTGTCCCTGGAGAGGGGATCTACTACGCGGTGGGCATCAAGTACGAGGGACGCAACCACGAAGACCAGGTCTTTGTCCAGGGCACGTCCACGGTTTACTTGCCCTCCCGGGAAGGTGGCATGGTGCAACTGCCTATTCCGCACGTGGCCAGACCGCCGGCGGTCCCCTACGAGACCTTCTACAGGGACTGGTACTAGAATTACAGTAACAAGTATATTGGAGCGTCTAAGGCTTGATGGAGCTAGACGGGATGCTCACAGGGATACGTGTGCTCGACTCCACCACGGCATCCATACTACTCGCCACCCGGCCTGTATCTCAGTTGGAGAATAGCGTACGCTCGGAGAAAAGGGGGAGGAACGAATGTTGACCCAGACTTTCGAAGAGGCAATTACCGAGTATATCGAACGGTGCAAGGAGGCAATTGGAAAAGAGAGAGACGAATATAGGCCCCCGGGCCCGGGGACTCCGTTTCCTTGGTCCTCGCCATATGAAGCGGCAGTAAGATTCGATTCCCGGACAATTCGCAACTACACGTTGGCTCACGGTGATGACAACCCCCTATTCATCGACCCGGAGTATGGCAAGAGGACGCGCTACGGCTCCCAACTAGTCCCTAACCCAGCCCTCATTCTGGTAAGAGGTGCCGGCGGCCAAGGACCAAACAGGCCCCAGGGATACCCGGTGGGCGATTTCTTTTCCGGAGTCGCCTGGGATTACTACGATGTTGTCAGGCTTGGTACCGCTCGTGTCAAGAACACCAAAACCACCACGGAGTTCTTTGAAAAGCAAGGCTCAAGAGGACGCTTGCTCTTCCTCATCGCGGAGAACCGGTATTGGGATGCCCACGCCGATTTGATAGCCATGTGCTACGGGACGCTTATTCTGGTCCCAATTGAAGCTATGGGCGGCGGTCGTGCCATGCCCGTGGAGCGCCTAGGCGAGCAGCTAATGTACGAACGTAAGGCATCCCAGTACAATCGTGAGCAAGTAGACGAATGTCTCGCGACGATGAACCAGTCTTACCGACGTGGTGCGAATACACTCTACTGGGAAGACGTTCAGGTAGGAGACAAACTGGGGCCTCTGGTCCATCCACCGTTCACTCTCCTAGATCAGATCTCAGGTGGCGTGGTCTCTGGTGCCACGCAAGGACCCAGGCAGTATGAGGAAGGTGAGGACCTGACTTATGAGGGCATTCAATTTGAGGGCGTGTTCCATCGGAATCGGAAGAGACCTGGTGGTGCGGGCACACACCCCATTACTCGTTGGCCTTGGGGCCCCCGTGATGAGCACCCTGATGCCGTAACCGCCCCGTTCCGCGGACAGCCGTTACCCTTTGACGGGGGAGTCAGGCGCACGCAAGCAGCCAGCAGAATGCTGACAGACTGGATGGGTGACGATGGGTTCATTCGGCGCTACCAGACCGCCCTGCGCAAACCGCTGTATTACGGAGACACCACCATATATACGGGGGAGGTGGTAAGAAAGTTCAAAGAAGTGCAAGAGGGCAACGCCGAGCCTGGGGGCCAGCCCGGTAAGGCTGAGTACAACGTTGTAGGGATCAAACTGCAAGGGTCCAATCAACTGGAAGAGATCCAGATGCAGGGCACCGCAGCCATATATCTGCCCTCGCGAGAAACCGGGCCAGTTAAGTTACCCGTGCCCCACCCTGGGAATCCCCCGTATGTACCTTATGAAACCTTCTATCGTGACTGGTACTGAACGGCGGCTCGTTAGACCCGGAGCAGTATAACCGGAGGCAGTCGGCTTGGCAGTCCCCGCGTTACTAGCGCTGCTACTCTTCTTTCATGGTAACAAGCAGCAAGCCCGTACCCGGGACTTCGCCTCTCTGCTGCTGCGCGACGGCTACCGTTGAATCGCGTTAGATCAGCGGGAGACGGCGACCGAGCTACCAGCCAAAGGCGTAAGCAGTGTTCCCTTTAGGCGACGCGGCGCCTGAGATTGTGCCCCGCTCCTTGTCAAATCGGATCGCCATCACCCTTCCATTGGCCCAGTTCCCCACGATATCTATCTGGTGGCCTCGACTTTCCAGCTCACCTATGACCTCCGGGGGGATGCGACCTTCGGCGATGACCTTTGTGGGGTACGCCGCCCTGGGATAAAAGGAAGACGGGAAATGGTTGGAGTGCACGGTGGGTGCATCCAACGCCTCTTGTAGATTCATGCCGAACTCCACGTAGTTCATGAAGAACTGTAGCGTCCACTGGTCTTGGGCGTCTCCACCTGGCGTGCCAAACACCATGAACGGTTCCCCTCTCTTGGTCACCAGGGATGGAGTCAGTGTTGCCCTGGGCCGCTTGTGTGGAGCCAATGCGTTGGGCCGCTCTGGATTCAGGTAGAACATCTGCCCCCTGGTGCCCAGCGGAAATCCCAATCCCTTGATGACGGGGGACGAGCGCAGCCACCCGCCGCTCGGCGTAGCGCTTACCATATTCCCTTCGTGGTCAACCGCATCCAGGTGTGTCGTGTCGTTTATGTGTCCATCGGCCGGTCCAGACTGCGGCGCTTCAACCATCGGCAGGCCAAGCGCTCTTCTGTTGTCTAGAGCTACGTCGAGAAGATCGTAGGAGAGACTTCCCCGGCCAACGTCTCCGGCAACAAGTTCTGTGGAGGCCTGAGTGCCAACAAGCTCTTGTCTTGCCGCGGCGTATCTCTCCGAAAGAAGCTTGGCCACGGGCACTTCATCAAACATCGGGTCGCCGTAGTAGGCTTCCCGATCAGCGAACGCCAGTTTCGCCGATTCGATCCAGGTGTGCAGGTAGTTGGCGGAGTTGTGGCCCATGCCCTTGAGATCGAACCCATTCAATATTGCGAGCGTCTGAAGGAAAACCAGGCCCTGCGTCCAGGGAGGGCACTTGTGCACATCCAGTCCTTGAAAGCTATAGGTCACTGGGTCCTCTACTTGTGCCTGCCACTCTGCCATATCCTCGTAAGATAGCAGTCCCCTATGAGACTTGCCGCTGGCGTCTTCCACCGGGTTCTCACTGATGAACCTGGCAATGCGTTCGGCAATGTCTCCCTTATAGAAGGCGTCACGCGCTGCCTCTATGCCCTTGGTTCGGCCCTTATGTTGGGCCTCCTTTTCAGCACGGACCATTGTCTTGAGCACATCGGCCCAGTCCTGGTTGCGGATTACATCCCCCAACTCAGGGGCCCGGCCAAAGGGCCAGTAAACCTCACCGGTTGTCGGGTAAAGCTCTCCTAAACTATCGGCGTACTCGGCAAGCCTGGTCTGCAGTGTCGGGTAGAGGACAAATCCATTCTCGGCCAGCTCAATCGCGGGGTGGAGCACCTGAGCAAACGACATGGTGCCCCACCTCGCTAAGGCGACAGCCCATGTGTCCACTACAGCGGGCACGCAGGCGGGCAAATACCCGTCTCCAGGGATGAGGTCAATGCCATTGTCGCGGCACCAGTCAATGGTAAACGCTTTTGGCGTCCATCCCATGCCGCTGATGGCATACGTCCTACCTTCACGCGCCGAGTAGATTAGCGTAGGCACTTCGCCGCCAATACCGCAGCTGGCTGGCTCCACTATGTTCAGACAGAAACACATGGCGGCCGCCGCGTCGATGGCATTGCCGCCTTGGTCCATGATACGGAAGCCTGCAGCCGTAGCGAGGTAATGTCCTGAGGTTACCACTCCTCGCGTCCCCAGAATCACCGGTCGAGTCGTGAAAGTCCCCATAGCTCCCTCCCTAGCCTAAGCTCCATGTGATGTACCTAGCTATCTTATTCAGGAACCTTACCAGAGGTAGGCAGGGTCGCCAATACCTCTTCGCTCGTAGCATGTCAAGCTTACAGGAGCCCGTACCCTAGCCCGTTCTGAGTCTTTCTTTAAGTGAGAAGGTCAACGGGACGGGATCGCCGGCCATTCGCCACCAGCCATTCAGACCCGTTTTGGAAGAAAAGCAACCATATTAACTTTAAGTTCTCAAGAATTGTGTGTATGTTGAAAATCTCCACCGCTAATTTAGAAGCCTAGGGTTAACGAGTAATGAAGCGCCGAAAGCCACTGTTCACGCTGTCAGCGTTTGCGCTGTTTGCTTCAATGCTCTTGCTCGTGGCTTGCCAAGTAGGGGAGAAGCCTTCACCGGGCAGCTTGGGCCTGGGCGACCCGCTCTATCCCAGCTTAGGCAACGGCGGCTATGAAGTCTCCCATTACACCCTGACTCTCGATGTCGACATCGCTAGGAACTTCATTTCGGGCAACGCTGAAATCGAGGCGAACGCGACGCAAGCGCTTTCCGCGTTCAACCTCGACATGCGCGGCCTGGAGGTCATCGAGACGCGCGTCTCCGGCCGGCCCGCGACCCACAGTCGCAGCGGAAGCGAGCTGACTATAGTGCCGAACGCACCGATTCGGAACGACGCATCCTTCGTAGTGGAAGTGCTATACGAAGGGCAGCCCACGCCCGACGAGGTCCCGGGCATCGGCTTTCAGGCCGGCTGGATCAGATATCCAACGGGCATCTACGCCTTAGGGGAACCGTGGGGCGCATCCACCTGGTTCCCAGTTAACGAACACCCGTCGGACAAGGCTTCCTACACCTTCGTAGTGACGGTCCCCAAGCCTTACGAGGTGGCCGCTATCGGGGAACTAGCGAGCGTAGCCGACGATGGGGTCGCCAGTACGTACACTTGGGAGGCGCGCGACGAGCTGGCTAGCTACCTGACTGCCCTAGCCATTTCCCAGTTCGACGAGGTGACCAGCCAAGGCCCGCAAGGGACTCCCATTCTAGACCTGATCGAGGAGACCGTGGAAGAGCCGGGAAGGAACCCTCTCGAGAAGACGCCTGAAATGCTGGACTTCTTCAGCGACATCTTTGGCGAGTATCCCTTCGAGACGTACGGCGCCATCGTAATCGATGCGCCGTTCCCCGCCGCCTTAGAGACGCAGACCAGGCCTGTGTACAGCTCGGTGGCCATCGCCCAGGTTGGCGAGCGGATCATGGCCCACGAACTGGCTCACCAGTGGTTCGGGAACCTGGTTACTCCCGCCACTTGGCAGGACCTCTGGCTCAACGAGGGCTTCGCCACATACTCAGAGTGGCTGTGGGAAGACCACAAGTCCAGCGGCGCGTTCGATGTGTTCTGGGACGTGCTCTGGATGACCGACTTGGGCCCGCCCGGTAAGCCGCAACCCGAAGACCCGTTCACGGCGGCGGTCTACATCAGAGGGGCCATGACCCTTCACGCCCTGCGCGGGGAAATCGGCGACGACGCCTTCTTCCGCACGCTCCGCCAGTACCTGTCTCGCCATGCCGGAGGCAACGCCTCAACATCCGACTTCGTGGAGGTGGCGGAACAGGTCTCCGGTCAAGACCTCGATGACCTGTTCCAGGCCTGGCTCCACGCCGACGTCCCTCCAGCCCCGCCGCAAAGCGCTGACAGCTGAGGAGCATAGCAGACCGCTCAGGCCTTCACGGCTTTCAGCACCTCTTCCGCGTGGCCATCCGGTCTCACCTTGGGCCAGACCTTCTGGATCATCCCCTCCTCGTCTATGAGGAACGTCATACGCCTCATCCCCACCGTCGTCTTGCCCCAGGCCGTCTTCTCGCCCCAGGCGCCGTAGGCCGTGGACACCGTCTTCTCCTCGTCCGACAGAAGAGGAAAGGGCAGCTTGTACTTCTCAACGAACCGCCGGTGCGATTTCAGGCTGTCGGCGCTGACGCCCAGCACCTCCACGCCCGCCGCTCTCAGCTCAGCGTTGGCGTCGCGGAAGCTGCAGGCCTCCTTCACGCAGCCGGGGGTATCGTCTTTGGGATAGAAGTAAAGTACGACCTTCCTGCCCGCCGCATCCGGCAGCGAGATGGTCTCACCAGTGGAAGCCGGCAACGAGAAATGCGGTGCTTTGTCTCCGGGGCTCAGAGTCATCTATTGCCTCCTACGGGGTTGAACATAGTGAACGTTTTATCAACCTATCAAGCATCTGTGGGTCGTGTAAATCAGTCTGCCGCTAGGGCCATCCGCTTGTACTGCGATGGAGCCGTAATGCCGCCGGACAGCACCAGGCTCATCGCCACCATGACCCTGCGCGGCAGCGCGGGTGAAGCCAGGGGATGTTGCTCTCAGCTCAGGCGTCCTCGCGTTGGCATGTGAGTCACTTACAAAGCAACAGCCGGCAGGTTTATCACCTGCCGGCTGCTTGATGATCCAATCGGCACTGGCAGAGGCTACTGCTCGATCACCGTTGTGCCTTCGTCGGTGCTGACCGGCTGCGAGAACTCAGCGTAGGTCAGCGTAGCGGTGGTGACCGCGTCTTGTCTGATTTGGCCCTCGGGCAGTTCGTTTGCCGTTGCCGTGATGGAGAACGTGAAGCTGTCGCCCATGGCCAGCGCCTCGCCGTGGTTGTAAGTCACCGTCGAGTTTGCCGCGTCAATCGTCGCTTTAGTGCTGTCCGACGTGGAGTTGATGGTGAAGTACTCAGCTTTCACCGGGACGGCCACGCTCACATCTGTCATCGGCGACCTACCCTGGTTGCTCACGATCACCGTGAAGGCAACCTGCTCACCTTCCCTGACCGGGTCGAAGGAGTCGGTGATTTGGATTGTGGCGCCAGCCGCAGCCAGTATCGCGACATTCAGCACGTCGTCGTCGCTGACGCCCTCGGCGGCGGTGGTGGTGGCGGTGTTGATCATCGTTCCCACCTCGTCGCCTTGCAACGTCAGGGTGACCGTGGCCGCTCCACCGATTGCCAGATCTCCAACCTGCCAGGTTACGGTGTTGCCACCCACGGATATGGTGCCCTCGGGGCTGGACGCCACGTAGGACATGCCGGTTGCGAACGTGTCGGTGATTGTCACGCTGGTCAACGTCGCCTCACCGGTGTTGGTGGCGGTCAGGGTGTAGGTTGCCTGGTTGCCCACGAAGAGCGCCGTGCGACCGATCTTTTCGACCGTTATGGCGGGTACTAGGATCGTGGTGGTTGCCTGACTCTCAGGCTCCGTGGCAACCCTGTCGGCGGTGGCGGACGCAGTGTTCACCTTGGCGCCTGCCGTTGTCCCCCTGACCGTCAGCGTGATGATGGACGAGCTGCCGGGGTTCAGACTGCCGACGCTCCAGGTCACCGTGCTGCCGTCTTCTGAGACAGTACCGGCCGGGAGGCTGCCGACGTGCTCCATACCCTCAGGCAGGGTGTCGGTTACGGTTGTGTTGCCGGCGACACCGGTGCCGTCGTTGGAGACCGTTACGATGTAGGCAAAGCTCTCATTTATCAGAGCCGTTTCCGGCCCGGTCTTGGTGATGGTCAGCGCTGGCCGGACAACCGTGGTCGTGGCCTCGGCGCTGGCCGTGGCGCCTTCGGTGGAGGACACAGCCACTTGGTTGGTCCAGTTGCCAGTCTGGTCCGCCCGCAGGACCACTGCGATCGACCTTCTCTCGGTCGGGTTCAACGTACCCAGATCAATCGACAGCTGGCTGTCGGTCTGAGTGCCCTCCGGGTTGGATGAGACGAAGCTCATGCCCGCCGGTATGGTGTCCACCAACTGGATACCCGTGCTTGCACCAGTGCCAGTACCGGTCACCTCAATGGTGTAGGTGACGTCGTCATTGAGGTCAGCCTGGGTCGGTCCGGTCTTGGTGACTTCCAGACCGCCTCTTATGACTTCCGTTACGGTGGAGTCGTCGTCGCCGAGACCCTCGGAAGACCTCGCTTGGTACGTGATTGTCTGTTCGCCTATGCGGGTGCCCTGGGCTGTAAGTCCCACCGACCTGGAGCCGCCGATTGCGATAGTGCCAAGGTTCCAGGTTACGACAGAGTCGCTCGCTGTGCCTCCGTCCGTGGCGGACACGTAGGTCATACCCGCAGGCAGCGTGGCGGTAAGCTCAGTGCTCGTTGCATCGAAGTTACCGGTATTGGTCACCGAGACAGTGTATGTTGCGTTGGCAAGCAGGCCGATCTGAGCGGAGCCGGTTGCCTCTACATCCAGAATTGCCTGAGTCCACCGCTTCCGCATGCTTTGCGAGAACATGGTCTTGCCGCCCGGCTCCAGCACTTCAATGAACACGCTGTTGTCACCCAAGAGCGCGTCTATCTGCTCAAGAGTGACGGAAGCCTGTCCGGAGGAGTCGGTTGTGGTTGTGATGACGTTGCTGTCTTCCGCCGCGTTTGCGAACCGGGCGTTCGGCTCGTCATCGACTATGGTCCAGCGGACGGACGTGCCCTGGACAGGGCTGCCATCCGAGACGTTGGTTATGGTTACGTTCATGGGGTGAGGCGTGTTGAAGCGGTTCTCTGCATCGGATGGGAACTGGGGACACCCGTCTACCCAGTGCACAACTCCAAAGACCTTGTGGGTGCCATTATCCTGGATGCCGGGTGCGAAGGCGGTTACGTCGGTATCGCCCGGCCGTGTGGCCACCAGAGTTGCGGTGGCCTGTCCGTCTGAGTTGGTGTTCACAACTGCCAAGGAGTTGGTCATCTTGGTCGGGCTGGTGTTGCCCGTTACCTCGACGATGTCACCAACCGCATCCGGGAATCGGTTGAGGAAGAATTCGATGCGTCCGTTCGCCGAGGCGATCACGCCAGCAGCCAGGTTGGCTGTAATCTCATGCTGGTTAAGAATGCAGTTCCACGACTCCTCGGAACTCAGCGTCACCTCCGTAGGTGTGACGGCTTGGGGACTTGCGGAGCTTTGGGGATTGGCCGCAGTGGCATTTCCAATCAGGCCAACCAACAGAAGAAGTAGTCCCATCGTGGGCACCGCCAGTCGCTTCGCATTGAGCATCTTAACACCTCAGTTGTCAACCGTCTTAAAACCTGGACAATGCTAGCATAGTAAAGGTTCTGCTGTCTATATTTAGGTAGTGGGTCAGTTTTCTTATGTTATGAAACTTGGGTGACACTCTCATGTAGGATGTTCTTTAGAAGGAACAAATCGATGAGAGGAGGTCACCCAAGTGGAGACTAGCAGTTGGTACGCTATCAAGCAACGGGTTGCATGGCATGAGCAAGGGGTGCCGGTGAGTGATGTCTGCCGCTACTACGGGATCATTCCTCCCCACCGCATCCGGCAGCGAGATGGTCTCACCAGTGGAAGCCGGCAACGAGAAATGCGGTGCTTTGTCTCCGGGGCTCAGAGTCATCTATTGCCTCCTACGGGGTTGAACATAGTGAGCGTTTTATCAACCTATCAAGCATCTGTGGGTCGTGTAAATCAGTCCGCCGCTAGGGCCATCCGCTTGTACTGTGATGGCGCCGTAATGCCGCCGGACAGCACCAGATTCATCGCCGTATCTATGGATAAGTCGGTATCGTAGACCTCTTCTACGGGAAGGATGGCCACCCAGCCCGAGTTGGGCATAGGAGCGGTAGGTATGTAAACTATAGCCATTCGTTTGCTGGGAACCTCCTCTATGAAACTGGTGAGGAAACCCACGGTCCACACCCCTTTTCTTGGGTGCTCCATGACCACAACGCGCTTGAAACCCATATCGCTGCTGCCAGAGAAAGAGTCTATGAGCTTGCCCGCCGTGGAGTAGACGCTGCCAACAACAGGAATGCTAAGCAGTCCTCTCTTCAACAGATCAACCATTTGGCGGCCCAGAACATTGGCAAGCAGAAGACCCACTAAATAGACCAGTACCACAAGAAAGAGGATGCCAAGCCCGGGGATCCTGCTGCCAAATCCTATTTCCACCAAAGGCTGCAATACTCCGTCTACTATGTCAAAGAGCAGCTTCAGTACCATATAAGTAAGCACAACAGGTATCAGGACAAAAAGTCCCCTGACAAAGGATCTCCTCAAATGCCCACCAATTCCTTTGCTCATATCAACACCCCCTCTACCTAAATATAGGACACATCAGTATTTAGCGTACTTTTAGTACCTGTCAACGCACCGGGTTTATTGGAGGAAAATTGCTCCAAAATTGGTGCCGTCAGATGCTTGACAGGCCCACGTGTCACACGTGATAGACTACTCTAGTCCTGAGCAAACTGAGGACGAAGCGGGCAGAGGCCGCAAGCCAGCATCAGGCAACTGTGATGGCAAGAAGCCAATGTCTGCTGAGGCCTAAGTTGCTCAGGACATCTTCTTTTGGTTTCTTGCCACTTGTCCCGCTCCTCTGCTACCGTTACCAAGACGATTTTGACGTAGTGGGTCTTACTTGAAGGCTTCTCTATTTGTCACGTGCCTAGTAGATCAGTTCTTTCCTGAAGTTGGAGAGAGTGTTGTCAACGTTCTGCGCCGGCGGGGCGTGGAAGTGGACTTCCCCTCCGGCCAGACGTGCTGTGGCCTGCCTGCCTATAACTCAGGATTCACCAGCCGGGCGTTGCCTCTGGCGGAACGCTTCATCGAGCTGTTCGCGAATAGCGAATATGTCGTCGTACCATCAGGTTCTTGCGCCTCTATGCTCAAGATATTCATCCCTGAAATGCTGAGCGACCACCCCACCCTGGCCGAGCCCGCTCAAGCCCTATCGAACCGCACCCATGAGTTCTCGCAGTTCCTGGTCAACGTCATGGGCGTATCCAGGGTGGGCGCAAGCTACAACGGAAGGATCACCTACCACGCTTCTTGCCACCTGCTCCGCGAGCTGGGGGCCTCCACGGAAAGCCAGCAGCTCATTCGAACCGTGAAGGGAGCCCGGCTTGTTCCGCTTCAAGGCGAAAGCGAATGCTGTGGGTTTGGGGGGACGTTTGCCGTGAAGTACCCAGAGATTTCCGGGGCCATCCTCAATAGCAAGCTGGACCAGATAGAAAAAACGGCCGCCGATGCAGTCGTTGCCTGCGATCCCGGCTGCCTAATGCACATTGCCGGGGGTCTATCGCGGAGAAATATTAAGACTCAACCCATGCACCTGGCGCAACTTCTCGACCACGAGGCCTCTTGAGTGGAAGTCAGATCTGAACAGTTCAAGGAGCTATCCCTTCAGGCGCTCGCCAGCAAGCAGGTACAGAGATCTCTGTCCCGGGTCTCTGAAGGGTTCGACCTAGCGCGTCGCAGAGCAGTGGCGGAACTGACGCCAGAGGTTTGGGAGGAATACCGGGAGCAGGGCCGACGCATCAAAGAGCACACAATTGCAAACCTGGACTACTACCTGGAGCTTCTAACCGACCGCGTGCAGCAAAACGGGGGAACTGTCCACTTTGCCCGCGATTCTAAAGAGGCGACCGACATTATGCTGGAGGTGGCGCGCAGTCGAGGCGTAAAGCTGGCCACCAAGAGCAAGAGCATGGTCTCAGAAGAGATGGGGCTGAATCATGTCCTGGAGAACAACGGCATAGAACCCGTGGAAACAGACCTTGGCGAGTTCATACTGCAGCTATCCAATGAAACGCCGTTTCATCTCATTGCGCCCGCGCTTCACAAGTCCAAGGAAGAAGTTGGCGTCCTGTTCAACGAAAAGCTGGGCACGCGAAAGAAGGCCGGTATTCCCGCTCTCACCATCGCGGCAAGAAAAGCGCTTCGCAGTAAGTTCTTAGAAGCGGATATGGGAATAACAGGCGTGAATTTCGCCGTTGCGGAAACGGGGACAATCGCCATATTCACCAATGAAGGCAATGGACGGTTGAGCACCTCCTTGCCCCGCATCCACGTCGCGCTCATGGGCATGGAAAAGGTGGTCCCTACCCTGGAGGACCTGGCCGTCATGCTTCGTCTGCTACCCAGGGCCGCCACCGGGCAGCGGCTCACCTCTTACGTAACTCTCGTTTCCGGGCCGCGCCGCCCCAGCGATGAGGACGGGCCTGAGGAGTTTCACCTGGTGATCATGGACAACGGACGGAGCAAGCTCCTGGCAGACCCGGAGCTCCGGGAAGCTCTCAACTGCATCCGCTGCGGCGCCTGTCTCAACACCTGTCCTGTATACCAGAAGATAGGGGGACACGCCTATGGCTGGGTCTATCCCGGCCCCATAGGCTCCGTCTTGACCCCTGCCATGAACGGGCTGGGGAATGCCAAGGATCTGCCCTTCGCCTCCACGCTTTGCGGGGCGTGCCGCGATGCCTGTCCGGTTAAAATTAACATCCCAAGGATGCTGCTGAAGCTGCGTCAAGACCTGAAGGAAGGCGGCAAAGAGGAGCGCAAGGCCACCTTCCTGGAGCGGTTCGGCTTTGGGATATGGAGCCGCATCGTTGCTTCAGAAGGGGCTCTGTCAAAGTACAGGGCCATCGCCGCCTTGGCGCAGCGGCCGTTTGTCAAAGGCAGCCGCCTGCGAAGAATACCGATGGCTCCATTCTCCAAGTGGACGCGCAACAGGGACTTCCCTCGCCTGGCGCCCAAGTCGTTCCACAAGGTATGGGAACAGAAGCTGAAACAGGGAGACAAAGAGACCCATTGAACAGGCTATGACGGGCACATCCAGACATAAGTTCATCGCCGGGGTGCAAGAAGCTCTGGGACGCCGGGGAACTTCGGAGCGGCCGGACTACCACCGCCTTAAGACTAGGCGAGAGATACAAAGGCAGAAGGTTGTGACCATAGAGGCGCGCGCTCAGGCACGTCGCACCGAGTTGCTGGAACGGCTGGCCCAGTCCGCGTTCAATGCTGGATGGAACGTGCTCAGAGCCGCAACCACGGAAGAAGCCACCGAATACATTCTATCCATAGCCAGAGAACAGAGGGCCAGGCTGGTCGTGCGCTCCGCACACGAGGTGTTCCACCGTCTGCCCATAGACGATGCCCTGGCTAAACTTGGCGTCCACCTCACCGTGGCCACGGCAAAGGAAGACTCGCTGAGGGAGCAACTACGGAACGACATGGCGCAGGCCGACATGGGCATTACCGGCGTGGACTATGCCATAGCCGAGACCGGCACGTGCGCACTGGTACCCCGACAGGGGGTGAGCCGCCTGGTATCTATACTTCCCCCCGTACATGTCGCGGTTATCGAGGCGCACCAGGTCTACGAGACCCTGGACGACCTGTTCGCTTTGCGGCGCCTGGCCTTTATGGAAGGACAAGGCGACATGGGAAGCTACCTCAGTTTGATCACCGGGCCCAGTCGTACCGCGGACATAGAACAAACCCTAGTCACGGGAGTTCACGGCCCAATGGTAGTCCACATGGTCATCCTGGAAACCTCCGAGGCCGCCGGTATCTAGTCGAGTCTCTCTTATTTCTCCTTACCACTCGCTCTCCGGCCTCTGCCACCAGCTCACCGGCGCGCTGCAACGCTTCATCCAAGGGGAGGTCATGCGGCGCAGCGCTTTCAACGTCGCTAATTCCATGTTGAAACACCGCCTGATGCCCCTCTCCCAGCGAACCCGCGACTGCAACAACAGGCAAGCCCAGCTTCCTGGCGCGCTGGGCCGCGACTATGGGCGCTTTGTTGTAGACCGTTTGAGCGTCCATTCTGCCCTCACCGACGATGACCAGGTCCGCATCCTGCAGATGTTCCTCCAAGTGGAGTGCGTCGCAGACAAGGGCCGCCCCCGACTCCAACCGTGCGCCCAATAGAGCCACGAGTCCTCCGCCGGCACCGCCCGCGGCGCCGGCCCCGGGCAGGTGTATCAGGTCCACTCCCAGGTCACTCTCCACAATTTCGGCAAAGCGCCTCAGGGCAGAGTCCAGCAGGTCAACCATTTCAGCGGTGGCCCCCTTTTGCGGCCCGTAAATCGCTGCTGCGCCCAGGGGCCCGCAGAGCGGGTTGTTGACATCGGCGGCTACTCTTATTCGACATTCCATGAGCCGCGTATCCATAGCGCCCAGCTCTATGCGCCTCAAATTCGACAAAGCAGCGCCCCCAAAACTCACCTGATTCCCGCCGTCATCGGTAAGCCTGGCGCCCAGCGCCTGCGCCATTCCTGCACCTGCATCGTTGGTGGCGCTGCCTCCAACTCCTATTATTATTTCACGGCAGCCTTTGTCCAAGGCCTCCCTTATCAGCTCGCCGGCACCGTAACTTGTAGTCAGCCGGGGGTCGCGCCGTTCCGGAGGAACTAGCGCCAAGCCGGAAGCCCGCGCCATCTCGATAACCGCGGTTTTGCCGTCGGGCATCACGCCCCACTGAGCCCTGACTGGTTCACCCAGCGGGCCTGAGATCTGCGCTTCAAAGTAACTGCCTGAAGGGCCCACCAAGGCTTCCAGGGTGCCGTCGCCGCCATCGGCAACCGGCAGCAGCACGTTCTCCGCATCCGGGTACACTCTGAGGACACCTCGCCCTATGGCGCGGGCCGCTTCCATGCCACTAAGACCGCCCTTGAAAACCTGAGGTGCTATGACCACTTTCATAGGTGTATTATTGCAAATGTGTCTCATGGTTGCTTGCAGAGCAACGTCTTCTGATACACTAAATGCCCTCTGTACTCGTTGGTGGAGGTCAACCATAGATATTGATCTGGTGTTCTGGCGGCTGCTGCATATAGTTTCCGGTGTAATTTGGGCCGGCGTCTCCCTGTTCCTGGCTTTTGTAATGGAACCGCGCCTACGAGCACTGGGACCAGCCATACAGCAGACGGTGATGCGCTCCATGGCAGGAGCCATCGGAGTTACCTTTGCTTCCGCGGGAACCATCAACATTGTATCCGGCATCGTTTTGATTTTCGTCCTAAGGGGCAATAGCCTGGACACCCTGCACGAAACGGGCTGGGGTTGGGCCATGGGGCTGGGACTGGTTACCACTATGGCCGCCTATGTGCTCAACCTGACGACTATACGCACCAATCTCAGGATGCGGAAGATAGGCAAGACCATCCAGAGTCGCCAGCCAACTGCAGAGGAGATGGGAGAAATCCAAGGTCTATCCTCCCGGCTGAGGATATCGGGCCAGGCCACGGCTATCCTACTGCTGATAGCAGTAGGGGCGATGGCTTCCGCAAGGTTTGTTTGAGGAGGCGACTTGTCTACCAAAGAGGAGATGAAGGCAAGGGTCAACGAGGTTATCGATCAGCATGCCGTTGACCTGATAGAAGTAGCGAAACGGATCCTCGCTGGGCCGGAGCCAGGTTTTAGAGAGCAGAAAACTGCGCGCTTGGTTCAGGAAGAGTTCAACAAGCTGGAGCTTCCTCACAGGGACAACCTTGCCATTACCGGCGTCAAATCCTGGGTGGAGGCAGGCTCGCCGGGGCCATCCGTAGCAGTAATTGGCGAGCTCGACTCCATGATTGTACCCGACCACCGCGAGGCTGACCCGGATACCGGGGCCGCCCATGCTTGCGGCCATCACTGCCAGATTGCAATGATGCTCGGCGTGGCCATGGGCTTACGGCTTTCCGGCGTGCTCAACCAGCTTTCAGGCAGACTGGTGTTCTTTGCCGTCCCCGCCGAAGAGCTGGTTGAAGTGGAGTTCCGCAACGGCCTGCGACGGGAAGGCACGGTTGAGTTCATAGGCGGCAAGCCTGAGCTGGTGAGGCTGGGGGAATTCGATGACGTTGACCTGGCAATGATGACGCATACCACCAGCACACCGGAGGACGGGCTGCTGGCCGCTTCCGGCACAAACAACGGGCTTGTGGTGAAGCACATCTCATACCTGGGAAGGGGCGCACACGCCGGCGGATCGCCGCACATGGGTATCAATGCCCTCAACGCCGCAATGCTGGGACTTCAATCCGTTCATGCTTTGCGGGAAACGTTCCACGGCGCTGATACGGTGCGAGTGCACCCCATTGTAACCCGCGGCGGAGATGCGGTGAGTGCGGTGCCTTCCGACGTCCGGCTGGAGACATTTGTACGCGCCAGTAATGCAAGCGCCATCTTGGACTGGGATAGGAAGGTCGACCGTGCCCTGCGCGCGGGAGCCATGGCGGTGGGAGCCAGAGTCAAAATCGATACCATCCCCGGCTACTTGCCGCTCAACATGAACCCGGAGATGATGGGCTTGTGGCGGGGAAACGCCGTTCGTCTCGTGGGCGAAGAGAACGTGAGCTACACCGGACACCGCACAGGGTCGACGGATATGGGTGATATCAGCCAGATCATCCCCGCGATCCATCCCTATGCGGGCGGCGTTACGGGAATTGGCCATGGCGCCGATTACCTTATCCAAGACTACACCAAAGCAGTAATCAACCCCGCAAAAGCCATGGCCATGACCGTCGTGGATTTGCTTGCGGACGGGGCCTCCGTTGCAAAGGATGTTCTGAACAAAGCCAAGCTGCCGTATGAAAAGGAATCTTACCTCAAGCTAATGCGCTCCTTCTCAAGGAGCGAGGATTTCGCTGAGTAGGAGGCGCTTATGCCTGGCCCATTGGAAGGTTACCGCATAATAGATCTCTGCCGAGCCGGGCCCGGCCGCCAGGCCACTGGTATCCTCGCGGACTACGGAGCGGAGGTAGTCTCCGTGGTCCAGCCGGGATACGCGCAACGCGCCGCGCCCGGTGAAGGCGGTATGCGCCGCGGCGACGCTATCAATCATCGCAACAAACGTAGCCTGTTTCTAAACATGCGTTCCGAGGGCGCTCTCGGCGTATTCATGCGGCTGGCCAAGCAATCGGATGCCGTGCTGGAAAGCAACCGGCCCGGGGCGGTGAAGCGCCTGGGTGTTGATTACGACTCCGTAAGAATGGCCAAGCCGGACATTGTGTACTGCTCGCTGACAGGCTTCGGTCAAACCGGACCGTATTCAGGCCTCGCCGCCCACGATCTCGCATTCCAAAGCGTATCGGGCATGCTGCCATTGGACGACGACGGCAAGCCCCAAGTCCCCATGGTGAGCCAGGGTCAGGCCGACCTTAATGCCGCTTACTTCGCCGCCATGGCGCTGTTGATGGGCCTACTGCGACGCGCTGGCAGCGGCGAGGGCCAGTACATCGACGTGTCGTTTACCGACGTATCCCTGAGGCTGCCCAACGAGCACAAGGACGAGATGCTGGTGGGCGCCTATCCCGGCCTGAACATCTATGAGACCAGTGATGGCCGCCACGTGGCATTGAGCACACGGGAGCCCTGGTTCTGGGAACGCCTCTGCCGTCTATTGGAACGGGAAGATTGGATACCGCACATACGCCCGACCGGGGAATTACGTGATGAGATGTTTCGCTTCTTCAGGGAGCGGTTCAAGAGCAAGCCGCTTGCTGAATGGATGGATATCCTTGAAGAGCACGACATCGAGTTCGGGCCGGTCAACTCGTCGATGGAGCACTTTGTGAACGACGCTCACTTCAAAGCCCGTGAGATGATATTGGAAACAACCGCTCCCGACACCGGGGAGAGGCAGTACGAGCCGGGTTTCGGCATGAAGTTCGCTGGCACGCCCGCTGGATTGCTTCACGAGCCATCGTTCATGGGAGCGGACACGGAAGTCATCCTTACCGAGCTGGGCTATACGTTGGAAGAGCAAGCAAAGCTGAAGGAATTCGGGGCAACGGGTTGAATGCGGAAGTCCTGCCTGTAGATGCCGCAGACATGTCACGGCGGCCGTTTTGGAATTGATCGGTAAGCTCTGGCTTGCCTGCCCGTAGTAGACAGGCTAGAATCAGAGGGTTGTCCCCGCACTCCCCGGTAGCTCAGTGGTAGAGCGGTCGGCTGTTAACCGATTGGTCGTAGGTTCGAGTCCTACCCGGGGAGCCAGTATACCCTGACACTAAGTACTTCAGTCGTCTTGGTTAACCCATCGCTGGCAGGGACTGGCATCGTGTACTCTAGGGAGCGCAAGGCTAGGCATGTATGGCGTCCAGCCTGCCGCCTCCACCTCTCGATGCCAGCGAAGGACCGGAGCGTTGCAGGCACACGTGGGGGGATCCCGTGGTCGTTAGCTTCTCCTGCGACAGCCGCGACGTGATCAGGGTCTGCGAGCCGTGCCAGGGCTTCGTGCGAAGGTGTAAAAGATGCCGTAGGCTCCACCTGGTCTATCAGGAACAGGGCGGCGAGTACTCGATGCCCTGGTGGGTCTGCGAGGGGTCGCGGTTCTTGTATGCGTCGCCGGCAAAAAGGACGGCATCTACGCGGTTGTCGATGGCGTACTGGACGAGCTCGTCGTAGGCGGCGAGGAAGTCGAGGAGTCGGGTGGACATGCCGGTATCGGGGTCCAGCATGCCATAGTTCTCGACGCCGATGTGGAGGTCTGAGAAGTGGATGAGCTTCACGGCGGGTTGCTCCTTGACATAAGTGCGTCCATGGTATGCAGATTGTAGGGGCAGTAGGCGTGCACTAGACAAGAGGAGGGCGGGGCGGAGTAGAGGTTTTCCTGCCTGGGGGAGGGAATTGTTTCAGACGTTATGTCAAATTCCAAAGCTAAACGCGAACCACTTTTTTGCAAATATGGGAAACAAATCCGAATATCGTCATGTAAGGACAGGATTCCGTCAAGAAAGCGGCGGAATGCGCCCCGGGAATGGGGACGGCGTGGGTTGTGAGTGCTTGTCATGGTGAGGCAAGGATAGCAAGAGCGGCGGGCGATGAGGAAGGGGGAGGTGGCAGGGGGGTGGGGGTTAGGGAAGGTTACGGATACGATGGCGGCTTGGCTCAACTACCACAAACGAGTAGTGGAGTTCTTCTTCAGTGTGCTCTGTTATGAGGCGTAGGAGTTCTTGATGTACCTGTGAAGCCGTCTGTCTGGCAATACGTAAGAGAATGATACCGGTGGAAGGCTGCATATTAAGGAAAGCAAGGCTCCCGAAGTCAGAATCTCTGGTAAGGAGAATCCTTCCTGCTTCTAGGGCACGGCCAAGAATTTCTTGGTCTGGCGTGGTGGAAAGGCCAGCTTCGCGGGCGGTTAGTACGTCATGGCCTTGAGAGCGGAGGAAAGCGATAGTGTAGGCATAGACATCCTGGTCGGCGAGGAAACGCATGCCTGCTAGCCGCCAGCAATGTGCACTTCTTCATTCTTGACGAGTTGCGTAGCGTAGTGGATGCATGCCTTAATGTCATCATGGGTAATATCCGGGTAGTAGTCACGCAAGATGTCGTCAAAGGTGGCGCCGTCTTCCAACAGCTCCAGCACGGCATAGACGGGGATACGCGTGCCTTTGATGCACGGCTTGCCGAAGTGAACATTGGGGTCAATTGTGATGCGCGGTTGTTCCATAACGACTTTCCAAGGGTGGCTATTGAGGATAGTTTACAACATTAGGGGAAGCGGCGGAATCCGCCCTGGGAATGGGGACGACGTGGGTGTGGGTGGTTGTCATGGTGAGGCAAGGATAGCAAGAGCGGCGGGCAATGGGGAAGGTGGAGGTGGCAGACTCACAGAGTCCCCAGCCACATCTCAAAAGATGGTATTGCCCTACCGTACGCGTCATCTTCACTGGGGACTGTCGGTGATACGACCACTCTCGTCCACGTACTCGCGGACGACCATACGCCCCGAACTGAAGGGGAGCTACTCGGCGGAGGGGTCGTGCTCGACGACGATTTCCACCGGCGCGTTGCGCGCCACGATCAGCTCCATCGGCTCCGTCAGGCTGTCGTTGACGGGCTGATGTACCGAATGCGGCGGCACATAGATAAAGTCGCCCGGTGCTATCGACAAGCTGTTATCGAGCCGTTTTCCAGTGAGGAACCGCCCCTTACCCTTCAGCACGTAAATGGCTGACTCGCAGTTTACGTGGTAGTGAGGCGAGGAAGCGCAACCGGGCGGAATGGTGGCGACCGCAAGATGAATGCCCTTGGCACCCACCAGCGCCTGCGACACGCCGGCCAGCCGTGTCATCGCGCCCGACGCGACCTCCACCTCAAGCTCGCCCGGCTTTACGACCGTGCACTTAGCGTCGAGATCAGTATCCATACAGTAAGATTGTACCTCTTCCTAAGGGGTTGTCTGGCAGCGCAGGGGGCTAGTTGGCAACTGGCACACCCTTTGGCGCCCCACTTTATCTATCCGTCTGCATCCAAGTCAACAGCCCACGAGTACCGCACTTTTTTGTTGCTATTGCGTCCCTGCCATGAAGAGCCTACGGAGTACCGAGGAGTTTATTCACGTCTCCAGGTCCCATTCGGGTCGCGCTCCGGCATGTGGCTAGGATGGCGAAGCATCCCCTGAGCGGCTATGCTGTTAAATTGAGGCATGGGTTTGGTTTGCCTCCAAGGAGAGGTCTCGTTGTTGAGGGAAGAACTTGGAAACAAATAGAACTCAAGCAGAACACGTCCCGCGGGTTCACTATGGATGGTGGATGGCGACTATCGGAATCGTGGTCAATGGATTCGGGTCGATGCGTCAAGCCACAGTGCCGATTTTCTTCCTGCCGGTGTCCCAAGAGCTAGGTGTTGGTCGAGCCGCTCTAGCGTTTATCTTCTCAATAGCGCGCCTAGAGGGTGGTATAGAAGCACCTATAGCCGGATGGATTATAGACCGCTTTGGGCCACGGCTCCCTACAGTAATAGGCATCGCTATGGGAAGCCTTGGATTCATGCTGTTGGCCATGGCCCAGAACTACTGGGCGTATGCCCTCATCTACCTCCTGATGATCTCTCCTTCTTCTAACATAGCCGGCGCCCATGCCATGCATGCAGTCGCCAACCTGTGGTTCGTTCGTTATCGAACCAGAGTGCTGAGTCTGTTCTCAGGCTCAATACGTTTGGGAACCGCCCTTTCTACGCCCATTATTGCGTTCATTGTCCTGAACCATGGCTGGAGAAACGGCGCTATCTTCGCAGCACTGGTTACTCTGATAGTCACACTTCCTGTTGCACTGTTCATACGTAGAACGCCAGAGTCTATGGGGCTGTTGCCAGACGGCGGGCGTATTGCAAAGGTGTCGAGCGAGCGAGGCCATTCGAAGGCTGAAACGACAGCAACCAGGGAGCTGCCAGCAGACTTCACGTTCAAAGAGGCGTTACATACCCCATCCTATTGGATCATAGCTTTCAGCACTATGGTCAGACTTTCCCTGAATCAGGGAGTGCGGGTACACATCATACCTATCTTTGTCTGGAAGGGCTTAAGTGAGCAAGCGGGCGCCAACCTTCTGGGGTTGCTGGCTTTCACAGCAGTTCCATTGATCTTGATGTTTGGCTGGCTTGGAGATCGATTTAACAAAGCGCCAATGCTGCTCCTCGGGCATGTGGGAACAGTTGCAGCTATGCTAGTTATAGTGAATTTCAGTGGCATTTTTCCTCTGCTTGTTTTTGCTTTGTTAATGGCGCTGGGGGAAAGCACGGCGCCAGTAAATCATTCGATAATAGGGGAGTACTTCGGCCGTAAGGCATTCGCCACTCTGAACGGCCTTCTCCAAACCGTGGGCATGATTGGACTTGTCACGCCTGTATTTGCCGGATGGGTCTTCGATATGACGGACAGCTACGCAAACGCTCTTCTGACATTCGCCGTGGTCGCTGGCGTTGCCATTGTGGCCCTCCTTTTCCTGAGAAGACCTCATTTGGCTAGCGCATCTGCTTCCTCAGAGACCCGATGATTCTAGGGGCATTGATAGTCCCGATCGTGGATTTTCGTCGAACTAGACTGCTGGATCCCCCGCCTTATTACTAGTCGGATACGTTCAACCTTCCACGTAGGCCCACCGAAGGAGACTCGAACTTATCATTAGGACTGATGTAGTGGTGACAGATGTGGGAGTCTGCGAACAAACGTGCTTCTTCCCCCCTTGGAGGAGCTCGTTCCCACGGTTCAGCAAGATACCAGGGCGACCTTACGAGACTTGGCGCAACACAGAGTTCTGGATTCCATAATCCAGTTGATCTGCTTTTAATTTGCGGTTTTGTCAATCTCGGAATCGAGAGGGCTTGGCTTTAAGGAGCGAATCACGGCCTCAGTTCGCGAGTGTACTCCTAACTTGCTGATGATGTGCGATGCATGCATCTCTACAGTCCGTAATCCTATCCCTAACTGATCAGCTATTTCTCGGTTTCCGAGACCTAAACTCATCAGTCTGAGAACTTGTTGTTCGCGCGGAGTCAAGGACTTTTCTTGATCGGAGGACAGATGTGTCGTCGGCATGTGGTCAAGTGCACATCGCACAATAGCAAAGGCATCTTGTCCAAATACTTTGAATCCCTTATCTACAAGGCAAAGGATTTTGTGCAACGAGTCTCCGTCTATGTTCATCGAAACGTAGGCAGCTATGTCAGAACTGACTGCTTGTGAGACTAATACCGGATCGTGGCCGGCTCGAGTCGTGACAACTACGATTGGGATTTGGTAGCCAAACATCTCCCCTATGCGTCTTGCGAGAACGGATGGGCTGAAGTCGTCCGCATTAGCCCCCGATAGGATTAGATCAGGGCAGCTTTCTGCCATTGAAATGATAGCCTCATCTAGTCCATGGGACTGACCGACCGAGGTGAAATCTGGCATCTGGTCCACGACTTGGCAGATAGCCTCTGCTATGATGGGGCTACGAATAACGACGTATACCTTGCGGTCTCTGCTGCATTTCGTCTTAGTAGAAGAATTTCATTTCTCATTCACAAGGGACTAATACATTGTACGCTTCGTTTTGCGGAAGTTCAACATCGCCTGCCGCACTTCGGTATTCAACAGTGCAAAAACCTATTTAATACTGTTGTCCCAACGCTCAGCAAGAACTAGGTTAGCGATACAATCTATGCGTGTGGCGGTGTCTTAATGCTAGGAATAAATCTAGTCCGGGTGATGAGAAGCGTAGCAGGTGGAACCGTAGCGGTCGGTATGCTTGTTGCTCTGGCTTGTGGAGCTAGTGAAGAAGCGACACCAACGCCGACCGTGAGAACTGAGCCTACGCCAACTGCGACTCCCTTGGTACTTCAAGAGGTCGCGACACCTACCGTGGCGGCACCTGGTGCGACTAGCACACCGACACCAACTCCGGCGTCGACTGAACAACCCCAGTACGGCGGTAATATAAGAATGTCTGGTAGAGTTCGCTCGGTGGATATCGGCAGGTTGGCGGGTACTGGGCAGGACTTCAGTTTGATTTCTAATGTTTACAGTAAGGTGTTGGGAACTGACCTCAATGACCGGAGAACCCTCGTTGGGGAGATGGCAGAGTCTTGGTCGGCCAGCGCAGACGGAACTGTATATAAGTATACGATCCGTGATGGCATAGTGGATCATGAGGGTGAGCCATATGGTGCCGAGGAGATTGCCTATGTCATCTGGCGGTGGTCAGAGCGCCCGAATGACGCGAACTTCCGGCGCATTCCGTGCTTCCGAACAGCTGTAAAAAAGGACGCTTCTTTTGGTGTTCCCATGGAGCCGGGAGGCGAGTTGGGAGTAGAAGTTAGCGGCCCAAACGAAATAACTGTGAGGCTCAATGGTCAATTTGCCTGGTGGACCTCTTGTCTCGCCCAAGGCTGGGCGTATTTGGGCCCAGCAAAGTACTTCAAGCCAATTGACGAAAGCGGGGAATGGCGAGAGTTAGATTACGAGAAGGATGAATGGGTTGGCACTGGACCGTTCAAAGTTGTCAAGCACGTTGATGGGAGCGAGACGGTCCTTGAACGCCACGATCAATACATGAACGAAGGGCGTCCATATCTAGATAAAGTTACCAATTATCACATCACCGAGGTCTCTAGCCAGGTTGCCGCATTTAGGGCAGGCCAGATCGATGGGTGGTTCGGCTATTCTGGTCCTACTGTGAAGGACGCGGTTGCCCTTAAAAGAGAGTTCGGAGATGAAATCGTGGTGCCGAAGGTACTTGGTTTCAGCTGGGAGGGATTTATTGCCAATCTGCAACGGCCGCCCCTAGGCCCGCAAGATGACCCGACTGCCCAGAAAATTCGGTGGGCCATCCAACTCTATCTTGACAGGGAAAGATACGGGCAGCTAGTCCTGCAAGGCAGTTACTACCCTTCATACTACTACCTTTACATTTGGGACTGGCTCTTGAGCTTGGAAGAGTGGCAACAGATGCCGGGATTCAATCCCGATAAGAAAGCGGAAGACCAAGCCGAGGCGAAACGTATAATGGAAGAACTCGGCTACGGGCCGGATAACCCGCTCACGTTTGAGATTGTAACGTCCTCCTACCCGGCTGGTCGTCGACACGGCGAATTGTTGGTGGAAGACTTAGAGAAAATACACATCAAACCTACCGTGCGAGTTCAACAGAGCGGCGCCAGATATGAAGACCAGTTAGAGGGTAGATTTGACGTTCTGTACGACACCACCGGATACGGCTTGCTAGATCCGGAGATATACGACGGCAATAAGTACCTACCTTTTGAAGAGTACCGAAACGAAAACTGGGGTCGCTGGAAAAATGATGAGTGGATAGCATTGTATGAGAAACAGGCGGTTATCACCGACAAGACACAGCGTGGTGCAATCCTCCGTCAAATGGTAGATATCATTCACCGCGACTCTGGATTTTTCCCTACCGTCGTGCTGACACCCTACCACATGTTTCGTGGCAACTGGCGCAACTGGAGCCCCCAGCCAATCCACGTGTTGACAGTTAACTTTGAGAACTTGTGGTTCTCGAACGATGCCAAGGCTCTGCCGGAGACTCTCCAACAACACGACATCTTCGTGATGGGAAACGTAGATCTGAGTTGACCAAGATTACGACTCTCGGGCGCTGGCGTCCGTCGGTTGCGAAATTCTTGGAAAGCGCTGGTCGCCTTGTAAGCGTTACCGTACTATAGTAGATGCGGACCAACTCAATCTAAGGTAACAATTGGCCCGCATCTACTGTTTAATCGCTTGTGTAAAATGCGCCGACAATAAGCTATAGGCTGGCGGTCTAACACGAAGACAAAGAATTAATGTGAGTCATGCGAAAGTACGTCATCAAAAGACTCCTTTTGTTTATTCCCAGCCTTTTGATAGTGTCTGTAGCGGTCTTTGCGATACTACGCATCATTCCAGGTGACGTTGCGGCAGCAATACTGACGGCAGGCGACGAAGGAGCATCATTCACTGAAGAGGCCAGACAGCTAGTAGTAAAGGAGCTCGGTTTAGACCGTCCCATTTACGTTCAGTATATCGAGTGGATGTGGGGCCTATTGCGATTCGACCTAGGCGAGTCGTGGGTTTTGAAGAAGCCGATTCTTGAGGAGCTGAAGCGGCAATTCCCCGTGACTCTTCAGTTAACCGCGTTATCCATTGTCCTGGTATCGGCAATTGCGATACCGATTGGAATACTCGCGGCTGTATATCAAGACAAGTGGCCCGATTACATTCTACGCACAATAGCTATCGCAGGTCTTGCTATGCCAAGCTTTTTTGTAGGTTTGCTGGTAATTATCGGCTTGTCTGTGTTGTTGCATTGGCTACCGCCGCCGGGCTTCGCGAACCTTTGGGAAAGCCCATGGAAGTCTTTCCAGCAACTGATATTCCCTGCTGCTGCTTTAGCATTGTCAAGTAGTGGAGTAATGTTACGCATGACGCGGGCTCAAATGCTGGAGGTCTTGCGGGATGACTATGTGCGTACAGCAAGGGCCAAGGGGTTGCCGGAGCGCGTAATTATCTTCCGCCACGCACTACGCAATGCTGTGTTGCCAGTCATAACCGTACTGGGTTTTCAGATTGCCGTGCTGCTCGGTGGCACAGTCACAACGGAGATAATCTTCAGTATCCCCGGCCTTGGGGTAAATCTTATTGAGGCGGTCATCTCGAAGGATCTTCCCGTAGTGCAGGCCTACGTGATGTACTTGGCTTTTATCGCTCTCTTGGCCAACCTGGTTGTGGATCTCAGCTATGCGATATTAGATCCTCGCATCCAATATGGCTGAGGAGAGTTAGTCGTCGTAGATATACGAATGATCTATTTTCAGAGTGTTATGCACTCAAGTTATTTTGAACACGGATAGGAAGCTGGGACGATGTCGCTTGGTGAAATGGGACAGGTTACAATATCGTTGAGAGGCAAGCGCTCTCTCGCAGTAGTGGGGCTTAGTACCGTATGAAGGTTTGCCCAGAGGAAGCCACTGGGAGCATTCGGGATTAGCCTAGTATTGATAGCTACGGCTTTGTCCCTAGCGGCTCCCATAGTCGCTCCGTATGACCCCTGGGAAACCAGATTTGCCCACGGCCTGGAAGCACCAAATAGAGACTTCTGGTTTGGTACTGATGTCTTAGGTCGGGACGTGTTGAGCAGGGTTCTTTACGGAGGGAAGATCTCAATATACGTTGGGTTGGTAACGATGCTACTGTCTGGATTGGGGGGCGTAGCCTTAGGCGTGACTAGCGGTTATATTGGTGGCCAATTTGATTTGATCGTCCAGCGAGTAGTGGATAGTATAATCGCCTTTCCATCCCTGATATTGGCTCTTGCCCTGATCGCCGCATTGGATCCAGGAGTGACCAACATCATCCTGGCCATTGCAATCGTGCAAACTCCGCGTATGACTAGGGTTATACGTTCCTCTGTTCTAAGCATTAGAGAAACGCCGTATGTAGATGCTGCTAGAACGATAGGAGCTACCCACGTGCGAATAATGCTAAGACATGTGACACCTAACACATTCGCGCCACTGATGATTGTCGCCACGTCGTCGATCGGCTCAATTATCATTACGGAGGCATCCTTGAGCTTTCTGGGAATAGGTGTTCCATTTACAACCATCTCGTGGGGGGGAATGCTTGGAGGAGATACACGCCAATTCGTCTCGAGTGCTGTGTGGATGGCCTTAGCACCAGGATTCGCTCTATCGGCAGTTGTGTTTGGTCTGAATATGTTTGGTGATGCACTTCGCGATGTGCTCGATCCCAAACTTAGGGGCCGTTAGGTAGGCTGAAGTTGGTGCAAATAATTGGCTGTGGTCTCACGAACCAAAATTGAAAGATGGCTGAGGTGCAAGAACGATGACCAACCTTACCTCAAGTGAAATCCGTGACTTGGCTTCTTGGCTTGATGTCCCAATCAGCAATGAAGAGATAGATGAAGTCACAGCAAAGTACAACGCCGCGTCTGAAGCTATTGCCCAGCTTGACGAGTCGCTCTGGCGAGACATTGATCCTATCCCTTGGGTAGCGGACATCGACTGGTCTGACGAGGATGCGGTCCAGGGAAAGAACCTACCAGCACAAGCGCGACCAATCAGTGTCGCACAGCCTATTGATGTGACTGCGCCGCTAACCGTAGCCGATTTGAGCAATGCCATTAGGAAGAAAGACATATCCCCGGTAGAAGTTGCACAGATCTATCTGGATCGGATAGACATCGTTGATAGCAAGGTGCACGGTTTCATAACCGTAACCAGGGAAGAAGCACTCAGCGCAGCCAAGAAAGCAGAAGCCGAAATCCTGAAAGGGAAATACCGGGGACCCTTGCACGGCATTCCTATTGGTATTAAAGACCAGATTTACACAAAGGGGATAAGGACCACCACGGCACAGCCATACGGAGAGAACTTCGTCCCTGACTACGATGCCACAGTAGTCGCTAGGCTTAAAGAAGCTGGTGCTATTCTGATGGGCAAGTTGAACCTGACGGTCATTGGAGGCGGCGGCCGAACTTACTACCCGTATGGCATTCCCACTAACCCATGGAACTTAGATTATTCTGCCGGGGGGTCGAGCGGCGGTTCCGGTATAGCCGTGGCCGCCTGCGAGCTTCCCATTACAATAGGCGAAGACAGCCTCGGTTCCATAAGGGGACCGGCGAATTGCTGCGGGGTCGTTGGCTTGAAGACCACCTATGGGCGAGTAAGTCGCTACGGGATGACCGAGTTCGACTGGTCTTTGGATACCATCGGTCCAATGGGACGGACCGTGCTAGATTGTGCCTGGTTGCTGGAGGTCATTGCGGGCCACGATCCCTTGGATATCACCACAAGCAGAAGACCCGTTCCTCACTACGAAGCATTTCTAACCGGCGACATTGCAGGGATAAGAGTTGGGGTAGTAAAACAGCTCCTATATCACGAAGAGATACATCCGGAGATGCGTGATGCCGTTCTAGCGGCTGTCAAGGTGCTGAATGACCAGGGAGCAAAGGCAGAAGAGGTTTCTCTGCCCAACATTCAATACGTCGGCATTGCTAGCGGAGTTGCAGATCAGGTTAATAACGTGAACCTTCATCTTGCCCGATTCAGGGAACATCCCGAGCTGTACGACTACGCAACACGGACACGTTTCCTGACGGCTGCATTAATGCCAGCATCCGCGGTGAGCGTGGCTTACAGATTGAGAAACCTGATCCGAAGGGACGTCATCGGCCTGCTGTCTAAGTTCGATGTGCTAGTCTACCCTGGTGCTGCCGGCCCAGCGCCCAAGATCACACCGCCCTCCAAGTCTACGAACAAGGACGACGTCCTAGACCGAATGTTGAATTCCCCTAACCTAACGTCCGCTTCAAATCTCGTAGGGGTACCCTCTATAGTGCTGCCTTGCGGTTTCAGCTCAATTGGGTTGCCTTTAGGGCTACAAATCACAGGTGGGATGTTTCAAGAGGCCACTGTCTTCCGGGTTGCGCATGCCTACCAGACTGCAACTGACTGGCATCTCCGAGTTGCTGAACTCTAACGGCCGTGAATTCCTGACTAGGCGGATGCAAACCGCCGCTCAGGGTGGAGTCCGGCGGAAAGGTCGCACCCCCTCGACGCCGGGCCCCGCCTGTCAAAATGGGATCATAGTTTGAAGGTACAAGGCCTAGAAAGGAGACTCTGTTGCAACAGAGGCCGCAAAGTATGAATGCCAACCCCTTTCCCCTGATGGGGTCACCAAGGCCCAGAATCAATGATCTCACCTCTGGAACGAGGTGAAGCAAACTCAGGACTTGTGTAACATGAGCCCTTGTGACACCCAGCTCCCGTGCGAGTTCTGCTCTGGTGGTGAATTCGCCAGAATCTAGGCGCTGCTGCCAGTCCAGGGCCAACGCGACCGGATTCCGGCGCTCCTGCCGGATTGACCCGGATGAATTCCGTCTTGATGCTGGTTGTGGGAGTTTGAACCAAGCCCAGACAAAAGTACGTAGTGTGGGACGTAACGTGGAGCCAATTCCCCTGACGCACAACGCTAGGCGCGACCACCAGTCAAAATAGACGTGAGCGTCGTAGGCAGTTTGGTCCACTTTGCTATTCGCCACCGTCCTTGCAGCGGTTCGGTTCGCATGGTGCCCCCTAATGGGTGCCCCAACCGGGAGAAGGATGTGACGTTGGCAAGTAAATCTCCGTCCATGAGGGGACATTCCTTTATGACACCAACTAGAGGGGAAGATCAGACTTCCACGGCATGGCCGCTGTCCATCCATTCTGCGTAGGAGCCGTCGTAGAGACGGACGTTGTACTCAGCCTGTTGCATGGACAGGTAAGCCAGTGAGGCCCGGATTCCACTGCGGCAGTAGGCCACTACCGGATCACTGGGAGTGATGCCTGCTGCTGCCAGCCGTCGGCGCAGAAGGTCCAGCTCAATGAGCAGTCTTCCATCAGTGCCAGCCATTTCGGAGTGGGGAACGTTGACCGCACCGGGAATGTGCCCAGGACGATGGTCAATTTCCGTTTGGCCGCGAAACTCCTCCTGGGAGCGTGTATCCAGAAGTTTTGTCTCGCCGGAGGTGACAAGGTCGCTGATAGTTGCCCTCACCGAAGGGTTCAGGCGTGGCGACAAGGACTTTGGCTCAGTGGAAACAGGCCGGTAGAGGACCTCTCTCCCCTGCTCCTTCCAGGCATCGTAGAGTATGTCCATGATATAAACGTCGCTACGGCCCAGATATTCCAAGACCCAAGCCACCATAGAGGCGTTGCGTCCATCCTGATGGTCGTAAATCACCGGAGTTACGCCGTCGCCGAGCCCTGCTTCACCAAAAACTGCAGCAAGCTGATCCGGCGGGCCGAGACGTCCGTCCGTACCTTGCAGTTTCTTGAAAGGGACGTTGACCGCGCCTCTCAAGTGGCCCATCAAGTAGCGCATGGCGGAGCGAGGGTCAATTATCAGGTATCCTGGCTGCCCGATATGGTCAGAGACCCAATCCGCCGAAACGAAGTTGACCATCAACCGACCATTTCAAAGTCGGTCTCGACTGCGGTTGGCTTGGCCACTGACTGGGTGACCGGAGAGCCCTCCACTGCCAAGCGCCAGATTTCCCGCAGAGTTTCCTCATTGGCATCGGCGCGCACGAAGCATTTGGCCGAAATCCTGCCGTAACCCGGGTTTCCCTCGTCCTCAACTCCGGCCCACTTGCGGATGTTGTCAAAATACCCTTCGACCGCTATCTCCAGGTCATGGATGCGGACTCCCTGCTTGGTAGCGTTGACCACAAAGCCCACGGTCATACAGCTGCCAATGGCCGACAACAGCTGCTCGTGAGCGCTGGCGGCCACATCAGTGGCGGTCAGGTCGCCTGGCTCATCCATGTCAACTTGGTGGTTGCGCATGTAGGCCCTGGCCCGCATACCATCCTGCCAGACCACACGCGACTTCCAAGGCCCGGTTACTGCATTGAAAACCTCAGGGTCCCGAAAGGAATCCAGAACTTCGGTCAGTTTCTCCCGAGGCAGCCCGTTAAGGTCTCTCTCTTCAGCCATTACATACTCCTTAATGTCAATTTAGTGTCAAGCAATCCTAATTGGCGTAAACCCTGAACCCTGGTGCTATCGATATTCGGCTCTGAGTTGTTCGGCAGCTTGAACAATTGCCAGCATCTTCCTGGAGGCAATCTCATGGGTATTGACGTTTCTTTCGGCGAAGGTGCCAAATCCGCAGTCGGGGTTGAGGTAGATTTTGTCCGGGTCGAAGTATGGCAGGAGTTCCTTTACCCTGGCGACAATCTGCTCCGGAGGTTCTATGTCGTCGGTCCGGGGATTCACCACTCCGAAGCCGATTTCTTTCTCATTGCCGTACTCCTTGAAGACTTCCATCTCGCCAGCCCTAGGCGTGGCACATTCCAGCACTAGCTGGTCAATGTTCATCTGGACAAGGTAAGGAAGCATCGGCCCGTAGTTACCCGTGAGCAGCACATCTTCTCGCCGACTCCAGTTGCCACGGCAGATGTGGACACCGGTCTTGATTCCGGTGATTCCCTCCGTGGTCTGATTCATCAGCCGCACCGCAAACTCAAGTTCATCGGTGGGGTCCCGGCGGTTGGGCAGAGCAGCGCACATGAAGGTCTCTGTGCTTTCCTCTCCAAATACCACCTGGCTCAGGATGGGTTCGTCCAACTGAACAAAGTCGCAGCCCTGGTCCCGCAGGGCGATTATCTCTTCCCGGAGGATGGCCACAACGTCTGCGGCCAAATCTTCGGGATCAGGGTACACCCGGTCGGAGAGGCCTTCGAACCAGCTGGAGCGGGTCAGCATATAGGGGCCGGGAAGAGGGACCTTGATTTGCCGGTCAGTATGTTCTCGCATGAAGGCCAATTCATCAAGGGCCAAGCCATGACTTCTCCCGAGGCGGTCAACCACGATGGCGCTCTTGATGGCAAAGGATGGCACGTCAAGGGCCCGCAACGTCTCCTCCATCCTGGCCCGGTCCCGGGAGTGGTCCAGCAACTCTGAGACCTTCATCAGCTGCATCCCAGTCAGCTTGTCCACGGTGAAGGAGTAAAAGTTGTCTCGGCGCTGCTCTCCGTCGCTTATGATATCCACTCCTGCCTCTTCCTGCGCACGGATGCAAGCCAACACTTCGCCGTCGGCCACGGAGTTGAAATCATCCAGTGTGATTTCGTCAGCTTGCCTTCGGCGGAGGGCACGGACTAACTCGGTGGAACGGGGCCAACTTCCAACGACCGTCACTGGGAACAATGGAGCGTATGCCATTAGGGTTCCTCCCGGATTTGGGCGCTAAGAAAGTTTGAGGCCTGCCGTAGTGTATCCCAATTTGGAATCCAGGACAAATTGGGTGACTATGTGGGTTCAAGAAGGCAGTGATGGAGAGCGGATGCAATATTATGACAGCGGCATCGCCCAGGGAGTGGTTCCCCGCCATGACTTCAGGCTCAGAGCACCATAGATAACAGGGATTGACCGACCTAGTAAAACAATTCTACTATGTCGTCATCTCGTCTGAGCTGGTCTCGGCCTCCGAGGGCAGCCAAACGGGAAATCCCGGCCCAATGGAGACCTCTCCAACAATGAACTCCCGTAAGGTGGCGCCGTATGGTTCCTGGCGGTCGCCCATCACCTCTGACCTGATCGTTGCTGAGTCGATCGGCATCGGAGAGATCAGGCTGGATGTGGATGATATCTACTGGACCGAGATGCGGCCTTCGGAGGGCGGCAGGAACGTCGTGGTACGGCGCGGGCCGGATGGGGAAACGGCTGACGTCACGCCCCAGCCCTTCAACGTTCGAACCCGCGTGCACGAGTACGGGGGCGGCGCCTTTCTCGTGTCCAACGGCGTTGTCTACTTCTCCAACTTTGAAGACCAGCGGCTCTACCGGCAGAGGCCGGGCGGGGAGCCGGAGCCCGTCACGCCGGAGGCAGCTGTGCGCTACGCCGACGGTGTCATGGACAGTAAGCGGGCCCGCATCATCTGCATCCGGGAGGACCACAGGGGAGAGGGAGAGGCGATCAATACGATCGTCGGCCTAGGCCTGGACGAAATGGACAGTGGCTCCGTGCTCCTATCGGGCCACGACTTCTACTCCTTCCCCCGGCTGTCTCCGGACGGAGCGAGGCTGGCTTGGATCTCATGGGACCATCCCAACATGCCGTGGGACGGTAGCGACCTGTGGGTCGCCGACGTAAGGGCAGACGGCTCTCTTGGGGAGGTGCAGCGAGTGGCCGGAGGAGACGGTGAGGCCGTCTTCCAGCCGGAATGGTCTCCGCAGGGGACGCTCCACTTCGTCTCCGACCGGAGCGGCTGGTGGAACCTCTATCGGTGGCGAGGCGGTAGGGTCGAGCCCCTCTGTGAGATGGATGCAGAGTTCGGGGTTCCACAGTGGGGACTGGCCGCGTCCACATACGGGTTTGCCTCCGAGCACCGCATCGCCTGCGGCTACAACAGAGGCGGCACGTCGCACTTCGCCAACCTCTACACTGACAGTCTGGATCTCGAGACTGTGCCCACGCCGTTCACTGAGATCACCCGGTCGGGGATGCGCGTCGGAGCAGGTCGCGTCGTGTTCGGTGCTGGCTCCCCGACGATGGCGCCGACACTGATATCTCACGACCTGCGCACTGGCGCTACGGAGGTGCTGCGCAACTCGAACGCCTTCGGCATCGACGAGGGATACGTCTCGGCGCCGGAGCCGATAGAGTTCCCCACGGGAGGAGGTCTTGCAGCCCATGCATTCTTCTACCCGCCGGTGAATAAGGTCTACTCGGCGCCGGAGGGAGAGCGGCCTCCGATGGTCGTCTTGGTACACGGTGGACCGACCTCCGCCGCCTCGTCCACGCTCGATCTTCGCACCCAGTTCTGGACGAGCCGCGGCTTCGCGGTACTGGACGTGAACTACGGCGGCAGCACCGGGTATGGCACCGCCTACCGGCGGCGTCTCAACGGCAGGTGGGGCGTAGTCGACGTTGAGGACTGCGTCAACGGCGCCAGGTTCCTGGCCGAACGCGGCGACGTGGATGGCGGTCGCATGGCGATCAGGGGAGGGAGCGCCGGCGGCTACACGACGCTGGCCGCGCTGACCTTCCATAACGTATTCCGAGCCGGGGCCAGCCTCTACGGCGTCAGCGACCTGGAGGCCCTCACAAGAGACACCCACAAGTTCGAGTCGCGGTATCTGGACACGTTGGTCGGGCCGTACCCGGAGCGTCAGGATCTGTACCTGGAACGTTCCCCCATCCACCACGTAGACCGGCTCTCCACACCGCTCATCCTGTTCCAAGGCATGGAGGACAGAGTGGTGCCTCCGAACCAGTCTGAGTTGATGCGCGACGCGCTGCGTGAGAAACGGGTTCCCGTCGCCTACCTACCGTTCGAGGGCGAGCAACACGGCTTCCGTCGCGCGGAGAACATCAAGAGGACGCTGGACGCTGAGCTCTACTTCTACTCGCGCGTGTTCGGCTTCGACCTTGCCGATCCGGTGGATCCTGTGGAGATCGAGAACCTGCCACCCACTTAGCGTGGGAGCGGATCGTGCCCTTCTCAATTTGTTGCTGATCTCCGCCCCATCGCGCCCACAGGCCAAGCGTCGTCACTACGACTTTCGGTATTGGCGAGGGAGGAATTGAGAATGCTCAGGCCATCTCATAGGTCGTTGTTCAATGCTGTACAATTAGTTGTTGAGCCCTTTAAGGACGAGGCGGTTCTCTTGTGTCGGCCTTGGCCGTCACTAAGGAGGCAATATGAGGATCACATCGATAGCGATAGCCGCGGCCGTGTCGATACTCCTGGTGACGTTGGTCGTCTCCTGTGGTCCTGACATGGAGGATGAGGCGGCTCCGCTGCTCCAGACTCCCTCGCCGGTTGCCGAAGTGGCTTCACCTACGGTGACCGGCTCGGCCTCCTCAACCCCCATATCCGTCCCCACCAAGAACCCCCGTACCGGCGACGAACCGCCGGCTCCTGAGCTGAGAGGCACCGGCGCTTGGATCAACTCGGAGCCGTTCACGCTGGCGAGCCGGCGGGGAGAGGTCGTCCTGATAGACTTCTGGACCTTCAGTTGCATCAACTGCAAGCGCACTCTCCCTACCTGAAATCGTGGCATGAGAAGTATGCTGACTCCGGGTTAGTGATCTTGGGCGTCCACTCGCCCGAGTTCAATTTCGAAAAGGACATCGCAAACGTCCAAGAAGCAGTCGAGGAGTTTGGCCTTCTCTATCCCATCGTCCAAGATAACGAATTCAGTACCTGGAGGGCATTCAGCAACCGTTACTGGCCGACAAAGTACCTGATAGACAAGGACGGCTACATCAGATACGTCCACATCGGAGAGGGGCGCTACGAGGAGACGGAGCAGTGGATCCGCGACCTGCTAGAAGAGCCGGGGCCGACTTGAACTCGAATTCGGACGACATGAAGCTTTCCGCCTTCATCTTCGGTGCACACGACACCGACCGTTAGACCATGGGGTTCCGATGCGCTACAGACTCCTAGCATCCGCTGCCGCGCTCTCCACCGTCCTGATAGCTGCGTGCTCCGACTCCTCCTCTGGCATCACCAGCCCAGATCTGTCGCCACGCCCGGACGAGGTTGAGTTGATAGAGGGGGTACCATCAGACGACGGGATACAGATCATCCTGGGTACGCCGGACGTTGCAGTAGGCACGCACAGGATGGCCTTCGTGCTCCAGTCGGAGCAGAGCCTGGTCCACGCGCCGTCCGCGACTGTGGTGTCGCGTCACTTGCCTGAGGGTGATGCAATGGGCCGCAATAGAGAGACAGCGCTGGCCGTATTCAGGCCGTGGCCGTACGGGATCAGAGGAAGCTATACGACTCAGCTTACATTCGATGTGGCGGGCAGATGGCAGATCGACGTCACTGTGATGGACGGGAGCGGGCACAGCCGGTTCGCGCAGCTGTCCTTTCAAGTCGACGAGGTGACCAAGGCTCCTGACGTCGGGGTGGCGGCGGTGCCGAGTGAGAACAAGACCCTCGCCGATATCGAAGACATAGGCGAACTCACTACCGGCTCCCTCCGGGACCCCGATCTATACCGAACCACGATCGCCGACGCTATCGGCTCCGGCATGCCTACCGTGATCGTGATGGCCAGTCCCGCCTTCTGCATCAATGCCGTCTGCGGTCCTCAGGTAGAGGTGCTCCAGCAGCTCAAGGACAGATACAGAGGGCAAGCCAACTTCATCCACGTCGACTTGTACGACAACCCTGACGAGATCCAAGGAGACCTAAATCGGGCCCGCATCTCTCCCACTGTACTTGAGTGGCGGCTACCGAGTGCGGAGTGGTCTTTCGTGATCGACCGAGACCGGAGGGTCGCAGCACGGTTCGAGTCCTTCGCCACCTTTGACGAGCTCGATCAGGCCTTGGAGAGAGTCCTTTAGTGCTCCGAACCGGCTGCGGCTGATAGGTATCCAGAAGTCCATTACCGATAGTGTAGGAGGTTTACATTCGATTGGGCGCTCAACTTGGAGAAGAGACGGAAGAATCCAAATCGACCGCCCACGAGTAACGCAACTTTTTCATTTGGCTACACTTTGACCGTGTCGAACAGCCAGGGATGCAGGAGCTTGAGCAGACCTGAGGCAGCAATCTTAACTGTCTGTGCAGAAGAGTCCCACTCGGGGGATACCTCGCAGAGGTCAATTGCTCCCATAGCCTTGTAGTTGCTCAAAATCTCCATGGCCTCAAAGAACTCCGGCACGGTGATGCCGCCAAACTCAGGAGCGCCGGTCCCCGGCGATTCATGGGCGTCTATCACGTCGATATCAATGCTCACGTACACCGCGTCGACCCCGTCTGCCGCCACGTCCATGGCTTCCTTCATAACCTCGGCTATTCCTCTTTCACGGACGCTCTTCGCCGTGAGCATCTTCAAGGAATGTGCCCTCTTTAATTGGTGTTGGTCTATGGTTAACGCAGAATTGAGGCCGACCCAACTCAGGTTCTTGTACGAGATTATGGGATTCTCACTTACGCGTCGCACCATTGTCCCGTGGTGGTACCGGCCTCCCAACGAGTTACCGTCCTGAAAATCGGAATGTGCATCGATATGGACGTAGCCGAGGCGCGCTCCTTCCGTTCTCTCGGCGATGCCTTTGGCGAATCCCTCAAAGGAGGGATAAGCAACGTAGTGGTCTCCTCCCATTACCACTGAAAAGCCGCCGCGTTTTACGACCTCGTACACTCCCTCCTTGACCGACTCCGTTGTCTTCATCAGGTCGTTGGGGTAGATGTTGAAGTCACCGATGTCCGCTATCATGGGCAGGTTCTTGAGTTGGGTTCCAACCCCAGTATCCGCATCCACTCGCGTGTTTTCCGGTGAAACGTCATAGCCTACTCTGTTGTGCAGGGATGCCTCTCGAATGGACCTGGGACCGAACCGGGCTCCAGGCCTTCCTGAGTATATCCCGTTGTCGATAGGCACCCCCGACACCACGGCAGTACCCTCAACGATTTCGTCGAACTCGACTTGGGGTGCTCGAAAGAAGGAGACAGGGCCTCCGTAATATGGCATGGCATCTCTCTTGTACATAAGGTCATCTCCTTCCCTGTCCACTGTAGCCTCGAGTCCTGACATTAGCACCGGGAATTGGCAGGGTCAACGTGGGTTGGGTCTGAAACTGCCGACATCTTGCGAGAAATAGGTGCAAGCTAGAGGCTCTTCTCTCCGCTCAGTGGGAAGGGTGACTGGCTTCCTGCTCACAGAAGAGCCGCCTCTCGCTTGGGTAAACGCCGTCAATCAGCACTCTGTGAACGTAACTATTGACGCAGTTATTCTGAGGGTAGACAACGTGAGAAAAGTGAGAGGTCTCCAGCAGGTAGCCATTGCTGAGCGTGTCGGATACTAGCTCTTCAGATTCGCTGAACGGAGTAAACGGGTCGGAGTGGTTGCCGATCACCAGTATGGGCACTCCTCCACCGTCAAGAGGCACCTCCAGAGGGTCGGGTGCGAACTGGTCGTAGAACGGGCAGGAACTGGGGAACTGGGGGTCAACCAACGCCAGTAAGGGGAACATTTTCTCTACGGCGGCGTCAATGATTACGGAGTCATCTAGTCGGGTGGCGCGGTCCAATTCCGGGTATATGACCCAGTGGTCCAGGCAATTGACGTGGGAAGTGAACCTTGCAGCCGTGGGTTCCGGGCCGAATTGTATATTGGCGAAATCTAGAAGAGTAGAAGGGTCGTCTCTTTCGTAGAGCTCAAACAGACCTTGCCACAGACTAGGCCATGTCTCTTCACTGTACAGGGTCGAGACCACCCCGAAGAAGCCTGCCAGTGGATGATCTGCCGCAGCATTGACAATATCCAGTTTCGCAACCGCCTGCCTGAAGTAGCCAAGCGGGTCTCCGTCGTTGTATATGGGGCATAGCGGATCAGTGCAGGCGATGAGCGCTTGTTGGAGAAAGTCTTCAATGGGTGCGACCTCCTCGATTACCTCGTCAACCCGTTCCTGCTGGGTGGCGGCGGGGTCAACCGAGTTGTCGGCGCCGTCAACAACCATTGCACTAACTGAATTTGGGAAGAGGGTTGCGTACCAGACCCCCAACGCCGACCCATAGGAGAACCCTAGGTAGGAGATCTGATCGGCGCCCAAGGCCTTGCGTATTTCATCCATATCGTTGGCGACATATTGGCTGTGCAGCAGGCCACCGATCGGGCCCATTGATTGAATACACAGGTTGGCCGCCGCTTCGCCGGCCGCTACCTCGTCGGGGGTGTCTATTCTACCGTCAATCTCGGCAAGCAGCCCGATCTGCTCACCGGGCTCGCCACAGGCGAATTCGGGCTCGGAGTCTCCGACCCCGCGCGGGTCGAAGCCGACTATGTCGAAGTGGGCGACGATTTCATCTGGGAACAGTCCGAATGGAAGATAGTGAACCAACCTTACACCGCTTTCACCTGGCCCCCCTGGATTCACGAGTAAATAGCCTATCCGTTCATCCGGAGACGTGGCCCGGTGCACATTGACCGCGATTCTGATGCTTCCTGCCTCTGGGTTCTTGTAGTCTGCGGGAACTTCCACAAACCCGCACTCAAGCTCGAATCGTCCGCACCGGATCCAGTTTATCCGTTCTCCTAGCCGGGCGGGCTCAGGCTCGACTGTCGATGTAGGAACAGTTGTAGTAAGGGGTAGCTGGGTTGGCGTTGGAATCGAAGTAGGTGTCGCCGTTGGCACTGCTGTAACCTCAGGCACTGGCGTGGGTGGCTGATTTGGAGTTGGAGCAATGGATGGGACGGGCGAGGGCGTTTGAGTCAAACTAGGTGTCGCCGTCGGTGTTGTAGTTGACTCGAACGTTGGTGTTTGAGATGGCGTGGGATCAGAGCCTCGACAGGCCAGACTAGCCGTAATAGCCAGAACTAAGATCACGACGACGAAATACTTCTTCAATTCCTTACCCACAGCCTCATGGTGCCTATGAAAGTCGCGCCAAAACCTTGCCTCATGCCGTTGACGCCGTCTCTAGCCCCAGCAGCCGTCCGGCGGTCTCCCGCGCGGCATCGATGTCATCGGCAAAGTGATCCTCCGGTATGCGCTCAAGAGCGTTGAGCGAGCGCAGGGTCATGGCGGGTTGGTCGGACAGGCCCATCACAATACACTCCGTATTATCGGCAAGGGCGGTGTCGATGAGTTCCTCCACCACCAGCGCGGCGCTGTCGTCCATGTAGGTTGTGTTGGTAAAGTCGAAGATCACCACATCGTGCTCATTGATATCTTTGCTGATGGTGCTGATGAGCTTGTGAGAGGAGGCCACCGTGAACGCGCCGCGCAGGATCACCATGCCCACGTGGGCCGAATAGTCGTCCATGTCATCCCTGTAGCCTCCCTTGAAGAAGACCTTGTCCAGGATCGGCACAGAAAGCACGCTGTCCAGCTGCAGCCGCTCGAACCGCCGAGAAGTCGCCATACCTGCCGCGATGAGCCCTATGGCCACGGCAGTCACCAAGTCGACAAACACCGTCAGGAACATAGTGACCGCCATGACCACGAGATGTTCACGCTGCATGCGCATGATGCGGGTCAGGAATCGCCAGTCGATAATGTCCCAGCCTACCTTGATGAGGATGCCGGCAAGGCAGGCATGTGGAATGACCTCGACGTACCTGGCCAAGCCCAGCACCAGCGTCAGCAGGATCGCCGCGCGGATGACACCGGATATCGGAGTCCTGCCGCCGGCGCGGATGTTGATGACCGTTCCCATGGTTGCCCCGGCGCCGGGCAGGCCGCCCAGGAACCCGGCTACCATGTTGCCGATGCCCTGTCCGACCAGCTCCCGGTTGGCCTTATGCTGTGTCCGTGTCATGGAGTCCGCGATGAGCGACGTCAGCAGACTGTCGATGGACCCCAGCATCGCAATGGTCAGTGCAGGCGTGATGGCTTGCACCAGGATCCCCGGGGACAGATCCGGCATCTGCGGCGTGGGCAGGCCCGTAGGGACATTGCCAATGACGGGCACGTCCGTCAGCCACAGGACGCCCATTACCGTGCCAACCATCAGCGCGACAAGGGTCGGCGGTAGGACGCGCCGGAGCCGCCCGGGCCACAGGATGCCCACGGCCAGCGTCACGGCGGCGATGGCAAAGGCGCTCACGTTGAAATGGGTGATGCCGTTCGCCCAGCCTTTAATGGAGGCGATGGGACCCTCCGCCACGGGCATGCCCATAAAGGGCAGGGTTTGCAGCAAGATGATGATGATGCCGATGCCCGACATAAAACCGGAGATGACGGAGTAGGGCGTGAAGGCGATGAACCGGCCGATCCCCACTAGGCCAAGCAGCACCTGGAAGAGCCCGGCCATGATGACAATGGTGAAGGCGGCGGCGAGGTTATCCGCGTGGAGCGTGACCACGACGGCCATGGCGATGGCCATGGGGCCAGTGGGTCCGGAAATCTGAGACCGCGTACCGCCGAACACCGCCGCAAAAAACCCTACGGAAATGGCCCCGTAGATGCCCGCTAGGGCCCCAAGACCGGAGGCCTCGCCAAAGGCCAACGCCACGGGCAGGCCCACCACCGCGGCGGTGATGCCTCCGAACAGATCCCCTTTGAATGTACGAAGGCGCTGTCTCATACCTCGACTCCCACACTACGCCCATGATACCCCTGGGCTTCGGCAAGCCCCGCGCGCCGCTAGCGCTGGCGGAACCTCGGCATTAATTCATAATTTTGTGCGGCTTTGCACACTTGCAGTTTCCCCGTAGTACCGAGGGAGGAAGGTTTTGGGGCCACTCGATGCTCACGGCTTGTCTGAATTACTTGGGCCTCGGGCTGGGAGGCAAGGACTTCGGCATACTCTGGGCTCTCGATCTGGTCAGCGAAAATATCAGGGTTGGATATTAGGCCATTCAGATCACGGTTCAAACCAAAGTCCTCCGTTATCCGTGTGATGCCGATGAGTAAGGAGGCCACGTCTATTGACTGGTCGATCAGCGCCCCAATACGCTCCAGAATGTCGGTCATTCGGGCAACTCCGTGCCGGCTGTACCTATACGGACCATTCTTCCATCCTGTACGCGGCGTCCCAGAACATGTACTCGTATTTGCTGTTCGAGACAAAAATCTGTACCAGACGCTCCCGCTGCTCCTCGCCGAGGCCCAGCGCAGTGCGATCCATGAACGAACGAAGCCACTCGGCCAGTTCGCCGAATTCGGGCGAACTGTACATCTCGATCCACCGGCAGTAGAGAGGATGGTCCGCAGGCTTGCCCCTCGCCTCCAGGGCCTGCCCTATCTCCGCGTATCCCCAGGAGCATGGCAAGAGAGTAGCCGCAATCTCACCGATCGTGCCCGAATACGCCTTGGAGAGCATGTGATTAGTGTACGCAAGGGTCGTGGGCGATAGTTGGGTTGCCAGGAGCTCAGATTCTGATATGCCAAAGTCCTGACAGAAGCTAACGTGTAGGGCCATCTCTGTGTTCAGCGTCTCGTGGAGCAGTCTCGCGAACCAGCCCATGTCGTCGGGGGAGTCTGCCTTGGCGGCGGCCATGGCAATAACGCGGCAGAAGTCTATCAGGAACAGGTAGTCCTGTCTCATGTACCATTGGAATTTCTCTAAAGGAAGCGTGCCTTCTCCAAGCTCGACTACGAACGGGTGCCGATGCTCCATCTTCCAGATGCCCGAAGCGCGGTCTCTCAGAATGTCGCTGAACTTGGTCACTCGCAGATTGCTCCTCATAGGGGATTGCGGGGCCGTCTAATTATTCACCGATTCTGCTCGCGTTGCAACGGGCACGCTGGTTCCGTCGTGGCGCGCTACGTTGACTGCTGTAGCTGAGTTGCTGAGCATGCCTTGGCCTGATTACCGACTGGGAACTGCTATGCTGGCCAAAGCGAAGACTTGGGGAGGGATTAGACGGCTACATGGCGTAGGGATAAGGCTTCGCTTCACTCCCTGACTGATGCCCGCCCACGCACAAACACGGCGCAGTCCTTGAAAGCCTTGAACTCTCCCGTTTTCGCCACAGGTCTTGCCTCAGCTCATACGTAGCCGTGGTCCTGAAACCAGCGCACCGATTTTCCCAGAGCCTCCACGATGGAACTTTGGGGAAGCCTCAGCTCAGAGACCGCCTTTGTGCAGTCAACCGCCATTCTGTGCCGCGCGAGCAGCGCAGCCTCCAACGGAATGTACGGCTGTCGGCGCAAGATCACGCCCTCCAGCAGTTCGTCCACGTAGGCCGCCGCAAGCACAAGCGGGAACGGCGCCTTCAATTGCGGCGAGCGTCGACCGGTGATCTCGCTCAGTACGGACAACGCCTCCGGCAGCGTGGTGTTCCAGTTGCCCAGCAGATAGCGCTCTCCTGTGCCTCCGCGCCGCCATGCGGCGATGTGGCCTTGGACCACGTCCTCCACGTCTACCAGGTTGAGGTGCACCCCAATTGCAACGGGCATCCTTCCTCTAATGAGGTCCAGCACAATGCGTCCCGTCGGTGTCGGCTTCACGTCCCACGGCCCGGGCGGAGATACCCAGCATCTTCTTCAGGCTGGTCAGCAGCGTGGATCAGTTGTGAAGTGGAGGATGTTCAACAATCCACTCTAGAGGATTTTCCCATTCAGGTTCCGGAGGCCTGTTATGCCATGTTGCACATTCAGTGATCACAGAGTCGTCTTCTAAACCAGTGATCACAGAGTCGTCTTCTAAACTGACGATATCTAGATCCCTTCTGAATTTTTCTGAGCTGCTGGACTCAATGAGCTTGGATATCTCTTCAGGTACACGCCATTCAACTCCGCCAGTTGCTACAAATGATCCATCGTTATTATAAACATCTGGTTCAGACAGATGTTGGAACCCCCCTATCCACTCGTTGAGGAAGAGTGACATTCGGAGATATCGGCTGAACTTGAGGGAGACGCGTCCATCTGGATGGAATTCGTAATGCCCCGTTTCAGGTGGACCCCATCATCAGGACAGCGGTGAGGCTAAAATAAGAGAGTCTACCGCTGGGGTGTCTCGTAAACCTTCATCCGATGGTAAGGCTCGTGGATGTTCCAGTAAACACCTTTGTGGGCTCACTGCTTGGAACACCTGACCCGGTGACCGATAGCCCAGGGCTTGATGGGGCCGCTCTTGGTTGTAGAAGGCCAGATAAGCCCCAATCCCCTTTCTGGCCTCAGTCCCATTTTGGTATGCCTTCAGGTACACCTCCTCGTACTTGATGCTGCGCCACAGCCGTTCCACGAAGACGTTGTCCATACACCGGCCCCTGCCGTCCATGCTCACTTGAACGCCTTGCGCCAGCAGCATGCTGGTGAAGGCCTCGCTGGTGAACTGGCTGCCCTGGTCGGTGTTGAAGATCTGTGGCCGACCCTTGCTCAGGGCCTCTTCCAGAGCCGCAACACAGAAGTCTACCTCCAGGGTGTTGGACAGCCGCCAAGCCAGCACGTAGCGGCTGTGCCAGTCCATGATGGCCACCAAGTAGAGGAAACCCCGAGCCATGGGTATGTAGGTGATGTCGGTGGCCCACACCTGGTTGACCCGGTTGATCTCCAGCCCCCTGAGCAAGTACGGATAGACCTTATGCCCTGGGTTTGGCTTGCTGGTGTTGGGACGCCGGTAGATGGCCTCCAGGCCTATCAGCTGCATCAGCCGGCGGACCCGCTTGCGGTTGACCTGGTGTCCGTGATTTCTGAGCCAGGCAGTCATCCTTCTGGAGCCGTAGAAAGGTGTCTTCAGGTACTGTTGATCTATGCGGGCCATCAACTCCAAGTCCTCGGCGCCGGCCTCGGTTGGCAGGTAGTACAACGAGGAGCGGCTGATACCCAGCAAGGCGCACTGGCGCACCAGAGACAGCTTCGGTTCTTCTCGGTCAATCATGGCCCGGCGTTGGGACCGGCTCACAACCCGAAGCTCCGTGACAAAAAATCCCGTTCCACCTTGAGCTGCCCAATCTGTTGGTAGAGCTGGGCAGTGAGGACCTCTTGGTCCTTCTCCTGGCGTCCAGCACCATTTTCAAAGAGGTGCGGCGCCCCCTGAATCAAGGCCTTCTTCCAGGCATGGATCTGGCTCGGGTGGACTTCAAACCGGCTGGCCAGCTCTGCAATGGTGTGCTCCCCCTGGAGCGCGGCCAAAGCCACTTTGGCCTTGAAGACTGGGCTGTGCTTCTTACGTGTTTGCTTCATGTCCTGCTCCTTGTTTCCGTCCTATTTTAGGAGCGGGACTCTCTCTTAGCCACCTGTCCGAATTTTGGGGTCCACCTCAGTTACCCTTGCGGAAGCTGATGAGGCCATTGCGGTTAGAATTGAGACGTTGAGAATGTGAATCAGGTGCCGTCTGACCTCCGAACATTTCTCTAGGAGCACTTCAAATTCTTCCAGACCATGAACAACAGAATTACGCAACTTGCCAGCTTCTTCAGCCGCGAAACCCTTGATTAGATCGTCTGCAATTAGCTTCCTATTTCCTTCCGAAGGAGACCCAGGCAAAGACTCCCTTGCGAGATAACCGAATGCGTGTTCAATACCGGCCATTTTACGATCTCTGTCTTTGCCTGCTTTATTTTTGCAAATCTGGCAGGGAGCTTTATGTCCGTTGGGATGAAATATGCTGTTTATAACTACACCAATGACCTCAAGTCCTGTCCATGCAGCAACGTAACTGACTGTTGGATCATCGGTGCTTATGGATATTCCGTACCAGTGAATTGCTGCAAGTAGTTTGTATCTCTCTTTATGATCCATCAAAGAGATGATTTCGAGATTTCTTAGAAACGCTTGCTTCGCGTGTCCATCATAGGGCCAGAGCTTTTGTGAGTTGTCACCGTACCAGTATTGGTGTTGAGACTTCAGGTATCCGTCACGATCTATGGAGGCAACACGTTGGAGTTTCGGTGCCCCACTTGGATACCCTCCATGTGCCGAAGCTATGGAACTAAGTATCCTGCCCACCTTCAAAGCGTGGTCTTCAGCATCTTTGAGAGTTGCAGAGCCGAACTCAACAATCAAATCAAACTCAGGTTGTTCCTTTTGGGGGCGGAGTACCCAATATCCTCTGTTTATCTCAAAGCCAGCAGGTTCGGGAATTTCACCGTTTATCTCCCTGCCCAGATACCAATACGATGGCACTTTCAATTCCGCCACATAGAATTCTTTGGCAATACTTATCATTTGCTCTAGTTCTTCGTATCAAGTTACTCATCCAAGCTATACTCCGTCTCTCATTCTATCACCCTACTCCTGCGTCCCTTGGTCACGAGGATAAGGATCCCGTGACCGGCAGACGCATGATGCCGTTTGAACGGAAGACTTAGGGCGGCTATGGGTCAGCGTGGAGATCGAAGCGGCTAAGGCGTAGGAACGAGATGTCATGGCCCGTCTCTCCTCTTGTGGCCAGGTCGGCCATGATCTCGCCCATAACGCTGCAGAACTTGAATCCGTGACCAGAGAACCCGGCAGCAAAGAAGACGTTAGCAGACCCGGGCAACGCATCGATGATGAAGTGCCCGTCGGGGGTATTGGTGAACATGCAGGGCTTGAGAGAGAGCGTCGGCCCGTTTGCATCAGGAAAGTAGCGTGCCAAACCCTTCCGCAACACAGCCTCATCCTCATCCCGAAAGTCCCTCTCTAAGCCGTCGGCGGTCGTCGCATCATACAGGTGGTGGTACTTGCCGATCTTGAACCCCGGGATGCCGAATACGGGGAGGGTGTAGTAATGCCCTTCCTCGAACTCGCCGATCACCACCGGGCAGTTGCCAAGCGCAAAGAGATGCGGGCGTAGCGGCTGGAACCAGCCGAGGACCTGACGTTCAGGTACCAACAGGTGGCTCAACGACGGCAATAGCGGCCCCGCCCAGGCGCCGGCCGTAATGACCAGCGCCCCTGCCTCGTATAGTCCGCGGTTGGTCTCTACTCTCACGGTGCCCCCAGCGCTGCTCCATTCCCGCACCGCCTCATGGGCCCTCACTTCGCCGCCGCGCTCCAGTGCTGCGAAGACATGGTTGACTATGCACCGCTCCGAAAGCACGAACCCGCCGTCGGGCTGGTATACCCCCATCCAGTTCTCCGGGAAGCGGAATCCCGGGAAGCGCCGAGTCAACTCGGCACTGGTGAGCGCCTCGTGCGGCAAGTCATGCTCCCGGCAGGACCGCAGGGAGCCGGCAAAGATTCTGCCGTCCTCATGACCAGTGTCCACTGAACCAGTGATGTGCAACAGCTTCTCCCCGCTCACCTCCTCCAGCTCACGCCAGCGCTGGTATGAGCGCCGCAGGAGCGGCACGTAGGACGGTTCCTCGAAGTAGGCCATCCGGATAATTCGGTTTACGCCGTGCGACGACCCTAAATCGTTCGGTATGCTGAAACGTTCGAGGCCCAGCACACGCATGCCACGACTTGCGAGCTCATACACCGTCGCAGAACCCATTCCCCCGACACCAATGACGATTACATCGTATGTACCTCTTGTCCTCATGTAGTTCCTACCTCGGTTCAGCAGGGCTTGCTTGCCCATCTTCTGTGAGCACTATACAGACAGCGTGGTCCCCTGCAATGAAGTGATTATATACAATCTCCCGCCACGTTTCCCACAGTGAGCCGATTCGGTGGTACTATTGCCGCGTATGTGGTGGGAAACGTTCAGCAACAGCGGGTACGAAGGCGCGGTCATTGGCGGAGTCATCTTTGCTATGTCGTTCGCCGTAGCTGTGGCAGTTGCGCTTGTGGTGAAATTTGTAGCTGCTCGCCTGGACACGAGCACCCCGTATGGCATAGGAGGCGTCACCCTCAGATCCGTTCGAACCTCTCTCGTGGCCTTCGTGGTCGTTCTCGGCGCATATGTCGGAATGGGCTTAGTGGAACAGCTGGACCAGTGGCGCACCGAAGTGCAACAAGGGTTCACCATTCTCGCCCTCCTGATTGGCGCCCACGCTCTCTCGGCTGTTAGCGGCGCGACTCTCAATTGGTACATGGTCAACATCGCGGCGCGGACGGAGACATCTTTCGACGACCGGAGCCTACCACTGCTCCGGCGCTTCCTGCGGGTGGCCATCTACGGCCTAGCGCTCGTCCTCATCCTCGACACCCTTGGCTACTCCGTAGGGCTGCTACTCGGTGGCCTCGGTATCACCGGGCTCGCAGTCGCTCTGGCATTGCAGCCTACGCTGACGAACTACTTCGCCGGCACCTACGTTATGTCGGATCAGGCCATCAAATCGGGAGACTACATTGAACTTCAAGGCGGGTCGGCTGGGTACGTGGTTGACGTGGGCTGGCGCACCACGAAGATCAGGACTTGGTTGAACACCCTGGTAATCATCCCGAACTCGGTCATGGCCGATACGATCATTACCAACTATCAAGGGCCCGATCCAGCACTCAACATCCTCGTCTCGGGCGGCGTCAGCTATGCGAGCGACCTGCAGCAGGTTGAGGAAGTGTCGCTAGAGGTGACCCGGAGCGTCATTGCCGACAACGCCGAAGCCGTGAAGAGCATGGAACCGTGGTTCGGCTTCGACTCTTTTGGCGACTCTAACGTGAATTTCTGGATATTCCTGCAGGCCACAGACCGCGTTGGTTCGTTTGTGGTGAGCAACGACCTCATCAAGCGGCTCCACGCCAGGTTCGCCGCGGAGGGCATCGAAATCAACTACCCGGTTCGCAAGATCGTCTTCAGTGAGGAAGCCCCCAGCGCATCCTCCTGAGGGCACTAACCGAGATGACCTGCCTCCTTCCGGTCGAGTCCTCAGTTCTACACACTCCTTAATCCGGCCGATCTGCTTGTCCACTGGAAGGTGCAACAGATACCGCAGCGTATGAATGCCCAACGCCTTTCTCCTGATGGGGTCACCGAGGCTCAGAATCAATGACCTCACCTCTGGAACGAAGTGAAGCAAACTCAGGACTTGTGTGACATGAGCCCTTGTGACACCAGCTCACGTGCGAACTCTGCTCTGAAGGTGAACTCGCCAAAGTCAAGTTGCTACTGCCAGTCCAGTGCTAGCGCGACTGGATTCCGGCGCTCCTGCCGGATTGACTCGGATGAATTCCGCCTTGTTGCTGGTTGTGGGAATTCGAACCAGAGACCCAGACAAAAGTACGTGGTGTGGGGCGCGACGGGGGCCAAATGCACCTCACGGCGAATGTCTACCCAGAACATCCTACATGAGAGTGTCGCCCATGTTTCTTAACGCAAGACCTCTCGGTGACATCACTTTGACACAACATGGTAGGTGGTTTAGCATCGGTGGATGCGTTGGCTTCGCACCCAATTGCCCCCAACATTGGCTGGCTTCGTCCTTCTTATTACGTCCTTGGGTTTTCTCGCTGATTTTCCTGCTGGGCGTTCCCGTCTGGAGGATAGTGTGAGTTCTATCTTCCCAGTAGGTGCAGCATTGTTGCCATACATTGCTCTGGCCGGTGTTATCTTTGGTGGTGGGCAAGTGAGTCCATGGATAATCCGGAAAAGCATAGAATTATTGCATAATGGCCCAAGTGTTCGTAAATTTCGAGCTTTGGAAGGTCCTCTACGGCAGTGCAAGCACCACCTGATTGAGTACGTTGAAACGCCGTCGTCCTCCTCCTTAAGTAGAGTATCCGACCACTCTGCGCTGATAGTCGAGTTAAACTTGGTGATAAGACAACTTATAGAACTCGACATACAAGTGCCTGACTTTGGTTACCTTATCAATCGGGAGCGGTCGCGGTCTTGGGTGGCCTACTTAGCAGCAACGGAAGAGCTAGCCAAAAGTGGCAGATTGCAAGATGCCCGGGAGGGCAACGTTTACAAAGAACGTTAGGCAGTCCGCCTTTCGTAAGAACGGTGCTTAGTATTGACGATACGGCAAAGGTATAAACAAAAGATATGGACGTTGTCCCGATTGCTGACTGGTAGGACGATTAGCTGTCTTGCCGTTCAAGTCCTCCTCTGTTCTGCTGAGTAACCAACATCCTCAGCCATCCACATCACCCCGTATACCCGCTTTCAGCGCGCCACTTGAAGTAATCCTTCAGTCCGCTCAGCAGATCCGTGGTGGCCTCAAAGCCGAAGTCCTCTCTCATCCGGGAGACGTCCATGTGCGGGGTGTCATCGCTGACCGGGTCCGGAGGTATGGGCTCGACGAATTCAGCATCGGGGTAAGCCTTGCGGAACGCATCGATAACCCGGCTGGTTGGGGTGGCGGCGCCTCTAGCCAGGTTGTACAGCCTGTGCGGCAAACGGGGCGCATCCAGGACGGTGGCAAGGCCGCTCGCAATATCCAGAACGTAGGTGTAATCGCCGGGCGCTTGAGGCATAACCTCTATCGGTTCACCTCGCACCGCCTTCCCTGTCCAGTCGTGCAGGAGGGACATATTGGCGCGGTAGCCAGTAATGCGCTCCATAGGGCCGTATGGGCCGCCGAGTCGGACGCTCACCGTGTCAAGACCATGGAGCTCCCTATACCGCTCCGCAATGCGCTCACAGGCGTATTTAGAGATGCGATAGAGAGCTTTGGGGTGGACAAACGTCTCCTCATTCAGAGGCCTAGGCGCAGTCACTCCCTCATAGACTGCGCCGGAACTAACGAAGAGAAAACGCCGCACGGATATCCGCCTGGCAAGGTCAAGCAGGTTGACGGTACCCATGACGTTCACCTCTACTATGCTCCGACTGTAGTCGTGTTCCACGGGACCGCGGGATCCCGGAGTGTAGGCAACGGCGTGAATGACTTTGTCGATGGAGTGATCCCTGGCAAGCTCATCCAGGGCGTCGATGTCAAGGGCGTCAGCCGTGTGGAAGGTTATGCGGTCATGCCAGGGTCGCAAGTAAGCCTTCAGCATGCCGTCCGGCTCCGATATATCGAGTGATACCACCCGGTGGCCGCGCTCAGCGAGGACTCTCACTATGTTAGAAGCAACGAAACCGTTGCCGCCTGTGACCAAGGTGACCATGTCCTAATCTCCCTACACCTTCCACCGTGGCGCTGAGGTAAACGTGCGGACCAGAATGTATCCCACCAAGCCTGAGATGATGGATGCAATGAGTATGCCTATCTTAGAGGTACTGACCAGGTCGCTACCGCCGAATGCCAGTGTGGATATGAAGAGGGACATGGTGAAGCCTATACCCGCCAGCCAGCCTACGGCATAGATCTGGGGCCAGGTGACACCGGCAGGGAGGGCGCCCCAATCAAATCTAACGGCCAGCCAGGCAGCGAAGGTGATACCCACCTGTTTACCTATGACGAGACCGACGATGATCCCCAGGCTTATGGGATCGAAGAGGTGAGAGGTAAAGTCAGCGCCAAGGGTAACGCCGGCGTTTGACAAGGCGAAGAGGGGCACAATCCCGAAGGCTATCCAGGGATGGAGTGTATGCTCCAACCGATACAAGGGCATCCAAACGTGGGCGATAGTCCTTTCCATCTGCTGCAGAGCCACCTGCCGCGCTTGTCGGACAGGCACGGCGCCACCTAAATCGCCTGCTTCTTCGTATTCAGCCAGGATTACACGGCCAGTTCCAAGAAATTCGTCAACATTTATGCGCGAGCGCGCCGGGATAGTGGCAGCAAGAAGGATCCCTGCGATGGTAGCGTGAACGCCGGACTGGAGGAAAGCAAGCCAGAGAAAGACTCCTGCGATTACATATGGCAATGGGTTACGTATTCCCACGCGATTGAAGACAAAGAGCAAACCGAAAATACCGAGACCAATGAGTAAGCTAACAATGGATATCTCTTCTGTGTAGAAGATGGCTATGACAAGCACCGCACCAATGTCATCAACGATGGCGACGGCAACAAGGAATGACTTGAGGGCGAGGGGAACACGAGAACCAAGTAGAGCAAGGATACCGAGGGCAAATGCAATATCGGTGGCCATGGGTATGCCCCAACCAACCGAGCCTTCGGAGTTGAAATTGAAGGCGGTATAGATAAGCGCGGGGACTGCCATGCCGCCGACGGCGGCAATCATGGGCAAGGCAGCTTGTCTGGAAGATGACAACTCACCCACTATCAATTCCCGCTTTATTTCCAGACCAACGACAAAGAAGAAAACCACCATGACACCATCGTTGATCCAGTGCACCAGGGCATCAGAGAGATGAAAAGCGCCCATTTCAATAGAGATTTCAGTGTGCCAGAAGTCGTTATAGGTCCCTGACCAAGGGGAATTGGCCCAAACCAGAGCAACAACAGCGGAAGCAAGCAGGACAATACCACTGGAGGCCTGTTCGTGAATAAAATCCCGCAACGGGCGCAAGAACTGCTCAAAAGGCCCTGGGCGAACTTTGGAGTGACCGTGCCGCATCGGGTGAATTATATCTTAGTCCGGCCGCAAAAGCGCCAGTGGCTCAGTCCACAATACTCCACGGCAAGAAGAAAACGGTCCAACAGCCTTCATCACCTCCGCATTTTCCGGAGATTATTGTTGCAGCTGGGTGGACGGGCAATAGGGTTCAATCCAGGCCGGACCGTTTCAGCAGCTCAGGCAGAGAAAACTCTTCGCTCTGGAGGAAGGATATCTGGCCGGCCTCACGCTGATGAAGCTCTTCCACCTTGGATGGAAGATCCTCAACCACTTCGTGCGGAATGATTATAACTCCTATTTTGTCGGCGAACACCAGATCCCCGGGGCGGATGAGCTGATCGCTGATGGTGACGGGGTTGCCGGTATCCACCATGTTGACGAATGCGCCGGTGCCGTGGGCGGAGACCGTACCCGGCGCAAACATGTGAAACCCAATCTCGTAGACGTCATCCGGGTCGCGGACGCCGCCGTCGGTGACGAGCCCGATTGCGCCCAGAGACCGGGCGGTGTTGGCCATGATGCCGCCAAAGACAAGGCTGCGGACTCTGTTGTGGCCTCCCGCCTTTATCACGATCACGGCGGGTTTGGGCGAGGCCTCTATGGATTCAAGGTAGCGTCGCTGCACGTCAGGGCGCGCGGGCCGATCCGGGGTGAGGTTGTCCAGAATAGCCGTGACCGCAAAGCCGACCATGGGCCCCAGATCAGGGAAGAGGCAACGGATGTCGTAGCCCAGGTAGCCCTCCGTAGCGGGACGGATACCCATCATCCGAATGGTATCTGATATTTCAGGCGAGGTGTACTTCTTGAGGGCGTCCAGTTGAGCTTGGCTGATCTGCTCAGTCATGTCGTGCTCCTTTCAAGGTGGCTACAGATGATCCCGTTCCTTGTTTTACATCGTAGCGGTTGCCGGTGTCTAGGCCAACCGGGGATACCGAATATGGAGTCATGGAAAGGGTGAGGAGGAGAATTGTTTCCAACGTTATGTCAATTTCAAAGCTAAAAACGAACCACTTTTTGGGAAATATGGGAAACAAATCCGAGATTCGACGGTTGATGGCGTGATTTCGCAACGTTTCTATCATGGGCGCTCCACGCCGACGTTATAGGTACTGCTGAGTGGTTTTGTGCAAGTCCATGAGGATAGGGTACTGTCTGCAGAGGGGTGTGAGAAGGAGGGGGTGTCAGACGGTGGCGCCACGCTTAGGATGACGGGGCAGGCTATGAGCGGGCAAGGCGCTGTCGGGTTTCCGCTCACTCCCTTCGACTGTGCTCAGGGTGAACGGAAACAGAGCCCCCCTGGATACCCGCGAAAGCTGTAATCCACGTCCGTTAGCCTTTATGATACCCGAAAGCCGTATACCAGGAAGCAAATGCCTGTTCAACCTGAAATAGAGACGGAGAGACTGATCCTTCGACCGTTTACCCTGGCAGACGCGCCGGCAGTTCAACGGATGGCAAGCTCGGTGGAGATTGCAAGAACCACACGTTTGATACCACATCCTTACGAAGATGGGATGGCGGAGGATTGGATCAGCAGCCATTCGAGTGATTTTGACAGCCAAAAAGCCGTGCATTACGCCATAGTGGTTAAAGAAGGCAATGTTCTGTGTGGGGCAATCTCCGTGACGCTACATCCGGAGCATAAGCGCGGTGAACTGGGGTACTGGATAGGCGAGGAACACTGGAACCGTGGTTACGCCACAGAGGCTACTGAAAGTATTATCGAGTTCTGTTTTGCTCACCTGAATCTGAACAAGGTATTTGCTCAATACATGAAGCACAACCGAGCCTCAGAACGAGTGCTGGAGAAGTGTGGCATGAAGTACGAAGGCACATTGCGGCAGCACTACGTCAAGTGGGGTCACTACGTCGATATAGGCGCGTTCGGGTTGCTTGCTGAGGAGTGGCGTCAATCCAAAGAACGTGGTGAGCAGCTATGACGACTGACACGCCAAAAGGCTGGCTCCCGCGCACGTGGGAAGTGCTCTTCGTAACGACGCGGCTGGGGCTGACCTCGTTCGGAGGGCCTGTGGCCCACCTAGGTTACTTCCGTGAAGAGTACGTGCAGCGCCGGAAGTGGCTGGACGAGCGCGCCTTCGCCGATATAGTCGCCCTCTGCCAGTTCCTGCCGGGTCCCGCAAGCAGCCAAGTGGGCATCGCTGTGGGGATGACACGAGCCGGGCTGCTGGGCGGTTTCGTTGCCTGGCTTGGCTTTACACTGCCCTCTGCCGCTGCGCTCATCCTATTTGCCTACGGGGTCACCTCGTTCGACATAGCCGATGCGGGCTGGCTGCACGGCCTGAAGGTTGTGGCGGTTGCGGTGGTTGCCCTGGCGGTTTGGGGAATGGCGAGAAACCTCTGCCCGGACAGGCCGCGCGTCACCCTGGCCGTTCTGGCAGCCATAGCTATACTGGCTGCACCCAACGCCTTGCTCCAGGTGGCGGTTATCGCGGCAGGCGGGATACTGGGATGGCTGTTTCTCCGCGGCGAACAGTCCGAGACGGCGACGGTAAGCAGGCCTCCCGTTGGCCGCGGCGTGGCCATCGCCTCGCTGGCGGTTTTCGCCGGTTTGCTGATCGGCCTTCCCCTGCTTCGACAGGTGGTATCGTATGAGGCTCTGGAGATTTTCGACAGCTTCTTCCGCGCCGGGTCGCTGGTGTTCGGCGGGGGGCACGTGGTCCTGCCGCTGCTCCAGGCAGAGGTAGTGCCTCCGGGCTGGGTCAGCAACGACGCATTCATTGCCGGATACGGCGCAGCGCAGGCGGTACCGGGGCCTCTGTTCACCTTTGCCGCCTACCTGGGAGCGGTCATAGAGGATACGCCTGCCCGCTGGATGGGGGGCATCTTCACCCTGGCCGCCATCTTCCTACCATCGTTCTTTCTGGTCACGGCGGTCTTGCCCTTCTGGGACAGGCTACGGAGCATGGCTAATTTCCGTCGGGGGCTGATGGGCATCAACGCCGCCGTGGTGGGCCTACTGCTGGCTGCGCTGTACGATCCGGTGTGGACGAGCGCTATCCTTGGACCCTCCGACTTTGCACTGGGTCTGGCCGCATTCGCGCTGCTTGCCTTCTGGAAGTTCCCGCCGTGGCTGGTGGTGGTACTCGCCGCCCTAGGGGGTCAGTTGATTAGCGTTATATAGGCGTCAGAAATAATTCCTCATGATGGACCAACTTAGTCAGCCTCTACGAACAACTTGGAACTTCCCGACATAGGAATCTTGTATCGTGACCTTCTGCGATGCTAAGATGACTCTACGGACATGGCGTGGCTCCTGCAGGGAGATTTCACCGCTACTTGGCCGACCTTGGGCTAGCGGGGATCTTGGGCAAGCATACGGAGAAATGAGGATAAACTCCCTTCTAGGTGTATCTTGCGGTCTTCGTTTGCCCTACGAGGAACTTATCGGGTGAACTTTAACGACCTGATGGCTGAATCAGCAACTCGAACGCCAAGACACATGATGGAAGCTTGGCTTGGCAAGGTTCACATGGGCGATTGTGTGGAGCTAATGGACAAGATGCCGGTTGGCTCCATAGACCTGATAGTTACCAGCCCCCCTTACAACATCAAGAACAGCACCGGCAACGGCTTAAAGAACGGAAGCGGAGGCAAATGGCCTCAAGCCGCCCTGCTAGAAGGATATACCGACCATGACGACGCTATGCCCCATGAGGAATATGTTGCGTGGCAGCGAAGATGCCTAAAGTCCATGATGCGGGTGCTTCGGCAGGATGGGGCTATCTTCTATAACCACAAATGGCGCATCCAGTGAGGTGGACCCCAAAATTCGGACAGGTGGCTAAGAGAGAGTCCCGCTCCTAAAATAGGACGGAAACAAGGAGCAGGACATGAAGCAAACACGTAAGAAGCACAGCCCAGTCTTCAAGGCCAAAGTGGCTTTGGCCGCGCTCCAGGGGGAGCACACCATTGCAGAGCTGGCCAGCCGGTTTGAAGTCCACCCGAGCCAGATCCATGCCTGGAAGAAGGCCTTGATTCAGGGGGCGCCGCACCTCTTTGAAAATGGTGCTGGACGCCAGGAGAAGGACCAAGAGGTCCTCACTGCCCAGCTCTACCAACAGATTGGGCAGCTCAAGGTGGAACGGGATTTTTTGTCACGGAGCTTCGGGTTGTGAGCCGGTCCCAACGCCGGGCCATGATTGACCGAGAAGAACCGAAGCTGTCTCTGGTGCGCCAGTGCGCCTTGCTGGGTATCAGCCGCTCCTCGTTGTACTACCTGCCAACCGAGGCCGGCGCCGAGGACTTGGAGTTGATGGCCCTCATAGACCAACAGTACCTGAAGACACCTTTCTACGGATCCAGAAGGATGACTGCCTGGCTCAGAAATCACGGACACCAGGTCAACCGCAAGCGGGTCCGCCGGCTGATGCAGCTGATAGGCCTGGAGGCCATCTACCGGCGTCCCAACACCAGCAAGCCAAACCCAGGGCATAAGGTCTATCCGTACTTGCTCAGGGGGCTGGAGATCAACCGGGTCAACCAGGTGTGGGCCACCGACATCACCTACATACCCATGGCTCGGGGTTTCCTCTACTTGGTGGCCATCATGGACTGGCACAGCCGCTACGTGCTGGCCTGGCGGCTGTCCAACACCCTGGAGGTAGACTTCTGTGTTGCGGCTCTGGAAGAGGCCTTGAGCAAGGGTCGGCCACAGATCTTCAACACCGACCAGGGCAGCCAGTTCACCAGCGAGGCCTTCACCAGCATGCTGCTGGCGCAAGGCGTTCAAGTGAGCATGGACGGCAGGGGCCGGTGCATGGACAACGTCTTCGTGGAACGGCTGTGGCGCAGCATCAAGTACGAGGAGGTGTACCTGAAGGCATACCAAAATGGGACTGAGGCCAGAAAGGGGATTGGGGCTTATCTGGCCTTCTACAACCAAGAGCGGCCCCATCAAGCCCTGGGCTATCGGTCACCGGGTCAGGTGTTCCAAGCAGTGAGCCCACAAAGGTGTTTACTGGAACATCCACAAGCCTTACCATCGGATGAAGGTTTACGAGACACCCCAGCGGTAGACTCTCTTATTTTAGCCTCACCGCTGTCCTGATGATGGGGTCCACCTGACAGGGAGGCCTGTTGCAAGACAGGAATGATATTCTTGAAGGGTTCCCACTCCGGCAGATCATCATCTGGCACCGCCGGGGCGGCATCAACTTCAACCCCGGCTACTTTCTGCCAACCTACGAGGTCATCTATCTGATAGCCAATCCTGGATTCCGGCTGGCTCCCAAGGCAAATGCACAAGGAGATGTATGGAGTATCCCACAGGAAGCCCACAATCCTCACCCAGCACCTTTCCCTGTAGAGTTGGCACAAAGATGCATCGAAGCTACCCATGCCCAAATCGTACTAGACCCATTTATGGGAAGCGGGTCAACGGCAATAGCTGCCGAATCGGCTAGGCGTGACTGGATAGGCATAGACATATCCGAAGAATACTGCAAAGTTGCTAGAGAACGCGTCCTCACTGCAAAGCAGCTAATCAAGTGACCTTTCCTGACAAACCACCAAGAACCCGATCCGAACTATTCGCTCGCGTCAGGACAATCATAGACCACGGCTGGTATGATTTACCACAAGACTCGCACTATGGTGGCACGGGCGGGCCTGGGCGATTCCTTGAGGACTTGTTGGGACTGACTGCTGGGGCATTGGACATTCCCGACGCTGTAGGATGGGAACTCAAATGGTATACCGCTAAGACTAGCTTAATCACCCTTTTCCACAAGGAAGCAGATGGTCCAGAAGCCATAATGCGCTACATGGTGCGGAGATACGGATGGAAGGACAAAGAGGGGCGACTGAGCTTCCGGCATACCATAAAGGGGAGGTCCGACCGTTTCAGGGTGGACGATAGCGGCGGGCAAATCGTAGTTCGACCATTGAAGGGCAATGGTCCGATCCCCTACTGGTCGCATGAAGAGATAATGGCCGCAGCCGGGGCCAAGCTTCGCAGGCTCTTGGCGGTACAGGGCGAGAAGAATGGCCAGTCCGTGCGCTTCCGCAGAGCTGACGCCTTCGAGGTATTTAACCTCGTTGACTTCATTGCAGAGGTGTTACGCGGGTCAATTGTCATTGACTTCGATTGTCGCGAGCAGAAGCCCGGTAGTCCAGGACTACGTGATCATGGCACCAAGTTCCGAATCTCGCCAGATTTGGTGTGCCGCCTCTACATGAAGAAGGAACGGCTGTAAGCCTACGCCGCCCTCACTGGTGGCCGCTACGGCTTTTTCCTAAAGAGCCCTTTCAGGCGCTCTCCGTGATTCCATAGCCCGGTAACGATGAGTGAAGCTCCGAGCATCTTGACGATGTCGCCGGGCATGTAGATGTACATCCCGTCGACGAACAGCTTGCCTTCCGCCGGCCATCCGAAGTCCATGACGGAGAGCCACACCAGCGCGGGAATGTACAGGGCCAGTCCGCCGAGGGCAACGGGCCACAGGGAGCCGGAATGGGTAAATCCTATCTGGCTGAGATATCCCGTCACCGCCGCGGCCACTACGAAACCGATGATGTATCCGCCGGTGACGCCTGCTATGGAAGCGTTCCAAGCATCAACGGGAGTACGGAACGCCCACGGGTCGGAGCTGGCGAACATGGGAAGGCCCAATGCGCCCAGCCCGATATAGCCAAGCACGGCCCCAGCTCCCCACCTCCAGCCCATGACCCCGCCGGTGAGAAGCACGCCGAAGGTCTGCAGGGTTATAGGCGTCGGATTCTCAGGAAGGTAGAACCTGGCCTTGGCGCAAACGAACATCAGGGCGATGAGCAATACCGACGCAAGAACTCGATGCCCCGTGTGAGCGGTGGGAAAGAGCATGTCGAAGAGGGATTTGTCGACTCGACGCAGAGTGCCGAGAGCGCCGTAGACGGGTGCGCTTGCCTGCATATGACCGTGCCTCCCCAAAGGTATATTTCAGCGGTAACAAGGCAAGAGTATCGGCTAGCGCCTGCGTGAAGTCAAGCGGGTGTACCCCTAGCTCCACACTACGGGAATTCATTGAACAGACGCGGAAGCCCATGCTATGATTTCCTCTCAAGAGGTTGAGCGGTGAGTAAGAAGAAGAACAAGGCCCGGAAGAAAAGCCAGAAGCGTTCAGCAGGCAGGAGAGCGTCCGCCCCGCTAAAGACTGCCGAGGCCGAAGTGCAAAGATACTTGGACTGGAGAGGTCGGGCCTCATAGCACAAGTCGAAAATGGCCTGATTCCCAGAGGGATGACGTAGTGCCAAGCAGTATCGCGGGGGATACCCTGTGGGCGCCCAAGACAATGGGCCGGGAACAGGTGCCAGGGCAACCCTCGTGGTTGCCCTAGTGTGTCCCCTCATTTCATTCCTTCGGCTAGGCTCAGGATAAACTCAGCGAAGCAATCCGACGGGGGGTGACCCGCTCAGGAAGACCCCGGTTGCTGCGGCCTGAAAGCGCCGCGCCAGTCACGCGATGAGTCCAGTTGAGGAATCTCCGGCTGGGGAATGGAACTCTCCACACTCCCCGCCCACTCCTTGGCGGAGGCAATCAGTTGGTCCTCTATATCGTAGGCAAGGGGATCCGCCATGAGGACCTGCATCTGTTCATGGTCAAGGCTGGACCAGTTGTCCACCATCCACCTGGCCGAACGCCGCATACCTTCATCCGGCGGGACAACGTCCCTGTAGCCCAGCAGCTTCTTCATGCTGTAGACGTTGAGCTGACCGGTACGCCGCGTAGAATAGCCGCCGGCCAGATCGTAGGCCATGGGATGGCTTATCTCTATCATTTCGAACTCATGATCAAGCGCCTCAGCAACGATGCGGACCGTGTCACTGACGGTGTATCCCACTTCGTCGACGGAGTTGAAGATATGACCGTCGCCTTCCGATTTGTCGCAGCCAAGGAGAACCATGTGGGCGGCGTTCTCGGCATAGCAGGTGAGGCGGAGCTGGCTTCCATCGCCGGGGATTATGATACGCTTGCGCCCGTCCAGTACGCGCTTGACAATTGACCACATCCACTGTCGGGGGGCCCTTGGCCCGTACACCGAGGTATAGCGGAACATAACGGCGGCAAAATCGCCGTTGCGGTGGTGCTCCATTACCTGCCGCTCGGTGTGTGCAATGGCGAAACCGTACGGGTTGAGGTCGCGCTCCGTATAGGTGGGGAACTCCTCGGGAAGGGGCATCTCTAACCCTTGGGGGAAGGTCAAATGCTCGGGGCGGATGAAGCTGGGCCCGCCTGCGCCAACCAGTTTGCGAGTACGGCCGGCAACCACGTCGGCGATGTGGCGAAGGCGACCATACATCGATACGACTATGTCCCAGGCCTGGCCTTCTACGTCTCTTTCAAAGCTCTCTTTGGTGAAGGGGTCACCATGCACGTGGCTATGGACTTGGGGAAGGTCGTCAGGCTCATGGAAGCCACGATGATACACGGTGACCTCATAGCCGCGATCCAGAAGCCCCTGAACGATCAATGGCCCGGTGGGGCCCGTGCCGCCCACAACTAAAGCTTTCATCTTGCCACCTCCTTCAATACTCCGGTACGCCGGGAGTGGCATAGGCATAACACCGCCATGGAACACTGTCAAGGGATTCTTCGCTGTGCTCAGAGGCTCGCAATGACGAAGGGGGGATGGATTCCCGTGTCGAGCACGGGAATGACGGTGGGAGGACGGTACGGGGTGAGCAGGGCGTCCCACGCCTGCGGGGATGCCCGTACGTCTGTCCTCAACTATGGCATTGTGTTACCTTAACCCCTGCCCTAAACGACTTAGCGAGACGAGGTAGAACCCCATGGCAAATACGCAAGACCGTGTGATACTGCCGCAACATTCACATCCCTTGAAATATGAGATCACACTGGCTCCCGACCTGGAGAGATTCGCTTTTGCCGGCAATGAGACCGTAGACGTTGAAATTACCGAGCCCACCTCCACTTTGTCCCTGAACGCAGCCGATTTAGAGGTGCAGTCGGCGTCCGTTACGCCGGCCGGCGGCGGAATGAAGCAGGCAAGCGACATACGCTACAACGAAGAAGCGCAGACGGTAACCTTCGATTTTGGAGAGGAACTGCCGACCGGCCGCGCCAAACTCGAACTGAGCTTCAGCGGAGAGCTCAACGATAGGCTGCACGGCTTCTACCGCAGCACATATCAGTCGGCAAACGGCGAAACGCGGGTCCTGGCAGCGACACAGTTTGAGCCGACAGACGCAAGGCGTGCCTTCCCCTGCTGGGATGAGCCCAACAAGAAAGCCACCTTCAACGTAACGCTGGTCATTCCGTCGCACCTCACCGCCGTGTGCAATACGTCGATAGCCAGCGAGTCGGCGGAAGGCAGCGACAAAAAGCGAGTGCAGTTTGCCGAAACGCCGCCGATGTCCACCTATCTGCTGGCCTTTGTAGTTGGCGAATTGGAATCTATAGAGGATACGGCGGACAGCGGGACGCTGTTGAGGATATGGACGACACCGGGGAAATCGGAGCAGGGGCGTTTCGCGCTGGAGGCGGCAAAACGGCTGCTGGCCTACTATAACGACTACTTCGGGATCCCGTATCCGCTGGAGAAGCTGGACCAGCTGGCGATACCTGACTTCGCGGCAGGGGCGATGGAGAACTGGGGCGCCATCACATACCGGGAGGTGGCCCTGCTGTTCGACGCAGAGAACTCCTCCCCAAGGGCGCGCCAGCTCATTGCGGAGGTGGTTGCTCACGAGATGGCGCACATGTGGTTCGGCGACCTGGTGACCATGGACTGGTGGAACGATCTATGGCTCAACGAAAGCTTTGCTTCATGGATGGCAACCAAGGCGGTAGACCATCTCTACCCGGAATGGGACCTGTGGACGCAATTTGTATCGTCCGACGTGAATGCGGGGTTAGGACTGGATGGCCTGGAGAGCTCGCACCCCATAGAGCAAGAGGTGAAGGACCCCGCTGAAATCAACCAGCTCTTTGACGCCATCAGCTATCAGAAAGGAGCCTCCATTCTGCGGATGCTGGAGCAGTTCCTTGGCCCGGAGCAGTTCAGAAAAGGGCTGCGCCGGTACATCTCAGAGCATATCTACAAAAACGCCACGGGTACGGATCTCTGGTCGGCAATGCAAGAAGAAACGGGACAGCCGGTGGTGGCAATGATGGAAAGCTGGATCAACCAGGTGGGATACCCCGTCCTGAACGTGGACGTAAACCGCGCAGATACGGTGTCCGTAGGGCTGACCCAGCAACGCTTCCTCTACTCCGGGCCAAACCAGGACCTCACACTATGGCAGATCCCGGTAAGAGCAACCGTTCAAGGCATGACGGAGCCGGTGTCCATGGTGATGAGCAACAGGGAAGCTGCCCTGGAAGCCCAGCCGCCACACGGAATCAGCAATTTTTGGGTGAAGGTCAATTCCGAACAGACCGGCTTCTACAGAGCCCAGTACAAGCAGGAAGACCTGGCCAGGCTGATACCGGCGGTGGAGTCTCTGGAACTGCCCAGCGCCGACCGGCTGGGGTTGCAGGCGGACGCCTACGCACTGGCAAGGGCGGGGATGATCCCGGCGACACGGTTCTTGGACCTGGCCAGGGCCTATGGACAGGAGACCGAGTACCCAGTATGGGCCGATCTCACGGCCAATCTACGCGGCCTCGCATCGCTCGTTGCCCAAGAGCCCTACTACCAACGATACCAGGAGTTCGGCAGAGGCCTGCTCAGCGACATAGCTCACAAAGTGGGCTGGGAGAAGGAAGCGGAAGAAGGGCATCTGCGAAGCCTGCTGCGCAGCACCGTACTGGGGCAGATGGGAGCATTCGGCGACAGGGAGGCCCTGGAAGAGGCGCAACAACGGTTCCACCGCTACCTGGAGGACCCGTCTTCGCTGTCACCGGACATGCGCGGTGCGGTGTACAACCTGGCGGCATACGGGGGCGACGGCAATACGTACACATCCTTGCAGCGCCTCCACGACGAGGCGGACTTACAGGAAGAGAAGGTACGCCTACTCATGGCCATGTCCAGCTTCCAAGACCAGGAACTGCTTGAAAAAACCATCGAGATGACGCTATCGGAGAAGGTGCGGTCGCAGGACAGTGTAATGCTGGTCAACTTCGTGGCCATCAACCCCAAGAACGGCAGAGAGATCGCCTGGGACTATGCGAAAAGGAACTGGCAAGAGCTCGACAGACGGTACGGGGCGGGCGGCTTCGCCATGATGCGGCTGGTGCAGATCACGGGCGGTTTCACCACGCCTGAGGCGCGCCAAGAAGTGGAGGAGTTCTTCCAAGAGCACCCCACGCCCTCGGCAAGCCGCACGATTCAGCAGTCGCTGGAGCGGATAGGGCTGAATATACGCTGGCTGGAGCAGAACAAGGCGGGACTGGCGGAGTGGTTTGGGGGGTGAGGGGCTGCATCGGTCCTGTCAAATCGACCGGCGCGGTTCAAGCGGACGTTAGCCCAGCCTCACACAGAAGCAACAATGCTCTGGTACTCGTCTTCCGTGAATGCCTTTAGGGTGGTGGTTCGGATATTGCCCTCGCCGCCCAGCCTGAGCAAGATTGCTGCCGCGACTTCATCGTTGGGGATTTCCACCAGAGACGCGAAGTCGTATTGGCCCAAGGTTAGGTAGAAGAAGATCACCCTGCCCCCGGCATCCTTGACAGCTTGCTTGGCTGCCTGAAGACGGTCAGGAGAATCCTTGATGTTCCGTATGCCCTCGTCCGTATAGTTGCCCAATACCAGATAGCTTGCCATAGCCCACCTCTATCCTAATTTCTAAGACAGCCGGAGAATATCTCCGGCCCATTGATGTGTCAATTTCCCGCTCTGCTTCAGACGCTCCAGCGCAGATCGCAAGAGCTACACCGGTAGCCGCGAACGCTCCTGTAGATAAGACCAGCGGCAACCACGGTTATGACTACGTAAACAGCCAAGGCACCCAGCCAGAGAATGCCCCCATGCAACAGTCCTACTATGAGCCACAATATAGAGGTCAGCCAGAGCAAAGTCAGCCACAGCCCTGCCCGCCTGCGCCAAGCCACCGCCTGGGGACGCCAGGGTACATACACAGCAGGACTATGGCAACGTGGACATTCGGCAAACCGCTTTGGACTGGATGGCTGCATGCCTTGATTGTACAGCTATAGGCTCTGAACGGGACGTCTGCGGAACGCGCCGGCAACGTGAGTTGCCAGATCTCTAATACCGTCTCTGCGCCGTCCGTCGACAATCAACAGGAGCAAAGCCAGAGATAGGAGTAGCGCTGATACGGCTAACCGTTGCTCGGTACCGGAGAAGACAAGCTGGGTAATGAATAAAGCCAGCAGTAGGCCCATACCCCTCCAGGAAGCATACAAGCGAAGCACCAGAACAACAGCAAAAACGGTTTGAGCCATGGTCAGAATAAGCTCCACCTGCTGCCTGTGGCCTGAGACTCCAAGAAGAGTGATCGATTCGCCGGTCGTCAAGGGGAGTGCGGCAACGCCTCCAAAACCAAGGCTGTAGGCAATGGGCAAACTGCCTAGCAAGAGGGTCCACTGGTTAACCGTGGCCGACACCAGCATGATCAACGCCGCACCGGGCGCCCCTCTCAGCGCAAAGTAGCTGGCAATAAGCATTTCAGGCGCCTCGGAAGCAAGCGGGGCCAGCCACTGGATGAGGACGAACTCATCTATTCCAAACTGGGCGCCGGTATCTATCAGTCCTTCGGCAAATAGCTCCGTAGAAAAGATTATCACTCCTATGGCATATAGGAATATGAGAACAACGGCTACCCTGCGTCCGGTTGCCCCGAAAGATGCTATGGCTCGTGAAGGGCCAATGAGGTCCGGCTCGGAGTGCTCGCCTCGGCCACTGAGCCAGATGTATACGCCGAAAAGGGGAAGGAGAACAGCCGTGTCCCACAAAGAGATCTCGCCCTTCACCACAATGAACACTGCATACAGAGCGCCGACGACAAGGAAGGCAATCTCCGGCGATACGCCAGTGGTCAGGGACACGTTTTGCTTGCGCTTGAACCAGTAGAGCAAAACAACCATGGGCCAGCCCAATCCCACGATGAGCCTGTTTCCTCCCGTCATGTTGGCGGTGGCGTACGAAGAGTAGAGGGATGATGGATCATTGCCGGCCTGCCAGGCAAGGAATAAATCCACCGCTAATTCGGGGAGCACAGCTACCAGGGCAACAATGGCCAGGGCCAGCCCCTGGGATATGTCGATCTCGGCGACTTCCGAAGCCCAGGCAAGCAAAGCGGCGGCTCCTACTATGCCGACCCCGAAAACGACGCTACCCATCCATGGAAGGAGGTCCGGCCTCCCGGTAAGGATGACCAGCCAGCTGATGACAACCGCGGGGATACCCATACCAATCACAACAGCAAGCAATGCCCAGTTGTGCATGCCGATTCCGGTAGACGAGCTTTCTTCCAATGTCCCTACCTCACAAAAGAAAAAAGCCCGCTCTACGGGCTTCTTATTATTAACGTAGGGTCTGAGTAATCAGCCCACCTGTGTCACTTTGTAGGTCACCGCGCCCTTGGGAGTGACCACCTCTACCTGGTCTCCTTCAGAGCGATCCAACACAGCCTGGCCTACGGGAGAGGCGGTAGAAAGCTTACCGGCAGAGGGGTCAGCCTCACTGGGCTCAACTAGGAGATAGCTAATCTCTTTCCCTGTCTGAAGGTGTTGCAAAACTACACGTGAGCCAACGCTAATGGAAGCGCCTCCGATTCCAGCGGCAGCGCCATCCATAATCACCACATTCTTCAAGATGCTTTCCAACTCTCTGATCCGCGCTTCCGTCTGGCCTTGATGCTCTCTAGCCGCATCCAGGGGCGAGTTCTCGCTGAAGTCTCCGGTTGAAGCAGCCTGGCGGATCTCGTCTGCTATCTTGCCCCTTTCCGCCTTCAAGGAATCAAGGTCTTCCAGAAGTTTCTTGTGACCCTCCAGTGTTATCTTCTTGGGAGCCTCCAATGCAACCCTCTTAGCCTGCGCCGCGCTCCTTCTCTTACCGTTGCGTCTAATCCTGGCGAACGACGCAAGCTTGGTCTCGGTCATGCCATGGTTGCGGAGGAAATTAAGGAACCGCTTGGTTATAGCCAGTCTGACATTGCCGCTGTCCCCGGAGTACTCCAAGGTGGCACTGTACTCCTCAACCTGAATGGGTAGAATTGCATTGACCTGGCGGTCCCGTCCGCACCATTGGACAAAGCGAGAGAGTTCCCTTTGAGCCGCATGCGCATCCTTCTCTTTCTGCGTTTCCAGGTACTGCGCAGCAGCGTCTGAAAGGGTGGTTGGTTGCACCAATCCTTCCTTAGCTATCATCTAACAACTGATTTTAGGTGTGAAGTACGGGAGTGTCAACATTCAATCCACCGTGCACATCAAGACCGTACTTTCTTTGAAATGGCACTTCAGGTACAATAACAATACAGCTTTAATATCAGTGGCGGACAAACCATTGGAGAAGTTTATGGGATCCCACTGGCTGCGCAATACAATAATTTATGCTGTGGTGGCTATTGCCATCATCTTGGTCTTCTACAACTTCACTTCCGGCGCTCGCGGGGAGCAGAAAGATATAGCGAGTGTTGTCCAAATGGCCCGGGAGAACCGTCTGAGGTCCATTGTGGTAGACGGAGACAACCTCACCGTTAGCCCGCGTGAAGGAGCGGATTTCAATTCTCGCAAGGAGCCCGGCACCAGCATCCTTGAGGTGCTCACCCAGGCCGGAGTGGAGACGGGTGAAGGCGGCGTCCAACTCACCGTCAAGGGCTCCAGTGGTCTGTCCAACATATTCGGGTTGCTGTTCAATTTCCTACCACTGCTGTTCTTTGGCGCTATTCTGCTGTTCATGATGCGCCAGGCTCAGGGCAGCAACAATCAAACCCTGAGCTTTGGCCGCAGTAAGGCCAGAATGCTGGTTGGCAACAAACCCAGCGTTACTTTTTCCGACGTGGCCGGTGTGGAAGAGTCCAAAGCCGAGTTGCAGGAAATCGTGGAGTTCCTCACGTACCCGGAGCGGTTTGTGTCGCTGGGGGCGCGCATACCCAAGGGAGTGCTTCTGGTAGGGCCTCCCGGCACAGGCAAGACCCTGCTGGCAAAAGCAGTGGCAGGCGAAGCGGGTGTGCCATTCTTCTCGATAAGCGGCAGCGAGTTCGTTGAGATGTTCGTGGGCGTAGGAGCAGCAAGAGTGCGCGACCTGTTTGACCAGGCAAAGCGCAACGCACCCTGCATTATCTTTGTCGATGAGATAGACGCCGTTGGGAGACACCGCGGCGCCGGCCTTGGCGGCGGTCATGACGAGCGCGAACAAACGCTAAACCAGATTCTTGTGGAGATAGACGGGTTTGATTCCAGTATCAACGTAATTGTGGTGGCGGCTACCAACCGCCCGGACATACTGGACCCGGCCCTGCTCCGTCCCGGCCGGTTCGATAGGCGGGTGGTACTCGATTTGCCGGACATCGCAGGGCGAGAGGCCATCCTAAGCGTTCACACCAAAGGGAAGCCCATAGACGCGGACGTAAATCTGGAAGTGGTAGCAAAAGAGACCCCGGGGTTCAGCGGGGCGGATCTGGCGAATCTGGTTAACGAAGCTGCTATTCTGGCGGCGCGGCGCAGCAAGAAGACCGTCATGTTTGATGAGTTCGGTGAGGCAATAGACAGGGTGATCGCAGGGCCGGAGCGGAAAAGCCGAGTGATCAGCCACAAGGAGAAGGAGATCACCGCCTACCACGAAGGCGGCCACGCCCTGGTGGGCCATAAGCTTACTCATGCCGACCCTGTACAGAAGGTGTCCATAGTGGCGCGCGGAGGTATGGGCGGGTATACCCGGTTCTTGCCTGAAGAAGACAGGCACCTGTTTAGCAAAGCACAGTTCAAAGATATGCTGGCCGCGGCGCTGGGAGGACGTGTTGCGGAGGAGCAGATATTCGGAGAGGTCACTACGGGAGCCAGCAACGACCTAGAGAGCGCAACACAGATAGCCCGCAACATGGTGACCCGCTACGGCATGAGCGAGAAGCTGGGACCGCGCACCTTTGGAAAGCGCGAAGAGCTTGTCTTCCTGGGCAGAGAGATATCTGAGCAGAGTGACTACAGCGACAATACGGCACAGCAAATCGACGAAGAGGTGCACCGCCTTATCCAGGAGGCCCACGACAGGGCCGAAGAGATACTGGAAACAAATAAGGCAAAGCTGGTACAACTGGCGCGCCACCTGATAACAAACGAAACTATTGAAGGCGCCGCGCTTAACAAGCTCCTAGAATCGGAGGCGCCTCCACTGGTGGTCGAGCCCCTAGCGGCGCCAACCACCGACTAGTCTCTTATATGGACTCGCCGTCTTCACTGTCCAGGGGCCGCTCCCTGAAATAGAGGCCCCACTTCTGCATAAGCTCCTTAACGCGAGGCTCTGCCAAGCCAGTCAACTCCTTGAAGAACCCGGCTAGGGCGTGGGCGTGTATGTGCTCTTCAGAGCATACCCAGCTTGCCTCGCTGGGCACCACGTAGACCAAGCCGTTCTGGTGTGCGCACTGCACTTCCAGGCGCTTACCGGAACGGTCGTGCTTTATAGTCAGGCCGTACGGCATATTGAACGTCCTCAACCGCCGGCAGCTATTTTTGCTGTCGGTTCAGTCATGGCTTCGGCGTCCAAAAGCTCGTCGAGCTGGTCTTCGGTCAGGTCGGTGCTCTCTAGGGCTACCTCGCGTACTGTCTTACCGGTGCGCTGCGCTTCCTGGGCTATCTTGGCCGCCGCATCGTAGCCTATGGCAGGAACCAGGCCGGTACAGATGGCGAGTCCCTGTTCGACCATTGCGGGACCCTTGGCGGTGGCGTTGATGCCGTCAATACACTGCTCCACGAAATTCTTGGTCACAGAGGCCAGAAGCTCAATGGACTGGACCAGGTTGTAGGCGGCGACAGGCATCATGACGTTGATCTCGAAGTTGCCCGACTGGCCAGACACCGTAACGGCGACGTGGTTGCCCATCACCTGGGCACAGACCTGGCAGACCGACTCCGGAATAACGGGGTTGACCTTGCCCGGCATGATGGAGCTGCCAGGTTGCACCTCCGGCAGTTCTATCTCACCTATGCCGGCACGCGGGCCGGAGCCCAGCCATCGAAGGTCGTTGGCAATCTTCATCAGGCTGACGGCGATGGTATTCGTGGCGCCGCTGGCGGCTACGATGTTGTCCAGGGTGCTCTGCGCCTGGAAGTGGTTGCTGGTCTCGCGGAGCTCGACGCCGGTAAGCTGGCTAAGCTTCTCTATGACCTTGGGAGCGAACTGCTGGTTGGTGCCGACGCCGGTGCCCACAGCCGTGCCGCCCAAGGCGACTTCAGCGAGCTCGTCAAGGGCTTCACGGGCGCGCTCTATGGACCGCTCGGCCTGACCCACAAAGCCAAGGAACTGTTGCCCAAGCCGGATGGGCGTTGCGTCCTGCAGGTGGGTACGTCCCGTCTTGATGATGCCCCAATACTCGTCGGTCTTTTTCTGCATGGCGTCGCGCAGCATCTCCAGAGCGGGGATGAGCTCTTCCTGGATGGCCTGCGCCGCGGTGACGTGGATGGCGGTGGGTATAACGTCGTTGGAGGACTGTCCCTTGTTTACGTGGTCGTTGGGGTGAACGGGGCCACGGGTGCCCTTGGGATTGCCAAGAAGCTCCGCGGCCCGGTTGGCAATGACCTCGTTGGCGTTCATGTTGGTGGAGGTGCCAGAGCCGGTCTGGAAGATGTCGACGACGAAGTGGTCTTCCAGCTTGCCGTCGATGACGTCCTGAGCGGCCTTGACTATTATGTCGCCGGTGTCTTTGTCGAGCAGACCAAGCTCCACGTTGACCTGTGCCGCCGCCTGCTTGATCTGGGCCATGCCCCTGTTGAAGTTGCGAGAGAATCGCAGGTTGGAGATGGGGAAGTTGAGGACGGCGCGCTGTGTGGAAGCGCCGTAGTAAGCGTCTTCAGGGACCTCCATCTCTCCCATGGAGTCCCGTTCAATGCGAGTCTTGCCTGTCATTTGTACCTCCTGAGCACCGAGTATGCAGGGGATTTATCCGGGGCACAGTTTATCACGGTTGCGTCAAGATGGGGATGGTGGGGGGTTAAAAGACGGCTTTGTATAAGAATCCGTCTTGTGTACAAATATTCAGCGTTCTGTACAAATTTGCTCTCTGTTGGACGTATTTCAAACCGTCAACATCAGTCTCATCTGTACATATCAAGTTGTTCCAGTTCACTGTAGACCTTATGCACGTAGTCTTCGTTAAATTTGGGCTTGAGAGCTCTGACACTCTCAATAAGTTCAGCAGTCGACAATTCGGGCCAGAGCTTTATCATATAGTGAATCGTTGCTGCTAATTCTAGCTCGGAGGTCATTTTATCGCCAAAAGCTTCCATTACATCGTCAATCGACTCACTAAAGGGTTCGACCAATTCACTCCATTCCTCTAGAGGTTGATCAGATGAAGTGATATGAAAACCGTATCCCTCTGAGTCGGGTTCGACTTGGATGTAACCAGCAAGCTTCAGTCTGGACGTAGCTGTTTCCAGATCTTCAGCGTATGGCCCGTAATGGTGCATCCTAAACGAAAACTTAGTCGGAACACCGAACCCCTCTTGCAGAAGATATGCAAGCTTTTGAAGTTGGATCTTACCTACATCCCCCAGCCGAGAAGTCACATTATGGAGAATCGCCAGTTGAAGTTCTTGGCTGCTCATTTTTTCTCCCCCTTGACATAAGACTTCACACACAACTAAGCCATAATCGAACGGCAATATTCCCTTACTTCATTCTCTAAATCTACATTGCCACGAACATTTGCGTACAGCCTGTATTTGCCTATTTCCTCCAGCCCCTTGAGGGCCTGTGATTCTCTCCGGAACTCTCTCCAGTCTGGAGGAGTCCCAGCAAATTTGACCATCATTGCTTCAAGTCGGAACCTGTTAGGGTGGTCGACGGCTGTATCCATCCAGAACTGCAGCCGAGGGAATTGATCCCTAACCGATTGGAGTAGCCGTCTTTCCACTTTTCTAACTAGCCCTGAATCTGGAGAATCCTCCGTCGCATACACTTCTATAGGGTGCTCGCGATTAATTATTCTCCAAGCCAAATTCTTCTCACTAGGGTCGGAACGTTGCTTTGCTTCATGTAAGACCCGGATGTCATCCCATTCCAGGAACTCACCGGTCCTGTCGGTGCTTGGATACTTGCCATTTGCAGTTTCGCTTTTGAGAACTTCTGCTATAAAGTCAGTCAAGACAAGGTCGTAGGCCCGCCTTACGTCATGAAAATATATTTGGGTAAACATAAAATAGCGCGCCAAGACGAAGGCTTCGAGAGCATGAAATCCGCCTTCGTCAATCGCTAGTTTAAGGCTCCCTTCAGCCGCTTCCTCGTCTAGTGTTAAGGTATTCAAGATACGACCAAGGTCGAAAGTGCCGTACTGCACTCCGCAGTAGTACGAATCGCGGAGCAAGTAGTCCATCTTGTCCACATCCCAGGGACTGGAAATTAACTCTTGGACAAATCCGGCTGGCAATGTCGCTTGGCCAACGATGAGGTCTGCTACATCGTTACTGCCTATGCCGAGTGTACGGTATTGCTCGTCTGCGTCGATGATCTTCCCGATCCCAGAGTTTCGGATGATTTCTGCCCCATGGGTTTCATGGTTATCACCCTCCGAAAACAACTCTCTTTCTCCGGTATGAGAAAACGGGGGATGGCCTATATCATGAAGTAAGCCGGCAAGTCTTGCCAGTAACACCAAACGGCGTTGTTGTTCGGCTGTTTCCCACTGCGGCCACTGCAAAGTTCTCTGGACTAACTCAATATTGCGGCCAATAACTCCATCAACCGCCTTTCCTGCCAAGTGCATCGTACCGATCGCATGACCAAACCGGCTATGCTCGGCTCCATGATAAACGAGGTGAGTCAATCCCAACTGACGTATGCGACGGAGGCGTTGAAACTCTGGAGTATCGATAATCAAGCGTTCATGAGGAAAAATATCAACGAAACCGTGAATAGGATCCCGAATTTCAGCTATGCTGCCGGCAATCATCATATTTCTTGATGAGTCGCAGCGTATCACACTGCCTAAAACCCAGCAAGAATGATTTGTCACAAGCTTGCCTAGTCAATGGGTCAGAGCACATTCGCTCTTATAATAGCCCTGAGTTCAACTAGCTATAAGGGTCTCGGAACAAATCCTCAATCAGCGGGCGCTCTGGCATCTGCCAGTGGAGGAGCGGAGGCGCCGGGCCGGCGACGGTCGCGGCGGAGGAAGCCCTAAACTCACAAACGAAGTGCAACACTTGGTTAAGGTGTTGTCATGGGAAAAAGTTATGGACATGTCACCATTGAAGAGAGGTGTGAAATTGCCCGACTACAAGCCTCGGGATACTCGGTCAGCCAAATCGCGGCAAGTCTGGATCGCTCGCCATCGACAGTGGCTCGTGAGCTGAAGCGCAATGGTTCAAGAACTCAGGGATACCAGCCCAGGTATGCGAACCAGCAAGCCCATGCCCGGCGTTGGCGTGGTTCTCGACTGGAGCGAGATGAGGCGCTGCGGGATAAGGTGCTCTCTGGGCTTAAGCAGGGCTGGTCACCGGAGCAGGTGGCGGGACGGATGGCTATGGAGTCAGGCAGTACAGTCATCTCCCACGAGAGCATCTACAGGTTCATCTACGGCCAGATTGCTCGCAAGAAGGACTACAGTTGGCGCCACTACCTGCCCCGAGCTAAGTCCAAGCGTGGTTGGAGAGGCCACAAAGGCGGCAGCCCTGCTTCCTTCATGGCTAAGCGTCGTCCCATCACCGAGCGCCCGCAGAGCGCTGCTGACCGCCGCACTCCTGGTCACTGGGAGGCCGACCTGATGCTGTTCAGGGCCTATGGCCATGCCGTGCTTACCATGCACGAACGCCACTCCCGCATCCTCATAGCCCTAAGGCCCCCTGGCAAGGCATCCAGGCCCATCGCTGCCGCCATGTCCCAAGTGTTGGGTCAGTTTCCCCCAGAATGGCGACGGACGGTCACCTTCGACAACGGGACCGAGTTCGCACTCCATTACAAACTCCACGATCTGGGTATAGAGACCTTTTTCTGCGATACTTACTCTCCCTGGCAGAAGGGTGGGGTAGAGAACGCCATCGGTCGGCTGCGGCGGACCCTGCCCCGCAAAACGGACTTGGCAGCGTTGCCTCAAAAACGGTTTACGCAAATGATTCAGGCCTACAATAATACCCCCCGCAAGTGTCTCGATTATAGGACTCCGGCAGAGATATTTTTGGATAGAGTGTTGCACTTGAAATGTGAATCCACCTGCTGTAGACCACGGGAATGACCAAGAGGGTTAGGAACGACACCTTGCTCACTACTATAACGTGCGAAACAGCGGTTTTGTTATGCAACGCTAGCTAGCAGTCAAATGCCCATAATATGGTAACCGCCATCCACGGGAAGAACAGCGCCGGTGACGCCACTGGCAAGGTCGCTGCAAAGAAACAGCGCGGCCTTGCCAACCTCCTCCTGGGTGACGTTGCGCCGCAGGGGAGCCCTTTGCTCATGGATGTGCTTCATATCCAGGAAGCCACGGATGCCCCTAGCGGCCAGGGTATCGAGAGGGCCGGGCGACACGGCATTGACGCGAATATTGCTTGGGCCAAGCTCAGAGGCAAGCTGGCGCACCTCATTTTCCAGGGCGGCTTTGGCGGTGCCCATGACGTTGTAGCCCGGGTAGACCTTCTCCGAGGCGTGGAACGTGACGGTGATGATGCTGCCCCCATCCCTCATCAGAGGGGCCGCATACCGGGCGATGGGCAGCAACGAGTAGGCGCTGACATCAAGGGCGGTCTTGAACCCGTCACGGGAGGTCTTGGAAAAATCGCCTTCCAGGTCTTCGCGGTGAGCAAAGGCCACGCTGTGCACCACAAATGAGAGCGAGTCATAGCGGTTGCTTAACTCGGTGAAGACAGCCTCTATCTGGTCGTCGTTGGTCACGTCGCATTCCCAAAGGGTAGCATCGTCCCAGCTCTCCACTAAACCGGCGACACGGCTCTTCAGTCGCTCGTTTTGGTAGGTCAACGCCAGCGTGGCCCCTGCATTGTGCAGTGCTTCCGCTATGGACCAAGCGATGCTTCGATCATTCGCCACACCGAAGACAACTCCATGCTTGCCCCTAAGATCTATTGGATACACTTTGTCACACCTCATATTTTAATACTTCGACGGGGTTCAGCGTCGTTCTCCCTCTTGTTCAGGGCTTCCATAAAGAACTCCGCTCTGTGACGCATAGTAGTCGTAAATGCGACGCATGGTCTGGTAAGCCTCGCGCTCCACTTGACGATGGTGAAGGGACACTCGCCTTGAAAACAGCCTGGAAACAAGATGGCGCCAGACGTAGGGAAGAAACCCCCACTGAAGTCTCTGATGGGCGTGGCAATACTGGTGTGCCAAAGGAGCCAGCCCTCTGTTATCCGCCAACTCCCCATCCAACTGTCTGTCCAAATAGTTCTTGCCAATAAGGATAACCGGCCGCACAAGAGGCAACGTTATGGTGAACCCCCTTAGAGCAGGCGATGATAGAGCAAAAATGCTAGTCTTGGCCAAAGCCGTTGCGGGGACGCCATGCTTGCGCAGCCGCCTTCCGGTGACACTATCAGGAGCAAACCGCATGGTTGAACATAGTCGGATAGTTGAGGAAATCAGGGAAATACGTTGGTAGTATAGCACCTTGGATACGGCATTAGGCACATATGAGTGTTCCAAGATACGCTGACCGGAGAAAGCTGTTAAACTAGAGCCGCTATTGACCGGGAGATACGTGGACAAATTCCGGAGAGTCATGCAAGCAGGAAGATGTAGCCCGTATAGCTGAAACGGCAGCCAGGCTCCAGGAAAACATAGAAAAGGTGCTGGTTGGCAAGGGAGACGTGGTAGCGCTGGTGCTGGAAGCCGTACTTTGTGAAGGGCACCTGCTCATCCAGGATGTACCGGGCACCGGTAAAACTATGCTGGCCAAGTCTATAGCGCGCTCTTTGGGATGTACTTTCCGCCGTGTTCAGGGTACGCCCGACCTACTGCCGAACCGATATCACGGGCACCTATGTCTTCAACCAGCAGACCTCGGCCTTCGAGTTTCGCTCAGGGCCTATAATCGCCCAGGTCCTGCTAGTAGACGAGATAAACCGCGCCACCCCGCGTACGCAGTCCGCGCTCCTAGAGGCAATGCAGGAGCGTCAAATCACAGTGGAAGGGGAAACAATGGCGCTGGCCAAGCCGTTCCTCACCATTGCCACCCAGAATCCAATAGAGTTGGAGGGCACCTTCCCCCTACCTGAGGCGCAGCTGGACAGATTCCTCCTCCAGGTTAGCTCTGGGTTACCCATCTCAAGAAGAGGACCTGCTTATACTCAGTCGATTCAAGGAAGACGACCCTCTTGAAAAGCTGGAGTCCGTGGTGGACAGCACTGAGCTTGTGGAACTCCAGCGGTTGGTGCGCAAAGTACACGTGGCCCTGCCGGTTGAAGAGTACCTAGTCTCTATCGTTCACGCCACCCGTTCGCATCCATGGGTAGACTTGGGAGCCAGTCCACGCGCCATGCTGGCCTTGTACAGAACATCGCAGGGGCTGGCTGCAATAAGGGGCCGCTCCTTTGTCATACCGGACGACGTTAAAGCACTGGCGCCTTACGTACTGACACATCGCATCATTCCCAAGGTACAGGGCCACGTCCGCGGCCACACGCCGGGCGACATCATACGGGAGGTGGTCAACTCGGTGCCTGTGCCCGTAGAGGATGAGATGGGCGTTGCGGGGTTCCGGCACGTTTAGGAAAGATGGGTGGGTTCTGGGTCTTTTCCGCCGTAGTAATTGTGATTCTCAGCATTCTGATCAGCTCGCTCTCTTTGCTGCTGGTGGGAACGCTGCTTCTGCTCTTTGTTCTGATTTCCAGGTGGTGGGCCGACTATAGCCTTCAAGGGGTGGAGTACAAGCACCAACTGAACTCCAACCGCGTGTTCGCCGGTGAAGACATTCAGCTAACCACGCAGGCCACAAACAATAAGTTTCTGCCCCTGCCCTGGATTCAGATCAACGACGAACTACCAAAAGAGGTCTCACCCAGGCAGGGCCGGGTCCTAGCGTCCACAGACCCCACGCGGGTTGCACTGGCTAGCGTTCTCTCCATGAGTTGGTACCATCGTATTACGCGTACTTACGATATACGGTGCCCAAACAGAGGCCACTTCTTCATTGGGCCGACGCGAATTCGTTCCGGCGATCTGTTCGGCATGCATACCCGTGAGATGCGCTTGGAAAAAGACCAGACGCTTACCGTCTATCCACGAATCTTGCCCCTCAGGGTATCATCCCTGCCGTCCCTGGAACCGTATGGCGACGTGCGGGTCAAGCGCAGGTTTCTAGACGACGTAACACGGCCAATGGGCAGCAGGAGATACCTCAGCGGCGATGCACTGCGTCACATACACTGGAAAGCCACGGCACATACCGGTCTACTCCAGACTCGCATCTTCGAGGCGTCCACAACTCCCAACTTCGCCGTGTTCTTGGGGACGCGAACCATAGAGCCACCTCTGCAAGGCAGCCGTCCGCACCTTCTGGAACTGGGCGTGCTTACGGTGACAGCCCTGGTCAACCATGCTTTGAGCAGGCGCATCCCGGCAGGGGTATACGTAAACCAGACCTCTCGCGATTCCAGGCAAACCATGCAGGTGCCCCCGGCACGTCATCCGGACCAGCTGGCACAGGTATTGGATGTGATGGCGCACGTCCATCCCGAAGAATCCACGCCCCTGGCCAAACTGGTAGAGGAAAAGAGCCGCGGCTTGCCCTGGAGCACTACTATCCTTGTGGCTACCGCCGTGCCGGACCAAGCGACGATCAATACGCTGATGAGGCTGCGCAAAGCCGGCTGGACCACAGCCCTAATACACGTAGGCGGTGATGCCGTGGATTACGCCAGGGAGGGAATTGCCAGGTACACGGTGGCCAATACTATTGAATGGCAAAGTCTAGAGGAGATAGTGATTCAGTGACCAACTTGTCACCTCCAAAGCAAGGAATGCTGACCGGAGTTCTAACCTGGGTGAGCTCGTCGAGCGCGCTGCTCTGGGCCACCTTTCTCATGGAAGCCATGTGGTTTTACCTTTGGATGATATGGCTAGGTCAGTGGGACAGCTTTGGCATTGGCGAGATGCCGTTCACGCCCTTTTCTATCCTTTTAATCCTCTGGGCAAGCTATTACGTGGTCCAAATCATAGGGGCAACAGAAATGGGGCGCGGGCAGGACTCGTCTAACGGCCAGTCTCCTAGTCGTGGTGCTTCTGGGAGCGGTGGCAAGACTGGAAAACGGCGGCGGTTATGGCCTGCTGGATCCGGGCTGGGTGGGTTTCGCACGGGAGAGCATGGTCGGAGGATTCCCCACAGGCCTCCAGGTAACCCTTCTAGGCGGAGCTTATCTGTGGTGGAGGGGTTTCAGAATTTGCCCAAGAAGGATTGGACAGAGAGCAGGTACTCTCCTCCTTCAAAGTAGGCCTGACGGCCATTGTCCTTGGTCTGCTGGTCTGGGAAACGGCGTTGCGCTCCGGTGCAGAATTCGGAGCGACGAGAACCCAGGCGATTGCCATTTCGTCGGTCTTCTTCTTGTCAGGCGTTTCCGCCCTGGCTCTAAGCCACATCATGCGAGCCAGGGCAGACCTGGCAAGGCATGAAGGCTTACAACAGAACTTCATAACTCAGTGGTCCGTGGTGCTTCTGTGTGTTGCAGGAGGAATGTTGCTGATGGGATGGATCCTGGCAGGATTGCTGTCCCTGGACGTTTGGCAGCCTCTGTTAAACGTCTTGGCATTCGCCGCCTACCTGATGGGGCTGCTGGTCTACGTAATACTGCTTCCGATTGCCTTTCTAGCCGCCGGTCTGGTCTTCGCCGTGCAATGGCTGATCAGCCAGTTCGGGGGTGGAACCGTACCAAGACTGGAGCTGCCCGACTTCAGCGCCCTGAGAAAGATACCGGAGGAGGGAGATCCAGTCACCGGTGCACCAGTATGGGTTGCAATAGTGAAGTGGGTGATGCTTGTATTGGTGCTGAGCGCCCTGGTCTACTTGCTGGCGAGGCTGGTACTTAGACGGCGCTCCGGCTTCACTGTTGGCGAGAGCGTACCTGAAGTCAATGAATCTATAGGGACATGGTCAAACGCGATTCGCGACCTTCTTACAGGACTGATCATGTTCGCGCTGTGGTTCAGACGCAAGGGAAGGGCTTTGCGCGGCAAGTTGCCCTTGCTACAGACTTCTCCCGCACCCAGCTACCAAGGCGACATGGAAATTAGAAAGCTGTACAGCAGTCTTCTCTACGAAACAAGGCAAGCCGGGTTCCCCAAGGAGGAAAGCGCAACCCCTTACGACTACCTGCCTGAGTTGGAGCAGCGACTGGTTGAGGACAGAGAGGCTTTGCAAACCATAACAAAGGACTACGTAGAGAGCCGCTACGGTGAGCGTCCTATTGCAGACGCGGAACTGAGCATGCTGAACCGTTTATGGCGAACTTTGGTGGTACACATACGCAACCCAGGCAGTAGAAAAAAGAGCTAGTCACCGCGCTTTCGTTGCCTGGAAGGCTTTAACCCTATGTAAAAAGGGAGAGGCCGCCCGTAATAATGGCCTCTCCCTTTGGCTATCAACTCACTGATGAACTAAGGGCTCTCTTCTTCAGGTGTCGGTGCTTATTTCCTAACTGCCTAGCTCCATGGTCATGCCGAAGACCTCGGGGCGTAGGCCTTTGGCGTTCACTTCATCGCCGTCTCCGTTTTGGGAATCATCCCCAACAACGTGCAGCATGGGATGTTCTTCAGCAACCAGAGGAAGCCCAAGCCGTTCGCGACCCTCTTTCGATGAGTCCATCCTTGCCGGAATGAGGCGTCCGATGATCACGTTCTCCTTGAGGCCGAGCAACGGGTCCGTGGTGCCATGGACCGCGGCTTCCGTCAAGACGCGGGCCGTCTCCTGGAACGAAGCTGCCGCCAAGAAGCTCTCCGTGTTCAAAGAGGCGCGAGTCACCCCGAGTAGAACGGTGCTCGCCGTAGCCGGCTCTCCGCCTTCTGCCAGCACCTTTGCATTTATGTCTTCAAAGACAAACCGGTCTACCATCTCACCGGCAAAAGCTCTGCGTCCCCGGGGGCGTCTACCCTCACTTTGCGAAGCATCTGCCGGACGATGATCTCGATATGCCTATCGTCAATGGTGATGCCCTGAGTTCTGTAAACAGCCTGCACTTCTGAGACCAGGTGCCGCTGGGTGGCGTCCTTGCCCAGGATGCGGAGGATGTCCTGGGGGTTGAACGGGCCGGAGGTCAACGGTTCGCCGGCATGCACTTCTTGGCCATCCTGCGCAATGAGATGCGCCGAGTGCGCCACAAGGTACTCCCGTTGCTCCTGTTCTTCCCAAGCAATGGTGATTTTGCCCCTCTTGCCAAGGGAGACACGACCGGAAATACTGGCCAACATCACCTCTGCCGTGGCATCTTTCTCCGAGGTCTCTTCTTCCTCCTTGGAGCGCGCTAGAGGCGAACCAGCCTGTATCCAGTCGCCGTTCTCTACGGCCGGCTTGTATCCCCTGGGTAGAGAGAACTCTTCCTGAAACTCCTCTGAGTTCACCACGCGAATACGCCTGCCTTCAAGGTCTTCATCCACTTCCGCTTTGCCATCAATTTCGGAAAGGAGCGCCATCCCCCTAGGAGTGCGAGCTTCAAAGAGCTCCTCCACCTTGGGCAGACCGCTGGTGATGTCTATGCCGGCAACGCCACCGGTGTGGAAGGTGCGCATGGTGAGCTGGGTACCCGGCTCACCGATACTCTGCGCCGCCACTATACCTACGGCCTCACCAAGGAGCACATCTTGGCCAGTGGCAAGGCCGCGTCCGTAGCACATCCGGCAGAGGCCGCGCCTAGCGTTACAGGTCAGCGGCGAGCGTACGTAAACACGCCCCATGGCCGAGTCTACCGCAGCTTGGACGTTTTCCTCGCCCAATTGAACGTTGAAGTCCATCATTACTTCACCCGTATTGGCGTCGGCAATAGGAGCAGCGGTGTACCTGCCAACCAATCGATTTCTCAAAGGCGGAGCCATGGTGTTGCCGGTTTCCTCTTCAAGCCATATGCCTTCAGTGGAGGCCGCAATCCTCTTCCAGGACGATCACTTCCTGGGCAATGTCTATTAGCCTACGCGTCAGGTAGCCGCTTTCCGCTGTCCGCAAGGCCGTATCAGTTAGGCCTTTACGGGCACCGTGGGTGGATATGAAGTACTCCAGCACGCTGAGCCCCTCCCGGAAGCTGGATTTGATAGGCAAATCTATAATCCTGCCTCTGGGATTGCTCATAAGGCCCCGCATACCGGCCATTTGCTTGATCTGAGCCAGGTTGCCCTTTGCCCCTGAGTCGGCCATCATGTAAATGCCGCCGTAGGTGGGCAGGACCTCTCTAATCAGACCGGTCATCTGATCGCTTGCTTCCGTCCATATGGATACCGCTTTGTTGTATCGTTCGTCCTCTGTAATGAGCCCGGCAAGGTATTGATCTTCCAACTCCTCCACCTGCTGGTTGGCGGCTTCCATGAGCTCCTGCTTCTTGGCGGGAACCTCTATGTCGCTGATGGCTATGGTAGCGCCGGATTGAGTGGCATAATGGAAGCCCAATCGCTTGATTGAATCCAGAATAGGCGCCGTTCTATCATTACCTAAGTTTTGATAGCACTCAGTAACAAGGTTGCTCAACCCCTTGGAATCCATCACCTGATTCTTAAAGCCTATCTCCGCCGGCAGGATCTCATTGAAAATGATACGGCCGCTAGAAGTCTTTACACAGCCGCCTTCAACCTCTTGGTCTTGCACGCTGATCTCTTCTCTGAGACCAACCAGGCCATGGTCGTAAGCTAGCCTTGCCTCTTCCTTGGAATGATACCTCTTTTCTTCTCCTCTAGCCTCTGACTCTATCTGCGTCAAATAGTAGCAACCCAGCACTATGTCCAGAGTAGGAGAGACTATGGGTTCGCCGGAACGGGGCGAGAGCATGTTCTTACTGCTCATCATGATGTTCTGAGCTTCACGCACCGCTTCCTTGGAAAGGGGAACGTGGACTGCCATCTGGTCGCCGTCAAAGTCCGCATTGAATGCAGTACAGACCAGAGGATGTATCTCAATTGCGCTCCCTTCAATGAGAACGGGCTGAAAGGCTTGAATACCTAAAGCGGTGCAGCGTGGGAGCACGATTCAACAATACGGGCCTGTCTTTGATGACATCTTCCAGAATATCCCAGACCTCAGGTCTGACGCGTTCCACCCATGCGCTTGGCGCTCTTGATATTGTGAGCATGGCCCTCTAGGACAAGGCGGTTCATTACAAACGGTTTGAACAACTCCAACGCCATCCTCTTTGGCAGGCCGCACTGATGCATCTGCAACTCGGGGCCAACCACAATGACGGAGCGTCCGCTGTAATCTACGCGTTTGCCCAAGAGGTTCTGCCTGAACCTGCCCTGCTTACCTCGCAATAGATCTGAGAGCGACTTGAGCTTGTGGTTGTGGCTGCCGGATATGGCGCGGCCGCGTCTGCCGTTGTCTATCAGAGCGTCCACAGCCTCCTGAAGCATGCGCTTTTCATTTCTTACTATTATCTCCGGCGCACTCAGATCCAATAATCTTCGCAGACGGTTGTTCCGGTTGATAACACGGCGGTAGAGGTCGTTCAGATCGCTGGTGGCGAACCGTCCTCCGTCCAACTGGACCATTGGTCGCAGGTCAGGGGGAAGCACCGGCAGGACGGTAAGGATCATCCAATCCACCTTGTTTTCGCTCTTGCGGAACGCCTCTACAACGCGCAGGCGTTTGATAGCCTTCTTTCGGCGCTGGCCGGCGGTGGTGCGCACCTCGTTTTGCAAGGACTCATTGAGCTTGTCTAAATCAAGAGCCTGCAGGACCTTGAGGATAGCCTCTGCACCCATACCCGCATCAAAAACGTCCCCAAACCGTTCTCGCATCTCTCTATATCTGTTCTCAGTGAGAAGCTGCAATTGCCTGAGGTCTTCCAGGTCGTCTATCTTGGACTGAAACTCATCCAGGATACGCTCCTTGGCGCTCTCGAACCTCTTCACAACTTTGCCTGCGGGGGTTTCGGTCTCTGTCGCTTTGGATGTAGATTCTTCTTGCGCCTGCTCCTCTTTCTGCTCTTCCATGGACGCTTGGGCCGCTGCAACCTCCTCTTCCATCGCTTTTTGAATCTTCTCCACCTCAGCGTCTTTGTCCACTTTGAGCTGCTCCAGTAATCGCTCACGCGCCTCTTCGTCCACGGAGACAACAACGTACTGCGCAAAATAAAGGACTCGCTCCAGATTTCTGGGTGATAGGTCTAGGAGCAGGCCAAGACGGCTGGATGTACTCTTGGAGAACCAGATATGCGCCACGGGTGCAGCGAGTTTGATGTGTCCCATACGCTCACGGCGGACCTTGGCGCGGGTAACCTCCACTCCGCATCTATCGCAAATCACGCCCTTGTATCGGATCTTCTTGTACTTGCCGCAGAAGCACTCCCAATCCTTGGTTGGTCCAAATATCCTCTCGTCAAAGAGGCCATCTTTCTCAGGCCGGAGGGTCCTGTAGTTGATTGTCTCCGGCTTGGTCACTTCTCCGTACGACCAACTCATCACCTGGTCAGGTGATGCCAGCGAGATTCTAATAGAATTGAAACCGGCACTTTGTACCATGCTTTCCAGTTCTCCTTGATGTAATGGGCTCTAAGGCTTTCTGACCCCTCTAAATCCTCCAGACCCTGTCCTTGGGCATATCCCAGGGTCTTCTTCAGCTACCCGCCATCTTCCTGGGATTCGCCCTCTTCCGAAGGTCTCTCTTGTTCAGATTCTTCCGAGGGAGCGTTTGAGTTCTCCCAACGCCTGACCATCTTCGGAAGGTGTATTGTCTACCAAAGGCGTCTGGTCAGTTGAAAGGGAGTCTTCATCTTTCAGGGCCATGTGACCTACGGAAGGAGGCTCAAATGGAAACCGGCACCCTCATCCACACTGGAAGGCCAGCCGATCCCTTCTTCAGCACCGCTGAGAAGCTCCACGGATAGTCCCAAGCTCTGCAACTCTTTGAGCAGTACGTGGAAAGATTCAGGCACGCCGGGCTGTACTACGTCTTCCCCTTTGACTATGGACTCGTAGGTCTTGACACGGCCAACCACATCATCCGACTTGACGGTAAGTATTTCCTGAAGGTTGTGGGCAGCGCTATAGGCTTCCAGGGCCCACACCTCCATTTCGCCGAATCGCTGGCCGCCGAACTGGGCCTTGCCGCCCAAAGGCTGCTGCGTGATCAGAGAATACGGCCGGTGGACCTGGCGTGAATCTTGTCTTCCACAAGATGAATGAGCTTCATCATGTAGATGTAGCCAACCGTCACCGGATGATCGAAAGGCTCACCGCTGCGCCCGTCGTGGAGCAGGGATTTGCCGAAGATGGGTGGCACCTTTCTGCCCTCTATGGTGAGAGAGCGCACGTGAGCCACAAGCTCCTCCTGCTTCATTTGGGAAGCATCCTCACCCATCTCTTCTTTGAGCCAAAGCCTCAGGCATGCTTCAGCAGCTATTCCCGCCTTTTCTTCATTGAACAGGTCATTGGCGTCATAGCCGCGTCTGCCAAGCCAGTCTTGCAGCTTGGCGTCTGCCGTCGCCCATTTGAACTTCCGTTTCCACCGTACCCATTGCTAGAGACGGCACCGGAACGCCGGAGGAACCAAGCCCGGGCCAGTGCGTCTTGAATTCTGTCGTCTTGAGCACCATCGAAAACCGGGGTTACCGCCGAGAAATTGAGGGTCTTCGCCGCCCAGCCCAGATGCGTCTCCAGCACCTGGCCAAGGTTCATTCTGGAAGGAACGCCAATGGGTTGAGAATAATGTCTACAGGCGTACCATCTGGGAGAAACGGCATATCTTCCACGGGCATAATCCGCGAGATGACTCCCTTGTTGCCATGGCGGCCCGCCATCTTGTCACCCGCGGCGACCTTGCGGGTCTGGGCCGCCC
>CBDHCW010000024.1:0-98443 GCA_965261445.1 Dehalococcoidia bacterium | reverse complement strand
AGGCCGGCGCCGACGGCACGCGGCGCCGTCATATCCTGCAATGTCCAGGGTGGCAGGATCAGGGGGCCCAGCTTCTCGCCGACCTCTACGTCTTCCCAGTAGAGCGTCTTGTCGCCGCGGCGCTTCAGCGAGGCCATTTGATCGACCAACTCCTCTATCTGCTCGATGTTGTACTGAGAAGCCTTGCGCTCGTACATGAGGTGCTCGCCCAAGCGCTCGACGCTCATGGAGCGGGAGCCGCCCATTGTCTCAATGGGCACCATGATCAGGGTGCCGTAGGCCTTGCCGGGCAGGTCTCCATGGGAGTTCCAGAAGTAGAGCTCCGTGATAAGGAACATGAGGTTGCCCCGTGAACCCTGCTTTTCAAAGAACTCCTTCATTACTTTGGTAGAGCGGAAGGGAGACGTACCGGGCCTGACCACGTCGAAAAATTCCCAGGCAGTCCCTGAAAAGAAGTTGGCTACGGGATACCCTTCAGGACGCTGAGCGCCATGGGCGGAGATGCCGCGAATGAGGGCAAGGACGGGGCCCGGTGCAATCTGCATGCCGTACTTGGTCTGCTTGCCATACTCTGGGTCTATATAGAGAGGGTTGTCGTCGCCGATGGCGTGGGCATATTTGGCTATGAACTCCGGCGAGAGGTTTATGGGAGAGATGAAGGGTGGGCCCGACTGGTCGTATGGAGGCGGAGGCGGCACCCACTCCATGTTTTCCTGCTCCATGAGATCGTTGGTCTTTTCTCTGAACTCATTGAGGGCTTCTTCAAAGGTCTGGGTTGTGGTCATAATGGCCTCCCCGTTCAGGGTCTTTAGCCGGCATGATAACGACTGTGCTGCAAAGGGGCAAGCGGACAATCTGGGAGAAGCGGCTTGCCTCTGGGAGGTCTTGAAGCATGATGGAAGGGCATGGCGGTTCAGGTGGCTCTTTGAGTTGGCCTAGTCGCCTGATACAATACAACCTTAATGAAATTGGAGGGATGAATCATGCCGAAGTATCTTTTCCAGGCAGACTACACCGCCGAGGGCACCGCGGGACTGAAGCGCGAGGGCGGCACGGGGCGCCGTGCCATGTTCGAGGGGATGTTCGCCGAATTGGGCGGAACCCTGGAGGCCTTCTACTACGCCTTTGGCGGAGACGACCTGTACATGATCGTGGATCTGCCCGACGATGCCGCGGCGGTAGCGGCTTCGATAACTGTGGCGTCCGCAGGCGCCATCAGCTTCAGGGCGACGGTCCTGGTGACGCCGGAGACGGTTGACGAGGCGACGCGCCGCAACGTGACCTACCGCCCCCCGGGATCCTAGCCAGCCAGCCCGCCGATGCGCTGACTCGCCAGGCTAGGAATGTGGCGTACGCTGGCGGAAACCCGCCACAAGCCATGGGCGACGCAGGCGTTTGGGAGCAGACCCCGTGAGGATATACACCATCGGCTTTACCAAGAAGTCCGCCTCGGACTTCTTCGAGCTGTTGAAGGGCTCCGGCGTGAAGCGCCTGGTGGACGTCCGGCTGCACAACGTCTCGCAGCTGGCGGGCTTTGCCAAGAAGGATGACCTGCGGTACCTGCTGAGCGAGGTTTGCGGCATAGAGTACGTCCACCTGCCGGAGCTTGCGCCCACCAAGGAGATGCTTGACGCCTATCGAAAGGAGCACAAGGACTGGGAGACCTACCAGCACCAGTTCCTGGCCCTGATGGAGGAGCGGCGCATTGAAGGGCCTGAGAGGAGGAAGACCGTCGCTGAAGGGTGCCTACTGTGTAGCGAGGAAAAGCCGGAGCACTGCCACCGCCGGCTGGTTGCCGAGTATCTCGGGCAACACTGGGGAGAGGTGGAGATAGTGCACCTGGGCTAACCCGCTGGGGCCTGTTCGGATTGAATTATAATGTTGAAAGAGTCTCTGAGCTTGAAGAGTCGAATAGTGGGCCATGCCAGGGACCTGGGGTTCGAGATTGTACGAGTTACAACAGCGGATCCTTTTCCCCAAGATGCGAAGTCGGCTGTCGACAGCATCAAAAAAGGGCACATGGAGGGGATGCCCTGGTTCACCGAAGAGCGGGTGGAGCGCGCCAGCGATCCGGGGAGGCTATTGCCGGGCGCCAAGTCCATCATTGCCGTGGCCGTCAGCTATCTGCCGCAAGAAGAGGAGAGGCCCGCCGGCAATTTGGCAGGCAGAGTGGCAAGATACGCACAGTGGACGGACTACCATTCAGCTATGAAGGACGGCCTGCGGAAGCTGGCTGATGGGCTGGCCGACATAGCTGGTGCGCCCGTGCGGAGCCGCATTTTTGTTGATGACAGTTCCCTTCTGGAGAGAGCGGTTGTACGCAGGGCGGGGATAGGGTGGTTTGGCAAAAACAGCAATATACTGACCGCATCTCATGGGTCGTGGGTATTCCTGGGAGCGCTGGTTACGGACCTGGGACTGGAGCCTGACGAACCTCTGCTGAAGAACTGCGGCAGCTGCGTCATCTGTATTGAGAAGTGTCCCACGGGTGCAATAGTGGCGCCGTACGTCATTGACGCGCCCCGATGCATCTCATACCTGACCATAGAGAACAGGGGAGCTATTCCAAGGGGTCTTCGCCCCCTGGTTGGCGACTGGGTGTTTGGATGCGACATTTGCCAGGAGGTGTGCCCCGTGAACCGTGGCGTGCCCGGCAAGTCGATGGCTGGTCTGAAGCGCACGGGGTTTTCCTGGCTGGAGCTCGTTCCTCTGTTGAGCATGTCTCAGGAGGAGTTCTCCGCCAGTTTCAGAGACAGTCCCATCAAGCGGGCAAAGCTGGTCGGTATGCAGCGCAATGCTTGTGTAGCGCTAGGGAACATAGGAGACGCGCGAGCGGCGCCCGCTCTGGGAAGGGCGTTGCTGGAGGGTAACCCCATGGTTAGGGCTCACGCCGCTTGGGCGCTGGGCCGCATCGGGGGGAGGGCGGCAGCGCGGTTCCTAGAGGACTCGGCACTGGAGGAGGACGATCCCATGGTGAGGGAGGAGATAGAGGCGGCAAGGGCGGACATGGGGCCGATCGGGTCGGGGCAGGCGGAGCGGTAACAGGTTCATCGCGGGCAGCGGCTCACACGCTGTCAGTGGCGCATTGTAAGGTTGAGCGACAGAATCTACACTTAGTAGGGTGTCGTTTGGTGCAGAGCATTCGTCGCTCCCATAACAGACTCCAAGAAGCGTTCCCCAATATCAAGGAGGTAGGATTGAACGAATATGCTATTTCCACGGAAGGGTTGGTGCGCCGCTACGGGCAGATCGTGGCGGTGGACGGGGTGGACCTGGGCGTGAAGAAGGGCGAGGTTTACGGCTTCCTTGGCCCGAACGGGGCGGGGAAGACCACGGTGTTGAGGATATTGACCACGTTGCTGATGCCGTCGGAAGGACGGGCGTTTGTAGCTGGTAGAGACGTGATCAAAGAGCCTGTGGAGGTACGGCTGCGCATAGGGGCGGCGCTCCAAGAGGCTACGCTGGACAACAAACAGACCGGTCGTGAACTGTTGATGCTTCAGGCCCGGCTGTACGGGCTGCGGCGCGGGGTGGCGAAAAGCCGCATAGCGGAGCTTGAACCGCTCATGGACATTGGCGATGCCGTAGACCGGCAAATAGGCACGTATTCGGGTGGAATGAAGCGCCGCTTGGACCTTGCGGCGGCGCTGGTGCACAACCCGGAGATACTGTTCCTGGACGAGCCTACCACCGGCCTGGACCCGATAAGCCGCGCCAAGGTGTGGGAGGAGGTGCACCGCATCAACAAGGAGCACGGCGTGACAATATTCCTTACTACACAGTATTTGGATGAAGCGGATGAGCTTGCCGATAGGGTAGGGATCATCAACAGAGGAAAGCTGGCAACGGAGGGAAGCCCCGGAGACCTGAAGAGGTCGGTGGGGTCGGACCTGATCATAGCCAGGGTGGACGGAGACCCAGATATAGATTGCGAGGCGCTGAGAAGCTTGAGGAACGTTGGCAAGGTGGAGGCGTACGGCAGCGAGCTGACGATCAGGCTCAAGGACGGAGCGAGGCACGTGAGCCGGGTGGCGCTGGCGTTGAATGAATGCGGTGTGGACGTGCAGGAGCTGACGCTTCGTACGCCTACGCTAGACGACGTTTTTCTGCAGGCGGTGGGCGTTCGCATGGAGGAAGAAGAGCAGAAGCCGGAGGAGGCACAGGTATGACCAGCGCACCCGTTGAGGTAAAGGCTAGGAAGGCAGGCTTTCTGAACGACTTGACTTCAGTGGCGGAGAGGGCGTTGCGTTCCATCCCCCGCGACCCGGAAGGAACTATACCGCCATTGATCTTTCCTGTTTTCTTTTTTGCCATGGCGGTAGGCTCGTTGCAGGTTGTGGCAGAGGAGATACCGGGCTTGGACTTCAAGTCGTTCCAGATACCGGTAGCTGTGATTTTCGCCGTAACGGGAGTGTCGCGGGCCATAGTGCTGGTGACGGATATACAGTCGGGTTACTTCGACAGGCTGTCGTTGACGCCGGCGAACCGGCTGGCGTTGCTGCTGGGGCTGACGGTCGCTGATTTCGCGCCTGGTGTCGGCTTTGACAGTGCCCGTGCTCATTATGGGCTTGATTGTAGGAGTGAGCATAGAGACCGGCGTGCTTGGTTTCCTGGCATTCATCCTGATAACCGGAACATGGGGAGTGGTGTTTACCGGTTTCCCCTATGCAATAGCGCTTAAGACGGGGAACGTAGCCACGGTGAACGTTAGTTTCCTGCTGTTCTTCCCTTTCTTGTTCATGACCCCCGTCTTCCTGCCCCGCGAGGCAATGACCGGCTGGATGGCGACTGTGGCCGGCTATAACCCGATCACCTATGTGCTGGACGCTTTGAGATCACTGCTGATAGTGGGCTGGGACTGGGAAGTGTTGGGAAAGGGTATGCTGGCAATCGTGGGTGTAGGGGTGGTGAGCATCGGGCTGGCGCTAGCGGCGCTCAAGGGTAGAGCGACGCGGAAGTAGGGGCGGTTCATGGCAAGCCGCCGCGCCCTTCGCCAAACTACCCCACCGTCAGACCGCTAATTAACGGGTTGCCCCCGTCCGTCATGCTCGCGCAGACGGGCATCCAGGGGTGGTGGGGGGTGTGGTAAGCATCCCTGCCCCCGTTCCCTACTCTATTCCCATTTCGGCTTTGACTTGCCGGACGGCGCTGACCATGTTGCGCAGCTTGGCTATGGACTCCTCTTCGGTGCGAGTCTTCAGGCCGCAGTCGGGATCGATGAACAAGCGGTCTGGCGGGAAGACCTGGAGGCCCCTCATGATGCCTTTCTTTATTTGCTCTTCGTCCTCCACAATGTGGCTGTGAACGTCGGTGACCCCCATGGAAAGCCCCTTGCCGGTGGGGCGCTTCTGCAGCTCGTCTAGGAGGTCGTAGTTGCTGTTGGACATCTCGAGGTCGAGATTGTCCACGGGCAGGTTGACCAGCTGGTCGTATACGGCAAGGAAGTCGCCGTAGCAGATGTGGGTGAAGGTGTACGCATCGAGGCCGTCGGTAACGATGCCCAGGGCGCGAGACGCCATCTCCATTTCGTCGGGGCGCGTGGAGATGGCGGGCTCGTCGATCTGGATATACCTGGCGCCGGCCCTCTGCAAAGCCACGGCCTCATTGTGCACCACAGCGGCGAGGTCCATGACGAACGCTTCGCGAGAGGGGTAGTACTCGTTGAATGACCAGTCCGCTATGGTGTAGGGGCCGGTGAGCATCCCCTTGATCGGTCTGTCGGTGAGGGACTGGGCGTACTTCCACCAATCGACCGTCATCTCGGCGTTGCTGGATGCGGGGCCAACGGCAATGGGCTTGCGGTAGTAACGGTTGCCGTAGGAGCGGACAAGGCCGCTGATCTTGAAGCCCTGCATGTGCTCGGAGAAGTAGGTCACCATGTCGCCGCGGTACATCTCACCATCGACGATGATGTCGAGGCCAATCTCCTCTTGGACGCGGATCCAGTGCTCCGTGGCTTTGCACGCCAGCTGGTTGAGCTCGTCCTGGCCTATTTGGCCGCGGGCGAACTGGGTACGCGCCCTGGTGAGGTAGGAAGGCTTGGGAAAGCTGCCTACGGAGGTGGTTAGAAGTCCTTTTGTCACGTTGATTACCTCTGTTCTAATTAGAGCCGCCTGCGCGATAGAGAGGCGTGCGGCTGTATAAGCAATTGTATCCAAAACGGCCAAGCCCTGTCTCTAGCTCAACGCCTCTTGGGCGGCGCGGGCGCCTTCCACAAGCCGGGCCAGCTTCTGCCTGGCGTTCTGCCGGGGCAGGAAGTCGAGGCCGCAGCTGGGGCTGAGGTGGAGTCTGTCCAGACTGACGTGCTCTGCAACCCGGCGCACGGCCGCTACTATTTCATCCACCTGCTCAAGGCGCGTGTTGCGGGCGTCTAGCAGGCCTATGGACAGCTCCTTGTCCTGGGGGAAACCGTCCAGCAGGTCGAAGTTGGCCGGCCCCCAGGCGAAATCGAGGCCTATAACATCGAAGGGTAACTGATACAGGCCGGGTGCAAGGCCGGAGACGTCTCGGAAGTAGATGCACACCTCCGTTTTGCAGGTGAGCCCCCGTGTGACCGTTTCCGACGCTTCTTCAAGTAGGGGAAGCTCATCCTTGTGCATGATAATGGCAGGCTCATCGAACTGGATGATGGAAGCGCCTGCCTCCTGAAGCGCTAGCGCCTCTTTGTTGAGAGCGGCTGCTACGTCCATGACCATTGTTTTGAAATCCGAGTACACGCCTCTTTGCGAGAGCTTGGCCAGCGTATAGGGACCCGTGACGACGGCCTTGACCGGCTTGCTGCTGTGCTGCTGAGCGAACTTGTAGTCGCGTACCAGAATGGGTTCATTCCACTCCAGGTTGGATTCGGCGATGGGGTGACGGTAGTAAGTGTTGGAGTCAAAGTAGCGAATGAGGCCGTTGATGGAGAAGCCGTTGATCTTCTGCGCTATATAGGTCTGGCCGTCGTCCCAGCGAATCTGGCCGTCGGTGACAACGTCTATACCGGCGTCTGACTGCTCCTGTATGACTTCCTTTGTTACTTCGTCCTCTATGCGGCGCAGCTCTTCCAGGGTGATTTTGCCCTGGTCGTACTGGCCAATGGCGCCTCGCAGGCTTGGCGCACTGGTTCCAGGGCCTATCTTTGGGTAGTTGCCGACGACTGTTGTGATCAAAGGGGTTCTCCAAGGGGATGAAGTGTTGCGAGATAGTGCAGGTGCATGGGGAGTCCATTTTATCCCAGGCCCATGACGGATGCAATCAGTAGTTGTGCGTGTGTGGAGGGAAGTGCAAAACACTGGGAAGGAGGTTTGGCGGCAGTTCTGGTGAGTTTCGCAGGTATCAGAATGGCGTATACGCGCTGGCCGTGAGGGTGTACTCGTCGTCTATCGAGTTGCTCATGTAGTCGATCTCGATGTCTGTTGGGTATCCGTACTCACTGTCGTAGCTCACGGTAAGCTGGTCTGCCTCGCCGGCGATGGCGTCCTGGATCACGTCGAACAAGCTGTCGATGGTGTGGTAGCGGGGTCCACCACCCCATACCACGTGTGGTTTACCTGAATCTGCGTAGACGACCGACTCGATAGCCCCGTTGGTGACAGTGACCTTGACGGTCTGGTTGAGGCTGTCCGAGCAGTCGCAGAGTACCTTGTACTCATATGTGTAGTTGCTTGAGCCAGTTTGTCCCCACAAGGTACGATGGCTATCCAGTTCGCCCTGTGCCCGTGCGAGTCTAGGGTCTGCTGCAAGTGAAACCCGCCTACGGCTAAGGTCATGGGTTCAGAACAGGTACCTCTTGGTCGGTGTGCTCATCCAAAAGGATGCGATCCCCAAGTGGTTGTTCAAGCTGGACCTCCAGGGCATCCAGGCACTCTTGGGCACCGTGCAACGGAGTGGAGAAAGCCTGTACCCGGATCTCGACGGCGCTATTGGTCTCCCGCTGATGCCTGACGCTAGGCGCTCCATTGCAGGACTGTACAATAAGCGTGAGCCTGTCCGTCCGGTTCTCCTGTGGGTACGCCTCCAGGATACCTACGGAGCTGTGCCAAGCGCCGCCGCCCAGGTTGTGCCAGACCAGGAACAGCGCCGCAGCCGTCACCAAGGCCGTGACCAGGAACGTCAACAGTACCGTGACTTTGGCTTTCATGCGGACTACCTCCGTATCTCCCTGTGGATCAGAACTGTTTACTGAATATATACGAACGGTGGGGCAGATTAGTTCCCCAGGGAGGACTTTACGAACAAGGCCGTGTCTGGGGCTTAACATTCCACAGGAAGGCTTTGGCTTGTGGCGGATGAACGGCTATTATTGGGTGTATGAAAGGAGCAATTCAAAGAGGTTCGCTGGCGCTGCTGGCAGCGGTTGTGGCGCTATCGGCCTGGGTGGGTGTATCGGAGCAGGGGAATACGGCGTTGAGGACGGCGCTGTTCGTCCCGGAAATAGTCTCCAGGATACCGGTGAAGCTGCAACCGTTTCTGGCAAAGGAGCCGCTGTACAAACCGGGCCTGTTCCAAGCACAGGACGGTAGGCAGATAGAGATGGACCTCTATATACCGGACGACGATGGGGTGCACCCGGCGGTGGTGCTTTTCTTCGGAGTGATACCGGCAGGCCGCGACGACCCAAGGATAGTGGGCCTGGCCAATGGGCTGGCGCGTTCCGGAATCGTTGTTCTCATACCGTGGTCGGAGGTGATGTTGAAATCGCGGAGGATGGAACCGGAGGCCGTGGAGATAGTGGTGTCGGCGTACCTGTTTCTAGAGGATATGGAAGGAGTGGACAAGCAGCAGATAGGGCTTGCCGGGTTCTGCGTTGGGGCATCCTTTGCCGCACTGGCGGCACAGGATGAACGGATTAGGGACAGAGTGGCGTATGCTAACCTGTTTGGGGCGTACTATGATGCGCGCGACCTCATGGTATCGGTGGCGAGCCGGAGCCGGGAGTACAACGATTCTATAGCGCCTTGGCAGCCAAGGGACGATACCCAGGAGGTCTTTACGCGGCACCTGATAGAGGCGCTGCCGGATGCGGAGGAGCAGGAGGTTCTAAGTCGCGTATTCTTGCAGGGAGAGACCGCTCCTGAAGATCTACCGGACTCGCTTTCCAAGTATGGCCAGGCGGCCTACCGCCTGCTGTCCGGCGTGGACAGGGACGAGGCGGAAGAGTTGCTGAGGCAGCTGCCGGAGAGCTTCCTGGAGGAACTGGAATCCATTTCTCCCAGCAGCCGGATAGACCGATTGAAAGCGCCGGTGCTGCTGATGCACGATAGGGAGGATACGGCTATTCCAGCCGTGGAATCTAAGCGTATGGCGGAATCACTGGCGGTGGGAAGCGTGTACTACACGGAATTCTCCATATTCCAGCATGTTGACCCAACGCGGCAGGTGCCGTTTCCTGAACTGATGAGGGAGATGTGGAAGCTGTACCTGCACATGTACAACGTGATGAGGCTGGCGGCTTAAAGTACGGTTGGTTGGGACTTGGAGTCGTGCTAGAATAAGCCGTAGCCGTTAATCTAATCCGGAGACGTGAATGCCCAGAAACTACTGGATGGTAGTGCTCACTCCTGAGAACTATCTGGTGACCAGGGAGCAGGAGTTCAAAGTCCAGGGGCTTAAAACCTCGCAGCGGAAGAAAGCTCAGCGCATAGAAGTGGGCGACCGCATGTTGTTCTACATCAGCCGCATGCAGGTGTTTGCCGCCGCGGCCACGGTGACTTCCACCTTCTTTGAAGATCATAGCAAACTGTGGAAGGACTACGACTCTGAAGAGGACTTCCCGTACAGGGTGAATGTAGAGTCCAACGTGGTCTTGGAAGAAGAGCAGTTCATAGATGCGCACCAAGTGGCGCCACGCATGGACTTCGTGAAGAAGTGGATTCCGGAGTGGTGGCCGCTGGCCTTTATCGGAGACCTGCACATAATTCCCAAGAAGGACCTGACCATGATTGAAGACGAGATGAAGAAGATCACGTCCCGTGCAGGACGAAGAAGGGGCAGGTCCAGGCGCAGGTTGGGCGCCAGAGTTTAGGGGGATTCCCTATATGGGTTTGCCCGCCACCACGCGCTCCTTCTGTGCCTCTGTCACTACGGGAACAACCGTTACGTTAGAGCCGGTCTTCTCCGCCAGCCTTCCATAGAGCTTTTCCGCGTCGGAGTCCTCTCTGCCGTGGAAGATGAATACCATATCGGCGTCACCCTTCGTCCAGAAAACGCCGATGAAGGTTCCTCCGCCCAGGCCGGGATCGGCCACGGCTTCACCTCGAGCCTCAATATCGCCGGCCCTGGCCAGCTCGCGGGCTATATCGTCCGCGGCAAGCTGCTGCTCTCCGAACCTGGGGCCGCTGAACCTCAGCAATCCTACGTAGTCGGGCATTGGAACCTCCTTAGATCATGTTTGGATACAGTATGGGGAACCCGCTGGTGCCCTGCATCTCTGGCCACGTCCTATCGTGGTATTGGGGGTATATCATGCGGTACGCCTTGACCGCGGCGCGAAGCTCAGAGATGGCGTTGTGGTGGTCGTCTACGCGCACGTCTAGGAAGGGGTTGGCGTCGGAACGCTTCCAGTGGATCTGGATGGCGGCGGACTGCCTGCCCCTGGCGTCGCCCCCGACTTCGTCGGCGGCTTCGTGGCATCTGATCAGACGCTCTTCCAGGGGAAGCCCGCTGCCCTCGGTGGCCTCGAAGGTATCTCCGAATGCGTCCGCGACTTCTGGTCCGTACTTGGTTCCGGCGTAGCAGGCGTAGTTAGTGCCTAATCTCTCGCCAACGTTGCCGGAGCCGTACCCCGGAGATACCCAGACCGCGGGCGTACCGGCGCGGTCCAGCAAGCAATAGGCGCCCTGCTCGTCGCTCACGCTCTTCAAGGCTTCCATGGCCTCTTTGGCGGGGAATCCCAGCATCAGCAAGGCTATGGCGCGCCGGCGCTGCGTTTCAACGCCGCTGCTGCCCATCATTCCCACTTCGCCCATGCCCCTGAGCACGCGGGAACCCACCGCGGGATTCTTGGTTACCACAAGTCCGCCAAACTGACCGGTATTGGGGTCGTGACCAATAAGGGTTATTGTCATTGAAGTCCTCCTCGCTACAGTTTCCCCTGTATGTCCAGCTCTTTTTCCCATCTAATCATGGCGGGCATGACGTTTACCGTTGCGTTCTGTCTATCTGCCAGGGTGCGGAAGATATTGTGAGCGGTATCCGCATCAGGGGCTTCCAGAACAAAGAGCATGTCCAGGTCACGGTTTTCACCGTGGTTCCATACCATAGTCAGATAGTGAGCGCGTCCTCCCCCCAGCTCCTCGGCTACGGCTCTCGCTGCCCGTCCTGTGGCCAGCTCGTCCTCGCCCGAACGTTTACAAGACTCGTTGTATTTCATCAAACCCATGAAACTCGCCAAGCTGCGCCTCCTTTCATACAAGACATGGCGTCTATTATATACGGAATCGCCATGGAATGGAGGGATGGCAATGGCCGTCTCGTTCGTTATGCCCGCGCGGACGCAGAGGCGGACGCACACCAGGATGGGATGAGGGCGGTTTGTTGACTCGCTGGCATGCAGTCAATATCATCTGCCACGTCCGGCCCGAATCCCGCCAGCTTTCTGGCTGAATCTTGCAGAGGTGAACCAAAATGGCTGTTGACTCCGCTCTCTATCAGGCAATGCAGTACCGCTCCATCGGCCCCTTCCGCGGCGGCCGTGTGCTGGCCGTGGTCGGAGACCCCGTAGACCAGGCTACGTTTTATTTCGGCGCCTGCTCGGGTGGGCTGTGGAAAACGGACGACGCCGGGGTATTCTGGCACAACATATCTGACGGCTATTTCAAGACGGCGTCCGTTGGCGCCATAGGCGTTTCCGACTCTGATCCAAACGTGATCTACGTTGGCATGGGGGAGGCCTGCATTCGGAGCAACGTCACCCATGGCGACGGCGTGTACAAGTCGACCGACGCGGGGAAGACCTGGATGCATCTGGGCTTGGAGGACACCCGGCACATTGGACGGGTGCGCGTGCATCCACAGAATCCGGACATAGTCTACGTGGCGGCGCTGGGACACGCCTTTGGACCCAACGAAGAGAGGGGGGTGTTTCGCTCCGAGAACGGGGGCAGAACGTGGGACAAGGTTCTCTACAAGAGCGAGCGCGCCGGGGCCATAGACCTCTCTTTGGATCCCAACAATCCGCGCATCATATACGCTTCCATCTACCAGGCTAGGCGGTATCCCTACACAGTGGTAAGCGGGGGTGCCGACAGCGGACTGTGGCGTTCGGTTGACGGAGGGGACTCCTGGGAGGAGATAACGGAGAGCCCCGGCTTGCCGGGGAAGCCGCTGGGGCGCATAGGCGTGGCCGTTTCCCCTGGCCAGCGTGGCAGGGTCTGGTGCTTGATAGAGCACGATGACGGCGGCCTCTTCAGGTCCGATGACGGAGGCAAGACGTGGGCGCTTACCTCTAACGACGACAATCTACGCAGACGTCACTTCTACTATACCCACGTCTTTGCCCACCCCACTGATCCCGATACCTGCTACGTGCTGAGCGGCCGCAACTGGAAGTCCACCGATGGAGGACGTACTTTCACCAGGTTCACCACCCCCCACGACGATGACCACGATATGTGGATAGACCCCAAGAACCCGCGGCGTATCATCCATGCCAACGACGAGGGAGCCAGCATTTCATTCAACGACGGAGCATCTTGGACAAGGCTGGAAAACCAGCCCACGGGACAGTTCTACCACGTGACTACGGACACCAATTTCCCCTACAGGGTCTACGGCACACAGCAGGACGGCAGCTCTATCAGCATTCCCAGCCGGTCGGCCACGGGCGCGATAACCCAGACCGATTGGTACTGCGTGGGCGGCGGTGAGGCCGGCTACGTGGCCGTCAGACCGGACGACCCCAACATAGTGTACGCGGCACACAGCGGCGGCGGCCCCATGAGCAGATACGATAGAAGGACGGGGCAGGGCCTCGACGTCAAAGTGTGGCCGGAGCGGGCCAGCAATCTCACCCCGGAGAATCTGAAGTACCGCTTCCAGTGGACCTTCCCCATCGTGATTTCGCCACACGACCCCAATGTTCTCTACGCGGCGGGGAACCACGTTTTCCGCTCCACCACGGACGGAGCAAGCTGGGATGAAATCAGCCCCGACCTGACCCGGAACGACGTGAAGCGTGGCGGCGCATCGGAAGGGGCGCCGGCAGAGGGATTGCCGCCGTGCACCATCTTCGCCTTCGATGAGTCGAAGGTGGAGAGGGGGGTGCTATGGGCGGGGTCCGACGACGGCCTGGTGCACGTTTCGCGGGACAACGGGGGGACGTGGAAGAACGTAACGCCTCCCGGCCTGCCCGAATGGTCGCTGGTCAGCATAATAGACCCGTCGCCTCACGATGCGGCTACGGCATACGTGGCGGCGGCGGCTTACAAGCTGGACGACTACCGCCCGTATCTATTCAAGACCAATGACTACGGGGAGACGTGGACGCAAATAACCAACGGCATCCCGGACAACGACTTCACGCGAGTGGTCAGAGAAGACCCGGCAAGACAGGGACTGCTCTATGCGGGCACTGAAACCGGCATATACGTCTCCTTTGATGACGGAGACAACTGGCAGTCGCTGCAACTGAACCTCCCCGTGGTGCCCATCCACGACTTCGTCATAAAGGACAACGACCTTGTGGTCGCCACGCATGGCAGGGCTTTCTGGATCCTGGACGACCTTACGCCGCTTCATCAAATCAGCCAGGAGTCTTTCCAAGCACCGGCCATCCTGTACAAACCAAGAGAGGGATACAGGTTCCCCATGTGGCGGCCTCTGCGACCGGACGCCTCATCGGTGGCGGGCATGAACTACGACCGCGGCGCTGGGCCGGTTATCTTTTCCTGGTATACGGAAAAAGACGCCGAGGGCAACCTGGTGAAGCAGACGTACATGGACGCGGGTCAGAACCCTCCTGACGGGGTGGTGATGTACTACTTCTTCAAGGAGGAACCGGAGGGGGAAGTGACGCTTACCGTCTTGGACAAGGAAGGCAACACGGTGAACGTATTCCGCAGCAAGGAGGAGTGCTCGGATTACAAGGGGCCGTTCTTGTCCAAGAAAGCGGGCATGAACCGGTTCCTATGGAACATGCGCCACGCAGACGCGGAGACCGTGCCCGGGGACGAGACGGTGGGCGGCCTGGATGAGAGCGTGAACGGGCCCATGGCGATCCCTGGGGATTATGAAGTGAGGCTTCAGGTTAACGACCAGACGTTGAGCCAGTGGTGCGAGGTGAAGAAGAACCCGTTGAACCAGTCCACCCTTCAGGATTTGGAGGCGCAGCACCGTCTTCTTATGCAGATCAGGGACAAGGTATCGGAGATATCCGGGGCGGTGGTGCGGTTGCGGAAGGTTCGCGGCCAGGTGGAAGGTTGGTTGCAACGGTTTGGCGGTCGTGAAGAGTACAAGCAGGCGGAGGAAGCGGGGCAGGCCCTCAAAGAAAAGCTCTGCCAGATTGAGGGCGAGTTGATACATGTGCCCGTCCCGGGAGCGCCCAGCTTGGATGCCGTCGTGAAGCTCTACTCCAAGCTTCCAGCGCTGAACTCGGTGATTGCCAGTGCGGACTACGCGCCTACAAAGCAAGCCGCGGAAACTTATCAAGACATCGCAGGCAGGGTGGACGCACAGATCAGCCTGCTGAGCAAGGTGCTGGAGCAGGACGTGCCGGAGTTCAACCGGACGGTTGGCGGACTGAACATTGAGCCGGTGACGGCTTAAAGATACGGAGGAGGATGCAAAGCATGACAACAGTGGATGCCTCATTGCTTCAGGCGCTGGAATGGCGGAGTGTGGGACCGTTCAGAGGCGGCCGCGTTCTTGCCGTGGCGGGTGATCCCGGCAACCTGGCTACGTTCTACTACGGATGCTGCGGTGGAGGCGTGTGGAAGACCACCAACGGCGGCGTTTTCTGGGAAAACATCTCGGACGGCTATTTCAAAACGGGAGCGGTGGGCGCTATAGCCGTCTCAGAGGCCGATCCTAACGTAATCTACGTGGGGATGGGTGAGGCCTGTCTCCGCGGCAACATATCCCACGGAGACGGGGTCTACAAGTCCACGGACAAAGGGAAGAGCTGGACGCATCTGGGGCTGGAAGACACGCGTCACATCGGTCGGGTGCGAGTTCATCCAAAAGACCCTGATACTGTCTACGTGGCTGCCCTGGGTCACGCCTTCGGGCCCAACGAAGAACGCGGCGTCTTCCGCTCCAGGGATGGAGGCAAGAACTGGGAGAAGGTGCTCTACAAGAGCAACGACGCCGGCGCCGTTGATCTCTCCATAGACTTGACGAATCCCAGGGTGCTCTACGCTGCAATCTGGGAAGCCAGACGCCTCCCCTACGACATAAGAAGCGGCGGCTCCGACAGCGGACTGTGGCGTTCCAGGGACGGTGGCGATAGCTGGGAAGATATCTCCGCCGCTCCGGGTTTGCCAAGAGGGGTAATGGGCCGCATAGGCGTGGCCTCCTCTCCGGCCAGACAGGGCCGCGTCTGGGCGTTGATAGAGGCGGAGGGTGGAGGAATGTTCCGCTCGGACGACGGCGGCGAAACCTGGGAGAAGACCTCCGGTCAAGGAGAGTTGCTCAGCAGGCCGTTCTACTACACCCACGCCTTTGCCCACCCCACAGATCCGGATACCTGCTACGTTCTGAGCAACCGCAACTGGAAATCAACCGACGGCGGCCGGACCTTCACTAGGTTCCTCACCCCTCACGACGACAACCACGACATGTGGATAGACCCCGCCAACCCCGACCGTATGGTCCACGGCAACGATGAAGGGGCCAGCGTTTCTTACAACGGTGGGGATACCTGGACCAGGCTTGACAATCAGCCTACGTCGCAGTTTTATCACGTGATCACGGACAACCAGTTCCCCTACAGGATATACGGAGCACAGCAGGACTGCAGCACCATATCCATACCAAGCAGGTCGCATAGCGGCGCAATAACCAGCAACGATTGGTATGCCGTTGGGGGAGGGGAGAGCGGCTATATAGCAGTCCGCTCGGACGACCCCAACATCGTCTATGCCGGTCACCACGTCAACGGAAGGATCACACGATACGACCATCGTACTGGACAGGGCCGGGATATCAAGGTATGGCCGGAAGCCGCTATGGGATGGGGAGCCAAGGACGTCAAGTACCGGTTCCAATGGACGTTCCCCATTGTGCTGTCTCCCCACGATCCAAACGTTCTCTACGTGACTGGCAACCATGTCTTCCGTACAACCAACGAAGGCTCCAGCTGGGACGTCGTCAGTCCGGACCTGACCCGCAACGACACTTCCAAGATGGAGGCGCCGGGCGGGCCGGTTACAAAAGAGTTCACCAACGTTGAGTATTACGGAACGGTGTTCACCTTTGCCGAGTCTCCGGTGCTGAATGGAGTGTTGTGGGCAGGCTCCGACGACGGCTTGGTGCACGTCTCCCGGGACAACGGGGAGACGTGGCAAAACGTAACACCTCCAGATCTGCCGGAATGGGCTTTGATCAGCATAGTCGAGCCGTCGCCTCATGACGCGGCGAGGGCATATTTTGCCGCCACCCGTTACAAGTCCGACGATTTCACCCCGTACCTGTACAGGACGCAGGATTACGGCGAAACCTGGCAGCGGATCACCGGCGGATTGCCGGACGACGACTTCACCAGGGTCATCCGTGAAGACCCGTCCAAGCCGGGTCTTCTCTATGCAGGCACAGAGACCGGCGTCTACGTCTCCTTTGACGATGGGGGGAACTGGCAATCGCTGCAACAGAACTTGCCGGCAGTCCCCATCCACGATTTCGTCATCAAAGAGAACGATTTGGTGGTGGCTACCCACGGACGCTCTTTCTGGGTACTGGATGATCTCACTCCTCTGCAAGAAATAACGGATAGCCTTGCCAAAGCCGATGCGCATCTGTTCAAACCAAGGACGGCATACAGGTTCCCCGTGCGGCGAGGAGGTCTCGGCGGCAGTGAGGGGCGCAACTACGATAGGGGAGACGGAGCCATAATCTTCAGCTGGGACCAGACCACGTCGCCGGAGGGGCAGCCCATCCGCCGGTTCCTGGACGCCGGGGCAAACCCGTCGGACGGCGTCACCGTCAGCTACTACCTTAAGGAAGAGCCGGAGGACGATGTGCTCCTCACTTTTGAGGACCAGCGCGGCGAAGTCATCAAGTCCTTTTCCAGTTCGCTGAGCAGTGCGAACAAGGATGACCTCCGGGCGCCGGCCGGACAGGGCCTCAACAGGTTCATCTGGGACATGCGCTATCCCGACGCGGTCAAGCACTCCAGCAGCGTGGGGGCGGAAGGATACTTCTCCACGATGAGGGGCCCCATGGCGCCTCCCGGCGCCTACACCGTCGCTTTGTCCGTGGCGGGCAAGAGGTGGACGCAAACCTTTGAGATAAGGAAAAACCCTCTCATTACGGCAACCCAGGACGACATAGAGGCCGAGTTCCAGTTGCTGCTGCAGATCAGAGACAAGGTTTCAGAGTCCCAGGAGGTCGTGCGCCGGCTTCAGAGCATTCGTGAGCAGTTGGAAGGCTGGGTGCGCCGCACTGAAGGAACGCCGGCCCACGAGCCCGTAGGCAAGGCGGCGGAAGGGATCAAAGAAAAGCTGAGCGCAATTGAGGAAGAGTTGGCCAGGACTGCTCCCGGCCAGCCGATGAAGCTGGGCGACAAGCTGGCCGGCCTGAGCGTGATAGTTGCCAGCGCTGACGAGAGACCGACCCAGCAGTCCGACGATGTGTTCCAGGACGTCGGGGCTCGCGTTGACCTGCAGACCCGCAGTCTGCGGCAGATAGAGGAGTACGATCTACAGCGCTTCATAGAGGTCCTGAACGAGCTGGGAGTGCCGTCCGTCAAATCTGCCTAGCCACTGCCCTATTGACCTAAGCATATAGGAATAAAACGCGCCGCTAAGGCATATATGGTGCCACTTATCGTACACCATATATGCTAGCCATTTTACAAGTAGCTATGTGTACTAGATGATACCCCTGTTGAGCCGTCGGTCGGCTGTTGCATCAAGAGGGGTTTTTATATCGAAACCATTATGCAGTTGATAAATGACCAAAACAATTGACCAATTCATGTGGGCTTTTCAACCTCACTTCAGGTTGAAGGTTGAGTATGAAGTTCAAGAAGTCCTGTCTCAAATAGGCTTGCAAATACACGACAAGGCCAAAGTGTTGCTAATTGGTTTGGCAACAAAGGATGACTTGCGGCACCAAACATGCATTGAGCCAGAGAATGGCCCTCTCGCAGTAGATGACTTGTGCTCAATTGCAGAGAGTACGGTCGAAATAATTGAAGCGGATCCTGAATCCGAAATCTTTCACACAAACCAAAGGTACCATGAACGACGACGGCGTGCACTATTCCTTCGTTGTCGTGCTCAAGCTATCGCTGAGGCTATCCAAGAATCCGGGAAATTTGAAGGGCTCAGTTTTTTTGTAAGTCACTCTGCACCCCTTGAAGGCTATGAGATTCATACCTGCATTGGTGTACCTAGTGAAGCTCTTGAATCCGTGCCCAATTTTAACAACCCGACGAAGGATGATTACCATGGGCGCCACATTGAAGAATCTTTCGTGCAAGCAATCATCAACACTTGCCTCGCGAGAGCTGACAAAGCCCTATATCTGCCATACCCGGGCGAGGGGATTTTCGTATTGGGAGACCGTGAAGATATTGTTAGAGGCTCAGCCAAGAATTTCGTAGACGGAATAACGGATGCTCTGACTCCGCTACCCGCAGACCTATTCCGGTATTTGAACGAGGTTTCACAACTAACCTACGAGCGTTCAGGTGCGAAAGGTCATTTGGTAGTTACAGACGTGGGCAATTTGGCAAACAAACTAAAGGTCACAATTCAAGACCCTGTAGGGTTGGATGAATCTCGAAGCGTAAGAAAAATGTTGGAACTTACGGACGAAAGAACAGCTTTGCTAACTGACGGTCGCGCCATTTATGGACTAGGGGAGTGCATTTCTGCGCCTGATGTAGCGAGAATCACTATAGAGGGACATGCCAGGTGGTCACTAAGCATAAACGACACAGCACTTATGAAGGTAGCATATGAACATGCAACGTTGCCGAAGCAAATACTAGATAAGGAACTCTTTAGAGACGTAGCCCGTAGAAAGTTGGGCGCGGTCGATATCGAGCGCCTTTGGAACATTTTTCAATGCGCTCTAGACAATGACAATGGAACCACGATAGTAGTTTCAGTGAATCCAGATTCTGAATTAAGACGTCTCGGTCAGGAAGCCTTGTCCATCAATCCCGAATACTTGAATCACAAAGATGTAGCACGGCTTGGCAGAATCGACGGGGCTATGTTCCTTGGCCCTGACGGGCGTTGTCATGCATTTGGGGTAATACTTGATGGGGAGGCTACCTCATCTGGCGATCGAGCTCGTGGGGCACGATTCAACTCATCTGTACGCTACCATAAGACATCGAAGGTAAACAACTTGGTAATTGTCATTTCAGCTGATGGCACAGTTGACCTCATCCCAAAGCTTATGCCCCGTGTCTCGCGTCGAGAAGTAGAAGATGCGGTACGGGCATTTTGTGAGTATCCGGGGCTTGAAGGCAATGACGGTGAAGAATGGGCAAGACGAAATAGGCAAGTTGAAAGACTTGGCTTTTACCTGAACGAAGAGCAGTGCAACCAGGTGAAAAAAGCTTACGAGAAGGAAATGGATTCGCGCTTAGAATCCGGCGGAATCAAAGCGATTAGAACGCCCCTACAACCCAATCCAGATATGGATGAATCGTACTTCTTGGAATAGTGCCTGGTTCTTCACGCCGGTCTACCACCACAACCCACTTGCTACGAATCTATTGACAGAGCTATGAACGTATGTTGTCATATGTAGACATTTCTAACTGTTCCAAGCTTAGGGAGGGTGCGATGAAATTGAGACATTTATTGGGTTTGGTGTTGGCTCTGGGTCTTGTTTTTACCCTAGCTTGTGGGCCATCGGAAGAAGAAGAAGAAGGGACTACCCCTACTCCTCCTACGCCCACGGCTACTCCTAGACCCGAGTTCACGCCTACAACCCCGGACATTGTAATTCCAACCGCCACGCCAACACCGCGACCGGGTGTGACGGCGGTGCCGCAGCCAACCGCCACGCCTACTCCGGTGCCGGAAGACGGTGACCAGCCTCAGTACGGAGGCACACTGGTGGCGCCCTACGGGTCAGGCGCATGGGCCTTCGACTTGAATAACCGGGGCGGTTTCTCCTGGGGTCAGATAGGGAAGATAGGCAACATCTACGGACAGCTTATCCGCATAGACCTCAAGGACCGTGTTACGGTGGAACCAGACTTGGCGGAATCGTGGTCGGCAAACAGCGCGACGGAGTTTACGTTCACGCTCAGGGACGGCCTGGTTGACCACGAGGGCAACCCGTTCACCATAGATGATGTTTACTGGCAGATGTACCGCTACGTTGAAAAGCCCAACAAGCTCCAGGCCAGGCAGCAGGGATGCGTGACCGTATACGTAGCCCCCATTGAGGACGACAACGGCAACGTGCTGGACAACCCTGGCGCGGAGATAACGGGCCCCAATGAGCTGACGGTGCGGCTTAAGGCGCCCAGGGGCGCATTCATCCCCTGCTTCTCCGGCGCTTGGATCCTCTTTGGTCCCGACACATACACCAAACCAGTAGACACCGACCCCAACAACCCGTGGCGTGACATGAAACCGGATGAGCAGGTGGGTACCGGTCCGTTCATGGTCACCAGCAGCACCATTGACAGCAGGGAGGTTTGGGAGCGCAACCCCAGCTTCTTCCGTGAGGGCCTTCCCTATCTGGACAGCGTCGAAATGGTTCAGATGATCGATAGGACAACCCGTATCGCGGCTTTCAGGGCAGGGCGAATTGACCTGACCGGTATCTTCGACTCACAGCCCAGGCGCAGCGACGCCGAACGGCTGGAAGCAGATATTCCTGAAGACTTCACCTTCTCCATCATCAATGCTCTGGGATGGAGGGGTCAGACCATCAACGTCACCAAGGCGCCATTTGGCCCCATAGGAGACCCAACCGCGGATACGCTGCGTCAGGTAATCCAGATGGGCACCAACAGGCAGGAGATAAACCTGCTCTCGTATGACGGCACGGGCATACTCTCCACTCCCTACTTCTTCGGCTGGGATTGGATCAATACCGCTGAAGAGTGGTACGAGAAGCTGCCTGGATTCAACCCCGATCCCCATGGTCAAGGCGGACCTGATCGCGGAAGCGCAGGGCCTGATGAGGGGTCTGGGCTACGGTCCGGACAACCCGTTGGAGATAAACATTCTCTGCTCGACCTCGAACAAGACGGAGTGCGAAGGTATCCTTGCCCACTACGAGCGCGACCTGTACATCAAGGGTACGGTTGAGGGATTCGTAGACCTGGCTACGCGCAACTCCAGGAGAGACTCAGGCGACTTCACGCTGGAAATAGCCTTCAGCAACGGCGTAGCCTTCCCCGACCCTGACGCATTCAACCTGCTTCCGTTCACGCCCAACTACAAGGGTGGCAACAACCCTACAGGTTGGGACAACCCGGAGTGGGAGTCACTGTTCAACGACCAGCTGGTGCTCGACTCTCCGGATGAAAGAGGCCCCATTCTGGCTGAAATGGCTCAGATCCTCTACGACGACGCCGCTTTCGTGGGCACGCTTCGCCCCGGACTGGTCCACGGCTTGAGGACCAACATCCATGACTACGTGCCGCCGTTCATCCACGCCGGCAACTACTCACTGGAGAACGTCTGGCTGAGCGACATGATGTAACTGTCAGCTACCGTATGTGATAATCTATGGCCGCCAGCAATGGCGGCCATAGATTATTTGGTGGGATATGCGTAAGTACGTCGTTAGAAGAGTCCTTCTTTTTATTCCAACGCTGGTTGGGGTTTCCATTGCCATCTTTATTATCCTGCGTGTAATCCCCGGCGACATTGCCTCCATCATCCTGGGTGGGCCGTCCGGTGAGGGAGCCTACTCGCTGGAAGAGCTGGAGGATCTCCGCGAGCAGTTGGGTTTGAATCGTCCCATTGTGGTCCAGTATTTGGACTGGGCATGGGGAGTTATTAGAGGAGACCTGGGCGACTCCTATCTGCTGAGCCGCCCCATTTCAGATGAGTGGAGGAGGCAGTTCCCGGTTACGCTCCAACTGGCCTTCTTCACCGCGCTGGTCGTCAGCTCTATAGCCATACCAATAGGCATCCTGGCCGCCATCAAACGTGACACCTGGTTGGACGTGGTCCTCCGCGGCTGGGCGATACTGGGGCTGGCGGCGCCCACCTTCTTCGTGGCTATTCTGTTCATACTAGGTCTCTCCCTGTATTTCAGGTGGCTGCCACCCGTGGGTTTCGTCAACATGTGGGATGATCCCGTGACCAGCATTCAGCAATTGATCTTCCCCGCTATAGCTCTTGGTTTCAGCAGCAACGGCCTGCTGCTGAGGATGACGCGGACGCAGCTCCTGGAGGTGATGGGGGAGGACTACGTGAGGACCGCAAGGGCAAAGGGCCTGGCAGAGCGCATTGTCATCTGGCGGCACGCCGTACGCAATGCATTGCTGCCCATAGTGACAATCGGCGGGTTTCAAATTGGCGGGCTGCTGTCGGGGACGATAGTAATAGAAACGGTGTTCAACATACCCGGCGTCGGACTGGGGCTGGTGAGGGGTCTCAATGCCAGGGACTTGCCTCTGATTCAAGTGTACATCCTGTATTTTGCGGTAATGGCGCTGGCGGTCAACCTGATTGTCGATCTAACCTACGCCTGGTTGGATCCAAGGATCCGCTACGAGTAGGAGCAACATGGCGAGACAGCCTGAAGGGACCATACTCCAGGAACCGTTGAGGGCGCAGGCTCTAGCCAGGTCGCGTATCCACCTCCGCGCCTTTGGCCGTTTCATGCGCACTAAGCCACTGGGGGCAATAGGAGTACTGCTGATTGTTATGTTCGTATTGCTGGCAGTAACCGCCCCCTCGGTCTCGCCGCGCGACCCTGCTGAGATAAATGCTTACAACATACTCGCCTCACCCACGGGGGAGCACCTGTTCGGCACGGATATGCTGGGACGCGATATGCTCAGCCGGACGATATGGGGGTCTCGAGTCTCCATCTTCGTTGGGCTTGTCTCAATGCTGGGTGCCAGCATTGTGGGAGCCATTCTTGGCGTCACCAGCGCTTACTTCGTTGGCAAGTTCGACCTGATTGTGCAGCGCTTCATAGACGCTCTAACCGCCTTTCCCTCACTGCTGCTGGCTATGGCCCTGGTGGCTGCCTTCGGCTCGTCGTTCTACAACGTGATAGCGGCGCTGGTCATTGTGTTCACGCCAAGGATAACTCGGGTGGTTCGGTCCGTGGCGCTCAGCATCAAGGAAATGCCCTACGTAGAATCCAGCCGCGCCATTGGTGCGGCTGATTTGCGGATCATGTTCAGGCACATACTTCCCAATACCTTCGCCTCCTTGATCATCGTATCATCCGGATTGATCGGCAGCGCCATCGTAATCGAAGCATCGCTGAGCTTCCTGGGTGTGGGCACAACGAACCTCGTTTCATGGGGAGGTCTGCTCAGCGGGGAGGTCATGCAGTTCTTCACTGCCGCGCCCTGGATTGTCCTCTTCCCTGGAATAGCCTTGACGCTTCTGGTATTTGGCGTGAACGTACTGGGAGACGCCCTGCGGGACGTTCTCGATCCAAGGTTGAGGGGCAGAAACTAGTAAACGCAAGAGGTTGGCTCTAGCAAGAGGGAAGGCATGAGCAAGACCGAGGAAGCCGGAGACGAGCTGTTTCAGATGATACTGAACCGGTACGGCGACAGACTAACCGGCCAAGAGACGGACGAGGTAAGAAAGATAGTCCGCAGAATTGCGGAGACCGCCGGGAAGCTGCGCTCTGTACAACTTGGCAACAGCGATGAGCCTATGGCTCTGTTCCAGCCGTATTCGAATGAAGATGAAGTCTGATGCTGTGTTCACTTCCCTGCGCGACCTTGCCGAACTGGTGCGCAGAAGGCAAGTCTCTTCCCTGGAGCTGACCACAACTTTCCTGGATAGACTGGAGGCTTACGGCCCCAGGTATAACGCCGTGGTGACCGTCACAGCCGAGCGAGCCAAGCGGCTAGCCGTCCGCGCTGATGAGGAGATCAAAGCGGGAAACTACAGGGGCCCTCTGCATGGTATTCCATACGGTGTCAAAGACCTGCTGGCCACCTCCGGCGGCATCCCGACCACCTGGGGCGCCGCCCCCTTCCGCAATCAGACCTTCGACTACGATGCGACCGTAATCAGGAAACTGGAGGATGCAGGTGCCGTTCTGGCAGCCAAGCTGGCCATGGTTGAGCTGGCCGGCGGTCTTGGCTACCGCTACCCTGACGCCTCTTTCAGCGGACCGGGGATCAATCCTTGGAATAGCGGTTACTGGACAGGCGGCTCTTCCAGCGGGTCCGGCGCCGCTGTTTCCGCGGGGCTCGTGCCCTTCGCCTTGGGCTCGGAAACCGGCGGGTCCATACTTTCGCCTTCCAGCAGCTGCGGCGTGACCGGCATGAGGGCCACCTACGGCAGAGTGAGCCGCTATGGTGCAATGGCTCTGAGTTGGACGCTGGATAAGATAGGCCCTATTGGGCTTACGGCTGACGATTGTGGGATTGTCCTCGACGTCATCGCGGGCTGGGATCCGGACGATCCGTCCACCACGAAGCGGCCATACCGGTACGACCCCGAGTATTCGTTCAACGGCCGGCCCAGGCTTGCCGTGGTAGGTGATGATGTGCAGGGAATCCCCGCCGACGTGCGCGCCAATTTCGAAGAGTCTCTGCGGGTACTGTCCGTCGAAGCGGACATCTCTGAAATCAAGGCGCCGGACTTCCCCTACGAGGCCGTCAATCAAACGATTCTCCAGGTCGAATCGGTCAGCGCGTTCGAGGATTTGATAGAGAGCGGAGTAGTGGCTGAGCTTTCCGATCCCGGAAACCACTATGGCGGCTACGCACGCACCGCTGTGCTGGCCCGTGATTACTTGCGGGCCTTGCGCATCAGGCGCAAAGTTGCCCTGGAGATAGACGACCTGCTCTCCAACTATGACGCCGTAGTATCCCCCACAAAGCCGTTGACTTCCGTGCCCTTTGGAGAGGAAAAGGGCAGCGACGTGTCGCCTGCTCCCCGAAATACGGTCAGCGCATTGGCGAACTTGGCCGGCCTGCCCGCTATTTCGGTGCCGAACGGCTTTGGAGACCATGATCTGCCTACCGGCTTGCGATTCACAGGAAGAGCCTACAGGGAGAATACCGTGCTGGCCCTGGCTCGCATCTACCAGTCGCTTACCGGCTGGCACCTGAAGCACCCGGAAGTGGTGGCGTGAGATGGTGATGTGGATCGGAGCGGAGCATGATTAGGCGCATGGCAAGAGTCATGAGATTTGATGGACAGCTGTACGAAGACGTGCGTGAAGGACATACGGCGACCTTGGAAGCGCTGGCCGTGGTCATTCTGGGAGGTATGTCTATAGCGCTGGGCTTGATCCTTGGCGTAGCCAGCGACAACGACCTGGCAGGTCGCGGGGCAATACTGTTCAGGAGCCTCTCCGCGGCCGTCGCGGGGTGGATAGCAGTTAGCCTTCTTGCTACGGTCATAGGCAGGTTGCTGAGGAGGAAGACCATCCTTACCCATATGCTCCGCACGGTGGGATATGCTAACACCCCTGGCACATTCACCATCGTGATACTGGTGGCTTCTAGCAATCAGTCGTTTGCCTTGATGCTCAATGCATTGATACTGGGCTGGATCGTGCTGGCTATGTCGCAGGCAATCAGCCGGAGCATAGACATGCCCTTCTCGGTGGGACTTTGGACAGGACTGGTGGGAATACTGCTCATGGTACAGATAAGAAACGTATTCACCAGCGTGTTGCTTTAGGTATAATGGGGTCTGGTTTGCAGGGAAGAATGGGAGCTAATCGTAATAAGCATGACAAGAACAGCAACAATTCGCAGGAGGTCTGGAGAATTCGTCTCAATGCTCCTCCAAGACAAGCAAATTTCGTCACCTGCGGCGTATCTATCGTTGAAGTGACGGCATGGGCATGCAGAAAGCAAGAGAACCAAGTCAAATAGGTATTGAACCAGGAGCTTCCACAAAAGCGCCAAGAAGACATCGGAAATACCTGCTTCCCGCCCAGATAGCAGTTGGATTGGGGCTTAGCGCGCTATTGATCTGGCTGCTGTTCCGCGGCCTGGACTGGGGGAGGCTTTTTGAAACCCTGAGAGCTTTCCCGATATATCTTTTCCTGCTGGCCCTGGGCGTGTTCCTGGTGGGTATCGCTGCAAGAGCCATGCGGTGGTACATACTGCTGCCCGGGGAACAGCTGAGCTTCTTTCGCTTGTTTCTAATACAGAACGCCGGGATAGGTCTGAACAATCTGTCGCCGGTGCGGCTGGTGAGCGAGCCGGTGCAGTTGGCGCTGGTGATACGGAGAGGTGGCGTCAATACGGCAACGGCGCTTGCCACGCTGGTTGTGGAACATCTGATGGATGTGTTCGCGGTGGCCGTCATCCTCGCCATCAGCATCATAGCCCTGCCGCAGCTGCGGGGCTTCAGCATTCAGGTGGGCGCCGTGATCATCCTGGCATTCGTCACCTTGGTGGTGCTTTTTGCCGTGGCCAAGGGAATGGATGCGGTGCCCGGGTCCAGCAGGCTGCCGTTCCTGCGCAAAGCTTTGGCCGCTGTTAAATCCCTGGGAAGCTCACCGCTGCGTCTATTCCTCTCATTTCTGGCCACGGTAACCCACTGGGGATTTCTCAGCCTGAGCGGTTGGATAATAGCCCAGGGCGTTGGAATAGACATTCCGGTGGCCGCGATGATTGTGCTCATAATGGGAAGCGTATTCTTTGTTTCCATAGTTCCCTCGGCACCCGGCGGCATTGGAACGTTTCACGGCGCCGTGGTGTTCACAATGGCGCGATTGGGCATACCCAGCGAACTGGCGCTGGTCTTTGGGTTCATCATGCACATAATCCTGTTCATTCCGTCAACACTGGTGGCGATTGTAGTGCTGCCCAGAGAAGGCATACGGCTCTTTGGCAAGTCTCCGGACCTGGCGGTGAATGGCGATAAGGGGAGGAAGGACCGGTGACGTGGGAGGCCCTGGAATCGTAGCGGGCCGCACAAGACGGCTGATCCCCAACCTGTTGAAATCTCTTGTCGCAAGCGGCGCGGCTGTTCTCTGGGCTTGCACCACACCGACGCCCACCGCGACAGTAACGCCCCTACCCACTCTTACGCCTACGGCAATACCTCAGGCGACCTCTACGCCAACGCAGACTCCCCAGCCAACCGCTACTCCATTTGTCGGTGAGCCTGAAGGCAGCCTGGTTCTGGCCTCTCCGGCGCGGGCCCCTCATCAGGACGTGCACCAGGACGTGTCGCCGGCGCTTCTGGCGATGGGGCCGGGAATAGCCTACAGCCGCTTGTTGAGAATAAGATCGGGCGCAGACGTCCCATTGCCCAGTATGCAGGTGGAGTGCGACCTGTGTAGCGGGTGGGAGCACCCCGACCCGCTTGCCTACGTGTTCCATCTGCGGGAAGAGGCGGAATGGCAGGACATTGAACCTTCCAATGGAAGAGCGGTCACCGCCGCCGACGTAGCATTCAGCCTGGAACGGCTCCATACCCCGGGATGGCCGGGGGCGTCTCTGCTCCAGGCTATGGAATCGGTGGAGGCCACGGATGAATCCACCGTCACAATCCGCATGCGCTACCCGGATGCGGACTTTCTTCTTTCCCTGGCCAACGGAATGAGCAAGGTAGTGGCCAGGGAGGCTGTGGAACTAAACGGCGATCTCAAAGAGGGGCCTACCATTGGCTCAGGGCCTTGGCTGCTGAACGAGTTTAGTTTGGACGGGGTAAGTTTTGAGGCGAACCCTGGCTATTACGAGTCGGGTGCTCCCGGACTCCAGTTGCTGGAGGTGGCTGTTATTCCGGCGGCTTCAACCATGACGGCGGCGGTACAGGTGGGAAGAGTGGATCTGGCGCGCGTAGATGCCGAGGGCTTTGCCCGCCTTGAACGGAGTCAAGGTGTGCAAAGACGCGTATTCCAGGAGCAGGGCAACGGTCTGCTCCTGGGGTTGAACGTGGCACGCTCGCCCTTCCACATAGGGGAAGTACGGCAGGCGCTCTTTCAGGCTATAGAGCCCTGGAAGGCCATAGAGAACGCCTGGCAGGGCGGGGCAGATGTGGCGCTGGGTGTACCGGTACTGTCCCCGGAATGGCTCTTGACCAGAGCAGAGCTGAGTGGCTACTTGGGAGGTCCAGCCGCAGCGGAGGAGCTTCTGAACGCGGCTGGTGTCGAGCTGCCCGTAGGCTTCACTCTGAAGGTGGCGGATTATGGCGATATACACCTTGCCCTGGCGAATCAGTACAAGCGTATGCTGGATGGAGCCGGGTTTGATACAACGTTGGATATAGTGAACCCGCGGGTTTACGCGGAAGACCTCTGGCAGAATGGGGAGTTCGACGCTTTTCTGGGGCCGGTTCCTCCCGTGGACAGTCCCAATGCCTTTCTATTCAGCCTGCTGCACAGCGAGGGAAGGTGGACGAGGACAGGTTATGCCGATGCGGAGCTGGATAGGTTAATAGAGGAGCAGTCCGTGCTGGAGCAGGGAAGGGGAGAGGCGGTGCGCCATATCCAGCGGTACGTCATGGAAAAGGCAGTCCTGTTTATGCCGGTGACGGGAGGCAGCATGTGGGCCTGGCAGGACAAGGTAGAGGGGTTTCATCCGAACTTTGCCGCGTCCGAGTATTTCTACTGGGCCAGGCTGAGGGCAACTGACGAGGCGGGCTAGCGATTGTTGAAATATCTGAGGGCGTCTCTTAATGCTTGGATGAGGAAGTCCACTTCCTCGTTGGTGTTGTAGGCGTAGAAGCTGGCGCGCCCCGAAGCGGCAAGTCCCAGCTTGCGGTGCATGGGCATTACACAGTGGTGACCGGTGCGGATGGCTATGCCCCTCTGGTCAAGGAAGGTGCCAAGGTCGTGGGGGTGGACGTGAGGGTTGTTGAAGGTGACTAGGCCGCCGCGTATGGCGGGGTCTCTGGGTCCGAGTATATCCAGGTCCTCTTCCAACGCCTTGAACTCGCTCAAAGCATAGGAGGTTATCTCCACTTCATGCCTGCGTACATTCTCCATTCCCAGCGCCTCTAGATAATCTATGGCGGCGCCAAGGGCCACAGCGTCGGCGAAGTTGGGTGTGCCGGCTTCGAAGCGGTTCGGAAGGTCGTTCCAGGTAGCATGGTCGTACCAGACCTCGCGCACCATTTCGCCACCACGAAGGAAGGGGTCCATGCCTTCCAGTATCGAAGGCTTTACGTAAAGGACGCCGATACCGGGAGGGGCCATCATCTTGTGCCCTGAAAAGGCAAGGAAATCGCAGTCGATGCTGGTAACGTCCACCGGCATGTGGGGCACGCTTTGAGCGCCGTCGATAATGATGGCCGCGCCTACTGCATGGGCGCGCCGGGCCAGCTCTTCCACCGGGTTGGCAGCACCCAGGAAGTTGGATACGTGCACCGCGGCCACCAGCTTGGTGCGAGGGTTGATCAGGTCGTCGAAAGATGTTGTGTCTAAGACTCCACTCTCCACGACAGGTATGTGACGCAGCGTTGCGCCCGTCATCGCGGCGACTTTCTGCCAGGGCACCAGGTTGCTGTGGTGCTCCATCTCAGTGGTGACGATTTCGTCGCCAGGACCTATGTTCTGCATGGCCCAGGTGCTTGCCACCAGGTTGATAGCCTCCGTGGTGTTGCGGACGAAGATGATGCTTTCCACGGCAGGAGAATTGATGAAACCGGCAACTTTCCGGCGGGCGGCTTCGTAGTGGTCGGTGGCTTCCATGCTCAGGGTGTGGACTCCGCGGTGTACGTTGGAGTTGAAGCTCTGATAGACCTCTACCAGGGCTTCTATAACCTGCCGGGGCTTCTGTGAAGTGGCGGCGTTGTCCAGGTAGACCAGGGGCACGCCGTTGACGCTCCGGGAGAGAATGGGGAAGTCTTTGCGTATTTCTCTAGCGTTGAACATTGTGCTTCCTGTCGGCTGCGCTTTCCGCTATGGCGTCTTGAAGCGCGCTCCAGGTCAGAAGTGCGCATTTGATGCGTATGGGGAACTCCCGCACGCCCCGCAGTACGGCCAGCTCTCCTAGAGACTCCTCTTGCTCAGGGCTTAGCTCGTTGCCTTGCATCATGCCTTTGAAGAGCGCCACCATTTCACCGGCTTTCTCAACGGTGCCCCCCTTTATTGCCTCCGTCATCATAGAGGCGGACGACTGGCTGATGGCGCACCCTTCACCGGTGAAGCCCACGTCTGAAACCAGGCCGTTGTCGTCCAGTTTTGCCGTGAGCGCCACCCGGTCCCCACAGAAGGGGTTGAACCCTTCCGCTTTGAGGTCGGGTTCTTCCAGGAGGTGATGATTGCGCGGGTTCTTGTAGTGATCCAGGACTATTTCTTGATATAGCGAGTCCAATCCTTCCATCTGCATATTATCGTATCGCTTAGTTGGCTCCCCCGAGTTCCTCTTCCGGGGATGATTTTATGAGCCAGTCCTCCAGCTTGGAATGGACAAGGCCGCTGATGTGGTCGCGCAGCTGGTCCTGCTTGATGCTGTCTATTACCTCAGCCACAAAGCCGTGGATGACGAAATTACGGGCCGTGATCTCGTCCATGCCGCGAGAGCGCAGGTAGAACATCGCGTCGTCGTCAATCTGGCCGCAGGCGGCGCCGTGGCCGCACCTTACATCGTCCGTATATACCCAGAACGCGGGCTTGGTGTCCGCTTCTGCATCTTTGGAGAGGAGGAGGTTCTTGTCCACCTGGTATGCGTTGACGCCCTTGGCGTCTTCACGGACTATTATGCTGCCGTGGAACACGGAGCGGGACTTGCCATCCAGTATTCCCTTGTAGAGCTCGTTGGCCGTGGTGTTGCCCTTGATATGCTCTATGATTACCTGGTTGTCCACGTGTTGCGTTCCGCTCACCATGTAAAGCCCGTTGAGCATTGTCGAAGCGCCTTCTTCCGTCATGCGGGCGTTGAGGTTGTTCCTCACCAGGCCTCCCCCCAGGTCTATATTGACCGATGAGAAGTAGCTGTCCCTGGCAAGCACCGCTTCCGTATTGGTTACGTGGTACGCCTTCTCGGAATGGCGTTGCATCTTGTAATACCTCAGGGAAGCGCCGGCGCCAAGCACAATCTCCGTGACCGCGTTGGACAGATAGATGCCGTTTGAAAGCCCCACGTGGCTTTCTATTATGCTGGCGGAAGTGTCCCGGCCTGTGAGAACAAGAACGCGAGGGTAGACGTCTATCTCTTCATCGTGGGTGGTGGTGATGAACAGGAGGTGAATGGGCTCTTCCAGTATGGTGCCGCTGTCCAGGTGGATGAAAGCGCCGTCGTGAAGAAAGGCGGTGTTGAGAGCGACAAAGGCGTTGTCGTCATAGGTCGCGTGCCGCGCCACGTGCTGCTCCACCATGGAGCCGGGGCCGGACAGCACCGAGGCTATGCTCTCTACCCTGGCGCCATTGGGCAGAGAATCTAGGAAGGATAGCCGGGTGTTGAATTTGCCGTCCACGAACACAGCAAGGTGCCACCGGCCATGTCCCGGGTTGTAGGGGCGAAGCTGTGCGGGGTCTACGGCATTGAGCCGGGTGGCTGGTCGGAAGGCGTGCCTGGCAAGGGGGCGAATGTCCGTGTACTTCCATTCTTCGTTGCCCCGCCGCGCTGTGGGGAAGCCCAGTTCGTTGAACCTGGCGAACGCCGACTTGCGCAGTCCTTGCACCCAAGGGTGGGTCGGGGAGCAGTCTTTCTCGAAGGAATCAAAAGCGGCAATGTAGTTCTCTAGGCTGGTTAGCTGTTTTGTTGCCATGTGATCAACTGCTGACGGATCTGGCGGCTTCCTCCAACTCGTCGTAGCCGTTTGCTTCGATTTCGTGAGCAAGGTTGGCGCCGCCAGACTTGACGATGCGCCCATCTATGAGTACGTGGACAAAATCCGGGGTCAGATAGTTCAGAATGCGCTGGTAATGGGTAACCAGCAGTATGGCGTGGTCGGAGCGGCGGAAGCCGTTGATGCCGGCGGCCACCTCTCGGAGCGCGTCGATGTCCAAGCCGGAATCGGTCTCGTCCAAGATGGCAAGCCGCGGCTCTAGTACCGCCATTTGGAAGATCTCCATACGCTTCTTCTCTCCGCCGGAGAAGCCCTGGTTGACGTTGCGCTGCACCAACGCCGGGTCCATCTCCAAGCTGGCCAGCTTGTCCCTGAGGACTCGGTTGAACTTGATGGGGTCAAGCTCATCTTCGCCCCGGCTCTTGCGCAATGCATTGTAGGCGGCTCGCAGGAACTGGTCGAAGCGGACGCCGGGAATCTCTGTGGGGTGCTGAAAAGATAGGAAGATGCCGGCCCTGGCGCGGAACTCAGGCAGCATATTCAGGAGCGGCTGGCCATCCAGGGCGGCTTGGCCGGAAAAGACCTTATAGCCGGTATGACCGGCTAACACGTTGGCCAGGGTGCTCTTTCCTGAGCCGTTGGGCCCCATGATGGCGTGCACTTCGCCTTCGTTGACGGTAAGGCTGATCCCTTTGAGGATCTCCATCTCTCCCACGCCGGCGTAGAGGTCTTTGATTTCCAGTAATGTCATCTATCCCACGGCACCCTCTAGGTTTGCTTCAAGCAGCCTGGTCGCTTCTACGGCGAACTCAAATGGAAGCTGCTTGAACACCTCCTTGCAGAAGCCGTTGATGATCATGGAGTGGGCGTCTTCTATGGAGATGCCGCGCTGGTTGCAGTAGAAGAGCTGCTCTTCACTGACGCGGGACGTGAAAGCTTCGTGCTCCAGGTGGGACGAGTTATTCCGCACCTCCACGTAGGGAGTGGTGTGGGCGCCGCACTGGTCGCCAAGCAGCAGCGAGTCGCACTGGGTGAAGTTCCAGGAATTGTCGGCGGTGGGCATGACCCGCACTAAGCCGCGGTAGGTGTTCTGTCCCTGGCCAGCGGAGATGCCCTTTGCAATGACGGTGCTGCGGGTGTTCTTGCCCATGTGGATCATCTTCGTGCCCGTGTCGGCCTGCTGGCGACCCTTCGCCAGCGCCACCGAGTAGAACTCGCCGATGGAGTTATCGCCCTGCAGGAGCACGCCCGGATACTTCCAGGTGATTGCAGAGCCGGTCTCCACCTGGGTCCAGGATATCTTGGAGTTTTTGCCCAGGCATTTGCCACGCTTGGTAACGAAATTGTAGATGCCGCCCACCCCGTTTTCGTCCCCGGGATACCAGTTCTGGATGGTTGAATACTTGATCTCGGCATCATCCAGGGTGATCAGCTCTACGACGGCGGCGTGAAGCTGGTTCTGGTCACGCATGGGGGCGCTGCAGCCCTCCAAATAGCTGACGTAGCTGCCTTCATCCGCAATGATGAGGGTGCGTTCAAATTGCCCGGTGTTCTCCGCATTGATGCGGAAATAGGTGGTCAGTTCCATGGGGCAGCGCACGCCCTTGGGTATGTAGCAGAAAGAGCCGTCCGAGAAGACTGCGGAGTTCAGCGTCGCATAGAAGTTGTCGGTGTACGGCACCACAGAGCCAAGGTACTTTCGCACCAGGTCCGGGTAGTCCCGGACGGCTTCGGACATGGAGCAGAAGATGATCCCCTGCTTGGCCAGCGTCTCTTTGAAGGTGGTGGCAATGGAAACGCTGTCGAAGATGGCGTCCACGGCAACGCCGGCAAGGCGCTTCCGCTCTTCCAAGGGTATGCCCAGCTTTTCGTAGGTTTTGAGGATCTCAGGATCTACCTCGTCCAGGCTGTCGTAGGCCGGCGTCTCTCTGGGCGCCGCATAGTAGGAGATGGCCTGGAAATCTATAGGCGGATAGTGAACGTTGGCCCACGTGGGTATCTGCTCCCTTTCCAAGAGCTTCATGAAATGGTGAAAAGCCTTCATGCGCCATTCCAGCATGAACTCCGGTTCGTTCTTCTTGGCGGAGATCCAGCGTACCGTCTCTTCGGTCAGGCCGGGCGGTGCCGACTCCTGTTCGATGTCGGTGACCCAGCCGTACTTGTAGTCCTGAGCCGCAACGTCTTTGACGGCTTTGTTGGTCTCTGTGGCGGCATTCTTTGTTGTGGTCATTGATTTACCTCAGCCGTCTGCGTGCACGGTAGAGCCATGCAATAGCTATAGATCCGGCTCCGAGCTACCAAACCAAACCCGAATTGTTGACCTGTAAAGTCAACAATCTATTCTAGCACTTGAGCTTTAATTGGGCAAACTAAACTAGATGCCATGTTATTTTATGAAACATGAGTGCCGGCTACTAAGTGGTCTCAACGTTCTCCGTGTATCGGCAAGATGGCTCGGACCAGTACCGGGTACAGCCCCAGAACTGACTGTACCTATGGGTTATCTTTACAAGGCGACCCCTGTTACAGTCTGGACACTTCGGCGCTAGCGCACCGAGCTGCCTTAGGCTGCCGGACTGCTCGTGTAACTCGGTAACAAACGCCGAGGGCCTGACCGGATTGGTGATGAAGTATGCGCCGATGCGCGCGCGGGTCATCGCCACGTAGAAGAGTCGCCGCTCCTCTGCAAACGGGTAGGGTTTCCCGGAGGTTGGAGGCAACACGAGTTCAAGCAGGGAGTTGTCCTCGATTCGCGAGGGAAAGCCCCAGTGACCGTCCTTGAGGTCTAGCACGACCACATAATCCGCTTCGCGCCCCTTCGCTCTGTGGACAGTGCTGAACTCCTCTGACGGTGTTCTGACTTGGGACGCATCACCGCTAAAGTTGTAGCGCCCCAGCACTAGGACAGAGTACCCATTGCCTCGTTCAGATGCCTCAATGTCCTCCCGGACTTTCTGGAGGCCGATGGAGGGATCATCGGCTGCAACGATGGTGATCCCCTTGTCTTCTGCGCTGTTCGCGGATGTCAAAGTCCGTTGCGTCTGTTCCGGATTGCGCCGTACGAACGCGGTCGATGGAGCGAGAATGCCTTCGCCAAAGCGGAAAGTGCTGCTTAGCGTTCGGGTTTGTACGTGGCCCAGGTAGTTGCCGCAGTTCCGTAAGAGTCCCACGTCACTTCCCGCGAAGCGGTTGATTGACTGCCAGTCGTCACCCACGAGGAAGTAGGCTGTGTCGTCGCGTTTAAGGGCTTCAAGCAGCTTCATTCGCCCGGCAGAAATGTCCTGAAATTCGTCGACTAGGACGCACCGATATTGAGAGGTCCAGTTGCCTTCGCGAATGTAGTGAGCGGCTCTGTTTATCAAGTCATGGAAGTCCAGCTTCTTTTCGGCCCTGAGCCGTTGCTCGTATCTAGCGCGCACCTGCTCGAAGACCCTGAGGAATGCCTCGTAGAGCCACAGCATGCCCTGCTTCTTGGCTCGGGCGAGCAACTCTTCGGGCGACAGGTTGTTGGTTTTAACGTGGTTCAGAAACTTTGCTATCAACCTTGCCAGCGATTCGATGAGTAACTGTACCAGTATCAGGATCGACTTTCGTTGTGAGACTGAGACACGCTCCAGGCGGACCCCTTCTTTTTTGAGCCGCCTTCCCAGATCGTCGAGGAGGGTGCCTTCCCAGTGTTGCCAGCTATAGGTTTCGATGAGTTTCGTACCGTGCTTCTTGTGTGTCTGTCTCTGCCACTCCACCTTTTCCTTGTACCCTTTCCAACCACGTGGGGGGTTGTCATTTTTGTCCAACGCTTGGTGCTCTATATAGATGTTGTAGTCGGGAAGATAGAAGTCAGGATGATACTGGCGGAACTCCTGCGTCTGGGTTCGCACAGGGTAAGGGCGTTCATAGCAGAACTTCACGCCGCGTTTCGTGAGGTAGTTTGCAATCTCCAACTCCTCGAAGCTCCTGACCCGTGCGCCACTCAGGCTCTGAAGCTCGACACTGCGTATGTACTCGTCGTAATCCTCTTGCGTGTCGAAGTTGAGGACCGATTCGTAGACCCCGTAGTAGGATGTGATGAAGTCGGCTACGGCGTCCGATTCATGCTGGTCATCCAAGAGTTCGTTGAGAATATCCTTGAGGGTGCCGTGCAGTTCCGACTCCTTCGCGAGGATGGGCTTGGTCTTTTCAACTTCAGCGATGACGCGGAGACCGAAGGCATGAAAGGTATGAACGTTCGCTGTGGCGAGGTCACGTGTAAGTCGTCCCCTTACCTCGTCAGCCGCCTTGCGGTTGAACGCCAACACCAGGACCTCGTCCGGTGAAACACCTTGATTGCGAACGAGGTGGGCGACCTTCCCAACGATGACCGAGGTTTTGCCCGTTCCCGCTCCCGCGAGCACAAGGGTCGCGTCCTCGTCCGTGGCGACGGCCTCGGCCTGTTCATTCGTGAGAGGGTTCGGCAGTGCGCCGAGCGTGGCGTCCTTAACAGCAGGGACGTAGGTGGAAACAAAGAGGCTGTTCGCACGCTTTCTCGCTGCCTCGAATCCCTTGATCGGTTCGAGGTGCTCAAGCCGGCCTAGCGCCTCCTTCGCTTCTTGCTCAAAGTGCTCTCGGATGAGACCTTCGCATTCCAGAAGAGTCGGAGCGATAGCTTCGTGGAGCTTGAGTGAGTCGCGGTATCTGGCATATCGGTCGCCCGCGAAGAGCTGATGCAGTTCCTCATCCAGTTGCGTCAGACGCGGGCTCAGATCCCTGGCTCTTCTGACGGCTTCCGCCTCGGCTAATTTGCGGATGCGTGCAGCTTCCTCAAGCGCAGCATCGCGGATTAGCTCGGCTTCCCTCCGGTCAAGTCCTCCGATAGACCGCTCGGTATCATCCGTCAGTTGAATCGTCAGCCGGTGCCAAAACCACGACCGTCGGATCGTAATTGAGCTGATGGTGACGACTGGTATTTTGACCCGTACGTCACCATGGGATTGTTCAATGTGAATCGTTTCGCCGGTCAGCGAGACGCGCGATGAACCCAAAGTGAATAAACGGTAGAGCCAGGCGCTATCGGCTGTAATCTGGTGGTGCGGTCTCATGTCAATTCCAGTAGTGCATTATGGCAGAAGCATTCGAGCTGACATTACAGTATTCTCTACACGGTGTTGTGTTATGAAACATGTGTGACACTCTCAGTAAGTTACAGCGGGCTCACCTTGTTCTGGTCAAGAGGAAGGCTACCAGTTCGCTGAGATGGCGATGATGGCCAGGAGGCAGTTCCGCCGCGCCGATGGTCTCCATGGCTTGGCGCCCCAACTCCTCCGTGAGAGACTCGGCGCGTTCCTTGGAGCCTGTCTTTTCAAGCATGTGCAGCACTTGTTGAACGTCGGCCTCATCAATGGACTCCTTGCCGAGAATCTCCTTGATGCCCCGGATGGTAGAGTCGTTACCGTTTTCAAGCGCGTGGACAACGGGGAACGACTTCTTCTTGCGCAGGATGTCGCTTCCCACGGCTTTGCCCGTGACGGAGGGATCGCCCCAGACTCCTAGAATGTCGTCCCGTATCTGGAACAGATTGCCCAGGTAGCGCCCCGCTTTGGCCAGCAAGCAGGCCATTTCACGGTCGCCTGAGCCTATGAATGCGCCCACCTCCAGGGCGCACGAGATGAGCGCGCCTGTCTTGCGTGAAATCATGTCCAGGTATTCGTCCGTGGTGACGTCCAGGCGTTGCTCGAACGATATGTCCAGGTACTGGCCTTCGATCATCTCCAGGCTGCTTTGGGTGAGGCGGGATGAAGCGTAGAGGAGACGTTCCACGGGGACTTTCTGCGATTGGGGTAGAGTCAGGAAAGCAAGATTGAACATCACGCTGCCCGCGGTGAGCGCAAAGCGCTCACCCCAGATGGCCCACAGCGTAGGACGATGGTGTCGCTGCACGTCCCTGTCCTCTATATCGTCGTGGATCAGGGAGAAGTTGTGGATCAGCTCTATGGCGGAGGCGACGGCCAGAGCGGATTCCATGGCGCCTCCGGCAGCCTGGCAGGCCAGAAGGAGCAGCGCTGGGCGCAGCCGTTTGCCTTCGGCGTCATGCCTGGGATTGCCGTCTTTGTCGCACCAGCCCATGTGGTAGCGCAGAGAGGTGTATGGAGCGATGTCCTGCTCAGGAATCTCTTCTCGGAGAGCGTTCTCTAGGAGGTCGCGGTATTCCCAGAGGACTGAGGGTAGGTCTACGGAGGAGGCCGGCTGCGAGCGGCCGGTTTCAGCCATCTCTTCCGTATTCGTCCAGAATAGCGGCGGCGTGGAGAATACCCTTCAGGAAGTAGTCTATCCTGACGTTTTCATTGGGGGCGTGTATCTTGTCGTCGGGGAAAGAACCCCGGACGATGCTACGGGCAGGCCCAGACCCTCCGCTATATAGTACATGGGGCCGCTTCCCGCAAGCCCCGGCGTGAGCAGGGGCTCTTTGTCGTATACCTGCCTGGCCGTTTCCGAAACCAGCCGGACAAACGGCGAGTCCATGGAAGTGCGGGATGGGTTTACCTCCGTCCCAGTAGTTGATACGGATGTCTGAAAAGCCGTGGGCGTCCAGGTGATTGCGCAGTTTGTCCAGGATATCTTTGGGCCTCTGGTCCGGTACAAGCCTGAAGTCCAACTTCACTTTGGCGGTGGCTGGCAGGACGGTCTTGGTGCCCTCGCCGGTATAGCCGGACTCTATGCCGCAGATCGTACACGTTGGCTGGAACATGTGGTGTTTGCGGAAATCGATGCCTTCCGCATCGCGGAGGAAGCGGAAACCTGAAGCTCCTGGCGCAGGCTGTCTTCTTCCGCGGGCATTCCAGCGACGGCAGCCAGCTCCGCCTCGGTAGGTTGGCGGACCTGGTCGTAGAAGCCGGGTATGAGGACGCGCTCGTCCTGGTCCTTCAGAGTGGACAGCGCCCAGACCAAGCGCCACGCCGGATTGGGCACCACGGTGGCCCAAGATGAGTGGGAATCCCGGGAAGAGGAACGTACTTCAAGCTCTGTGTAGAGGATGCCCTTGAGTCCCAGGTATATCTGGGGGTTGCCCCTGCCAGTTGACGCCGCCGCCTTCCCAAATGCAGGCGTCCGCTTTCAAAAGGTCACGATGCTTGTCTACGAAGGAGCCGAAGCCGGGGCTGCCGATCTCTTCTGCGCCCTCAATGCAGAACTTGACCCGGCAAGGCAGTTCGCCGCGGACGGCCTTCATAGCCTTGACGGCGGCGATGCGCGCTGCTAGGTGTCCTTTGTCGTCGGATACGCCGCGGGCAAAGATGCGGCCGTCGCGCTCCGTGGGCTGGAACGGCGGCGAGTCCCATAGCTCCAGCGGCTCGGCGGGCTGAACGTCGTAGTGGTTGTAGAACAGCAACTGCTTGGAGGAGCGCCCGTCGTGTTCGGCGTAGACCACGGGGAAGCGCGGGTCTTCCGTAGGCATGATGCTAGCCTGGAAGTCTGCTTCTTGAAGCATATCTTTTACCAGTACGGCGCACCTCCTGCACGCCATCGTTCTGAGCGGCCACGCTGGGCTGGGCGCAGAGGCGCTTGAGGTCTTCCAGATACTCCGGCAGGTGGTCTTCTATGTGCTTCCTGAGATCAGCGTCCATGGCGGCTCCTTGCTCAGGGCCGATTATAGCAGATGGACACTTCGCTTTCTCGTTGACAGTGGAATGGCGGTGGGAAGATACTGTTATTGCAAGGTAAAAGGAGGAGACAGTGGCTACTACATCCTTGTTGACGCGTGAAGACCTCAAGTCGGCAATAGAGCAGGCCCCAAGGGTGCGCTTGGCCAATATTCCAACGCCAATGGAAGAGCTCCCCAGGCTGAGCGATGCGCTGGGTGGCCCGCGCATCTTGATCAAGAGGGACGACCTTACGGGGCTGGGGTTCGGCGGCAACAAGGTGCGTCACATGGAGTTCTGCATGGGAGATGCCCTGGCCAAAGGATGCGATACGTCCGTAAACGCCAATCTCTGGGTATCGAACAATTCTAGGATCATTGGCGCGGCGTCCAAGAAGGTGGGCATGCGCTATATCTGCGTGGTTGTGGGAGGCAAGGACAGACCGGTGCAGGGGAACATGCTTCTGCTTGATTTGATGGGCACGGAGATGCACCTTACCCAGACTAGAGACATGGAAGAGGGTAGGCGGTTGGCCGAAGAGCTGGCGGACCAGGTGAAACGAGAGGGTGGTAACCCCTACCTGCATACCGTGGAGCCAATGTCACGTGGATCGGGCGCTATGGGCTACCTCAACGCTACCCTGGAGATACTGGAGCAGTTGGATGAAATGGGCGTTGCCGATGCCAAAGTCTACATTGTAAGCGGAGCATCGCATGGAGGGCTGGCGCTTGGCGCAAAGGCCCTGGGCCTGCCCTGGAGCATCACCGGGGTGCAGGTTGCCCAGACGTCGGTTTACTTTGCCGACACGGTAACCTGGGCGAACACCGCGGCGCAGGCGCTGGAGCTGCCCCTGCGCTTGGACTGGGAGGACCTTACCGATACATCCGACTACGTGGGGCCGGGCTATCCCGACCCCAGCCCGGAGTGTGTCGAGGCGATACGCTTGATGGCCGAGCTAGAGGGGATCATCCTTGAACCCGTATATACGGGCAAGGCGCTGGCGGCGGTGATAGACCACGTGCGCAAAGGAGTGCTGACCTCCAGGGATACCGTCCTCTTCATGCATACCGGAGGACTGCCTGAGCTGTTCAGCTTTGCCGAAGAGTTGAAGCGATAGGAGACCTTTGCAAATCCTCTTCCCCCTTGACGGGGGAAGATTGAGATGGGGGGTGAACCCTGCGTGGACAGCCGACTGGATTGCTCTTATCCCCCGCATCAAGCGCGGGGTGGCTTTCCCAGGCCTGCTTTCTCTCAGCAGTGGCATGATCAATATCAACGCTCCGGATACCACGGCCAGAATCAACACGCCAGAGGTGAGCGAGCCAGAGAGATCGCGGAGGAAGCCGAGGAGGAAGGGCCCTCCGAACCCTCCGATCTCGGCCGCGGCGAAGAATAGCCCCGCGGCCGTGCCTATGCGCTTTGCCCCGATGCCGGGAGTCTCCATCAATATGAGGGTCTGTATGGGCATCATGGGGCCTCTAACCACGTTGGACGCTATCAGTGCAACTATGAGCACCGTGCCCGTGGTGTAGGCCAGTCCCAGGGTGGCCACGACAGCCACGCCAAGCAGCAATGCCATGGTCAGGGCGCGGTAACCGTGCCTGGCCAGCGGCGGTATTACAAGTAGCCCGGAGACGCCAATGGCGGTGCCCGAAGCGGTCCAGATGCCGGCCTGGGTAATGGTCATGCCTCCTTCTTGGAGAAGGGTTGGCAGCCAGTTGGTGAGGCCGTGATTGAGAAGAAAGGTGGCAAAGGCCATGACCAGTATGACCTGTACGTTTCGTAAACGGAGCAGCTCGTGGATCACGGTCAGGCTGGACTCCTTGTCGGATGGCGCCTGGCTGCTTTCTGAAGCGGGCAGGGGAGTGTCGCGGGCGAAGAGCCACCAGGCCACTATGACGACCAGCAGAACCGCTCCATAGATTAGAGATATGCCCCGCCAGCTTCCGGTAAGGGGCAAGACCACTCCGGCGGCGGTGGCCAAGGCTATGGCCATGCCGCTGAGCGGCCCGGTGGTATAGATGCCGGCGGCTAGGTTGCGCTGGTTTCCCTGGAACCACAGCGAGACCACTTTGGGAGCGCCTATGGAGATTATGGGTCCTCCCACTCCGAACAATGCCACCGCGAACAGCAGTGTATAGAAGTCCGGGGCAAGGCCGCGCAGCACCAGCGACATCCACACTATGATTATGCCGATGCCCAGCGATCTCCGCACGCCGAGGCGGTCGACGACGGCGCCCAGTGGTGCAGCGGTAAAGATGTAGACGAACTGCCACGCGCCAAGGACAAGCCCCATCTGGCTGTAGGACATGTTCAGGTCTTTGATGATTGGATCGACTAGGGGTGCGATGGTTGCCGCGGTCACACCAAAGGAGGCGTAGAGGAGCCAGAGCAGGAAGAGAATGACCCAGCGATAGGGGGTTCGCCTCCGTTACGGCCTGTTGGGGAGGCTGGGCTGCGGGCTGACCGGTGCTCACGCTCACAATATACGTGCAGAGTGGGCGGGGTGGCAAATGGCGAGCCGCAAACCGTGTTTGCATTGTGCCTACGGATAGAGTACGGTATGCCTCTCCATTTTACGCACTAGGTGTTCCCAATGAAGAAACCCCAGGTTCTTCTATGGTTGGTACATAGTCGTCGCCGGCTTTTTCGGCAATGTCGCGGCTGGCGGCATCCAGAGCTTCACTTTCGGCGTGATATACCCCTCAATGAGCGATGCCCTGGGCTGGGGTCGCGGTGTGGTCTCCGTGGGGCTGGGCGCTCCGTCCCCTGGGCGCCGCTTTCATGGGGCCCATATTTGGGCCCCTGATCGACCGCTTCGGAGCACGCTGGCTCATGTTCTTCTCGGCGCTCATCGGCGGCATAGCTACCATAGCCGTCGCTCAGGTCACACAGGTCTGGCAGTTCTATGTTGTCTACGGCATAGCGGGGGCGCTTACCTTCACCGGTGTGGGAGACCTGATAGCTACCGCGGTGATACCCAAGTGGTTCGTAAGACGGAGGGGTAGGGCATTGGGCATAGCCACCATGGGCAACCCGGCGGCAGGCATGGTGGTGGCTCCTATACTGGCCTTCATCGTCATTACCTACGGCTGGCAGGCGGGATGGTGGTTTCTCGGGCTGATAATCCTGTTCATAGGCATACCGGCGTCGGCATTAATGCGGCGCCAGCCTGAAGACATGGGGCTGCAACCCGACGGCGATACGGATGAGGAGCCCGGACTCCCAGGTCAGCCTGCTCGTATACCCAGCCACGCCGCGGAGGTGCAGTGGAGGCCCGGAGAGTCGGTGAGGACGCTGACCTTCTGGCTGCTGCTGGCGGGCTTCACCATTGGCCTGACGGCGGTGGGCGGAGTGGTCCCTCCACGAGTTCGCGTTTCTCACCGAAAGGGGTCTATCATCGCCGGTGGCCGCCGCCGTGCTTTCGACGCATGCCATAGGCGCGGCACTGGCCAGGCTGCTCTGGGGTAGCCTGGCGGATAGGTTCCCCATCCGGTACGTGATGGCAGCGATATTCTTCTTCTCGGCGCTTGGCCTGTCCATCCTGCTGGTGTCACAGAGCGCGCCGTTTGCCTTCTTGTTTGCCGCGGTGTACGGGCTATCGGTAGGCGGCACCGGGGTGGTCCAGCCAACGATGTGGGCAAACTACTTTGGCCGCGGCTTCATTGGAGCCATACGCGGCATTACCATGCCGGCACAGCTGATCAGCGTGGCGGGCGGCCCGGTTATGGCCGGCGTCCTCTACGACGTGACGGGAGGCTACGTGCTGCCATACCAGATATTCTTCATCACCCTTGTGGTAGGCGGTGTGCTCATGCTGTTCACCGTTCCTCCCAGGAAGAAGACGCCGGCAACCGTGGAAAGCCCTCAGCCGGCGGACTAGATTGAAACACGGGTAATAGAATCCCTTCAAACTCTTCCGGCAGGGTAACGGATGAACGGAATCCATGACATGGGCGGAATGCATGGCTTTGGGCCCGTGGAGCGCGAGGAGAATGAGCCTGTCTTCCATGAAAAGTGGGAGGGGCGTGCTTTCGGCATTGCGGTAGCCATGAACGAAGACGGCTTGTACAACTGGCGCGAGTTCAGAGACAAGCTTGTCAAAGAGATTGCCGCAGCGGGAAAAACGACGCCGAAACCACCTACTATGAACAGTGGCTGGCGTCACTGGAAAAGCTGGCAATAGAGCGAGGATTCGTCACGCTGGAAGAGGTGGACGTCCGGATGGAAGAGTACGCCTCCGGAGAGCGTGACGATGACCACGACGACCATGATGACCACTAGGGGCAATCCGGAGCCTCCCCGGGCGCCGCGACACCACGGCAATAGGGAAGTCCACCTCAGCCAGTCGTTTGCAAGTTGCCGGGATTCACGGGGATACTCCTGACTTCAGAATCCCCTCACGTTCCAAGACCTTTCGTATTTCCTCAGACGCAGCCTCAATGTTGCCCTTCGGGAATCTGATCTGCCCGAGGCCCATGATATTGCTGAATTCCTGACAACCATCTTCCAGAAGGATAATGGCGCGTTCAAATCCCAAGCGTCCCTGAAAAAGGCCAACCTCGTGAATGACGTTTTCCCTGGCCCTGGCCTGCCCGTCAGTTTGTTCGTCTTCACCAGTCATCACGAGAAAGGCAAAGCCCGCTGTATCCATCATGGTGGATAAGCGATTAGTGTTAGCTATTCCAGCAGAAGAAACCCTATTGAACTCGTCTACAAGAAGATCCAACCGATCTTCTAGGAAGTCCTTTAGTGCCCGCCATGCCTGTGAATGGCCGTGACCAATGAACACTCTAGTGCCAGTGTGCTTTCGCGATTGTCGTTGCCGGCGCGACGTATGTGAGGTCAGTTCATTAGCGATAAGGGCCAAGTATTGTACAGAGGTGATTGTCGTCTGTATTGAGGTCACCTGAGCGAGCACCCCAAAATGAGGTGGAACCTGGCGGCCTTGGCCAATAGTTAAGTTGTCTCGGCTGATGATCGGCCTGCCAGACGTCCATTTTTCTAGGTACGTATTCTCCGAAATGAGTGACAGCTTGCTGGTTTCCTCCTTCTGCTCGTTCAAGAATTGGGATTCAGAGGTCCCTGCTTCTATGTCAATGATTGACAATAGACTACTCTTCTGCCTTGCGAATGCGACTTTGGCACCTTTATTGAAATTCTCTATTGGATCCATGTCGGGGTTGCCGGCTCGTTCATAGACAAGCTTGTCAAAGAGATTGCCGCAGCCGGGAAAAACGACGCCGAAACCACCTACTATGAACAGTGGCTGGCATCACTGGAAAAGCTGGCCATAGAGCGAGGATTCGTCACGCTGGAAGAGGTGGACGTCCGGATGGAAGAGTACGCCTCCGGAGAGCGTGATGATGACCACGACGACCACGACGACCACGACGACCATGATGACCACTAAGGGCAATCCATAGCCGCTCCAGCCCCCTGACGTGCTTCCCCGGCTACTCTTTCACCGCCAGCATATTATAGGCGAGCGCCACCATCACTTTGCTAGCGTTGATCAACGAGTCAATGCCAATGGACTCATTGGTGCCGTGGACAAAGCTGATCATGGGATCATCGTCGGGGTGCATGGCGGAGAATCCGTAGGTGACGGTGCCCAGCGGCCTGGTGAACCGCGAATCGGTGAAGCCGGTGCTGATGCCTGGCACCATCTGCACGTCGTCCAGTCCCAGCGCCCTCGCCGATGCGGCGCGTATCTGCTCGGCGAATACGGTATCGAAATCTGAGGCGTTGGGCACTGCCATGTAATCTATCTCGTAGGAAGTCCCAGGTATGCCTCGCAGTACCTGGTCCAACTGTTTTCTTAGGTAGCCGTCGTCCTGGTGCGGCAGGGTGCGCACGTCGCAGGTGAGGCGGATGGCCTCCGGCACGCTGTTCGACTTGATGCCGCCGTGCACTATGGTGGGGGTGAGCGTCATGCGGGACAGCGCACGGAGGATGGAGGCCAGACGCGGATTGCTGAGTTCCACCTCTGAAATTATCTCGTCCACGTTCTGCGGAGAGGGTTTGTGCTCTATGGCGAAGACGGACAGATGCTGGAAGAGGCTGGTCGACGTGTCGCGTTCCGCTTCGTATGACTCGATGCTTTTGAGCACCTGGCCCAGGCGGTACAGAGCGTTGGTGCCCTGCCAGGGAACGGAGGCGTGAGAGCTGGAGCCTTTGACGTCTATCTCCACTTGCAGCCGCCCCTTTTCACCGACGCCAAGCACATAGGCGAACCCGCCGCTGCCTGTGTCTACGGCGTTGCCTCCTCCTTCGTTGACCGCGAAGGGAGCGGCCAGCTTGTCTGCGTGGTTGTCGGCCAGCCAGCCAAAGCCGTAGCGTCCGCCGTGCTCTTCATCCGCGCCGGAGGCCAGCACCAGCGAATCTTGAAGCTCTATACCGTTGCTCTTTAGCAAATGAAGGGCAAACAGTTGTGCGGTCAGCAGACCCTTGCAGTCCGATGCGCCCCTTCCGAAGATGCGGCCCTCCGCGATAGTGGCGCTGAACGGATCGAAGCGCCACTTGTTCTCTTCCTCCACGGGAACAACGTCCGTGTGAGACATGAAGAGGAGACCGGCTTTGCCGGAGCGCCCCTCCATTCTGGCGATGAGGTTGCCTCTGCCGGGAACCGACTCCAGGATCTCGGATGCAATGCCGTCCCTGGCCAGCCAGCCTTGGGCAAACTCACAGACAGGCGTCTCGTTGCCGGTGGGCATGAAGCCGGTATTGACGGAGGGGATGCGCACCAACTCCTGCTCCAGCTTTATTATTTCATTGCGATTGGCCTCTACCTGGGCCAGCAGATCATCGATTGTAGGCATCGTTCCCTCCTTGCCACGGCCAGGTAAGGATATAGGATGTGCGAACATACGGACAAGATGGGAGTAGTGACTGGATGTAGAGATGCCTCGTGTGTGTGATCCAATACCGGCTTGCGCTGTACTAATCCGTGATCAGCGTTGGCGCTGGGGGAGTTGCGCGCCGGATGGCACACTGCGTTTCAACTAGCGTGCCGTCATGCTGAAGCCGGCCCTCATTGAGTACCTGGTCGTACATGAACTGGCGCGTCTGACTCACCGCAACCACTCAAAGGACTTCTGGGCATTGGTGTCAAAGGTGATGCCGGATGCGCAGCAGCGGAGAAAAAACCTCCGAGAGGAAGGGCGTAGGCTTCCATTTTGATCCATTGGCTTGTGGACGTAGCGGAAGAAGAGATAAGATCAACGACGAGCTCGCCAAGCGCGATGCAAGGAGGATGACGGCATGATGATGCTTGGTATACTGGAAGCAAACATCTAGGCATGTGGAGACTCGCGTGGACGGCGGTGCTGGGTTTAGCGCTTGTGCTCTTGATGTCCGGATGCAGCGAGGATCCCACGCCTGCGCCGCCGACTGAGACGCGTCAGACAGTGGAGGCTACAAACGCTCCGACGCCAACGCTGACAGCGACTCCCACCCCCACACCGCTAGCCACACTGACGCTTCAGGACCAGCTACTTCAGGAGCTTGTAGCTGCTAGAGCTACGGCTACAGCAGCCGCGCCTACGGCTACACCAATTCCTACCCGTACACCAACTCCCACCCCTACTCCAACTCCGACCCCCTATACCAAAGCCACCCCGGTATCGTTCCTGGAGATACCACGCTTTGGGCATCAAGCGCTATTGCTAGACGATGGCCGCGTGCTGGTAGGCGGTGGATTCAACGGTTTAGCTAACAACAACGTCATTGTCCCGTTCCCTCTCAATACAATTGAAATATATGACCCTGATTTGGATGCGTGGTCCTCTATCGAGCTTGAGGAAGACCTATTCTCTATTCACTCAGTGGTCAATCTTTTTGACGGCAGGGTGCTGTTTGTTGGACTCGGAGCGGATGATGGCGCAGAACAGCAGGTAACGGGTGTTGCATACATCCTGGATCCGGAGACGGACTTGTGGACACCACTGCCAGCTCCCCCGTTGGTTCCTTGGCCTGGCAACATGGTCGTGCATGAGGATGGCCGTGTAATGATGATCGGCGTAGATGTGAATGCTACGGAAGCGGATATCGCACCAGAGACCTTGAATCAAGTCTATTTCCTTGACCCGCAGACGAACACATGGCTTCAAGCTGCTTCGCCTGACCAGCTCTCACTATTCCAGTGGTTGTTTTCTTTACCCCAAGGGAGGGTTATTGCAATCGGAGTAGAGGAGGACGAACCGGGCGGTTCCCGTGCCGCTGTTCAGATATATGACTCCGCTTCTGACACTTGGTCTGCCGTCAACAGTGTGGAATCCTACTACATACCTACAAACGCCGTCCGGCTATTGGATGGGAGGCTGCTAGTGATGGGGCTAATGCACGGAAGGGCGATGAGGTCATCGAGCTGCGATTCTGAAGGTAATCTAGACCGTGTGGAGCTAGAGGATGGAAGACATCTTAATGACGAGAGGATTTCCGAGGTGTTCTCCGACTCCAAGGTCTATGACCCCGCCACAGACACCTGGACTAGCGCTAACGGTATTGAAGGCGCCCGGGTCTTCTCCACCCTCACCGTGCTGCCTGACGGCCGTGTTCTCTTGGCAGGCGGCGATCACCCCACTGATTATCAGTATTACTCCACTACAAAGGTGTTCGATCCAAAGACCAACTCTTGGTCGGCGGGGCCAAGTCTGTCGGAACGGCGCTATAGTCATTCGGCAACCCTGCTGCCAGACGGTAAGGTCCTCTTCGCGGGAGGAATAGGGGTAACAGTGACCTCAATAGAAACGGAAGAGATATACCCTTTCAATGCGGTAGAGACAATTGATTCAGCCTCAATACCAAAGACGCTCCCACCCTCCACATCTGGTGCCGGGGCTGTGGATTATCTCTGCTAGTGAACGATCACCTTCTAAAGAAGGTATCTGTGTAGGGAGTACCGGAAATTGAGAGGCCGGGCAGGGTCAGCGTATCGCTTACCGCAGAGTTTCCCGATCTCAGGCAATGAGATAAGCATAGAGGCGTAGCCGTATCCCCTACACCCCTCTTCAGCCGGCAAGCAGGGAACCGCCCCTTATACACCCCCTCGCCGTCCTCCACTTCCCCATCAGCTATCATTACTGCTAACATGCGCTCATGACCATGTCGCACAAAATCGCACCTTGCACACTGTCCATGCCTCGCCATCCATTACGAAAACCTACCGTGAAACTACGAAATTCGGCTTTGTTTCCCATATTTGCAAAAAAGTGGTTCGCGCGTTTAGCCTTGTACTAGACATAACGTTGGAAACAATTCCTGGAAGTAACCATCCTGCCGGAGACCGGACCTAAGGAGGAGACTATGAGCAACAAGCGGCTATGGGGACGTTTGGAGGAGCGGTTGACTCGCAAGATAGAGGGTTTTGCGGGAGTAGCCGGAGTTTCGGTGAAAGACCTGACGCGCGGAGATGCGGTGTCGGTGCATGGCGGCGAGGAGTTTCCCACTGCATCCACCATCAAGATACACATCTTGACTCGGCTATTGAGCCGCGCTGAAGCGGGCGAAATAGACCTCGGCGAGCGCATCAAGATAACCCCTGAGAAGCATGGGGCGGGTAGTGGAGTGCTCCACTACATGGAAAACGAGCCTGATGTCTCGGTGTTGGACGTCGCTATTTTGATGATCATCGTGTCCGACAACACGGCAACCAACATGTGCATCGACTGGGCGGGCATCGAGGCTACCAACGCGCTGCTGCGGGAGATGGGGCTTACGGCGACAAAGTTGAGGCGCAAGATGATGGACAGCGAGGCCATACACAGGGGCGATGAGAACGTATCAACCCCCAACGAGCTCGTTGCCATGCTGGAGATGCTGCATCAGGGCAAGCCCTCTCCCAAAGTGGCAGAGCAAGTGCTGCGCATCATCAGCAAGCCCAAGTCCGCGCCGCTAAACCGGGCGGTTCCCTCCAACCTGGTGGTCGCCAACAAGCCGGGCGGCATGGAACGGGTGCGCTGCGATGCGGGGATCGTGTTCCTGGGGGACAGGCCCTACGCCATAGCGGTGATGACCAAGTTTGGGCTGGAGGATGCCATACGCCAGGAAGGATTCATTGTAGACCTGGTGCAGGACGTGCATCAGACAATGGCGGTGCTGGACAGCACCAACGATTTTGGTCTGGGGGTGCCCAAGTACACGGGAGGTTAGGGCCGACTTGAAGATCAAGATCCGTAGCGGCGCTGTCTTCCCTGGTAGCTCCTCAAAGCTCGGAGGAAATCTATCTTCCGGAAGGCAGGCCAGAAGGCGTCGCAGAAGTACAGCTCACTGTATACGCTCTGCCAGAGCAAGAAGCCGCTCAAGCGGGCTTCTCCGCTTGTCCTGATGATGAGGTCGGGTTCAGGCACGTGCGGAGCGTAGAGGTGCTGCCGCACTTCTTCAACCGAGAGGCCGTCCGCTACTTCCAATAGAGAGGCTCCGCTCTCATTTCGGGTCAGCAGCAGTCTCCTCAATGCGTCCAGTATCTCGTCACGGCCTCCATAGCCAATGGCTATGTTCAACTGCCATGGCCCCGTGGATGCCGTCATCTCTTCCACTCGCTTGATCTTGTCGCGCAGGTCTTCGCTTAGACCGTCGGGGCGTCCAATCACGTTGACTTGCCGCTTGGTAGGGTTGCTCTCAGGATCCAGCCACTGGTCCAGTTTGGCTCCAACCAAGGTGAACAGCTTCTCAAGCTCCTCCGGGGTACGCTTCAGGTTGTCAGTGGACAGCCCCCACAGGGTGACCACGGGTATCTGCAGTTCGTCGCACCACTGGATCACCTCGCCGGCCTTGTCGGCGCCAATGCGGTGACCTTCGGCAACGTCGCTCAACCCCTGCAGCCTGGCAAAGCGCCTGTTGCCGTCCAGGATCATGGCTACGTGTTGGGGAAGCCGGTGCTGCTTGATCTGAGCCAGAAGCCTGTTGGTATACAAGCCATGGATGAAAGAGCTCAACAGCCTCAAGGGCATTGCACCAATGAGAAGAGGCTTCACAACCCGGCCCATGCCGGGGGATGTTTTCTTATCGACGGTAGTGACTGAACTGGCTGATTGGTCCAAGTATGCTCTTCCCCTCAAACGTTATCTATAACGTTATCTATTAGGGTACCACTACCTGTAAACCGCCTGCCTCTGTTGCAAAGCTGGCCTTGCCGCAACAGGGAAACGGGAATCAATAACTTGTATATCCTAAACTCACAAACGAAGTGCAACACTTGGTTAAGGTGTTGTCATGGGAAAAAGTTATGGACATGTCACCATTGAAGAGAGGTGTGAAATTGCCCGACTACAAGCCTCGGGATACTCGGTCAGCCAAATCGCGGCAAGTCTGGATCGCTCGCCATCGACAGTGGCTCGTGAGCTGAAGCGCAATGGTTCAAGAACTCAGGGATACCAGCCCAGGTATGCGAACCAGCAAGCCCATGCCCGGCGTTGGCGTGGTTCTCGACTGGAGCGAGATGAGGCGCTGCGGGATAAGGTGCTCTCTGGGCTTAAGCAGGGCTGGTCACCGGAGCAGGTGGCGGGACGGATGGCTATGGAGTCAGGCAGTACAGTCATCTCCCACGAGAGCATCTACAGGTTCATCTACGGCCAGATTGCTCGCAAGAAGGACTACAGTTGGCGCCACTACCTGCCCCGAGCTAAGTCCAAGCGTGGTTGGAGAGGCCACAAAGGCGGCAGCCCTGCTTCCTTCATGGCTAAGCGTCGTCCCATCACCGAGCGCCCGCAGAGCGCTGCTGACCGCCGCACTCCTGGTCACTGGGAGGCCGACCTGATGCTGTTCAGGGCCTATGGCCATGCCGTGCTTACCATGCACGAACGCCACTCCCGCATCCTCATAGCCCTAAGGCCCCCTGGCAAGGCATCCAGGCCCATCGCTGCCGCCATGTCCCAAGTGTTGGGTCAGTTTCCCCCAGAATGGCGACGGACGGTCACCTTCGACAACGGGACCGAGTTCGCACTCCATTACAAACTCCACGATCTGGGTATAGAGACCTTTTTCTGCGATACTTACTCTCCCTGGCAGAAGGGTGGGGTAGAGAACGCCATCGGTCGGCTGCGGCGGACCCTGCCCCGCAAAACGGACTTGGCAGCGTTGCCTCAAAAACGGTTTACGCAAATGATTCAGGCCTACAATAATACCCCCCGCAAGTGTCTCGATTATAGGACTCCGGCAGAGATATTTTTGGATAGAGTGTTGCACTTGAAATGTGAATCCACCTTCCCAACTTGGCGGGTATGACGAAGGCTGCGGCGGAGGTCTCTTCAACAGGTGGGAGCGGGGGACGGGACTCGAACCCGCGACAGCCTGCTTGGAAGGCAGGGGCTCTACCACTGAGCTACCCCCGCTGGGGTACACCCTAGTTTATAGCATTGCTCCGCGGTTGGCTAGGACGCTACGTTACGCTGACCCGCAGCCAGCGGCCCGCCATGAAATACGGCATGTACAAGCCAAACCTGGCCACCATAGCGACTACAACCGCCCACGCTATGCCGAACTCGTTGAGATGGGCCAGCACCGGCAGGGTAAAGGACAGTCCGTACAGGCCAAAGGTGTGGGTCATACCGGTCAGCATGAGGGCCAGGGGGATCTCCAGCATCCACATGCTGAGCAGAGTGACCAGCATTGGAGCCAGAGTATCCCCGGCCGTGTTGAACGACTGTCCCAAGACCTGTCCCGCACCAAGGAAAACCAGGCTCAATGCCTGGATGCGCAGCCAGGTGGTTGCGAGAGCCGCCAGCTCCGCATCGCGGGTGAAAAGCTTGACCAGGAGCGGCGCCAGGGCAAAAAGCAGGACTGTCAAGGCCAGACCAATGGTGAAGACAAAGAGCAACGCCCACTTCACCGTCATCCTGGCTCTTTCCGGCTTGCCCGCTCCCAGGTTCTGGCCCACAAGCACGCCGGAGGCCCGTCCCAGGCCTCCGCTGCCTAGGTGCGCCAGGTTCTCGGTGCGCCGTCCCAGTGAAAATGCGGCCACGGCAAATGTGCCGAACTGAGCAGCCAGACCTACCACCACCAACTGAGCTATCGACCGCTCCATTCCCGTTACAGACGCCGGCGCTCCTATCTTGATCAGCCGGCGTATGACGGGAAAGTCTACCCGGTAGCCTCTCAGCGAAAGGTGAAGGCGTGACGAGCCGCGGAACAGCACGTTGAGGTTCCAGGTTGTGCCCAGGCTTTGTGCCAGCACATCGGCCATGGCCGCGCCGGCGATTCCCATTTCGGGAAGACCCAGCCACCCGAAGATGAGGAAGGGAGTCAGGCCGATGTGGGTGACCCTGGTCAGCAGAGTCGCCTTCATTGGAGTTATGGCATCCCCGGAGGCCACCAGGGCGGAACCGCTGGTCTGCCGGAACGCCATGGCGCCGGTGCCAATGAACTGGATCCTGAGATAGAGCGACCCGGAATCAATGATATCTTCGCTGAGACCCAGCACGCGCATCAGGGGAACGGTGAGAAATACTCCAATCACCACCATGATTAGAGAGTAGCCCGCGCTGAGAGTGAATCCCTGTAGGGCAAAGTGGTTGGCCAGTGCTGGGTTCACCGCGCCGATGGCCCTGGACACTGTGGCTCGCATAGCGGTGTCCAACCCCAAGCGTCCCGTCATTACAAGCTGCTTATAGCTTTGCCCTATGCCCACCCCGGCAATGGTGCTGGCGCCGATGAATCCCGCCCACACCAGGTCCGCCAGTTGGTCCACAACGTTGAGGACGTTTTCCACCATCTGAGGCCAGGCCAGCCACCAGAGGTTGCGGGGTATGCTTCCCTTGGTCAGGTCTTTCCCGTAGCGCGCCGGCCGGCGCCGGTAGCTTTGTGGAACGGTCTCCTTCATGCCCTGTGTTGCCGGCGGACGCTTAGGGTTCCCTGGTGTGTCGATGGAGTCGTCAGGCAAGTTGAACCTGCTCCTTAGTAGGGAAGTCGTCGTTGGCTGCACCATACGACTATCGGCCAGTGCGGTCAATGACCATGCTTGTCAATTCACTGGCCGTTGGATATAGTAGCCCAGCGAAGCAAGGCTGGTTGGATTAGACGGCTGTATCTTCAACCAGTGCGCCTGGTGGCGCCGGCGACGCATCAATCCATGACAGGGGGTACCTGTTTATGTTACCTGCCGCTCTGGACGACATCAAGATTCTGGATATCAGCCAGGGAATCTCAGGGTCTTATTGCGCCAAGCTGCTGGCCGACTTTGGCGCCGACGTGATAAAGGTCGAGCCCCCGGGAGGCGAGTTGCTGAGGTCAATGGGCCCGTTTTTCAACGACGACCCCCACCCGGAAAAGAGTCTCATACACGTTGTGCTCAACAACAATAAAAGGGGCGTCACCCTTAATCTGGAAACATCGTCCGGGGCCAGGTTGCTCAAGAGACTGGTGGAAGGGGCTGACGTAGTAATCGAAAACTACCAGCCCGGCTATTTGGAATCTCTGGGGCTGGGTTTCCAGGAGCTGGAGAAGGTGAACCCCCAGGTCATCTTGACTTCTATATCTGGGTTCGGGCAGTCCGGTCCGTACAGCGACTACAAGAGCGAGGATATAGTGGCATACGCCATGGGCGGTATCATGGCCTTCAGCGGCACTAGGGACAGGGAGCCGCTGAAGCACGGTGGCTTCCAGTCGCAGTACGAGGCCGGTCTCAATGCAGCCATAGCCACCGGGTTCGCCCTCTTTGCCAGGGACTTCGATGGCGAAAGCCAGCACATAGACGTTTCCGTTCAAGAGGCTGTGAACGCGTCCCTGGTGGTGAACCAGCCCCTGTTCTCCTTCAGCGGAGCGGTCCAGGGGCGTCGCAGTCCCAAGGGTACCATGTACACCCAGATTATGCCCTGTAAAGACGGCTACTTTGTGAGCCAGACCGGCGCCAGGGCCACCTGGGACGATCAGGTGCGGTTCTATGGCAAGCCTGAGATGGCGGAAGAGCGGTTCGCCAACCCGGTCCAGCGTTTGGATCACGGTGAAGAGTTCGACGCCATCATTGTGGATGCCGTCAAAGACCGCACCATGAAAGAGATGTTCAAGACGGCATCAGAGGAATACGGCATGCTGTTCGGAATATCGCAGGGTCCGGAGGACCTGATGGATTGCCCGCAGCTTGCCGCCAGGGAGTTCTACCAGGATGTAGACCACCCCGTCATAGGCAAGACCAAGATTCCGTTCAGGCTTTTCCATATATCGGAGACCCCGTTCCAGCAGAAGATGCCCGCGCCTCTACTGGGCCAGCACAATGAAGAGGTCTATACGGAGACAATGGGCTACTCTAAGGAGGACCTTATAAGACTCCGTGAGCTGAACATCATCTAAGACGCACTCGCACGCGTAGAACCTAAGGAGCTAAGAATGGGTAGACTGCCATTGGAAGGAATCAGAATAGTAGACACCTCCGCTATCTTCGCGTTCCCCTATGCGGCAGGGGTAATGGCCGATCTTGGCGCTGAGGTAATCAAGATAGAGGGCCCCACTCGCGTTGAGCCTATACGCACCGGTATGCTTTCCGGCGCCTACCCCGAGAACGACCCCGGCGCCGACCCATGGAATCGCACCCCTACTTTCCACGTGGTGAACCGCGGTAAGAAGTCCATGGTGCTTGATCTGCGCAACCCTGAAGGACTCAAGGTTCTGAAGGAGATCGTGCTCACGGCGGACGTGTTCATGGAGAATTTCACGCCCAGGGTTACCCGCAACTGGGGCATGGACTGGCCCAAGCTGAAGGAGATGAAGCCTGACATCATCATGATGTCCAACACAGGATACGGTCACGGCAAAGGCCCATACTCAGATTATCCCGCAGTGGCCACGTCCCAGGAGGCCACCCATGGCCTGACCCACCTCACCGGATACAACGGAGATATTCCCTCCAAGGTAGGTCAGTCCTACGTGGACTTTGTGGCCTCGTGGACGTGTCTGTTTGCTCTCTCCATGGCGCTCAGGCACCGCAAGAAGACGGGGAAGGGCATGTGGGTGGACATTGGCATGTATCAGCTGGGCGTGTTCCACATCAGCGAGTTCATCATGGACTGGATAGCCAACGGCAAGGATGACTCCAAGCGCATAGGGAATCGCCATCCTTGGTTCGCTCCCCAGGGCTGCTACCCCTGCGCGGGTGAAGACGACTGGGCCGTGCTCTGTGTGCGCGACGACCAGGAGTGGGAAGCGCTTTGCCGCACCGTGGGTAGGGAAGACCTGGTGGACGATCCCAAGTACATTGGCCACTTGAATCGCTGGAAGCACCACGATGAGCTTGACGATGTCATCAAAGAGTGGACTAAGAAGCATAGCAAGTGGGATGTGATGGAAAAGTTGCAGGACGCTGGTGTACCCGCGGGGCCCGTTATGGATTCCCGCGATATGAACACCAATGTGCATTACTGGAAGCGCGGCTTCCTGGAGAAAGTGACCTCGGACGATCCCACCCTGGGCACGCGGGTGCTCATGGGTCGGCCTTGGAAGCTGAGCAACACACCGGTCTCCATAAAGGGTCCTGGTCCCAAGCTCGGCGAGGGCAACCACCGCTACATAGTAGAAGAGCTTGGCCATTCCGAGGAGGCGTACCAGAAGCTGATAGAAGAGAGCGTGACCGCCGATGGCCCGGCTGATAAGCGTCCAATCCCAACAAGCAGCCTTGACGATATGGTGTCCAAGGGTGTATACGGCTACTGGGATCCCGAATACAGGAAAACGCTCGGCATATAGCCTGAGCGCTCACTAGCAAAGCTCACGAGGTGCAGTTATGAACATAGGTGACCATACCCCGAACGTTGGGTTCACTACTGGGGACCGTCAGGAAATCAGGCTGGCGGATTTCAAAGGCAAGCAGAACGTTGTCATTGCCTTCTACGCCAGGGCTTTCACCGGCGGCTGAGAGCGGGAGCTGCGGAAGTTCCAGAGCCTGCTCTCGGACTTCCAGCGGCTGGACACCCAGGTCCTGGGTGCAAGCACTGACGCCGCACCGTCTCAGCGTGCCTTCGCCGAGCACTGCGAGCTTGAGTTCCCTTTGGTATCCGACTTCCCCAAGTTCGAAGCTGCCAGGGCTTTCGGAGTCTTCAATGAGGAGACCATAGGCGATGGCCGAGTCACCTTCGTCATCGACAAAGAGGGCGTGATCAGACACATCGTCCAGGATGCTCAAAGCATGGAACAACACGCCGAAGAGTCGTTGGAAGCGATAAAGAACTTCAGCGCCTCCTGACCTTCTGCCTTGTTGGTCTGCTTCAGGTCTCGTCGATAACCATGGGATATGTGGGTGAGATCTGTTTGGCAAGCGCTGAGATTCAGCGTTGACAAGCCACGTCTGGTTGAGCAATCATGAAAGCCAGCGTCATTACGGGCCCGTAGCTCAGTGGCAGAGCGGTCGGCTCATAACCGATTGGTCGTTGGTTCGAATCCAGCCGGGCCCACTTTTCCCCTGTCCAGTATAGTTATGGAACAAGATTCTGTAGAAAGTCAGACGTCAAAAAAACAGATGATGAGGCAGGCTCCGGCTGCTAAGTTATACGGTGTTTCCCCATCCATCATTGATTCGCTCCGCCAGCATTCACAGATGGTAGATTCATTGAAAAGCCCGGAGATATCGCGTCTACTTGCTGGCATGACACTGAACATTCCAACGCCCACGATAGCGGATAGCATCCGTAGTCAATTGCAGGTATTCGACGCAGGTTACAGACAGTTGGCTAGGGCAATTGACTCATCGGCAGTAGTTCAAGCCATACAGGCCATTACCTCGTCAGCTTGGGCGGAGCAATTCGCTCGGATGAGTGCTCAATTCCAAGCGGCAATCAATCGACTCTCTTTCTCAATCAACCACGTACTTTCGGAGGCACTTCTTCCCATTAGGGAGCTAGCAGAGCGAATTGGTGAAGCATCGAGGGTTCGCAGTGCATTTATCCACTATAGCCTCTGGCTAGCTCCATCAATGTCGGAGGAACTTGTTGGCAAGATCGTACGTCTATACGAGGCGGGTGCGAGCTCTGGTACAGTTCACAGTGTGGTGTCTGGCTACTATGCTAAAGACGACTGGAGACGGCTCGAAGAAATCTTTGAAGATGCCGGAAGAACTCGTTGTTCAAGAAACGTTTGAAGGTCATCGAGGAAGCGTTGTGGGCTCACCGAAAAGGATTCTATAACTTATCAGTGCCAGGGTTGCTGATTCATCTGGAAGGAATTGCGGCCGACTATGTCAAGAAACACAAACTTCTCCCACAGGTCAAAGGCGAAACCAGAAAAATTATCGTGACAGCCCTAAGCGATACTCCATATTCTCTTCTTGATATCAGAACGTATGCGGGGGTGAATGCCCTAATAGAGTATGTGGAGGACTCAATGTTCGCGTCTGTAGATTTCGATAAGGAACATGTCCGGCTTCATGGGGAGAATAGGCTGAAAGGCCACGCTGTTCGACACGGTCGCCAGGTTGCTTTCGGTTCTCGAATGAACTCACTACGGCTTTTCCTGTTTATTGACGTCATGACCCTTCTAGAGAATTGAATGGCTGCTCACTCAATGCACTCCACGCTAAGTGCAGTCCTAATTTGGATGGCGAGGTTTGGAGCAGGTCACAAATAAATGGTTCAGAAGGCGATTGGCGGTTCGATTCGCTGAAGATCTACAGTTCTTTGATGCCAATCACACCTCCAAGACCACTCTGTCTATCGTCAAAAAAAGGCCCACTCTAAGAGGACCTATGCGCGGCAGCCACAAAAGCACCCCGTAAGCTAGGGAAAGGTAAGGTTCTGCCAAAGACTTCCGGCGCGGATAGACCTAAAGTATGGACTCTTTGTCCAGCAGGCCCTCCGCCTTTGCCCGGTCGTCGGTCAGTATAGCGACCGTAGTGTAATCGCCGCGGCGGTCGACTATGTGCAGGCTCTGGATGTTCACGCCGCCCTGCTTGAGCTTCTCTGCCACCTTTGCCAAGGCCCCGGGCTCGTCCCGCAGGCTCACCAGTAGTGAGTCGTCCGTGACCGTCTTGAACCCGGCGTTAGTCAGCGCGCGCAGCGCCCCGTCGTAGTTGTCGGTGGTCAGTGCAATAGTGCCCTTATCGTCGAGGGCCTCGGTGCTAATGGTCTCTATGTTGATGTCGCTGTCGGCCAGGACCCGGCTGATGTCGGCGATAACGCCAACCTCGTTCTTTGCCATAACTATGATTCTGGACATATGGGTGTTTATCTCCACCTTTCTCTTGATGCTACAGATTCAGGCAATCGTCCACGACCGCGTCTATGGTCTCGCGCGTCACTTGCGGCATGGTCAGCATGTGGGCGATGTCCTCGTAGGGCGCAAGCTGCCACTTGCGGACGACCTGCGCTGACGGCTTCGGGAAAACGACGGTGACCGAGTTCTTGTTCCGCCAGGCCGGTATGCCGCTGTCCCTGAAGCGCGTGACTGCGTACTCAGCCTTGTCCAGGCACTCATTCACAATCCGCTTGAAGCCACCCAGCCCGTGCTTCTCCAGGGCATACCAGATAATGAGCGGCGTGATGGCGTTGCGGGAGCCGGTCAGGGTGGTGTCCAGGACACCCACGTACTCAATAGAGCGGGCGACCCGCGAAACGTACTCGCGCCTGGTGAGGGTTATGCCGCAGGGGAGCGGAGAGCCTATCATCTTGTGCCCGCTGATCGCCACGCTGTCGAACCCGGCATCGAACCCGTAGGGCTGCGGCTCCTCCACAAAGGGCAGTATCATGCCGCTTAAGGCGGCGTCCGCGTGAATGTAGGAGTTGGTCACGGCAAGATCATTGAGGATGGAGCGCACCCTGCTCACGTCGTCTATGGCGCCCTTCATGGTGGTGCCTATGTTCGCCATGAAGATGACCGGCACGTCGCGGTTGATGCGGATGCTCTCGTAGAGGTCGTCATAGTCTATCTCGCCATTGGCCTGGCTCCTGATCATGATGTTGCGGGCCTTCAGCAGTCGCAGGATCTTTACTACGCTGTAGTGGGTGTCCTGGGAGAAGTACACCACGCCGTCCGGGTAGATCTCCCGCCCCATGTACAGGCCGTACATGTTGCCCTCAGTGCCGCCGGAGGTGACGTAGCCCCAGGCCTCCCTCCGTTCCAGGTGCATCATATCGGCGAAGGCGTTGATCACCTCGCGCTCCATCTCGTGGGTGTTGACGCGGAAGTTGCTGTCGTGGAAGGGGTCCCCGACGTTGTTGGCGCTGTACTGGAGGAATGGCCACAGCTCCGAGTAGTCGAAATCCTGGTTGCAAGGGTATCCGACCTGCTCTGAACTCAGAGCCTCGATGTCCTCCAGCAGGAGATCGAGACGTTTCCGGCTTTCGGTTTCCATCTCAGCCATCCAAGCGGCTTTTATCTCGGTATTCCCAAGCCGTCAACTCAAATATAGCACGGGGCCAGACCGCCCGCAAACGGAAGACGGCATACCACCTCTACCGCTCGCTGACCGCGTATCCTGGCTCGCGCAGGTATCATTTCCGTGCCGATGTGGTTCGTCGATAAGGTCAACAAGAGAAGGACGACGAAGGGCTGCACGTGAGGGAGTCTATGGCTTCTCTGTGGCCTGCGGTGACATCCAGTCGGTCTGCTATCGGCGGGGTTCCCACGAGAAGAATCGGACCGAGAGCACGAGCCCGCCGACCAGCCACGCGGCCATCACCAGCAGGTCAACCCACTCGAAGCCCGTGCCCGTCTCGAACGGATTGAACGCTGTATGCATCGCCGACGAGAAGTGCTTCACGGGGAAGATGTCTGCGAAGGTGGTGAGCCAGGCGGGCGCGTCCTCCAGTGGGATGAAGATGTCGGATATGAACAGCAGCGGCAGTATCAGCACGTTCACGGCGGCGGGAGAGGCTTCCGCGTTCGGAATGGCCGCCGTAATCGCCAGCCCCAGCGCGCAGAAGGTGGCGGCGCCGATCGCGAGTGTCAAGAGGAACGCCGGCATCGTGTTGGTGGGCACGTCCACGCCGTAGAACAGCGCCCCGGCCGCCGTCACGATAGCGACAAGCAGGACGGCCAGGAGTACAGAGTGCACGATCCTTCCGAACAGGAACGTCCAGCCGGGCAGAGGCGTGCCGCGTATACGCTTCAGCAGCCCCTGGTCCCTGGCAAAGCATACGCCTATAGACACGTTGTTGAAGCAGGTGTAGATCACCGACATCGCGACTATCGCCGGTACGTAGAAGGTGGACGTGTTCGTCGTCCCTCCCGGAAGGACCAGCTCACGGCTGCCGAACAGAAGGTTGAAGATGACAAGGAACATCAACGGGAAGACGAACACGAAGAACGCCGACAGAGGGTTGCGCCAGAAGGCCCTGTTCTCGTACCGGACCTGCCTTAATGCGAGCGCGAGGGAGTTCACTCTTCCCCATCCCCCCGCTCAGTGGCTCCGACCAGTTCGATGAACACGTCCTCCAGGGTCGGTGCCGATACCTCCAGCCCCTCCAGCTCGATTCCCCACTCCAGGGCCCAGCCAGTGAGTTGGTGCAGGCTGCCGGTCGGCGTACCCGTCGTGATAGTGTACCGGCCGTCGTCGCCCGCGCTCTCCGCGCCCAGGTCTTCGGGCGGGACACTGGCACCGGGCCGGGCCTTGAACCGGATGATCGTAGAACCGCTTCTATGCATCAACTCTCCCGGTGTCCCCTCGGCAACGATCTCCCCCTGCACGATGATCGCCACCCGGTCGGCCAGATGCTCGGCCTCATCCATGTAGTGAGTCGTTAGCACGACCGTCTTGCCGAGAGACCGGAGGTTGCCGACCATCTCCCAGGCCCCGCGCCGCGCCGCGGGGTCCAGACCCGTCGTAGGCTCGTCCAGGAACAGCAGTTCCGGGTCTCCCGCAAGGCCGATCGCTACATCTAGCCGCCGCTGCTGGCCCCCGGACAGCCTCCGCACTGGAGTGCGGCGCTGCTTGCGCAGGCCTATCGTGTCCAGGATCTCCTCGAGCGGCAGCGGGTGGGGATAGTATCCGCGGAACAGGTCTATCGTCTCCTCGACAGTCAGGTACGGCTCCACGCCCGTCGTCTGCAGCACGATGCCGATCCGCTGCTTGAGAGCACGGTCGTTGAGCCCCGGATCGTGGCCCAGAACCGAGACCTCGCCGGCGGTCCGGTTGCGATGCCCCTCAAGTATCTCGACCGTCGTCGTCTTCCCGGCGCCGTTGGGGCCCAACAGGGCGAACACTTCTCCCCTGGATACGCTCAGGTCTATGCCGCGCACGGCCTCCACGTCGCCGTACGACTTCCATAGGCCGCGCACTTCGATGGTGGGCGACGAGTCCTCTGTGGTGTGGGAAAGCGACATGTTTACACAATAGGAGTGGAGCAAGCTGGCGTCAAGTTAGAGGCGATGAGCACACTGTTCAGATTGCCGCTGGCAGTGTGATCTGGCTGGTCGAGGTCACCGTCTCGCTGCTAGTATCCAAAGGTAGGGTACTTCTCGCCCCTGCTCCAACTGGCTTTCGATCTCCGTCTCAACAAGCTCGAAACCGGCGTCCTGGACAAGCCCCCTCATCGTCTTGGGATCAAATACGCTGAGGAACATCGGAACGCCAAGCCACTGACCGGTGACATCGTTCATGTCGCCAGCTTCATGGCTAAACAGCAGCAGACCACCCGGCCGCAGCCAACCGTGGATGCGTTTGAGTATTTCTCCATGCTGCTCTCGAGGAAGGTGCTCCAGTGTATAGAAAGACACCACGGCATCGAAAGACCTATTAGGAAAGTCCAGCGCTCCAAGGTCTCCGTGGATGAACTTCCCTTGGGGCACGCTCCGACGTGCCAGTTCTACTTGAACACCGGATATGTCCACGCCGGTAATCTTATGAAGCCTGGCTATCTCAATGTCCGCCGGGTCGCCGGACCCACAGCCCAGGTCAAGGACCGCGCTTCCTGGGTCCAATCTGACTAGGACCTTCTCCAGCCATTTCATCCTGGGCCACTCCCTGTCGCCCTCAAGGCGTGAGTAGGCCTCGGCTACTTGGTCGTAGCCTTCCTCGACTATCGTCTTGGGATTCTTTGGCATATCGCACCCAATCCATGATACTACGAAAGCGGAATTGGTAGAGGTGGATAATCGGGTCGCATGCAATATAATGGAGAGTTACAACTGTTGGGGTTAGATTGGACTTTCGGGAAGGAAAACTTTGAGTAGGCTCTTGCGTTATTTCGGACTGCTGGCGGCTAGTCTTATGGCGACTGTTACTGTTGCCTGCTCCGGTACGGAAGAGCCCACCGTGCCAACCAAGGAGGCATTGACGGCTTCACCTACCCAGACCCCGACGGCTGCACCGATTCCTGCTACGGACTACGACTCCACCGAGAACATGTTCCGGCTCTTCTCTGGCCGGGACCATGATCCCTTCGACACGCACGAGGCCATCGCACTCGCTATCTTCCATAAAGACAAGTCGATGGTCCCAGTAATGATAGAGGTGCTTCGCTTCTTCTTTGGGGACGATGACATAATAGAGGAGCTCGACGGGGGCATCTCGGCGATAACGGGCCAGGAGTTGAGGAGTAACTACCGCGCCTGGGATGAGTGGATGGAGTGGTTGGGCAACAACGCCGACGGGTACGATCCGCCCGATGGGTACGTGCAGTGGAAGAGCGAGCTGATGAGCCTGATAGACCCCAGATTCGCCGATTTTCTGGAGCCCGCAGCGCAAGGCTCGCGAATAAACGTATTCGAAATAGTGTGGGGAGGCGTTCGGCCCGACGGAATCCCGGATCTTCAGAGCGCCCCGGTCGTTTCAGCGGGCGAGCAGGACTATTTGCTGCCGGGTGACCGGGTCTTTGGCGTGTCCATCAACGAAGAGCACAGGGCGTACCCGCTCCGCATTGTGAACGCCCATGAAATGGCTAATGACGTGTTGGGGGGCGAACCCATTGCCCTGGCTTACTGAACGCTCTGCGGCAGCGGAATCGTGTATTCCGCTAGGATCAACGGGGAGCCAACCACCTTCGGCACGTCAGGGATGCTGTACCGAAGCAACAAGGTCATGTACGACCGGCTGACCAACTCGCTGTGGAACCAGCTCACTAGGGAGCCCGTTATAGGGCCGTTGTGGGATTCGGGCATAAAGCTCGACTTCTTCCCGGTTGTTCTCACGACGTGGCTGGAGTGGCTGGAGCTTCATCCTGACACTACAGTGCTGGCCCAGGAGACGGGCCTGTATCCCGCCGAATTCTACGTGCCTGAGGAGGACCCGCAGGCGATCTACTACAGATACTTCAACTCGCCTGAGACCATGTTCCCAGTCCCACGTCGGGATGATCGGCTTGAAACAAAGGATGTAGTGCTAGGGGTACAGCTAAACGATAGCTACAAGGCCTACCCCTCAGAAGCGCTGCGGAGGAGCCGCATAGTTAACGATGTGGTGGGAGGCGAGGAGATACTGGTGCTGGGGTCGGCCACAAGCGAGGGCGCGAGGGCCTACTACCGCGGCGATAGGTCGTTCAAGCTGCAGTCGAACGACGACAGGCAATCCGGCATACCGTCCGTGATAGTGGACGACGACGGGGGGGCATGGCAGGTGACCGAGGAGTTTCTGGTCAACACGGCAGACGAATCGGAGAAGCTCGCGCGGATACCCACGCACATGTCGTTCTGGTTCGGATGGTTCCAGTTCCATCCGGATACTGAGTTGTACACAGAGCCCTGACCTCCGACAAGCCAAGAAGGCGCCGGTTGTTCTTCATGCGCCACCGACCCACGGAGTCTCGTAGAGCTATTGGCAGGATTTTACGTTCGTTATCACGCCGTCGGACATGGTTAGCACGCGACTGCACACATCGCTCACTCTCGTGTCGTGGGTTACCAGGACAATCGTCTGCCCAAGCTCTCGGTTGAACCGTTGGAGGAGAGCCATGACCTCTTTCGTGTTTTCCGAGTCGAGGTTCCCGGTAGGTTCGTCCGCCAGCAGGAGTGCGGGCTTCGTGACCAGCGCCCGTGCTATGGCGACGCGCTGTTGCTGTCCCCCTGACAGCTCCATAGGCTTGTGCGTCGAGCGTTTCTCTAAACCCACTAGCTTGATAGCTTCCGCCGCCGCGGCCCTGGCCTCACGCCGGTGCCAGCCCGCGTACTCGGCGGGAAGCGCGACGTTCTCCAGTGCCGTCAGGGTTGGCACCAGGTTGAACGTTTGAAACACAAAGCCCATCTGTTTCGCGCGCATTTGAGTGCGCTCGCGGTCACTCAGCCCTGTGACGTCGTTGCCGCCGATCACCAGGGTCGGCGGCGGACTCGTTCCCTGGTCAGCCGAATGCAGCAGACCTAGGATGTGCATCAGCGTGCTCTTGCCGCAGCCGGATGGTCCCATGATGCCCACCATCTCGCCGGCCTCCACTGAAATGTCAACGCCACGAAGAGCGCGCACGACATTGTTGCGGTTTAGCCGGTACGTCTTGTGGAGATTGCGCGCTTCCAAAAAGTCCATGTAGCGTTCCTAGCCGTACCTCAGCGCTTCCACGGGGTCCAGTCGGGCTGCCTTCCAGGCGGGAAGCACACCGGCTAGTGCTCCAAGGATTGTCGAGAAAGTCACGCCAAGGGCCGCAATCCATGGAGTCAACCGGAAAAGGATGATCCCGGAGACTTGGCCAGCGTCGTTGGCGAAGTAGACGACAAGGCCAGCAAGGCCCAGTCCGGTCAACCCGCCAACAAAGCCCATGACTCCGGCTTCCCAAACCAGCTCTCGCATGATCCTACCCCGTGTCGCGCCGATCGCCCGCTTGATGCCGATTTCCCGGGTGCGCTCCGCGACGCTTATAGTCATGGTGTTGATCACGGAAAGACCTCCAACCACCACGCTGATCAACGCCACACTCAGAATGATCGCGTTGAAGATGGCGATCGTGGACCCAAATTGCTCGTCAAAGTCTTCACCGGAAGACGCCCGTAATCCCGGGAAGCTCGTTTCAATGGCCTGAATCAGGGAGTCTACGTCGGCCTCTGCTTCTGGATACACGATCACCATAGACGTCAGCTCTTGGTCAGCTAGGTTCGCGTCCGATGTTATAGCTCTGTCACGGGCCAGCAGCTCCTGCCCGGCGGTCCAAGGGATCACAGCGGTCGTGTCAAAGAACGTCAACGTCGGCTCCATCACGCCAATGACTTCAAATGGGACACCTCGTATGTCAAAGGTGCCGCCGGGATGACTATCAAACTTCCGGGCTATATCTGCGCCCAGAACGACGACTTGCCGCCCCTCATCCGCTGGCGTGGTCTCCCGTCCCTGGGAAATCTCTGTCCGGAATGTCTCGTACCCTTGATCAAAGCCGGATGTGTAAGCGACGACAAAGTCCGGCGAGACAAAGCCGGAACCACTGTCATCAGGGTCAAGGAGGAACTGCACCCGCGGCGCTGCAACCGCTACTCCCGAGATTTGGGCAATTTGGTCAGCCACGCTGACGGGCATGGGGGTAAGGCCGAAACCAAACGCGGGATTCGTCACATCGCTGACCATGATCTTGTTGTCGAAGTAGGTGGAGCCGACGTCCACTATGGCGGTTAGTTTGTTGGCCATGGCGCTCATGACAATAAGGGTCCAAATGCCTACGGCAATGCCGAGGATGGTCAGCGAGGTTCGTAGCTTCCGGCGCGCGAGACTGCGGAGCAAGCGTGGTACCCTCCTGAGGCGAAGGAAAAAAGAGAACTTATAGATTCTTGTAAGCGATTTCTGGCCCCGGGCCTATGGCTGGAAGCCTACAGTGTCTATTTTATCACAAAGTCTGGGCACGGTAATGGCTATGGTTGCTTATTCTGCGGTGCTGTGGCCCTCTCCTATGGAATGTACAAGGCGGGTATAATGATCTGCGTAGGAATGGATGTTAACCCTGCCTGCAAGCACTTCTTGCCGGGCAGATGTGAAAGGACTCTAGCTTGCTGATGCCGTATGGAAATAATCAAGCGCACACCCTTAGTCCTTGGCGGACTCGCCGTTGTGCTGGCCGCCGCAGCCCTGATAGTCTCCATAGTTGCTCTTCTCTCCCCCGCTTCCGACAACGACGAAACCCATATGGTGGACCATGGAGAGTTCACGGTCGGTCTGGTAGTGGATGCCCTGGAGCTCTACGAAGAGGAGGGGTTGCCGGCTACCCTGGAATACTACAACTCCCCCGAGAGTGTGCAGGGTGAGTGGTACGTCTTCATATTCGACGAAGACGACAAGCTGATAGCCAACGCAAACCAGGACCTGCTGGGCATGGATCTGAAGGGAGACCTGGGCGTGGACAGCGCCGGATACCGCTTCGGGGACGTCATGCTAGAAGCCACTGAGCAGGGGCTGTGGGTGGACTACATCTTCCTCAACCCTGCGACCGGAAACCAGGAGTACAAGCATGCCTGGGTGGTAAGGAGGGACGGCCTGCTCTTTGGCTCAGGATGGTACCAAGTGCTGCCTGCCTTACCCGGAAAGTCCGCCGAAAACGACAGGACACTAACCCTGGTCTATTGGCAGGCTCCTTCCATTCCCAACCCCTATCTTTCCGGGTGGATTCAAGGACCGAGACGCGGGAGCTATCACCCTGGAACCACTGGCCAAGTACAATCCAGACGGCGCTCTAGTGCCGGCGCTTGCCGCCGAAATTCCCACCCTACAGAACGGGGGCATCTCCCCTGACCTGAATTCCATCACCTGGAAGCTCAGGGACGAGCTCAAGTGGTCTGACGGCAGCGGCCTTACCGCCCATGACGTGGTCTTCACCTGGAGCTACTGCACCGACCAAGCCACAGGATGTACAGCTACCAGCGCCTTCGCCGACGTAACCTCTATAGAAGCCTTGGATGACCTGACCGTGAGAGTCACCTTCCACGACGCTACCCCGTATCCCTATACCGCCTTCGTTGGGACTGGCGTCCCAATCCTTAGTAGGGCCCAGTTCGCCGATTGCGTTGGCGCTGCCGCCGCAGCATGTGAAAAGGAGAACTACGCCCCCTTTGGTCAGGGGCCATACCGCATAGTCGAGTTCATGCCCGATGAGAAGGGCCGTCTACGAGCGCAACCCCCACTATTACGGCGAGACGCCCTACTTTGACCGCGTTGTCCTCCAGGGTGGCGGCGATGCCTTGTCCGCAGCCCAGGGCTGTCTTGGAGTACGGCAAAGCCGACTACGCCTGGAATCTCCAGATAGACCCCACGGCCCTCGCCAACATGGAAGCCATGGGCAAAGGGAAGGTCGTATCCGCGTTCTCCAGCCTGGTGGAGCGCATAGTATTGAACCAGACCAACCCCGACCGCGCCCTCGGCGAGGACCGCTTTGAGTACCTGGCAGGCGGAAACCCTCATCCCCTGCTGACCTTTACGCCAATCGCCCAGGCCATGTCCATGGCTGTAGACCGCGCACTCATATCTGAGCGTCTCTACGGCTCTGCCGGCGAGCCCGCTTGCAACCTCATCGTCGGCCCTCCGACCTACGTTTCCACTGCCAACGACGGCTGTATAGCCCAGAACATCGAAGGCGCCAACAGGCTCCTCGACGACAGCGGCGTCCTGGACACTGACGGTGACGGTATCCGCGAATACAACGGCGTTCCCCTGCGCATCAGCTACCAGACCTCCACCAACGACGTCCGCCAGGAGACCCAGGTCCTCGTCCAGGGCTGGTGGCGCCAGATCGGAATCGAGGCTGAGATAATCCACCACGACGCCGCTGTCTTCTTCGGGGGTGATCCCGTGGAAGACAAGGAGGCGGTCTACTCCCGATTCTTCGCCGACGTCCAGATGTACGCCACCGGCCCGGACATCGACCCCCAGCAATATCTTTTTGGCTTGACCTGCGGCGAGGTCCCGGTCCGTGCCAACAACTGGGGTGGAAGCAACATCGCCCGGGCTTGCAATCCTGAGTTCGATGAACTGGTCGAGGAGCTTTCCCACACCCCCATCGGCTCTGACCGCACCGACCTTGTCAAACGCATGAACGACATGCTGGTACAGGGCTACTACGAGATACCCCTGGTGAACCGGGGCATCGTTTCCGCTCACCTGGACACCCTCAGGGGCGTTCGAATCAATGGCTGGGACAGTGAATTGTGGAACATCGCCGAGTGGCGCCGTTGATTTAGCATCATGAGTGGGGCCAACGGCGGTCAATCGATAGATCGCGGTGGGCTGGACGGCGCACCGTCTTTGGCCGAATGCAAGCCATGGTAAGAATGGTTTACGCCGTTAGACCTTCTGGCTAAAATGATGAGGCATCCTGGCTTGGGCTGGTGACATGACGGAGCTATCAACAAACGTTAAAGCGCTTCTGGCTCAGATACTGAGGACACCCGCAAATACGGCAGCTTTTTCCTTCATCCGCTACGTGGGCACGCACATGAGCGAGGACGAGCAGGCGGAGTTTCTCAACGGACTGCTGCAAAAGGCCGTTGAGAGCAGGGAAACCGGAGACGCCGCAGCGCTATGGGACTACCTGGAGGAATGGGAAGAACGCGGCAGATCCCTGGCCGGAGCACGGGCCCGCGGCGTCGATGTAGAAGGAATACCATGGTCGCCGGTTACGGTGCCGCTGAACGAGGCTAAGTTCGCCTTGATCACCACGGGTGGCTTTTACGTAGAGGGTCAAGATCCCTACCAGACGGACGGGCCGGAAGGCCAGGGCGACTGGTCTTGGCGGGCGATTCCAAAGGATGTTCCACGCAATGAACTGCGCGTGGCTCACCTGCATTACGACCTCTCCGGGCCTCGTGAGGACGTCAACTGCATCTTCCCGCTGGACAGGATGGTGGAGCTGGAGCAGGAGGGGGTTATAGGGGGTCTTGCAAGCACCAACTACTCGTTCATGGGGTATATACAACGTCCCGACCTGCTCAGCACTGAGACCGCTCCCCAAGTGGCGAAACGCCTGAAAGCCGATGGCGTTCAGGCTGTGGTGCTCACGTCCACCTGACCGGTGTGCAACCGGTCCGGCGGACTGATAGCAAGGGCAATAGAAGCGGAGGGCATCCCCACAGTGCTTGTCATGATGTACAAGGAGATGGCGGAGAAGATTCATCCCCCTCGCGTTGCCCACGTCCGATTCCCATTTGGCCGGCCCATGGGTGAGCCGAACAATGCCGACCAGCACCGAGTGATACTGGAAGATGCACTGAACGTTCTGGAAACGGCCGGAGAAGCGGGGACGGTTGTCAGCCTGCCATATCGCTGGAGACGTGAGGACTACGAGCGGATACGGGCGGATCGCGCCCGCAACAAGGCCGTCGATTAGGCAACTGAGCTAGGACAACGTAAAGCTCTTGAAGCCCTCGGCGTATTCCATTCCGTGCTCTTTGCCTGCCTGGTGCTTCCACTCTCTCATGCGTTCCCCGGCTCCGGCGCCGACTTGGCTCTTGTGCTCCAGCAGCGCCTGAATTGCAATGTCAATACCGGAAGTGACGTCTACCCACTTGTTGGATATATCGTGTCCTATGATCAGGATCTCACGTATTTTGTGAGGCTCTAAACCCTGTTCCAGCAGTTCGGGAAAGGTCAGGTGGTCGCGTGCGGCCGGGTAGACGGCGGATAGCGCGGCTTCGCCCGCCGCGAAATGGTCGGGATGGCCCAGGTAGCCGGTACCGGTCAGTGTACGCGTGGGGCTGGTTGTGATGAGGATATCGGGACGGAACCGGCGTATCTCACGGGCGATGTCGCGGCGCAGGTCGAGAGTGGGCTGTAGATAACCGTCGGGATAACCCAGAAAGACCACGTCCTTAAGGCCAAGGACATTGCCCGCATTTATCTGCTCCTGCTTTCGTATTTCAACCAGTTGTTCTGACGTGATGTTGCGGTCGGAGGTGCCTTTGCTGCCGTCGGTACAAAGGACGTAGACGAACTCGATGCCTTCTCTGATCCACCTAGCCACGCTTGCAGAGCAACCGAACTCGGCGTCATCCGGGTGGGCTACTACCACCATGCCTCGTTTGTAGGGCTGCTCTTTGGACTCTTCAGCCATGCCTCACGACCTCCTGACTAAATGTGGAAACGAGATCAAGGAACAACTGGGGTGATTCCGCCACCGCATGCGGCCTCACGCCGTCTAGAACGCGCTGTGCTTGCGGAACCCCCCAGACAGCGTGACAGCTCCAGCACCCTGCAGCCAGTGCCGCTTCTATGTCGGCGGCGCCGTCGCCCACGAATATCGAAGCTGCGGCTTCCGCCTGGAGCTGGTCCAGCGCTATGTATATTCCTTCAGGGTCAGGTTTGTAACGGGTCACGTCCTCAAAGCCTACCATAGTGGAGAACATATGCTGGATGCCTAGCTCTGCCATCTCGTGCCAGGCGCCGGCCCGCCGGCCGTCTATCTCAACGTTACGTCCCTTCTGGGTCACTATCCCCAGTTTGAGGCCTCTATGGTGCAGATCTTGAAGCATCTCCGCCACACCTGGAAGCAGCTTGATTGTGCCCGGCGCTTTGCCCCAGTAGGCGCTTCTGTACCCTTCGAAAAGCCCCAGATTGCGCCCATCCCGCGCCTCTAGGTCATCTAACGCATATTTCAGTTGACGACCTTTCAGCCCGAGCATGAATGCTTCAGGATCCCTATCTATGCCTGCACAATTGAAAACCGAGGCAAGTGCATTCACACGCGCCTGTAGTGAGTCCACGAGAGTGTCGTCGAAGTCAAAGAGAACGGTGCTGAGGTGCAAGCTAGGCCCGTCCCGCCATTCTATCTGCGAAACGCTGGTCTACGTCGCGTGGCCATTCACGCTTCTGGTCATCCCGTACGCTGACGGTTAGCCTGCCCATACCCTGTATCTCCATATCGATGACATCTCCGTCCTGAATGGCGCCGAGACCCTGGTGGTTGGTGCCTGTAGCAATGATGTCGCCAGGGTCAAGGGTGGTTATAGAAGAGACCCATTCCACACACCGGGCCACGCTGTGGGCCATATCGCTGGTGGACAAGTCTTGCCGGATTTCATTGTTCACCCATAGCTTTATGGGGAGGTCTTGCGGGTCCGTGATTTCGTCTTTGCTGACGAGATAGGGACCTATAGGGGCAAAGGTGTCCCAACTTTTGACCCAGAAGAAGTTGCCACCCCCGAGCCCCCTTGCCGAGACGTCGATGAAGTTGAGATAGCCAAACACGTAGTCAAAAGCCTGTTCGGCTTTTACATTGGCGGCCTCTTTGCCAATGACTACTCCCAGTTCCGCCTCGTGATGGAATACGTTCGCCTCAGCCTCTGGCAGGATGATGGTGTCTCCTGGGCCAATGACGGCGTTGCGTGATTTGAGAAAAGCATGGATGGCCGGCTTCTCTTTAAGAGCGCCGTTCTCCATGTAGTTCACCGCCATAGCTATGATCTTGCCCGGCCTGGGCAGCGGAGGCGCTAGCGCTACGCTTTCAATGGACACTCCCTGGGAGGATGAGGCTGCATCCGCCAGCTTGCCTTTAAGGGAGTCGAACCCAGCTATCACGCTGTTGACCAGGTCTTGTGTTGTGACGTGAGGAATATCCTGAACGGCGTCGGTGATGTCCACAACGTTTCCGTTGGTGACTACGCCTAGTCTTGTGCTGTTGAAAAGAACGAGTTTCACTGTCTATCTCCCTGCCGCTTCCCGCGCGGCTTTTTCGGCGCGTGTTTCACGGGGCCATTCACGTTGAAGAGAATCCGTTATCTTGAAGTGGAGCCTGCCCAAGCCCTCCGTTTCCATCTCCACTGCGTCGCCGTCTTGCAGCGGTCCTAGGTCAAGATGATGAGTCCCCGTGGCTATGATATCGCCGGGGTCAAGAGTGGTGATCGTGGATGCCCATTCGATGCATTCCGGTATCTTGTGAGCCATGGCGCTGGTGTAGAAGTCCTGGTTCAGCTTGCCGCTGACCCAGAGCCGGACATGAGTATTCTGGGGGTAGCTGATTTCGTCGCTGGAGACCAGGTAAGGGCCCGTGGGAGCGAAGTTGCGCCATGACTTGATGGGGAAATAGCTGTCGTACGGCGGATTGCCCAGGTCACGGGCCGATATATCTACTAGGTTGACGTAGCCAAATACGTAGTCGTGAGCATCGGCTTGGCTCACTCTGCTGGCCCGTTTACCGATGACAACCCCCAATTCAGCCTCGTGTTCAAATATGGAAGCCTTAGCCGGGGGAAGCTCTACGGTGTCGCCGTCTCCCGCAACTGAGTTGGGAGATTTGAGAAAGCCGTTTATAGGAGGCATATCAGATTCCGGTCCGTGCTCCAAGTAGTTGATAGCCATGCAAAGAATCTTGCCAGGCTTGGGCAACGGTGGGCGGAACGCAACCTGGTTGATTGGGATCCCTTCAGAACCGGTAGCTGCCTCTTCCAAGCGCTCTCTGTATGTATCGAACGCTTCTATGAGATAGTTGACCAGATCATGAGGGCCCACGTGCGGGATGTCCTTCACAACGGTAGTTACGTCAAATACCTGTTCGCCTTTGACTACGCCTAGTCTAAAGTCGTCGAAGTAGGCCAGCTTCATATTTCCTCCCTACCGGCTATGGAGCATCCGGGTGCCCTCTAGTTTTGACCCATGATGGGTCGAATGGTAATGGTCTCTTCACGCCGCGGCCCGGTGGAGATGACGTCCACCGGCACACCTATGACCTCCTCCAGGCGCTTCACGTAGTTTCTGGCGCCCTCCGGCAGGTCTCTAATGTCCGTAGTGGACGCGGTGGTGCCGCTCCAGCCTTCGAACTCCTCGTAGACTGGTTCGCAGCGCTCCAGGGCGGCGACGCTGGTGGGGAATTCACGGGTTACCGTCCCGTTGAGACGGTAACCCGTGCAGACCTTGATTGTTGAAAAGCTATCCAGGATATCCAAACGCGTGAGCACAATGGACGTATAGCCGTTTAGCTGTGCGCTGTATCTGGCGGCTACGCCGTCGAACCATCCGCAGCGCCGGGGGCGACCGGTGGTGGCCCCGTACTCCTTGGCGCGCTCGCGGATTGCCTCGCCTATTTCGTCGGTGAGCTCGGTGACCAGAGGGCCGGAACCCACGCGGGTAGAGTAGGCTTTGAATACGCCGAACACGCCTCCGAGTGACTGTGGTGGTATGCCAAGGCCAGCGACAGCGCCCCCTACGGTGGGCGACGATGAGGTTACATAGGGGAAAGTCCCGTGGTCTATGTCCAGCATGGTGCCCTGGGCGCCCTCCAGTATGATGGAAGAGTTGTCCTCCAGTGCTTCTATAAGCAGACGTTCCGTGGCGCGTACGTGTGGTTTGAGGCGTTCGCTCCAGCCGCGGCAATACTGGTACATCTCTTCCCAATCTATAGGCTCGCCGCCGTATACCTTGGTAATGATGGCGTTCTTTTGCTTGATAACGCTGTGCAAGCGTGGCAAGAACACGTCTTCATTGTTCACTTCCAAGAGGTCGCCTATCCTAATGCCTGAACGGGCAACCTTGTCGACGTAGGCGGGGCCAACACCCCTGCCCGTAGTGCCTATGGCCGTAGAGCCCCGCTCTTCCTCTTCAAGCCTGTCCAGCGTCACGTGATAGGGCATGATGACGTGCGCTCGGTCGCTGATTGCAATACGGCTGGTGTCCACTCCTATTTGTTCCAGCCCCTCTATTTCCTGGATCAGGACGTCAGGGTCTATCACCACTCCGTTGCCTATGACACAAGTGACCTGGGGCCAGAAGATGCCTGTAGGCACCAGATGAAAAGCGAATTCTCCGTTGTTGTTGATGACGGTGTGACCAGCGTTGTTGCCGCCGGAGTAACGAACCACATACTGGCTGTGCTCAGCCAAAAAATCGACTACTTTCCCTTTTCCTTCGTCGCCCCACTGTCCACCGATGACGGCATATGCCGGCATGAAGTACCCCTAACCTAAAGATAGCCCCGAACTCGGGGCACCTGGAGATTATAACAGCGCAAAGGGGAGGTTGGAAAGCGTGAATAGGCGGACTTTACAGCGCGCATTGTTCCTGCTAGCTCACCCGTCTCAGAATGGTGGCGCAACCCTGTCCTCCGCCCACGCACATAGTGACCAAGCCCGTCTCCTCATCTCGCAAGGATAGCTCCTCCATCAATTTCACAGTCATGACGGCGCCGGTGGCGCCTATGGGGTGGCCCAGAGATATGCCGCTGCCGTTCACGTTGGTTCTCTCCATATCCAGATCAAGTTCCCTTATGCAGTAGAGAGCCTGAGCCGCAAAGGCCTCGTTCAGCTCTATGAGGTCTATATCGCCAAGGGTCATCCCCGCTTTCTGCAACACCTTGCGCACGGCGGGAACCGGGCCGGTGCCCATATAAGCAGGGTCAACTCCCGCTACGGCGCGTGACACCCATTCCAGCCTGGGTGTCAGTCCCAGAGATTTGGCCTTTTCCATGGACATCATCACCACGGCAGCGGCGCCGTCGTTGATCTGGGATGCATTACCTGCGGTGACTGTGCCGCCGTCCTTGAAGATGGGCCTCAGTTCGGCCAGCTTCTCAAGAGTGGCATCGCCGCGGGGTCCTTCATCCCGGTCGATAGAAACGGGGTCGCCGCGTTGCTGTGGTACGCTGACCGGCACTATCTGTTCTTCGAAAAGGCCCGAATCCACAGCGAGCGACGCGCGCTGATGGCTGAGGACGGCCAGCTGGTCTTGGTCCTCTCTGGTCACTTCAAAACGCGAAGCCACGTTCTCAGCAGTGACGCCCATGTGGTAGTTATTGACTGGACAGCTAAGCCCCTCTATCAAAGAATCGTCCATGCTGGCCTTGCCCATGCGCAGTCCATCCCAGCGTACGTTGCGCATTAGGTAAGGGGACATGCTCATGTTCTCCGTACCGCCCGCAACCACAACGTCTGCATCGCCCGTGCGAATTAGCTGAGCGGCAAGATTTATAGCCTCCAGCCCTGAGGAGCACTGCCGGTTTACCGCTATGACGGGGACTTCTTCCGGAATGCCAGCCCTCAGCGAAGCCAAACGAGGGGCATATCCGGCGTCGGCTGCCTGAAGGACGTTGCCTAGTATTACCTCGTCTACTTCAGCGGGGTCTATGCCCGTTCTTTCCAAGGCCGCTTTGATAGCGACCGCGCCCAGGTCTGGGGCGCCAAACGATTTGAATGCACCGCCAAACCTGCCGATGGGCGTGCGTGCTCCACTAACTATCACCGCTTTTTGCATAGCCTGCTCCTTTGTAAAGCTACATTTTCTGCCGTTGGATATGGAGTGTCAAACTCCTGCGGATTCCCTTGGTGGGCTGGCTGGCTGTGTTATCATATGGAAGAATCATCCGCGGTTAGAGGCATTGGAGTTTAATCTTGATACGCCATAAGGGAACGTAATGCCTAACTTTGATGAGTTGAGAGTATTTTCCGGCACGGCGCACCCCGAACTTACAGAAGCGATTTGCCAGTATTTGGACATTTCTCTGGGTCGATCGGATGTATTCAAGTTCACCAATGACAACACGTTTGTGCAGTTCAGAGAGAACATACGCCAGCGGGATATCTTCATTGTGCAGCCGTTCTCCTACCCGGTGAACGATAAGATCGTGGAGCTTCTGATAATGATAGATGCCGCCAAGAGAGCTTCCGCGGGAAGAGTGACCGCCGTTATCCCATACTTTGCGTACGGCAGAACGGACAAAAAGGACCAGCCCAGAGTGCCCATAACCGCCCGGTTGATAGCGGACATGGTCTCCACGGCAGGAGCTGATAGGGTACTTACCGTAGACCTGCATGCGGGACAGATACAGGGTTTCTTCAACATACCGGTGGATGAGCTAACGGCGCTGCCCATACTGGCGCGCTATATTCAAGGAAAGGAATTGCCCGACGCCGTGGTCATAGGAGTAGACCTGGGAGCCATCAAGCGGGCCAGAGATTTGGCTCAACGCGTTGGCGCCCCGCTGGCCATAATTGAAAAGAGGCGAATAGGCAACGAAGACAGAGCGGAGACTTTGAACGTCATAGGTGAGGTGAAAGGCAAAATAGCCATCATCGTGGATGACGAAATAGATACGGGCGGCTCCTTGCTATCTGCGGTAGAAGCTCTGGAGCAACGGGGCGTCCGTGAAGTCTACGCTTGCTGCACCCATGCCGTACTGTCAGGCAATGCTGTTGAGAGGATAGGCGGCAGCAGCCTTAAGGAACTCATCGTCACTGACACCATGCATATGACGGACGGCAGAAGGCACGAAAAGATAACTGTCTTGTCGGTGGCTCCTTTGCTTGGAGAGGCTATACACAGGATCCACGGGGGACTGTCGGTGGGAGCAATGTTCCAATAGATAGGTTTGGAGGCAGTAGGGGATAGCCTTACGTTGCATGGCTGTTTGCAATAATCATGAGCATACTAACCAGTGCTTTCAAGAAGATAACGGGCTCTAACGAGGGCGAGATCAACAAGCTCAGATCGCTTGTTAAGGATGTAGGCGATTTGGAGCCTGAGTTTGAGAAGCTTTCCGCCGGAGAGCTTGAGCACATCACGCCTGAGCTCAAAGACCTCATCTCACAGGGCAAGTCTCTGGACCATCTGCTGCCCGATGCCTTTGCCGCTGTCAGAGAAGCTTCTAAACGGACTATAGGCATGAGGCACTACGACGTACAGATCATGGGCGGCATTGTGCTGCATCAAGGCAAGATAGCCGAGATGAAAACGGGTGAGGGAAAGACGCTGGTGGCCACGTTGCCTCTCTACCTCAACGCTTTGGAAGGCAAGGGTGCGCATCTGGTCACGGTCAACGACTACTTAGCGAAACGGGACGCCCAGTGGATGGGGCCTATTTTTCATTCTCTGGGACTGAGCGTGGCCTCTCTACAGCATGACGCATCCTATCTCTTCGACCCGGCTTACGAAGGTGACAGCCCGGCCCTGAAGCATTTGCGTCCAATCAGCCGCCGGGAAGCCTACCGGGCCGACATCACTTACGGCACCAACAACGAATTTGGCTTCGATTATTTGAGAGACAACATGGTGGTCAGCGCTGACATGATGGTGCATCGCGAATTGCACTACGCCATAGTTGACGAAGTGGACAACATCCTCGTCGATGAAGCCAGAACGCCGCTGATCATCAGCGGCCCTGCCCGCCAGTCCACCAAGCTGTATAACACCATGGCCAAGATGGTGCCGCGGCTCATACGAGAAGAGGACTACGTCTTTGAAGAGAAGGACCGCACCGTAGTACTCACGGAAGAAGGTATATCCAAAGTAGAAAAGCTTCTCAACCTGAACAATCTCTACGACCCGGAAAACTACGCCCTGACCCACTATGTAGAAAATGCGCTCAGAGCCCAGGTAGCTTATCAGCGTGATAGTGATTACGTGGTGCAGAACGGGGAGGTGATCATTGTCGATGAGTTCACCGGACGCCTCATGGCCGGCCGGCGTTATTCGGAAGGCCTTCATCAAGCCATAGAGGCCAAGGAGAACATCGAGGTCAGGCAGGAGAGCCTCACCTACGCCACCATCACTCTTCAAAACTACTTCCGCATGTACTCCAAACTGGCCGGCATGACCGGAACAGCCGCCACGGAGGCAGAGGAGTTCTGGAAGATATACAAGCTGGACGTGGTGGATATTCCCACTCACAGGCCTATGGTTCGAGAAGACCTCACAGACCTCGTTTACAAGAGTGAGAAGGCCAAATTCAGAGCCGCCGCCGACGCTATAGAAGAGCAGTACAAAGAGCAGGGCCCCGTGCTTGTGGGCACAACGTCAATAGAAGTCTCGGAAAAGTTGAGCGAGACGCTCAAAAGAAGAGGGGTTAGCCACCAGGTATTGAATGCCAAGCAACATGAAAAAGAGGCGTCCATAGTAGCCCAGGCGGGTCGTTTGGGTGCTGTCACGGTTGCCACCAACATGGCGGGCCGGGGCACGGATATTGTGCTGGGAGGATCGCCTGAGGGACGCGACCCTGATGAATGGCGGGAAGAGCATGACAAGGTGGTTGAGCTGGGTGGACTGTTCATACTTGGCACGGAACGACACGAAGCCCGCCGCATAGACAACCAGCTCAGAGGCCGCTCCGGCCGTCAGGGAGACCCGGGTATTACCAGGTTCTACGTGTCGCTGGAAGACGAGCTGATGCGCAAGTTCGGTGGAGATAGGATCAAGAAGGTCATGGAGTGGGCTGGGCTGGAAGAGGACGTGCCCATTCAGTCCCGCATGGTGTCCAAGGCCATCGAAAGCTCGCAGGTCAAGGTCGAAGCCTCCAACTTCGACATCAGGAAGCACCTGGTGGAGTACGACGATGTGGCCAACGCCCACCGCAACGTTATCTATAGTGATCGCCGCAAAGCGCTATCGGAAGCTGACCTGAAGGATAACATCCAAGAGATGATACACCGTGAGCTGGACTCGGTGGTGGCGACGAACACGGCGGACCGTGACCGTGAGAACTGGTCGCTCGATGCTATGGAAGCGGAGTTACTCACCATCATGCCGTTGCCCAGCAACCTCAGATTGGAGAGCCTTGAAGAGATGGCTCCCGTGGAGATGCTGGACGCTTTGGAACATTGCGCCGATGCTCTCTATGAGGAACGTGAAGAACAGGTTGAGCCTGAGCAAATGCGCGCCTTGGAGCGAGTGGTGATGCTGCGCGTAATCGATTCTCACTGGGTGGAACACCTCACCTCTATGCAGAACCTGCGCCAGGGCATAGGTTTGCAGGCCTACGGGCAGCGTGACCCGCTTGTGATGTACAAGAAAGAAGCACACCAGCAGTTTGATGACCTGCTGGGCCGTATTCAGCACGATATTGTGCATACCATCTACCACATGGTGCCGGTCCAGAACGGCGCCTCTAGAAGTGGCCAGCGAGGCCGGGCAGTCCAGGCCAAGGCGGTGGCCTCCAGGCCCAGCGTCATGGCCGGCGTGTTGGGAACGGCAACTGCCTCCGCCGGAGGGGCAAACAGTGCGAGAAAAGTGGGCCGCAATGACTCCTGCCCCTGCGGCAGTGCCAAGAAATACAAGAGGTGCCACGGCGCGGCAGCCTGACGCCGCTTGTTGGGAGAACCTGAGGAGAGCCGGTTGAGGCCGGCTCCTTGGACGGAGCTAACCCAAAGACCTCTCTTGTTGCTATAATTCTCTGCGGAGGATGTCAAGCATGTACCGCATAGAAGATAGCCCTGGTCTGTTTGCACAGCAACTGGGGATCAAACCAGGGACCACAGTAGCTACCATCAACGCCCCTGAAACCTTCAATGCTGCTCTGGTCCAGGGGATGCCGGATGAGGCGCGTTTCATAGACACAGGCAGAATATCCATGTTTGATTCTAACGTGACAGTATACTGGCCTGAGGATATGGACGATCTCAAAGAGACGGTTAACTGGCGGGTTCAAGACCAATCCACTCCAATAACAGGTTTCTGGGTGGTGATTCCCAAGAAGCCCGTGGCCGAGTTGCGGGAAAGCGATCTCCTTTTTGACGATGTCCTGAACCTTGTTCTGCCCAGCGGTCTGGTGGACAACAAAACCCTCACCTTTTCTGAGGAAGAGTACGGCATACGATTTGTCCCTCGCCTTGGCTCTGAGCTATCGCCAGTGCCATGAACAACGTAGAGCTAGCTTCCATCTTCAAAAGAATTTCGGCTCTTTCTGAGTTGAAGGGTGAGAACGTCTTTGTCGTGAGGGCTTATCAGAGAGCCGCACAGGCCATCCAGTATCTCCCGATGGAAGTTGAGCAGTACGTCCGTGAAGGCAACGACCTAAAAGAGATAAGCGGCATCGGTGAAGCCATCTCCCAGAAGATCCACGAGCTGCTGGAAACCGGCCGTTCGCGGTTCTACGAAGAGCTGAAGGCGGAGTTTCCCAACGGGCTTACTGATATCATGGACGTCCCCGGGGTGGGGCCCAAGAGCGCTCTCAGGTTCACTACGGAACTGGGGGTAAAGTCCGTGCAGGAGTTGGAAGAAGCTCTGGAAGACGGACGCGTGGAACAGCTGCCCGGGTTTGGGGCAAAGGCTGCCGGGAACATGCTTCGCCGTCTGCGTAATCGCAACAGATATGCCTGAGAAGAGATCCAAAAGCATCAGTCCGCAGAAGCAGATGGCACAGGAAGTTGTAGCGTCCTTAAAGGTGGCCATACAGCAAGGCACGCCATGGCCCAGGGCTTTGCTGGAGGCTGTTGCTGCCTGGCCCCTTGCGGAAGAACGGCTGGACGGGGTCGATTACCAGTACCTGCTGCTGGGGGAAGCCTTCGACTGGTTGACCCTGGCGGGACGTCTGCTCAGTGAGGTGGATGGTTTGGTTCCCCCCGAGGAGAGGACGGCTCTTCTGTTTGAAGGACGCCTGCCTAGTGATGACCTCTGGTATCAATTCGAGGATCTGATTGGCCCGGAGAAGCGAGGAGCACACCTTAACTACTACTACGGTGTAATTGTGGAAGAGGCGCTACTTCTCTCGGTGGAAGAAACGGTGCGCAAGGAGCGCCTCTCACAAGGCCTGCCCGACTCGGAGGACCTCTGCGAAATAGCGTTTCGGCGTGTCTACGGCGAAACCCAGGAATCCTTGCTGCACGCATTCCGCCAGGAAATGGCGAGACCTGACAGTGATTTCATTACCATCACCGAGTTGAAGGAGTTCACCTACTGGCTGTTCAAGCGCCGCGTAAATTCGTCCGAGAGCGCAAGGGTAGCCAGCGACACTAAGAAGGGTCTAGTTAGACTTTCAGGTATGAACGGCCTGGCGTAATGGATTCCACTGGAGCAGGCTATCTCCCAAACTGCTGGACCAACTCCTGGATGCGTGCTTGACGTTCCCTGGCCGCCTCCAAACGTTGTCTTTCTCGCTCTATCACTTCCTCAGGAGCCTTGGAGGTGAAGCTTTCGTCGTTGAGACGCCGCTCTGAACGGTAGATCAGATCCTTAGATGCCACCAGCTCCTGCTCCAAGCGGCGTTGTTCCGCGGTCAGGTCCACAATGTCACCCATGGGTATGTAAACCGTAGTGCTGCCCACCACCAGCGACACAGTTTGATTAGCTGGGGGTTGCTGATCAGACCTCATGACATGTAGCGGTTCGATGCGGGCCAGGGCTTTGATAGCCTCCGATTCTTCAAAGACCACGTGATAGGCAGAATCCGAGGCTATCAGCACCTCCAACCGTTTTTGCGGCTCAATCTTAAACTCGGCGCGTATATTGCGCACTGCGCGCACTACCGCGCTGACCAGGTCCACCTCCTCTTCCGCCGATGGGTTCATTGCTTCGGGATAGGTCTCCGGGTAAGGTGCCGCCATGATGGATTGAGGCAAATCTCCTTCGCGGGGTAGAGCCTGTATCAGCCGTTGCCATAGCTCTTCAGTAATGAACGGCATGAAGGGATGGAGCAGTCTAAGGGTGCGCTCCAGAACGTGGGCCAGTATTGCCAAGGGCTCCCTGTCGCCGTGTCGCAGACGTACTTTGGTCATTTCTATGTACCAATCGGCGAACTCGCTCCAGGTGAAGTCGTAAAGCTCGCGTTCCGCTTCTCCAAACTGGAACTCCTTCATCAGCTTACCCACCTGCTCGGTGACGCGGTTGTGCCTGCTGAGTATCCATCTGTCCTCACGGTGCCGCGGCGTGGGGACACGTGACCATCCGGAGAGATCGTCCGCATCTTCCAGTAGCCCTACGACAAAGCGGCTGATGTTCCACAGCTTGTTTGCGAAGTTACGCGCTGCCTCCAGCTTGTCCGCGGTGGTTCGCGTGTCATTGCCCGGAGAAGTTCCAGTGGAGAGGGCGAACCTCAAAGCGTCGGCTCCGTAGCTGTCGATGACTTGCAGAGGGTCCAGAACGTTGCCACGGCTCTTGCTCATCTTGATGCCTTCGGCGTCGCGCACCAGCCCGTGGAGATACACCGTCTTGAACGGAATCTCGCCCATGTTTTCCAGGCCCATCATAATCATGCGAGCTACCCAGAAGAACAGAATGTCGTAACCCGTCTCCATTACTGAAGTAGGGTAGAAATAGAGCAGGTCATCGGTGTCATCGGGCCAGCCCAGCGTCGAATGCGGCCAGAGCGCGGAGCTAAACCAGGTGTCTAGGACGTCCGGGTCTTGCCAGATATTAGAAGAGCCGCAGTGCTCGCACCGGGTTGGCTCTTCCACCACCACCGTTTTTCCTTCGCACTCTTCGCAGTACCACACAGGTATGCGATGCCCCCACCAGAGCTGGCGGCTGATAGTCCAGTCGCGGATGTTCTCCATCCAGTTCATGTAGACCTTGGTGAAACGCTCCGGAACAATGCGGATTCGCCCGTCCTCCACCGCCTCTATTGCAGGCTTGGCCAGCGGTTTTATATCGACAAACCACTGCATGCTCACCATAGGCTCTACGGTGGTGTCGCAGCGGTAGCACCTGCCTAGCGCTACCTTGTACGGCTCGGTACGCTCCAAGAGACCTTCTTGCTCCAGTTGCTGCAGTATCCCTCTGCGAACGGCGAATCGGTCCTGGCCCGCGTACGGCCCAGCCTCTTGGTTCATGGTCCCATCCAAGTTCATTACGTTGACGATGGGCAAATCATGGCGCTGACCGACCTCAAAGTCGGTGGCATCGTGGCCAGGCGTGATTTTGAGAGCGCCGGTGCCGAAGTCAATTTCCACTGCTTCGTCGGCGATGACGGGGATCGGCCGGCCCAGCACCGGCAGCAACACGTTCTTGCCGATGGCGTCTCTGTACCGCTCATCATTGGGGTTGACCGCCACCGCCGTGTCGCCCAGCAGTGTTTCGGGACGCGTGGTGGCTACGGTGAGGTGATAGTTGCTATCCTGAAGCTTGTACCTTATATGGTAAAGCTCTCCCTCTGAATCGCCATGGTTCACTTCAAGGTCGGACAGCGTAGTCATGCAGCGGGTACACCAGTTGATGATGTGCTCCCCGCGGTAGATGAGACCTTTCTTGTACAGATTGACAAAGGTGGTGAGGACCGCTCTGCTGGGACCTGGATCCAGAGTAAACCGTTCTCGCGTCCAATCGCAGGAAGCACCCAGACGCTTGTGTTGCTCGGCGATGATGCCACCATATTTGCGCACCCACTCCCAAACGCGTTCTTCGAACTGCTCGCGTCCAAGCTGGTGACGACTTACATCGTCCTGGTTCTGGAGCGCTCGTTCCACTACAACTTGCGTGGCAATGCCGGCGTGGTCGGTTCCCGGCAGCCAGAGCGTGGGTTCGCCACGCATGCGATGCCAGCGCGCCATGATGTCTTGCAGTGTAGCGGTGAGGGCATGTCCCATGTGAAGCTCGCCCGTTACGTTGGGAGGCGGCATGATGATGACAAACGGTTCTTGGGAGTGGTCTATCTCAGGAGTGAAGTAGCCCCCCTCCATCCAGAACCTGTACAACCGCTCCTCCACGGGACGGTGGTCATATGCCTTGGGGAACTCTTGCTTCTTCTTTTCAGTGGTGGCCATGCTGTCCAAGCGATTGTAGCACGGGGCAGGTTGGTGGTGAAGCCACCTATGAAAAGTCAGGAGATTACTCCTTGCATATTGGGCGTATAATAGAAATGCCACGGCCCCATCGCGTCCAACGCACGCCCTGAGACCGAGACGCCTCTTTCCAACCTTTTCCGTAGAGGACTTTGCCCGTGAGTATGCGCCAGACGTCTGATGAACCCGCTGTGGACGCAGCTTCCAAGCCCATATCTTGGAAGCGGAACCTGGCCGTGATGTGGATTGCCCAGTGCATTACGGTAATGGGCTTCAGCTTTACCTTCCCCTTTGTGCCTCTGTTCATCCAGCAAGACCTGGGTGTCCCTGATCCCGCGAGGGCCGCTTTCTGGACCGGCATCTCCAGCGGCTTCATGGGCATTGCCATGTTCACCTTCGGGCCTATATGGGGCATGGTCGGTGACCGGTACGGCAGAAAGAACAATGTGGTGCGGGCCATGTTGGGTGGGGTGTTGTCCCTGGTGCTAACCGGATTAGTCACCAACGTCGGCCAGCTTGTCGTACTTCGAGTGCTGAACGGCATCGCCTCCGGTGTGTTCGCTACGGTCATGGCGCTGGTTGCCTCCACCACTCCCAGAGAGCGCGTTCCCCTCGCCATGGGCAGCCTGCAGGCTGCAATGCTCTTCGGCAACACCATGGGCCCTTTGTTTGGCAGCCTTCTGGCCGAGACGGTCGGCTTCCGCGGCGCCTACTACGTGGCGGGGGCAACTTTGAGCATATCCATCCTTCTCGTGGTGCTTCTTGCTCGCGACAACTTTGAAAAGCCGGCTGACGGCGGTTTCGTGTTCAGGCACGAGGCACTGGAGGGGCTGTTCAAGCTGGTGGGGTCTCGTGCGGTGGGCCCCATATTGATTGCTATGTTCTTGGTCCAGATGGCGCCCGTGCTCATGTTTCCCGTGCTTCCTGTACTGCTGGATTCGCTGACTTCCGGAGGGGGTGTAATGAGCACCGGCATCTCCTTTGCCATACTGGGCATCACCGGGGCCATAGCCTCTTACACGGCCGGGTGGCTCAGCGCTAGAGTCTCTTTGACCAGGATGATGGTTGTGGCCTGCCTGGGATTGGCCGTATGCTTGGCTCCGTTTGTCTTCGTCAACGAGATATTTATTCTATATGGTCTGCTTGCCGTGGCAGGCGCGTTTCAGGGCGTGCTAATCAGCTCCGCAAGCGGCCTGATGGGGGTTGCCATCCCTCCGGAACGGCGCGGCACCGGCTTCGGCGCTATGCAGAGCGTTTCAGCGGGAGCGTTTGGCTTCGGGCCGCTGATTGGAGGGACCATTGCTTCCATAACCGGATTGAGGTCTGTCTTCGCCTTCCAGCCTGTGATACTGGTAATAGCGGCGCTCTTTGTGGCGCTATTGCTCGGCCGCCGCGAGGCAGAGCAGACGCGGGTAGGGGAGTAGTGGCTAGATACTGCCTTCCAAGCTGCTGCGCGCCATCAAGGCGGCGCCAATCACAATGGCATCCCCGCCCAGGTGGGCTTTGACGATTTCAAGGGGCCCCGTAGCCGCCAAGAGGGCGCTCTGAAACACCTGCTCCTTTGCCATGTCAACCAGTTCAGGCGTTCCCTCTATCACTCCTCCTCCAAGCACAACCATACGAGGATTTAATGCATGGACCATGGAAGTAATGCCTGCGGCGAGGGCGCGTGCCGTCTCCTCCACTATGCGCCCGGCCAGTGGATCGCCGTTATGAAACGCCCGGGAGACGGTCGACGCCGTTATCCTGTCCGCCTTGCCGCCGGACAGGCCAAGAATAGCGGTTCCCGCGCTTGGATCTGATGCGATGGCTTGCTGTGCCCGCAAGGCGATGGCCCATCCCCCGGCCAGAGACTCCAGGCATCCACGATTGCGGCAGCGGCAGGGGGAGCCGTTCATGTCGATGGTGATATGGCCTATCTCTCCGGCGGATCCTGTTGCGCCGACAACGACTCGGTTGGCGTGGATGATTCCACCGCCGACACCGGTTCCCACGAACAGCGCCACCAGGTCCGATACTCCCTGGCCGGCCCCGCGCTGCCACTCTCCAAAAGCGGCAGCCCGAACGTCGTTAGTGACGAATGCAGGGACATTCAGGGCCTCCTCCAATCTGGCTCTCAGGGGAAAGTTGCCCCACTGCACCAGGTTGGGGGAATCGCGTACTATACCGGTTACAGGCGCTATCTGTCCGGCGGCGCCCACTCCTACCGCATCGATTTCTCCGCTGGTTGCGCTCTGCAGCCGCTGTGCAAGGAGCAGTGTTTGCGCGATGAAATCATCCGGTGCTAACTCTATTCCACTGGGAAAGCGGTCACTGGAGAGGACGTTGCCGTGTACGTCGACAAGTGCCACCCCCACCTTGGTGCCGCCGATATCAATTCCCAGTGTTGTTCTGGATGCCATGGCCTTCCAAGTGAGAAACAAGGAACAGCCCAACATCAAAGCAAGATGTTGGAAGACGGTTGATTGTTGTAGTCGCTTCTAGCTGATGACTCTAGTCAAGAAGCCAGCCACAGCTTCCACCACTTCTTCTTCTTGCGCTTTGGAGGTCTTGGCTTCTTCTCCGCGCCCGTAGCGAGTGAGGTAACCACTTGGCGGGGCATCTCTCTGAGAATCGATGGAATTAGGCTGTACAGCTTCTCGACCTCATCCGGATGCATGTCACGGGCAACGGTCTGTACCGCGCCCACCCGGCGCATTGCCAGGGTGCCAGGCAGCGACTTCAAGGCCTCATCATAAGAGTGGGCTAGCACTTGAGCTTGGCCTGGCTCCATGTCTATCCATGTAAGGAGGCGGCTCTTGGTGAAGTCATGGAGCTTATCCTCCGGCATCTCGTGCTCGGCGCGAGCCAGTTCCGTGATTTGCTTGAGCCTCTCTTCCTCAGATAGCCCTGCCAGCTCAACGTATCTCTTCTTCATTCCAGAGGCGCGAGCATCCTCTTTAGCATCGGCAAGCGCGACCCATTGCTTCACATCCATAGGAGTGGAGCTAGTCATTGACCCCTCCTTCTGAGTCAGGCGACTCGTTGGTTCCCAGCGGTAAAGGCGAGAAGATGATATTGTGACACTTGCTTGCTGTCAAGAAAGCAGGCTAATAACTGTCTTGTGTCATTTGCAACATGGGCGATCCGGACATCCTCCAACCAATCCTCGGCTCAGAATGACAGGTGCCTTGTGAAGGCCAGTTGGGGGATGAAAAAACGATCGGCGCTGCGCCCCATGCCGGCGAATTCTGCTGTGGGCAACCCATTGCCCTCGCGCCGAGGCGTCACGGTCCCCGCGTTTACGTAGAAGAGCGATGCATTGCGTGCCGGCAAATCGCCGATTAGTGCGGGTTCCGCAGTGGTGACCAGCGCCTGCTGGTATCCGGCGGCTTCTTCAAGGACGCTTTGCCTTCGGTATGAATCCAGCTCAGAGAGCACGTCGTCAAGGAGGAGGACCGGCTCATCGCCGCGCTGCTCTTTGAGAAACACCGCCTCCGCCAAACGGAGCCCCAGGGCTATAGACCTTGCCTGGCCCCTGGAAGAGTACGTACCGGCTGGCATGCCATTCAGCTTAATCTCTAGGTCGTCGCGGTGTGGCCCGGCCAGGGTCATACCGGCGTTGATCTCTTCATTTTTTCGCTCGGCGAGCGACTGCTCAAGCTGTTCGGAGGACAGAGAGGGCCGGAACTTCAGGGATAGCTTCTCGCCCTTGGACAGAGCGCCGTAAGCATGTGCCGTCAGTGGAGCCAGCCGATCGATGGCATCGCCTCGATGATTTATCAGCGCCGCGCCTTCTCTGACCAGTTCCTTGTTCCAGAACCCCAGCTCTTCTCCGGAGGCTCTTCCTTCTCTGATCAGGCGCAGTAGGTGGTTCCTCTGGGTGAGCACGCGTTGATACCTCTGCAGGGTTCTCAGGTAACCCCGGTCTACCTGCGAAAGCAAAATGTCCAGGAAACGGCGGCGCTGCGAAGGCGAGCCATGCACCAGCTCTATGTCTGAGGCCGTGAACAGCACGGCGTTGACCCAACCAACCAATCCAGACGCGGATGTAGAGACGCCGTTGACCTTGACCTGTTTGTTCACCAGGACGCCACCGGTTCCTTCACTGGAGCCGGCACGCAGACCGACGATGATCCTCACCTTATCGTCACGGCGCTCCACCTCCCCATCGATAACGGTCTGCTCCATACCGGCGGTACCCGCCGCTTCAGGAGCCTTCTGCGACGCCCAGCTGATGAGCTCCCTTTCCACGTTCGTGCGGTAAGACTTAGCGATTGCGAGCAGGTAGGCCGCCTCTAGCAGGTTGGTCTTGCCCTGAGCGTTTGCCCCGCTGAGTACTACCAGACCTGGCGGCAGCTCCAGGCTCAAGCTGGCAAAGTTGCGGTAGTTGGTCAGTCTCAGATGGGATATGTACACTTGGGGTCTTGGACCAATGGCTAGTCTCTGGGCCTGCCCAGCAGCAATATCCAGTTGGCAAAGGCTTTGAGGTGGTTGCGCACCGCCTCCCGTGTGGGCTCATCGGTAAGATTGCCCTCGGAGTCGAACTTCTGGCGCGCGTAGGCAACGTAGACACCCGGTTTGGTCATCACGTAGGAGCCCGTCTCAGCGAATATATTGTGCAGGTGCATCTGTGCCCGTGCCGTACCGACGAATCCTCCAGCCCCCATGGTAGTTACCGGCTTGGTGAACAGGGAGCGCGGATCCCTGTCCCTTGATGCCCAGTCTATGGCGTTCTTCAGAACGCCGCTGGGACTGAAATTGTATTCAGGTGTGACGACCAGCACTCCATCCGCTTCACGTATTGCCGTCTTGAAATTGGTAACCGAGTCGGGGTCGCCCTGTTCCTCCACGTCCCGGTTGTAGAAAGGCAACGATGCCAGGTCATGCGCTGCTATCTCCATGCCCTCCGGTGTCTCCTCCTGAGCAACGCGGAGCAGAGAGGAGTTGAATGATGCCTGGCGCAGACTGCCGGATATGCCCAGCACCCTGATCTGGGTAGGCCGTTCCATGAACAGGGTCACCATGGTCACAGTCCTCACTTGAAATTACCCGGATAGGCCTATAGGGTACTCCAAACTCAGCGTAACGGCAAAGCCAATGCTGGCGGCAGGGGATCCATGCTGCCTTCATTATCGACTTGCTTTATGGAGGCGCAGCGCCGGCCAAAGAGGTTCCAAGAGATGACCCGTGAGCAATATCCGGTCTTTCAATACAGGCAGGCTTCCCAAACGGAGTATGACGGAGCTATTGGATAGGGGAGTCGTTTGACATGGCGCCGGTCAACGAAAACATAGAGAACGCCGTCAACGAGATCCGCATTGTAGATACGCATGAGCATCTGATGCCGGAAACCCTGCGTGATGAGTACGCGGTGGACTTCGGCTATTTGCTGGCCCACTACAACACCACCGACTTAGTGTCCTCCGGTATGCCTCTGCCATTGCTTCAGTCGGTCAGACTACCCATGTATCGCTACGAGCTGGTGTTCAACGACATGCTCCGTGAAGGCAAGGCGATCCTTCCGCCGGAGCGCGACGACCTCTCCCTGGAAGAGCGCTGGCAAGCCTTGGAGCCATACTGGGAGAGGATACGCAACACCGCCTACGCCAAGCAGACTCTGCTGGCCGTCAAGGATATCTTCGGCTTCGAGGATCTCAGCAGGGAGACCTACGCGCCACTATCCCAGGCCATCGCCAAGTCGCAAGGACCGAACTGGTACCGCAAAGTCATGAAGGAGATGGCCAAGATAGACCTGTCCATAGTCGATATACATACTACGGAGGTGGATAGGGAGCATTTTGTCCCCGCTATGCGTATGGACTATATAATCTCGGTGCGCACTAGGGCGGAGCTTGATCGCATCGAGTCGGAGGAAGATGTGGCGGTCCATTCTTTGGATGATTTGGTGCGAGCCATGCGCTCAGCCATGGAGCGGGCGGTTGCCAACGGGGCCGTGGCAATCAAAAGCGCGCTGGCTTACCGGCGTCCATTGCGATATGAAAAGGTCACGCGCCAAGAGGCGGAGGTTGCCTTCAACAGAATAGCCGCGGATACGGGTCATGGGCCTCCCTGGACGGAAGCAAAGCCACTCCAGGATTTCATGATGCACCAGGTTATCCGTCAAGCTGTGGAAGTAGGAATACCTATGCAGATACACACAGGTCTGCATGAAAGCAACGAGAGCGTCATCTACAACTCCAACCCAACACTGCTGGTGAACCTGTTCATGGAATACCGCGAGGCACGCTTCGATCTGTTCCACGGAGGTTACCCCTACGTACACGAGTGGGCCACCCTGGCAAAGAACTTCTCCAACGTCTATGCGGATATGACTTGGCTGGAGATCATATCGCCGTCTATAAGCAGAGCCCTGCTCCATGAGCTGATTGAGACCGTCCCCGGCAACAAGATAGCAGCCTTTGGAGGAGACGCCATCACTGTAGAGATGGCGTACGCCCACGCCAAGATGACCAGGGAAGTGGTGAGTAGAGTCCTTTCCGAAAAGGTGGCCGAGGGATACATGAAGGAGGCGGAGGCCGTCTCCCTGGCCCGCAAGATATTGCGGGACAACCCCGCCGAGTTGTTTCAGCTCACCATAACCTGATGCCTTGCCGGGCGCTGCACGGCCTCCTTGCAGACGAGGAGTTCAGGCTGCGGCGCCTCCCGAGTCGTCCTCTACCCGGTATATGTCCACCTGGGCGTTCGAATAGACCTTGACCACACCCTGGTCGGCCATGGTCTCGAACTTGGCCAGGCCTGGCGCTGGATAATACAGGCGTTCCAGCTCACCCACAATGATGTACTCAACGTTGTAGCGTCGGAGAACGGCGGCTGCGGCGGTTGCGTCCGTGGTGCTGTACAGCGTACTCAAGTCGGACAGGCGGTCACCCACTGCGAACTGCTCCCCGTGGCGCTGCTGGATCTGGTGCCAGCTCCAGCCGATGATGGAAGGAAGCCCGGTATATATGGAGAAACGTCCCCCCCAGCGATACCGGTGAGGTTCTGTGCTGCCCTCGGCTATCACCGGAGAGCCCTTGACTTCTCTTCTCAGCCACTGGATAGCGTCCCAGTCGTGCCTCAGCTCTATCGGACCTTCGGCGTCGTTGTACTCGGTCTCCTCCATGAAGGCAGCCCCGTTGAGGCCGGTGAAGCCGGTGTCGAACCTGTCGGCAAGGCGTGATCTGGTGCCCAGCACGGGGAAGATGGAAACGCTCAGCACAAGAAGCGTGAGCAGGCCTACCCAAAAGCCCTTGCCCCAGGTCATGCTGCGCCAGGATATTCGCATCGAAGTTATCAGATACCAGAGAATGGCGGCTGAAGCGAGTGCATAGAGCACCCAGGCCTGCAGATACAGCTTGAAGATGGTGTTCATACGGTCGATGTCGTTATTGGCCGTGACCAGGTCAACCGTGATGCCCAGCCCGAGCGCTCCTATGACCAAGACAAGGATGAAGAGGTGGTGGAGTGATGAATCGCCCCGGTCAAGGAGACGCCGCACTCCGAGCACCGCCGCAGTCACCGTTAGCGCAAAGAGAAAAGCTACGGTGCCGTAACCGCCGACGATGAGGTACGCGGCAAGCATGAAGAGGAAGAGGGCGGAGCCGACGGCGAGAGCTATCCGGCCGGGAGAAAGAGGCCATACCAACTTGGACACCGGCTTTGCCGAACCCTCTCCGCCTTCATTCATCCTTTGCAGCTTTAGATACCTGAAGCTCTCATAGGCCAGGTAGGAGACGACGATGAACAGAAAGAGGGCATGGATGCCCAGATAATACTGGATGGGGGTCTGAAAGTTGCTGCTGTGGATTCCGGCGGAAAAGGCGACGAACCTGGAATGGAAGGGAAGGAAAGCGACGTAGCTAACGGCAACGGCAAACAACGCCTTGAGAGACGCTGATTTGAGGAAGGCAAGGGACAGACTCTTGTAATGGGCGTAACAGGCTATGAATATGCCAGCTATGCCCAGAGCCATGTAGGTGGGGTAGTCCCAGGTATTGATGGCGGCAAGGGAACCTGCCGCTATGCCGAGGACAGCCAGCGGCATTACGGCGCGTTTCCAGCCGGAGGACAATGCTCCGGGATCAAGAACCAGGCTCAGGGAGAGTCCCGCCGCCAGGAGAGTGAAGGGAATGACTATCATGTGGGCGTGAGGATCAGCAAATAGGAAGGTCCAGAAGGGGAACTCGGTTATTGCTATCTGGTCCGGGATCATCCTGCTGGGTGCCCAGTAGTCGAACATGGGGAAGCTGGCGCCGTCCCGCAGCTTGTCCAGTCCGGCCCTGGCAAGCTGTACCGTTGCTCCCAGGTTGCCCAGGACGGTGACCAGTAGAATCCCGGCGATTCCGGCTGCGACAGGGCCCCAAGAAGGACCTGGTCCGGAGCTCAAGGGAGTCTCTTCGCCATGCACCTGGCGATGGGCATCCAGCCGGGCGATGCTTCGTTGTCGCATGGCGGAAGTCAGGTTGTAGGCTACGGAGAAAGCGCCGCCCGCGGTGAGCGCAAAGAGCAGCGGCACCGCCAGGTTGAAGGCCACTTCTGGCAGTATGCCCGTAGCCTTGATCAGGGTGGCCAGTATGAACTGGCCAAAGTAGTAGTAGTTGAGGTAGCCGCCGGCGAACCAGGGGTCGTAGGGAGGTATGGAGGATGAGTGTATTACGGCGTTCAGGTAAGCAAAGTCCATGGGCTTCTCGCCACCCCTGAAGGGATGCCAGAGGTCGGGATTGGCCCAGCGTAGGCCAAGGAAGACCAAGAACGCGGCTAGGAACAGCACCTCCTCCAGCGCCAGTATGCGCCACCTGGCCTTGAGGAAAGCAAGGATGTCGTCGCGGCGAGTAACTGCTATGAAAGCGCCGGCTAAGGCCATTACTGCTAACCCCAGGTAAATCGAGAGCCGTGTGAAATCCAGTATATTCAGCGCGGCTAGGAGCCAGGGCAGGTAGGCCAGTAGCAGCACAGCCATGGTCTTGGAAAGCAGATAACCCCTGTCGTGGAGTCCCCTGAATAGCAGGAAGCCAATGGGAAGAATGGCCAGGGAGGCCAACTGCAACAGCGCCAGCCAGACTAGAATGGGCAGCCGGTTGCTCAGGCCGGAGGGGTTGAATATCTCCGACCAGGTGCCACCGTTGCGCTGGGCCGCAAGCTCGTCTTGAGTGAGTAGGAGCTGCAGAGGGCGGTCTGGTCCCTGCTCAACGTTCAGAATCATGCTGGCCAGAGCATCTCTATCCAGGCGGCCCGTATTCTTGAAGAGCATGACGAGCGGATGGTCGTAGGTGATGTGGTCGTTGTCGGCGTACCCCATGTTGATGGATAGGAGGGACGACCGGTCTCCGTCCAGTCCGCTAAGCATGGGAACGCCCGCTCTGCGGAACGGGTCGTCTACTAAGGATACGCCGAGAAGGGACGGATAGGCGCTGAAGCTCTCTTCCAGCTGATAACCCAAGGCGCCAGAAAAGAGAAGGGCGTAGTAGTTGCTGCTGTACGGATATCTTTCCGGGGCACGGGCCACGGCGCCATAGGTGCGGTTGCTGTAGAATAGCAGATAGTCGGCCTCCGATAGGTTCGCTGCCAGCGAGTTCACTTTCGGTACGGTATCTCCTTCGAAAATGGGGACTTGGGCCAGGTGATACCGGCCCAAGTCTGGCACGCCTTCATCCCAGTGGTTGTCGGTCAGGATGAACGACGTCTCAGGGATGTTGGCGTTGATCCACCGCGACGCCTGAACGGCAGTGTGTGGACTGGAATAGACGGCCTGGAAAGCCAGGCCGTAGAAGACGGTTGCTCCCAATATCACTCCCAGCGATGTCCATGCCACCTTGAGCATTGCCGGTTTGTGCCGCTTCAGCCAGTCGATTCCCATCAGCGCTGTGCCGGCGCCCATCATGATGATGACCGGCATCAGTGGAAACGTATAGCGTAGAAACTTTACGTCTGCCCTGACGACGATGAGGAGGAGGGGGACCGCCCAGAGCAATATGAGGACTTGGCCCCATCTTGGACGGCGCAAGTTGATGGCTATGGTAGCCAGGAGTCCTCCCCAGGCTAAAAGACCAAGGGGGTATCCCAGCCCCCAGGTGACGGTCTGCTGCAGCTCGTACAACAGCTTGGGAGCTCCTATGTACTGCACCGTATAGGGCACCGAGCCGGCGTTGCGCACGATGTCCAGCTCACGCAGGTTCCAATAGAGAAACTCTGGGAAAGCTAGGATGGAGTAGGGTGTCCAGAACAGGTAGACGGCAGCAGCTATGAAACCGCCCAGCAAAGCGCGTAGAGCGACCTTTTCTAGCAGGGCTGGCTTATTCTGGGGGTCGGCTCTGCCTGCGCCTGCTAGAGTAGCATGGGCCGGCTTGCGTAGGGCGCCAAGGAATAGACGGCCGTACAATGCCGCCAGAGAGATCAGAATTGGGGCCATGCTTATCTTGGTGGCAAAAGCCAAGCCGATGAACAGGCCAAGGAACGCCGAATCGCGGATGCGGTTCTTTTCCAGCACCTGCATCATGAACCAGAAGGAGGCCAGGGTCAGCAGATTGGAGAAGGTCTCCGGTCTGTAGTAGTGGCTGTGCTGGATGTGCACCACCGCAAACGCGACAAGAGCCGCCGCCAGCAATCCGGCGTTCTTGTTGTAGAGCCGCTTGCCGAGCAGGTAGACCATGGCGACGGTGCCTACGTCGGCCAGAGTGGAGAGCAGCCTGCCCGCTAAAGCCAAGTCGCGAAGCTCCATAGTGAAGAAGGGAGAGGCCAGCAGCTTGATGCCAACCATCACGTAGAGAACGATGCTTCCCAGTGGGAACCAGTGGGGATTCAGAGGGCTTTTATCCGCATCCAGGAAGACGGTGAAGCTGGGGAACCCTGGCTCAGCCTGCTGAAACGGGTCGTCCTGCGTACACGACTCCCAGCCGGGGGCCTCTACCAGGAGGCGATACATGCAGTCTGTGCGCAGGTATATCGAGCGTTCGTCAGGGTGGAACAAGCCGTTCTGGTCCCAGCCTACTCCATAGATACGTACGAGGAAGGCCAGCAGGAGGATCAGGACAAGGAGCGGGGGAACGGACCATCCGGTGGCGCCAGGACGAATCGCCCAGCGCCAAGCGGTCTGCATTCGCAGGAGTAGGGAGGTCGAGGAGTATGCTGGCTGCATAGTGGGATATTGTATCAGGCCAGTCAGCTAGCTATGGCTTACGAACATACGGCAGATGGCCATGCCTGGCCGCTCCGGTATACCGAGTCCTCTATGAAGACGGTCTCTGAGCAAGGGGTTCCTTGTACCGGCGGCTCAACGCCTACTCAGGGCTGCATCGCCTTTTTCATCTCCTACCAACCCCTTTCCGCCATGAATGCAATCAGGTCTGACGTGCGGCAGGAATAACCCCATTCGTTGTCATACCAACCCAGCACCTTCACCATGGTGCCGTCCATGGCCATGGTGGACAGCCCGTCCAGTATGACGCTGTGAGGATTTGAGACGATGTCGCTGCTCACTATAGGCTCTTCCGTGTACTCCAGGATGTCCTTCAGCGGTTCCATCGCGGCTTCCTTGAACGCCTCGTTCACCTCTTCCACCGACACCTTGCGTCCTAGGTCTGCGACCAGGTCCGTCGCCGAACCGGTGGGCGTGGGGACGCGCATTGCCATGCCGTGCACCTTCCCTTGCAGATCGGGGATGACCAGTCCGCAGGCGCGTGCCGCTCCGGTGCTGGTTGGGATGATGTTAATAGCCGCGGAGCGTGCGCGCCGCAGGTCTTTGTGCGCCTGGTCCAAGATTCGCTGGTCGTTGGTGTAGGAGTGGATGGTGGTCATCAGGCCGCGTTCCACGGTGAAGTTGTCGTGCAGCACTTTGACCATGGGAGCCACGCAGTTTGTGGTGCAGGATGCGTTGGATATGATGTTGTGGCGCTTCGGGTCGTAGTGGTCGTCGTTGACTCCCAGCACGATGGTCATATCTTCGCCCGATGCCGGAGCCGATATGACCACTTTCTTGGCGCCGCCTTGGAGATGTCCGCCCGCCTTCGAGGCGTCGGTGAACATGCCGGTAGATTCTACCACGATGTCCACCCCGAAATCGCCCCATGGGATCCTGGCCGGGTCCGGCTCCGCCACCACGGCGATCTGCTTGCCGTCCACGGTCATAGAGTTGCCGTCTGCCTCCACACTCCCCGGGTAGCGGCCGTAGGTGCTGTCGTACTTGAATAGGTGTGCGTTGGTCTTGGCATCGGTCAGGTCGTTGACCGCGGCGACGGAAAGGGTATCCGGGTGGCGTTCCAGTATGGCCCGCAAGACCTGCCTTCCAATCCGTCCGAATCCGTTGATGCCTATACGAGTTGCCATGAACCCTCCTAATCTGCAATGTCTTACTTTAACCAGAACCAGCTGGCGAGAATACTTCCTCCACAATCTTCATTATACTAGTCTATGGCTAAAGCAGATCCTATCCCTCTAGTCCGTAAGATGAAGGGTGGTTGCTGCCAGCAGTTGCTCAGCTCATACGGAAAACGCCTCCCGCCCTGCGTATCGCGCCTCCTTGCCCAGCTCCTCTTCTATACGGAGTAGACGGTTGTACTTGGCCACGCGCTCGCTGCGAGCAGGAGCGCCCGTTTTAATCTGTCCTGCTCCGGTGGCTACCGCAAGGTCGGCGATGGTAGTATCTTCCGTTTCGCCGGAGCGGTGGCTGATCACGGCACGCCAGCCGGCGTCTTTGGTCATACGTATCGACTGTAAAGTCTCGGTAAGCGTCCCTATCTGGTTCAGCTTGATGAGGACGGCGTTGCTGGAACTGGAATCGACCCCTCTCCGTATCCGTTTCGCGTTAGTGGTGTAGAGGTCATCTCCCACTATCTGTACGCTGTTTCCCAGCCGTTGAGTGAGCATGGCCCAGCCCTCCCAGTCGTCTTCAGCCAAGCCGTCTTCAATACTGATGATGGGGTATGCCTTTGCCCAGTCGCTGAGCAGGTCCACCATCCCTTGCGAAGAGAGGCGCACGCCTTCCCGCTCCAGTACGTATACGCCGTCCTGGTAGAACTCGGTAGCTGCGGCATCCAGGGCCAGATGGCAATCGGAGCCTGGCTTGTACCCGGCCCGTTCGATGGCCGTGAGCACGACTTCAACCGCTTCTCTGTTGGATGCCAGAGACGGTGCAAAGCCGCCTTCGTCACCTACGTTGGTGGACAGCCCGCGGTCGTGCAGAAGGCCTTTTAACGCCTGATAGACCTCCGCGCCGCAGCGGAGACCTTCACTGAAAGAGGGGAGACCCGTGGGGACAACCATGAACTCCTGCAGGTCGGTGGAGTTGGCGGCGTGCCTGCCCCCGTTGAGGATATTGAGCATGGGGACGGGTAGAAGCAGAGGATCGCTGCCCTCATTGAGACGGCGGTACAGAGGTACGCCATGACTGGCGGCGGCGGCCTTGGCCACAGCCAGCGATACACCCAGTATGGCGTTGGCGCCCAGGTTAGCCTTATTTGGGGTGCCATCCATATCTATGAGGCGGTGGTCTATATCTTCTTGCTCACCGGCTGGCAGGCCGCTGAGCGCCGGGGCGATGCGGTTGTTCACGTTGAATATCGCTTCCAGAACGCCTTTTCCCCCGAACCTCGACCTATCGCCGTCACGAAGCTCTATAGCCTCGTAGGCTCCGGTGCTGGCTCCCGAGGGAACGGTGGCCGTGCCCGTGGAGCCGTCCTGGAGCAGGACGGTTACCTCCACGGTGGGTGTTGCCCTGGAATCGAGTATCTCGCGGCCGTGTATACGCTGAATGGTGGTCACGGAGCACCCGGTCTGGTTCGTTTAGCGGCGGCTTGCAGGGCAAGCTCGACCGCTTCCTGGGGAGTTTCGGCGCGAACGATGGCCGCCTGCTCTTCGTTCTCTTCCTGGGAGATTCGCCAGGTCTTCAGGCCAATCACCGTTTTGCCCTCGGCAAGGGCGTGCCCAATCTCAGATAGGGTGCCGTAGGCCCCATCCACGGCGATCACGGCCAGACCCGCCTTGACTACGATGGCGTTCCGGGCGTGGCCCATGCCGGTTGGCACTGGGAAATCCACGAAGCTGTTCGCGGATTCAGGGTCGTCTCCCGGCAGCACGCCGATGGTGACGCCGCCTTCGGACTTGGCGCCGCGGCACACGGCTTCCATGACTCCGTTGAGCCCGCCGCAAACCACGACGGCGCCCTGCTTGGCCAGCTCGCGGCCCACCACTTCCGCCGTCTCCACCGCCGCTCTGGGCGCATTGTTGCCAGCGCCAATCACAGAGATGACCACCTCTCTACTCAATAGTTTATCTCCATTCTGAGCCCCGTTGAATCTAGGGTAGGGGTCTTCGGAATAGTGCACGCTCTACCCTCTACCAGGCGCTGAGCACTCCACAGAGCCGCCATCGCGTCGTAAAAGTCATCGGTGAGCCTGGTCTTTTTCCGGCGGAAAGCCGACTCAGCTTCACCAACAAACCCCTCTCCGAGGTGTTGAGCCAGCAGATTCCGCCGTTCCGCCATGCCTTCAGACGGCTTCTTGTTGTGCCACATGGCCGAACCGGAGTTCATAGCCATGAAACTTACTTCGGGATGCACCTCTCTGACGCGCTCTTGTCCGTGCTTCCGCACAACTTGGTCGACCTCTTTGATGCTTAGGATGATGCCATGTGTTTGCTTGCTAATCCCTTTACAGGTCAGAGATTTAC
>CBDHCW010000023.1:0-34732 GCA_965261445.1 Dehalococcoidia bacterium | reverse complement strand
TGCCGTCGGCGCCGGCCTCACCGCAATGGCCAACGCCTTCGAGCCCGCCTTCAAGTGGGCCAAGGAGGAGGGCGAATATACCCGAACCCATCCCATCACCCGCTGGCCCTGGACCCCCGGCGCCGAGCACGAAGACCCCGTCCTTGCCGCCTATCGCGGCCAGTCAGGCTCCTTCGACTTCGGTGTGCAGCGCACACAGCTGACCCAGCACCTCCTCACCGACTGGATGGGCGACGACGGATTCATTCGCCGTCTGCAGATCGCGATCAGGAAGCCCGTTTACTACGGCGACGCCACCATATATACCGGTGAAGTGGTTAAGAAATTCAAGGAGAGCCAGAAGGGAGAGGACGGCCCCGGCGCTGTTCCCGGTGAACAGGAATACCATGCCGTGGGCATACGCATCAGCGGCGTCAACCAGGTAGGCGAAACGCAGGCTCCAGGCACCGCCTGCGTTTATCTGCCCTCACGAGAGGCGGGACCGGTGAAGCTGCCCGTTCCCCATCTGGCACGGCCGCCTTACGTGCCGTACGAGACCTTCTACCGCGATTGGTTCTAGGCCTTGGCCAGCAGCTTCTCCATGGCCGACCAGAGGTCTCGCGTGTTCTCGGGCACAGGCTCGTAGAGCGGGGGCCGCGTGTTGCCCATTGGACGACCCACCACTTTCATGGCTTCCTTGACCAGGATAGGCATAGGCTCACGGTTGACCACGCTCATCACCGGTATCAGTTCCAGATGGCGCTCCACGGCGCTCTCCACCGCGCCCGACTTCCAGTCGCTATAGATATCGACCAGGAGCTCAGGCAGCGGAGAGGCCATTGCCAGGATGCCGCCCCTTCCTCCCGCGGCCAGCGTCGGCAGGAAAATGTCGTCCATGCCCTGAAGCAGCGACGCCCTGGAGTCCATAGCTTGCCCCATCTTCACCAGGTCGGTCATGCCTCCCGAGGCGTCCTTGACGCCGACCACGGAGCTCACCGCCGACACCAGCTGGCAGCTCTCGGCGGCGGTCAGGTTCACTCCGGCGCGTTTGGGGGCGTTGTATATGACCAGCGGCAGCGACGTCTGATCAGCTATCCGTTCCAACAGCCGTTGGAAATGAAAGACCGTTGCCTTGTAGAAAGGCGGCGGCGTCAGCATCATTGCACTGGCGCCAAGCTCCTGGACGCGGTTGGCAAAAGCAACCAGCTCCTCTTCCAAGGGCACAAAGCACCCCACAATGAGGGGTACACTCCCATCTACCGCCTGTACAGCCGCTCTCACTACGCGCTCCCGCTCCTCCCAGGTAAGGCTTAGCGACTCGCCGGTTCCGCCCAGCACGCAGATGCCATGTACGCCGGCTTCCAATTGGTAGCTGATCTCTTGGGCCAGCGTTTCTTCGTCTAGCTGAAGGCTTTCAGTGAATGGTGTTAGTAGAGATGTGATTACTCCTTGCAGTAAGGTCATGGCATTAGCTCCTCCAGTGTACTGGGCAACATTGTACGGTATAGCTTACCTAGAAGCTCCGCAGGTACTCCTTCAATGATATCTCTACCAGGTTTCGCATCATACCCAGCATGGCCAACGTCCCCTCCAAAGGTACGCCGTCCATGGTCAGTCCCGCCACGCCAAAAGAGCCGTCCCGTACGTCATAGTCCAGCGCCATCTGCTCAATGTCGCGTTCCGCTTGCTCAGTATGCAGAAGCGTGGTGTCCCGGTTGTACAATGCCAGCGCCGCGACAACGGCATAGGCGCCCCAGTTGGATATGGAAGTCACGTATAGATGATCCACCGGCGTGGCGCACATAACGCCCCGGCCGCATTCGCACCTGCACTCGGTGGTCCATGGAGCTATCTTGGCCACAGCATCATACACTTTGCCGAACCCCATCTCATTATGGCCGTCGGCGCAGCTTATGGTGATGCCTCCGTTTTCCTCAACCCGCCGGAAGATATCGTCTATCTTGGCTCGCGTACCGTCGCGGGTGGTGCCCGTGATTGAATGCAAATGCCCCCCGGGGTTGACCCCCGCCTTCTCCACGGCGATTGCCACGTCCAATCCGGACGAGGCATCGAGGTTGCGCTCCGGCGAGTCGATGTCCAGAATAGCCAGGGGATAGGTCTGCCCGTAGTACCGCATGAGGGCGTTGATTATGGGTTGAAGCTGGGGGTCGATAAAGATGCTGACGTCATGCCCTATTTTGCGCAAGGCATTGGCAAGGACTATGGTGCCCAGCGGGCCGTCGTTCTCACCATTGGGATAGTGGTCCGGCGAGCTGGCGCCAGTAAACATGCCTATCTTCTTAGACCCCTGGGCCGCCAGTGCGGTGGCTATGTCCATGGATATGGGATTGTGCCCCTTGGCCGCGTAGTAGATATAGTCGGAAATCAGGTAGAACTGGGCCATGCCTTTGGGCCGCATTTTGACCCGCACCAACCTGTCTAGGTTGTCGTAAGGGAACTGCTCTTCCGTGGGCAACCAAGTCATCTTTGCGCCTCCACAGGTTTTGGACTCATCATAGACCAGGAAGCCCCGGTTTGCCATTCACGCTGCATCTGGGATAGTTGGGAGCATGCCCGGGGGCTACCGCTGAAGCCCCTCTCCGTTCTGGCCGAAGTTCTGATTGCTGTAGACGCCCAATTCGCGTCCCTGGTGTACGTGTACAACGAACTCTTCCCTAGCGAGGCCAACCACGTCCAGCAGCTCCTCATCTATAGTCTGGACAAGCTCTTCAATAGCTTCTCTGGTCAGGCTTTCCGATACGCACAGGGTAGCGTGAACCATGTTTGGGGCAAAGTGCATGTCGAGGTGGCCTACGGGCACTTCATCTTCCAGAATGTTGAACGCCTCCGAGTAAGGCGTGCGGCACTCACGCTCGAAGAAATAGTCAGGCATAGCTTATCCTTCCTAGGCTTTGACTTGGCCGTTGCCGAGTATTGTCCACTTGTAAGAAGTGATCTCTCTCAGGCCCATGGGACCGCGGGCGTGCATCTTGTCTGTGCTGATTGCCACCTCCGCGCCGAGGCCGAACTCAGCGCCGTCCGTGAAGCGGGTGCTGGCATTGACGAACACGGCTGCGGCGTCCACTTCATTTAGGAAACGCATCGCCGCTGAGTAGTCATCCGTGACTATGGCCTCCGAATGGCCTGAGCCGTACTCTTCTATGTGCAGCAAAGCTTCGTCCACGGAGTCGACCACCTTGACCGCGGCATCCAGCGACAGGTACTCGTTGCCCCAGTCGCACTCCTTTGCGGGAACAATGCGCGGCTCTTCCAGGGGTCCCAGAATGCTCATTGAGCGGTTGTCCACGTGGAGAGTGACCCCCGCCTGAAGCCACTCACCAGCCATGCGAGGCAGAAATTCCGGTGCTATCTTTGAATGGACCAGAAGCGTGTCCAGAGCATTGCACACGGACGGCCGCTGCACCTTGGCATTGAAGGCAATAGCCACCGCTTTCCCAAGATCCGCAGCGGCATCGACGTAGGTATGGCACACGCCGATGCCTCCCGTCACCGCAGGCATGGCAGCTTCTTCCGCAACAAGACGAACAAGCCCGGGCCCGCCCCTGGGAATGAGCAGGTCTATATATTGACGCATTTGCAGCATCTGGGTCACCATTGCCCGGTCTGTGCTTTCCACGAACTGCACGGCGTCAGCCGGCAAGCCCGCTTCAGCTATAGCGTCCCTTATCAAGCCAGCCAGGGCCCTATTGGAATTGAAAGCCTCTGTACCTCCGCGTAATATGACGGCGTTGCCAGCCTTGAGGCAGAGGGCGGCTATATCCACGGTGACGTTTGGCCGGCTTTCGTAGATGGCTCCAATCACCCCCAGAGGCACCCGCCGTTTGCCCAATATGAGACCGTTGGGCAATGTCCGCACGTCGAACTGCTCTCCAACGGGATCGGTCAATCTTTGGATATTTCGCACGTCATCAGCCATGGCGGCAAGCCGCTCAGGAGTAATCAGCAAGCGATCCAGAGGAGCTTCGATGGGGCCCTTGTGCTCGGCGGCTTCGTAGTCTTTGCGGTTGGCCTCCAGCACTTCTTCCTGGCGGGATAGCAGGGCGTCCGCAATGTTAAGCAACGCCCTGTCTTTGGCCAAGGCGCCCAGCTTGGCCAGCATGCGCGCCGCGGCCCTGGCCTGCTCTCCCAGAGCGATCAGGTCTTGAGATAAGTCTATTGCGGTCATTGTTATGCCTTTTCTATCCTTCAGCAGATAGATAATCTTAGCACCCTGCCATCCCTACAGCAGGGCCAGATTGTTGCGATGCACCACTTCCTCACCGTACTGATGGCCTAGAGTTTCCTGTATCTTGCTTGAATTCAGTCCTCTTATAGCGGCCACTTCCTGGGCCGAATAGTTGCTGACGCCACATGCCACGCGCTTGCCGTCTTTATCGACAATTAGCACCACCTCCCGGCGGTTGAAATTGCCGTGCACCTCCGTAACGCCCACGGGCAGAAGGCTGCTGTTCTTTGCCTTCAGAGCCTGCGCCGCTCCGCTGTCCACCAGGATTTCACCCCTGGCAGAGAGTCCGCTGAGGAACCAGCGCTTCCTGCTCTCTACTTTATTGGCCGTAGGTCTGAACACGGTACCCACGGCTTCTCCGGCAATGACCTCCCGCAGGACGTCCGGCGTCCTGCCACTGGTGATTACTACCTCTACGCCCCAGCGTGTTGCTAGGAGCGCCGCTTCCACCTTGGCCTTCATGCCACCACGGCTCCAAGGATGCCTCACCTCACTTTGGGTCAAGGCATTGAGAAGCTGCTCCGTGTTGGCGTCGTCCATGACGGGAACAAGCTCAGCGCTGGGCTCCAATGCAGGATCCGCGGTGTAGAGACCAGGGATATCCGTGAGCATAACCAGCATATCCGCGTCGACCAAGTTGGAGACCAGGGCAGAAAGGGTATCGTTATCACCAAAGACTTCATCGCCAAGCTCCTCGCTGTTCACCACGTCGTTCTCGTTGATGATGGGCACCACTCCCATGTGGAGCAGCGAAAGCAGGGTATCCCTAACGTTGAGATATCCCTGCAATTCGTCGATATCGGAGCGGGTGAGAAGCGCCTGGGATACGACGATGCTGTGCCGGGAGAACATCTCTTGATAAGTATGCATAAGCCTGCTTTGACCGACCGAAGCGAGGATCTGTCGAAATGGAACGTCGCGTTGCTGCTTGAGCCGGCCCAACGCCTCGCGGCCGGCAGCCACCGCTCCTGAGGTTACGAGCAAGATCTCGTTGCCCTGTCCATGAATGTGCGCTATCTGGTCGACCAGCGACCTCATCACGCCAAGGTCAAGCGATTCTGAACCACCGGTGAGCACATTGGTGCCCGCCTTGACAACTATGCGGAGCTTATCCCTGGAAGCCTGGCGTCCAACTTTGGAGTTTTCCACTGTCAATCTGTCAACCTGTTGGGAAATCTGCATGGATTATACCGCCTGCACGTTTGAGACGGAAGGGAGGCGCCATCGTCATTGCGAGGAACCGAAGCAATCCGGCGGTGGGCAGGCACCCACTACCAGCCCCCCTTCCCAAAACGTTGACACTGCATAAGACCCTGCGTAACATGGTCAACCCATGACAAGGTTTCCAGGCCAGAACGTGTTTCCCGATACCTCCTCCATAAATGAGCATGGTCATCTGGTCATCGGCGGGTGCAGCCTAGTGGACTTGGCCTCCGAGTACGGGACCCCTCTCTACTTGATCGACGAGGAGACGGTACGCAACCGCTGCCGCGCCTTCCGTGACGAACTCAAACGACGCTATCCAGATAGCCAGGTCTTGTACGGCTCCAAAGCCTTTGCCAACGTAGCTCTGACCAGGATCATCGTGGAGGAGGGACTGGGCATAGACGTGGTGTCAGGCGGAGAGATGGTGGTAGCGAAAGCGGGAGGGGCATCTCCTGAAACCGTCTACTTCCACGGCAACAACAAGAGCCGCAGCGAACTGGCGGAAGCAATGAATTGGGGCATAGGCCGTATAGTTGTCGACAGCTTCCACGAGATCGATTTGCTGGAGGAGGTGGCTAGGGAGGCGGGACGCGAGCAAGAGATCCTGATCAGGGTATCCCCCTCGGTTGACCCGCATACACATAGCTACATCTCAACCGGTACCCTGGACAGTAAATTCGGGTTCGCGATAGATACCGGTGACGCCGAGAAAGCGGTGAGGAAAGCGATGTCGTCACCGCATTTGAAGCTGATTGGACTGCACTGCCATATCGGTTCGCAGCTCTTTGAGCTCCAACCGTACCAGAAGGCGATACGCATTGCGTTGGAGTTCGCCTCGGCCATGCGGGAAGAGGGGTTGAACCTAGAGGAGTTCAGTCCCGGCGGAGGCTTCGGCATTGCATACACCAGGGACCAGCGCCCGCCCTCAGCGGGAGAGTTCGCGGAGGCCCTGGCTTCCTCCCTAATAGAGGCGTGCGACGACCTTGACCTGAGCAGACCCAGGGTGTTCATAGAACCCGGGCGTTCCATAGTGGGGCCGGCGGGCGTTGCCGTCTATACCTGCGGAGCCAGCAAAGTCATACCGGGCGTGAGAACGTACCTCAGCGTGGACGGCGGTATGGGCGATAACATCAGACCTGCTCTGTACCAGGCTTCCTATGAAGCGGTTGTAGCCAACAGGATGCTTGTGGAACCATCCTCCAAGGTAACCATCGCCGGCAGATACTGTGAATCCGGCGACGTTCTTGCGGCAAACGTAGACCTTGCGCCAACGGAACCCGGCGACATCATAGCTATGCCTGCCGCGGGCGCTTACGCCATCCCAATGTCCAGCAACTACAACATGACGCCAAGGCCGGCCGTGGTACTGGTCAAAGACGGTTCGAGCAGGTTGATACGCCGTCGTGAAACCTACCAGGACATTATGGCCGCCGACGTGGTGTGAGCCATGACTGAGCAGCTGGGCAGGATAGAGCGACCCGAAGCGGAACGGTTCCAGGGGAAACGTAAGCTGCTACTGATACCTCTTGTCTACGGCGCCCCGGAACAGCTGCAAGAGGGACAGACTCTGCTTCAGAAGTACTGGGTACAGATGCAATCGCAGGTGGAGTCCCTGGAAAGCCGGCTGGGCCGCGTCAAGCGCATCTTCCATGAGAATATCGCTGAAGGAGCGGAGGAGGGACTGGCCAGGCTGCAAGCGATGGACGAGCGATCCTATAGATTCGTGCAGTCGAAGTGCCGAAGCAAGGCTGTCCTGGAGGCCACCGAGGATGAAGGAGTCCTGCTGGAGGTCGTGGACTTGCAGCGCTGCCTCATGCTGCCTCTGCTGAGCAGCAGGCTGACCGCCAAGCTCCACGAGTGGTACTTTGAAGGTATGAACCGGCGCTACGAATACATCGGCAAGCGCATTGATGAATCCCTGGGTAAAAACGAGGTGGGACTGCTGTTGATAGGCGAGCGCCACCAGGTGCAGTTCCCCCAGGACATTGAGGTGTTCTACGTATCGCCGCCGGCGCTTGACGAGTACAGGCGCTGGTTCCAGAACTGGCTGGCGGAGAGCCAGAAGCAGCCCTCAGCCGCGGCTGAGGGAGATGAGACGGGAAGTTCAGAGTAAGAATAGAACCTGCTACGATCCAGCTTGACCGCTTCCATCAACCACTTCTCCCCATAACCATACAATGCGGTCAACCTGCGCCAATGTCTCAGCAACTGCAGCGTTTCGAAAGGACTCGTCTTCCTTGAGCAGGTGCAGGCAGATGGTCTCAACCAAATACTTGTCACTGTTCTCGTCATACAAAGGGTAATCGGTGTTAACGACCATTCTTACGCCCTGCTCGCCCCACAGGCTTCTCTCGCCTTGGCCGAGTGGCTCGTAGTCTATCTTGGGGATATCTCCTCCCATCCTCCGTAGGAGGTTGCCAACAGAATTGGGAGGGGGAGCCGTTCGATTCCTGACCTCCCTCTGTTCACCTTCCTTCAGATTATTAGTAGGTGATGTACCATTTCGAGGCTCCGGCGGTTTCCTACCCCCGGGATTGGTGGTTTCCCAAGCCGACCTAGGGGATTGCCTGTGTCCCTTTCCAGTTTCTTGAAAGCCTCAGCAAGTTCCCGTCGCACTACTTCCGTACGTTTGCGTTGTGCCCTTGGGACAGGCGTGGATTCGCTAAATTTGTTTAGGAACGCCACAAGTGGTTGCATCTCCTCTCGCATAAACGTGCTGAGCACTTCCCAATTTGGATCGCTTGTAAGCCACTTGCTCTTGTCCGCAGTCGGCTTGAGGCCGTCTATATGTATCTCACCCATTAGCCGCTGCAATGACCCCTTGCCGCCGAGGTTGTGACCAAACTCCTCGCCCTGTGTGATGAGTCGGCCATTGAAGAGAGTGCGTATGCCCGCTTTGATGGAAACCCCGCGCCCGTTTGGAATCCGATCCCGATCCATAATCCAGATGCGGCCCTTGGCAAATACGTCGGAGGCCAGTTTCGTCTTGGGTATAACCACTGTCTTTTTAGCGTGAGTTGCGGACACTGGGATCACAAGAGGCTCAACAGTCTCTCCATCCAAGGTTATGATGCATGCGCCTGTGCTAATGAGTTCCCTATAGCTGCTGGCAAGGCGCTCAAGGAGGAGGGCCCGCTCATACCTGTGGTTCGCTAAGCCTCCAAGCCTAACAAGTGTGAAGCCACTATCCGATGGGATATCTGAAAGGCGACTGTCCTTCCATGCGACACTCGTCTGATCAAGCGATTCTACGGAGAAGGCACAGGCTGTCGTCTGCCACCCCAATTGGGGTCGTAGAACCGATAGATATTAGAACTGCCGGCCTTCCTACATATGATCTCCAGAGACTTTCCAAGATAAACGGATGCTAACTTGCCACCCACATGGTACTGCCCAATGTCGTCTGACGTGTGACTGTGCCCCGTTCCCCACTTTATCCAGTCCTGGAGGCCTTCGTCATCCATCCCTTCGCCGCCGGTGTCCAAGACCGAAATATGCCCAGGGCCGTTTGTCTTCTTGTTCACGGATACGTGGACAGTCAGCTTTCTACCCTTTCGGTAGTCAAAGGGATTTTCGATTATTTCCAGAAGCGCATCAGTCATATTAGGATAGTTGTTTGCAAGAGCAAGAATGGCACGGCGTCCAATGCTCTCCTCAATCTGTGTCGTCACACCAGCCTCCTTGGCATCTGCTTTAGCCTAAATTCACGCCGGGTCTTCTGACCGAAAGCGGACTCGACGGCTCTCAGCTCGCTACGGATAGCCCGAAAGATAGACCTTATATCATCCTCCGTGTACTCATAAAGTTGCGGATTTGCGCAATTCCCCAAAACCCTCAACTTCTCTAGTACTGCCTTCGTCCTCTGCGTGGCTAGGCGCTCAAATGCTTCCCGTTTGTCTCTTGCCATAATTATCTACCATAATTTCCTGACATTTATGGCGTAATTATGCACTATATAACAACTAATTGCCAAACATGTTGCGCAATTGTTGCCAAATGTTCGCAGGGATTAGGCAATTCGAGTAGTGACAGCCCAGAAGGACGATTCACTTCCCCATACCAGACTAGCTACTCTCCTACAAGAAGAAATGCTAGTCAGCGCCAGAGCTGTTCCCAGTCTTCACTTGCGTGCGGATAGCGGGCCGCCAGTAGATCAACGTGCTGCCGGCTCAGGCGGGGCAACGGCAGACCTCGAACGCGCTGCCCCCACTCCTTAGATGCGCCATGAACGCCGCTCAAATGGTGGCAAGCAGTTCCCTTGCGTTGAACCAGGACCTTGAAGTCGCCCATTCCGCCGGGTCGCGCCAGCTCCAGCATTGCCATCCGGTTGGCGTCGCGTTCCCGCTGGCCAAGGTTTTCAGAGTACAGACGCTCCATTAACAGAGGAAGACCCAGGTTGCTCAGAAAGCCAGCCTGGCTCAGCAATAGATACGGCTCCAAGCCGTATCGACGGCCCAAGGAAGCTACTGTGGTGAAGTCCACGTGGGCCGTGATATCCTGCTCTCCTATGCGCTGGTAGGGGTTGCCGGTAAGGGTATGACGGTAGTAGCAGCGGAGCGTGCCCTGCGGCCTCCGGACGTCGTATAGATCAGCGGAGGGATGGCCGTAGTCTATTGTAAGCACAAAGCCGCGCTGCAACATCTTGGCTGCCTGTCTTGCCCAGGGCTCCAGTTCAAGACACACCTCGGCTACCTGGCCTTCCACCAGATGAACGTCCTCGCTCCCCAATCTGGTGTGGATATCGTCTGTGGAAACGTTGTCCAAGAGCTCTACAAGCCGGCCTTCTTGCTGGGTCAAATAGATTTCCAGAAGCTTCCCGTTACGGACGGTTACTCTATGTACCGGGAAGGCGTCCAGGAGCTCGTTGGAAAGGATGCATCCCACCATGCTTGAAACGGCTGCATCCTCCATTGAGAACGGCGCAGCGCCGCCAACTCTATCGACGCCTATATATTGCAGCGCCCTGTGAAATGAGGGATCGAGATGCTGGGAGAAATCCCGGATGTCTGCGGCCAGGCGGCCCGTGCCTGCCCCCTGCTCGACGACGGTAAACCGGGAGGGTTCTTCTACAAGCCGCCACATCTCCTCCAGCTGAAGGGCAATCAATGCGCCAAAGGCGGGATGGGCCATGGGAGCGGTGTAATAATCTTGCGGAGGAGTGACGACTCCAAGACGGGGATAATAGCCGCCGTTGGGCCAATACAAGGCAAGCTCCATAAACTCGGCAAAAGTCACCTTGCCATGTTTAGAGATCCTCTGAAACAAGACGTCTTGTAGTGAGGGCCGGGTCATGCAGGCGTTAGAGCGTATGGGAATGGACTACGGAACTACCTTCACTCTGCAGGCATCAAACAGACTGCAGTCTGTCGCCTCAGTCCAACCCGTCTTCAGCTTTGATGGTGCCCTTGTTCCAAGAAGACGTCTCAATGGAGTTGCGGAACTCTTGGCGCATACCGCACTCTTTGCAAACGCCGTAGCTTGTGGGCCCATTAGGGGGTTCAATCAACCAGAAGTGGACACAATCTTCAGTGGCTCTATCCTTGACTGAAACTTGCCCAATGGAGTACGAAACACCACTTGTATCATCCATGGATACTCCCTCCCTGAGATTCAACGTGGCGTGGTTGAATCCCAAGGCAGTTTACTTTCCAATCGCTGATGTGTCAATGGCGTGTATGGGGTCAGGAGATATCGGACAAGACCTCCTTTCCCGTTGTTTTAGTATTGAGCCAGTGGTGGTAGAACTGGTCCGGGGTCTTGTAACCCAGGGCTTGATGGGGGCGCACCGTCTCGTAGGTGCGGTTCCAGGCCAACAGGGACTGCTGTAGCCCGCCCAGATCGGTGGGGAGGTCCTCCACCTGGTAGAACTCCTCCTCGTCGGTGCGGAAGCTCCGCTCAATGCGCCCGTTACCTTGGGGATAGTTGGGTCGATTGAAGTAGTGGGTCAGCTGGAGTTCTGCCCCCTTGGCTCCAAACTCCTTCAGGAACTCGCTTCCTCCGTCCGACTGTATGGCCTGGACTTGGAAGGGGAATTGGCCCACCACCTGCTTCAAGAACTCCCCGCCATGGTGACTGGTAAGCCGTGGCGCCAGGGCCACCACTCTCTTGCGGGTGAAGCAGTCCACAGCCCCGAACTGGTACACCACCTTTCCATTCCCCAAGGCCACTTGCTTGCTGTCCATTTGCACCAACGCTCCGGGACTGTCCACTACTAACTCCCTGGGGCGTCTGAGCCTCGCATGGCGCCACCTGACGGCCTTGCAAAGTGACGGGCTGTCAACCGCACCTTCCCTTCATGTTCCTCACACCATCGCACTACTTTCCATCGGCGCTTGGCTTCCATAGAGGACTCCGCCAGGAGCCGTGCCAATCTCGCCGCTCCCGGCAGTATGGCCCCATATACACTCATCTTGACACCAGCATACCTCCCTTTCATCTCTCTCGCTGGTGTCCGATATCTATCTGACCCTAATCATGGCGGTAGTTGAGGGAGGGAGGGCAAAACTCCCTAACGACCTATCCACTACCTACACCTTCACTCGCTGTCCTCTAGTAAAGCGTTTGCCGAGTGCAACGCCCACTAGCAGGAACCCCACGTCGATGACTATGCCGCCGACTTGGTGCAACGTCTCCGCATCGATATCGATGGGAACATGTAAGATGCCATGATTGTACACAACGACGGTCAGAGCCCTCAGTACCGCAAGGCCCAAGGCCTGCAGGATGATGATCAAGACACCCTGTACCATGCGCTTCTCTAGGTATTGACCTGTGGCAAGGGCCAAGCTCAGGAACCCAACGTGTACGGTCTGCAACGTCCAGAACTTTCGCGCAGTCTGCCAGGGCACATCGAAGTCCAAATCCAGCGTCGTCACGCGAAGGAGCATTAGAACGCCTACCATGAACAGCTGCTTCAAGGCGTAGAGTCCGATACCTAGTAAGAGGAATGACGGTACACTTTTAAATGTACACCCCCCCCCCCCCCCCCACCTATCTCCGGCTACGGTAAATAGAGGTGTCCTGGAATACGGCTGCCAGTAGGCGGTTTGAATGATGGTTGCCCGGGAACAGGTACGTTTCGCCTATGCTTGAGCCTGATATTTAGTCGGGCATTTGACAATTATGGTGTCGCTGTTAAATATCCCGTCCTGGTTGAGGGAGCCCTCCAGCACGATATCCGAGTGTTCGTTGAAAAACAGCTCCGGCAAGATCCCGTCGTAGGTGGCCTGAAGGACTGAGTTGTCCTCCACCAGAGAGAAGTGGGCTACCGTTCCTTCTGTCTCCCGGTAGAAGGAGTCTGGCAAGAGCTTGCCGCTGATACGTACAGTTGCGCCTTCCTGTACCCTACCCGCCAGGGCCTCGTCGACGGTGAAGTAGTAAACAGACGCGCCTTGAAAGGCATTGAAGGCCAGGAAACCAACGGCCATAGCCAGCAAGGCGACGGCTATAATGACTTTGCGCTGACCCGAGAAGAAGCCTTGCGGCGGCGCATTAGCCGGTCTGGGTTCGTCCTCATTCATGGCCTATACGGAGAAAGAGGTCCCGCAGCCGCAGGTGGTCTTGGCGTTGGGGTTGCTGAACACAAATCCCTTGCCGTTGAGCCCGCCGGAGTAGTCGAGAACGGTGCCAGCAAGAAAGATGTAGCTCTTCTTATCGATCATGATGGTGACACCGCGCTGCTCTATGACCCTATCGGTGTCGCGCGGCTCGGCGTCAACGGCCAAGTCGTAGGTGAGGCCGGAGCATCCCCCGCCCTTCACGGCTACCCGCAGCGATATAGGGTCATCCTGGGTCTTGCCCGTGAAGTCCCGGACGTGCATAGCCGCGTTCTCTGTTATGTCTATCGTTAGAGGTGTGACCATTGTTTCCCCTCACCAAGCTTTGTTTGTTTAAGGGTATTTCAACAGGGGGTCATAGTCAACACAAGGTGCTATAATTCACGCACTGCTCCGTCCGGTGGTCCTAAAAAGCTTGTAGAATGTAGATATGAACCCAAGTCTGGCAATAGTGGACTACGGAGCGGGCAATTTGCGCAGCGTTGCCAAGGCTTTCGAGCACCTTGGCTTTTGGGCCGAAGTTACGCAGAACCCCAAGACTGTGCTTGCCGCCCAAGGCGTTATCCTGCCCGGCGTAGGGTCTTCAGGCTCGGCGATGGCTGCCCTGGAGTCGCTCGGCTTGGTGGAGCCTCTGAAGGAGGTAGCGAACAAGGGCACTCCGCTTTTTGGCGTATGTCTTGGCCTGCAGCTTCTCATGGATGGCTCCGACGAAGACCCGCGCCCCTGCCTGGGTATAGTTCCGGGCTGGGTTAGGCGTATTCCGCCCCCTCTGAAAGTTCCGCACATGGGCTGGAACCAGGTGGAGTTGAGCGGGGAAGACGCGATGTTCCACGGGGTGGAATCCGGTTCCAACTTCTATTTCGTCCACAGCTACTACGCCGACCCGGAAGACGAGTCGCTTGTCAAAGGGGTAACCGAATACGGCCTAGCCTTTTGCAGCGTGCTGGCCAGGGGGAACATTGTCGCCAGCCAGTTTCACCCGGAGAAAAGCGGACCAACCGGCCTCAAGGTGTACGACAACTTCGTGCGGCTCATGGTCATGGAAGGGTACCGGGTCTAGTGGAGGTTATCCCCGCCATAGACTTGCGTGGGGGGCAAGTCGTCAGGCTTTACCAGGGTGACTTCAGCCGTGAGACGGTCTACTCCGCCGATCCGGGGGCCGTGGCTGCCGAGTGGCATAACGCGGGAGTGGCCCGTATCCACGTTGTAGATCTGGACGGCGCCCGTCAGGGTCGCATGGTGAACAAGGGGGCAATAGAGACTGTCCTGAAAGCAGTGCGGGCGCCAGTGCAAGTCGGCGGGGGTATCCGCTCCATGGAAACGGCAAGAGGTCTGCTGGAAATGGGAGCGGCGCGGGTTGTCTTTGGCACCGCCGCCGTGAGGAACCCTGACCTTATAGAAGCCGCGTGCGCCAAGCTAGGCTCCGAATCGGTGGTGGTGGGTGTGGACGCCAGAAACGGCAAAGTTGCGGTTCAGGGCTGGCAGCACACTGAGACAAAGGAGGCCATTGACCTGATGAAGTCCATGGTGAGCCTGGGAGTGAACCGTTTCATCTACACCGATATTGAAGCTGACGGCACGCTGACAGGCCCCAATCTGGGTTCAGTAGCGGCACTGATGAAAGAGGTTGCCGTGCCTATCATCAGCTCAGGAGGCATTGGCTCCATGGAAGACCTCTTTGCTCTATCGGAAACGGGGGTGGAAGGCGTCATCGTGGGCCAGGCTCTGTACCAGGGCAAGATAGACTTGAGGAAGGCGATAAGCTTGTTCGGCCAGGGATCGGGGTAGAGGCATGCTGACCAAACGGATTATTCCATGCCTTGACGTGAAGGCGGGACGCGTGGTGAAAGGGGTCAAATTCAAAGACCACCGCGACGCGGGAGACCCGGTTGAGCTGGCCGAGTTCTATGACCATCAGGGCGCCGACGAGGTTGTCTTCTACGACATTACCGCATCCGCAGAGGAGCGCGGCATCATGCTGGACGTGGTGCGCCGTACCGCAGAGAAGCTGTTCATTCCCCTAACCGTTGGCGGCGGCCTGCGCACCGTAGAGGACATGAACCGCATGCTCAAAGCCGGCGCCGACAAGGTTTCCATCAACACCGCCGCCGTGGGGAACCCCGCTCTCATCCGTCAAGGGGCAGAGGCATTTGGCAGCCAATGCATTGTGCTTGGCATGGACGCCAAGCGCGTCTCCGACGATACCCCTAGATGGGAGGTCTATACCCATACAGGAGCGGATGGCGGCCGCGCCAGCGGCCTGGATGCCGTGGAGTGGGCTAATATGGCCGTTCAACTGGGGATGGGGGAGATTGTGGTCAACAGCATAGATGCCGATGGCATGAAAGGAGGCTACGACTTGGAGCTTCTGCGCTCCATTTCGGATGCCGTGTCCGTTCCGGTGGTAGCCAGTGGCGGCGCGGGCAACCTGGAACACTTGCACCAAGCCGTGGCCGAGGGTCACGCCGACGCGGTGCTGGCGGCCAGCATCTTCCACTTCGGCGAATACTCCATATCCCAGGCCAAGGAGTATCTGGCGCGGCACAACGTGCCCGTTCGCCGGGGCACGCCATGACCGCCGTACGCGCTGTCGTCTTCGATATGTACGAGACGCTTGTGGTCAACACGCCTTCTCAGTGGATAGCCACTTTCCAAGAGATATGCCGCGGCCAGGGTCTTCCCATTTCCGGCCGGGAGCTCTGGGATCGCTGGAAACCCATCGAGATGCAGTTCCGCAAGGACCGGCTCCAGCCGGATGCCGAGGGCAAGCCGCCTCCGTTCAAGAGCTACCGCCAAGCTTGGAAGGAGACCTTTGAATCGGTATTTCTTCAGTTGGGACAGGGCGATGCGGACGCCGCCGCCGACAGATCCGTCCTAGATCAGGGTCTTCGCCGGCTGTTCCCCGAGGTCAGGCAGGTGATAACAACGCTCCGCAACACGGGCAGGTTCAAGCTTGGCCTGCTCTCCAATGCAGACGACGATGCTCTCTTCCCTTTGTTGGAGAACCACCGGCTCTGCTTCGACAGTGCGGTCACGTCCGAGGGCGCAAAAGCGTATAAACCGTTGCCCGGGCCTTTTCTTCTTGTACTGGAAGGGCTTGACCTGCCCGCGGAAGCTTGCCTGTACGTGGGCGATACCCAGCTAGACGACGTGTACGGTGCGAAGAACGTCGGCATGCAGTGCGCCTGGCTCAACCGCAGAGGGGGGTCTCTGGACCCCGGCCTGCCGTCACCGGACTACGAGGTAAACGACCTCAGCGGGCTGCTTAAGATTCTAAACCTATGACCGAGGTGTAACTATGACACTCAAGCTAGACCAGCAAGGCCTCATCCCTGCGGTTGTCCAAGACGTAGGTACTAAAGAAGTGCTGATGCTGGGATACATCAGCCAGGGGTCTCTGAGGCGAACGATGGAAGGCGGCAGCGTGGAGTTCTACAGCCGCAGCAGGGAAGACCTCTGGCACAAGGGTGAGATGTCGGGGAACTTCCTCCACGTGAAGAAGGCGCTCCACGACTGCGACAGCGACACCCTGCTGTTCCAGGTAGAACCCGACGGCCCGACCTGCCACACTGGGAACGTCAGCTGCTTCTTTACCACCCTTGAGGAGAGTCAACCCGATGTGGAGCGGCCTGAGAAAGGTTCCGGCATCCTGGAGGAGCTGTTCGCGGTTATACAGCAGAGGAAGAAGGAGATGCCGGAAGGCAGCTACACTACGGAACTGCTCAGGGGCGGCCCAAGCCGCGCCGGGCAGAAGGTTGTGGAGGAGGCCGGCGAATCGGCGATTGCCGCCGCTCAAAACGATACCGACCAAGTCACCCGTGAAGTGGCAGATTTGCTGTATCACAGCCTGGTATTGCTTGCCGCCTCCGGTTCATCACCGGAAGCGGTCTGGTCGGAGCTCCGCGCCAGGCGGAGGTAGGATGGGTTGGTCTCAACCGGGAGTCAAACGCTTGGAAGCGTGCTTCAAAGTCTCCCAATTATGCTGGTTGCCAACAATCATATCGCTTAGATAATATGGTTCGGAGGCTAGGAGGCGGGAGAGGCTACGACCTATGAGGCACCGGAGGCCCGTTCGACCGATAGGTTTTCTACTGCTTGTGGGGATGCTCGCGATCGTCTTGTCGATTGCCTGCGAGAACAGGCCGTCGACCCCTACCCCTACCGCCACCCCGCAGCCGACGGCTACCATGCCTTCTCCAACCCCGACGCTCATTCCCACCCACACACCAACACCCACGCCTACGCTTCAGGACCAGCTACTTCAGGAGCTTGTAGCTGCAAGAGCTACGGCTACGGTTCTGACACCGACACCAACGCCGACGCCTGAGGGAACTCTGCGCGCACCAACGGCTACACCCACACCTACGTCTACAGCACTAACACCTACGCCTGTTGCCATCCCAACTGCCACGCCGACGACTACCGCTACCGACCGTGCTGCACTGGTGGCGCTGTACCAAGCCACGGGCGGCCCGAACTGGGCCAACAACGGCAACTGGATGAGCGATAGGCCCCTGGGTGAATGGTACGGTGTCACCACCGACGGTGACGGGCGCGTCACCGGGCTGGACCTCGCCTTCAACCAGTTGAGCGGGGCGATACCTGCGGAACTGGGCAGCCTTTCTAGCCTGGAGAGCCTGGAGTTCTTCGCAAATCAACTGAGCGGGCCGATACCTGTGGAACTGGGCAACCTATCCAACCTGCAGAAACTGTGGCTCTCCGATAACCAGTTGAGCGGGCCGATAACTATGGAACTGGGCAGCCTATCCAACCTGACGAGTCTGAGTCTAAGGGACAACGAGTTGAGCGGGGCGATACCAACAGAACTGGGTAGCCTTTCCAATCTGCAAAACCTGAATCTAAGGGACAACGAGTTGAGCGGGGCGATACCAATGGAGCTGGGCAGCCTATCCAACCTGAGGGAACTGTGGCTTGACGAGAACCAACTGAGTGGGCCGATACCAGCGGAGTTGGGCAGCTTATCCAACCTGACGAGTCTGGGTCTCGGGGGTAACCAGTTGAGCGGGCCGATACCTGTGGAACTTGGCAGCCTATCCAACCTGAGGAGTCTGGGTCTCGGGGCTAACCAGTTGAGCGGACCGATACCAACAGAACTGGCCAGCCTCACCAACCTGCAGGGTCTGTCGCTCTCCGATAACCAGTTGAGCGGGTCGATACCGACGGAACTGGGCAGGCTGACCAACATGCAATGGCTGTGGCTCGAACGCAACCAGTTGAGCGGGTCGATACCGACGGAACTGGGCAGGCTAGCCGGCCTGGAGATACTGCAACTCTACTTCAACGAGTTGAGCGGGGCGATACCTGTGGAACTGGGCAGCCTATCCAACCTGAGGAGTCTGGGTCTCAGGGCCAACCAGTTGAGTGGGTCGATACCTACTGAGCTGGGTGGCCTATCCAACCTGACGAGTCTGGGTCTCGGCGGTAACGAGTTGAGCGGGCCGATACCTACGGAACTGGGTAGCCTTTCCAACCTGGTATGGCTGGACATCAGTGCTAACAAGTTGAGCGGGGCGATACCTGTGGAACTGGGCAGCCTTTCCAACCTGCAGGGTCTGGACCTCGCCTCCAACCAGTTGAGCGGGCCGATACCGGTGAAACTGGCCAGCCTATCCAACATGCAATGGCTGTACCTCTATGGCACTGAACTGTGCGCGCCCGCGGACGACGAGTTCCAGAGGTGGCTGTGGCACGTAGATAACACGTTTGGCGTTGTCAACTGCGAGATGCCCGACGGCACGACTATCGATGCCGACCGTGCTGCGCTGGTGGCGCTGTACCACGCCACGGGCGGCCCGAACTGGATCCACAACAGCAACTGGCTGAGCGATAGGCCCCTCAGTGAATGGTACGGTGTCACCACCGACAGCGACGGACGTGTCGCCAGACTGGATCTCGACGGCAACCAGTTGGGCGGGTCGATACCAGCGGAACTGGGCAGCTTATCCAACCTGCAGGAACTGTGGCTCGACGACAACCAGTTGGCTGGGTGGATACCAGCGGAACTAGGAGACCTCACAAACCTGCGGGAACTGGACCTCAACGACAACTCCACCCTATTAGGATCCTTGCCCGGGTCGCTCACCAGGCTGACTTCGCTCACAACTCTGAGGCTGGATGGCACTGGACTGTGCACCCCCACGGATGGCGCATTCCAAGCATGGCTGCAGGGTGTGGAGAACAAGTCTGGCATTGTCAATTGCGTAGGCCCGGATACCGAATATCCTCCCGAGTGCGGTCAGTTGTGCCGACCTGACTTCTGGGAATCGCCGAGTATAGAGGACATAGAAGCTGAACTTGAAGAAGGGGTCAATATCAATGCAGGCCTTTACCCATATTTCAATTCCCCGCTGCATCTAGCCATAGAGCATGACGCGGGCATCGACATCATAGAATTTATGCTTGAACGCGGTGCGAACGTCAATGCAAGTGGATATACTATTATCTTCGGCCACCATGGGGACGACTGGCGCAAAAGTCACCGAACTCCACTGCAACTGGCGGTAGAACAGTACAACATAACGCCTGAGGTTGTTCGTTTGTTGCTGGAGTATGGCGCGGAACCTAACCCTCCCACAGTCTACGATACGAACGACGAATCGCCCCTGTACTATGCGACGAGGCTATGGTATGGCGGACACCCAGCCATCATTGCCTTACTGCTCGAATATGGAGCGGACATAAATGCCAAGAGCTACGATGGTCTGACGCCTTTCCACAGAGCAATGGCCGGAGCTCAACCGACTCTGGTTGAACTGTTTCTGGATCATGGAGCGGATATTCATGCAAGGACCAATTTTGAAAACTATGGGCTTGGCGGCCGCTTTGCTACCCCTCTACATATAGCGGCAGAGTTTAATCCGAACATCGAGTCGATTGCAGTGCTTTTGGATGAGGGCGCGGCTGTCAACGCAAAGGATGCAGATGGGATGACTCCACTACACCGTGCGTCAGGAGACCTGTTTACAGGACGGACTGAACAACGGAACATCGAAGTTGTCAAACTTCTCGTGGCGCATGGAGCAAAGGTCAAAACAGAGAATGGCCGCGGAGATACTCCCCTACATTCGGCGGTACAACACTCTCAAACAACGCTCGTTGAGCTACTATTGAGTTATGGAGCTGACGTTAACGCAAAGAATGTATACGGGGATACGCCCCTGCACTGGGCAACAGAGAGAGACTCACGGCCTGAGTTGATCGCAATTCTATTGAATCATGGAGCCGACACTAACGCGAAGTCCGGAACTGGTGTAACGCCTCTTCATAAGTTATTGCAGCGCAAATCGGCGTTACCTGAGATTGTCGCGTTGCTGCTGGACCACGGAGCCGATGTCAATGCAAAGACCGATTATACAACCTATTGGGCGTATCCCAATCAGCTTACGCCTCTACATTATGCAGTAAGGACAGGTCCTGAAGTTGTCACGATGCTGCTAGAACGTGACGCAATCGTCGACTCAAAAGACGGGTATGGTAGAGCCCCCTGCGAAATAGCGCAAGAAATCGAAATCCGCCGGCTGGTCTGCCGCTAATGAGATAACAAAGAAGACCGGCCTGTCGCGTTGGAATAACTACGGCGGGCTAAGCGGGCGGTTCCAGGTCCAACGCCTTGTCATCCGCTGGCGAATCAAGGTTAGCTTCGGTGTCCTCACCCCTGTCCGCAGCCAGTGCCGTTTCCATGGCGTGTATGGCTACTTCTATCTGGTCGTTCTGCGGCTGGCGGGTAGTCAGCCTTTGCAGGGTCAGGTTCGGCACGGTGATCAGCTTCACCAGCAGGTTGCGCTGGTGCGAGGCGCTGAAGCGGATGGTCTCGTAGGCCAGCGCGGCGATCAGGGGGATAAGCACCAGCCGCGAGGTCACCAGCCAAGGTAGAGACGGCCTCCCCAGCCAAACGAAGACAATCACGGCTACGACCATGACGGTAAGCAGGAACGCCGTGCCGCACCTGGGGTGCGCCGTGCTGTACTTCCGTACGTTCTGCACTTCCAGAGGGTCTCCGGCCTCGTAGGCTTTGACCGTCATGTGCTCCGCGCCGTGATAAGCGAAGACTCGTCGTATGTCCGGGATGAAGCCCACAATCCACACGTAAGCCAGGAACACGCCAAGCCTGACGACTCCTTCAACCAGGTTGCTCAGGATGTGTGAATCGACCACACGCTCGAAGAGGATGCTGGCGAACAGGGGGAGCAGGAAGAACAGCCCTACGGCCAGTCCCAGCGAAACGGTAAGCATGAACGCCAAGCTCCAGCCACCCAATTCCTGGCCCTCTTCTTCAAGCTGTACGTTGGTGGAATAGGCCAGGGCCTTCATGCCCAGGGTCAGAGTCTCGGCAAGGATCAGTACGCCGCGCAGCAACGGGAAACGCCTGATTTTGCCCGTGAACATAGTGCTCAGCGGGGTGACTCTATGGGTCAACTCGCCGTTGGGACGCCGCGCCGCGACTGAGGCGAAGCGCCGTCCCCGGATCATCACTCCTTCAATTACGGCCTGTCCGCCGTAGAGGTAGGGCGCCGCGAAATCAGAGGAGGCGTTGGGTTTTGACGGATGTGGGGAGGTCATGGAGCTCCAAGCTACAAAGGGGCGGTAAGTACCGCCCCTTTGTATTCCTTAGACTGCCTTTTTCTACTGCAGGCCGTACCGTTTCTTCAATCTATCCACACGCCCTTCGGTGTCAACAATGCGCTGCTCGCCGGTGAAAAACGGGTGACATTTGCTGCAGACCTCTACCTTCAGATCCTTCTTGGTAGAACCGGTGGTGAAGGTGTTGCCGCAGGAGCAGGTTACCACGGCGTCTTGGTAGTATTGAGGATGTATTGCTGTCTTCATTTTAGTCTCCCATCTGCAGCGGATCTACGTTGACACGCTTGCGCTGTTTGGTCGCGTGATCAAACCTGACCTGTCCGTCCACTTTTGCGAACAGGGTGTGGTCTTTACCCATACCAACGTTCAAGCCGGGCCTGATCCTTGTGCCGCGCTGCCTTACCAGTATGCTTCCGGCGGATACGGCAGCTCCGCCGTATCTCTTTACGCCGAGTCTCTTGCTGTTGCTGTCACGCCCGTTGCGGCTGGTGCCGGAGCCTTTCTTATGAGCCATCGCTTGTCTCCTCCGCCGCTTTCTTTGTACTGCGTCTACGGCGCGCCGGTTTGGCCTCTCCGGAAACGATCTCTCTGATGCGAAGCCTGGTGTGCCGCTGGCGGTGTCCGGTCTTGGTGCCCTGCCGGGTCTTGGATTTGAACTTGAACACTATGAGCTTTTCGGCCTTTCTCTGCTCCTCCACGTCGCCGAGCACCTTTGCCCCCGATACGAGGGGCGTTCCCACGGTCACCTTCCCATCCTGGGAAAGGAGCAAGACATCCGACAGTTCAATGGCGGCACCTTCTTCCACGGGGAGCTTCTCCACGTCTATGAGGTCGCCGGCGCTTACGCGGTACTGCTTTCCGCCTGTTCTTACAACAGCGTAGTCCATTAATATACATCTCCCAAACTATTAGATTCTATTGATGAGGAAGGAGCGTGTCAATCAGCGTGTGTAGGTCGACCTGCTCCCTTAGGCGCCGGCGGCCACCTTCTCTTTGGTTAGGCTAAAGGTCAGGCCTTCCTGGTTTGCATCTACTACCACATGGTCGCCGGTCTTGCACTCTCCGGCCAGTATCTTCTTGGAAAGCGGGTTTTCCACGTGACGCTGGACGGCGCGGCGCAGCGGCCTGGCTCCAAAGGTTGGGTCAAAACCAGAGTCGGCCAGCCATTTACGGGCTTCGGGGGTTAGCTCGGTGGTCACGCCATGTTCGGCCAGCCTCTCCCCCACTTCGGCCATCATGAGGTCGACGATCTCTTCGATCTCCTCCTGCGTCAAAGGGTCGAACACCACTATCTCATCGATGCGGTTGAGGAACTCTGGTCTGAACGCTTTCTTCAGAGCATCGTTCACCGAGGACCGCAGTCTTTCTCTCTCCGATTCGACGTTCTGGTTGCGCCGGAAGCCGATAGCGGCCCGGTTCAACTCGGCGGTGCCCAGGTTGCTGGTCATGATGATCACGGTGTTGCGGAAGTCTACGGTGCGGCCGTGATTGTCGGTGAGCCGTCCGTCCTCCAGTATCTGTAGCAGGACGTTGAACACGTCCGGGTGCGCCTTCTCGATCTCGTCGAACAGCACGACTCTATAGGGGCGTCTACACACCGCCTCAGTTAGCTGACCACCCTCTTCGTATCCCACGTATCCGGGCGGCGCGCCGATGAGCCGCGATACGGCGTGCTTTTCCATGTACTCGGACATATCAATGCGCACCATGTTCTGCTCATCGTCAAATAGGAAGTGGGCCAGTGAGCGGCCCAGTTCCGTCTTGCCCACTCCTGTGGGACCAAGGAAGATGAAGCTTCCCACCGGCCTGTGAGGGTCGTTCATTCCGGCTCGGGCGCGCCTGATTGCGTCCGAGACAACTTCGATGGCGTGGTCCTGTCCCACGATCCTCTGGTGCAGACGCTCCTCCATGTGCAACAGACGCTCCGCTTCTCCTTCTAGGAGCTGGTACACGGGTATGCCCGTCCACTTGGCGATTAGATCGGCGATGATTTCGGCGTCGACCATGCTGTCCACTTGGTGCTCACTGAGGAAGTCGTCCCGCCCTTTGTCGTATTCCGCCTGGAGCTTGAGCCGTTCGGACTTGAAGTTGGCGGCCTGCTCGTAGTCGGAGCGCTGGGAAGCGGCTGTTTCCTCTTCAGCCAGCTGTTTGATGCGGCGTTCCTTGTCCTGAAGCTCTTTGGGCAGTGTGTGCGCGTCCAGCCTTAGCTTGCTGGCCGCTTCATCTATGAGGTCTACGGCTTTGTCGGGCAGATGCCTTTCCGGGAGATAGCGGCTGCTCAGCTTGACCGCGGCTTGGAGGGCGGATTCCTCTATCTTTATCTTGTGGTGCGCCTCGTAACGGGGCCGTACCGCCTTGAGCATCTCCATGGCAATTTCTTCCGAGGGTTCCTCCAGCCAGATGGGCTGGAACCGCCGCTCCAACGCCGAGTCCCGCTCTATGTAGCGGCGGTACTCGTCGGGGGTGGTAGCACCGATGGTCTGGAGTTCGCCCCTGGCCAAGGCGGGTTTCATCAGGTTGGAAGCGTCTATGGCGCCCTCGGCGGCGCCTGCACCCACAACGTTGTGTATCTCATCTATGAAGAGGATGACTTCACCTTGCGCGCTTTTCACCTCGTCTATGACGGCCTTCAGCCGTTCTTCGAACTCACCGCGGAACTTGGAACCGGCGACGAGAGCGCCCATATCGAGGGCAATTACGCGTTTGCCGCGGAGGACCTCATGCACGTCTTCAGAAGCGATGCGCTGGGCCAGCCCCTCCGCGATGGCGGTCTTGCCCACGCCCGCCTCGCCTATGATGGCGGGGTTGTTCTTGGTGCGGCGAATCAGGGTCTGCATCAGTCTGCTGATCTCTTCGTTGCGTCCCACCACCGGATCCAGCTTGCCTTGACGCGCCAGCTCGGTAAGGTCTATGCCGTACTTCTTCAAGGCGCGGTACTTGCTTTCAGCGCGCTGATCGGTAACGCGGGCGCTGCCCCTGATGCCGCGCAGGGCTTGATACACCTTCTCTTGGTCTATGGCGAATTCCTTGAAGATCCTGGCCGAATCGCCGTCGGGGATCATCAGACAGCCAATAAGCAGATGTTCAGCGCCTATGAACTCATCCTTGAGCCGTTGAGACTCCTCTGCGGCGTTCTCAACGGCACGCACCGCCCTGGGAGTGGCGTAGACCTGGGTGGGCGTTATTTCCATCTTAGGGCTCAGTTCCAAGGCCTGTTCGACTTTGCGCTTCATAGCGTCTATGTCCACGCCAAGCTCTTCCAATACCTCCACCGGTAGGCCGTGCTCCAAGCGAAGCAGGGCGATGAGGATGTGCTCGACGTCCCACTGCGAATGCCTGTACTCCCTGACCGCCTCCTGAGAGTTGCTGAGTACCTCTTGGGCTTGCTCTGTGAGACTTTCTGGTCTTAAAACCATCTTTTGTTTCTCTGTTATCCTGGGTCCGCCGGGTATTAGAACCGGCGCCAAATCTTACGACTAATTATCTCCGCCGCCTTCGGTCAGAGCAGGCGTACGACTCCTGAGCTGCAGTCTGTTCAGTTCGGCGGCGAGGCGCTGCAGCTGGGCCTCCAGCTCTGCGATGCGCTCGGTAAGGCGCAGGACTACCTCCGCTCCCGCCAGGTTCATTCCCATGTCGTCCATCATTGTCTTGATGCGACGCAGCCGTTCCAGGTCACGCTCGGAGTAGTAGCGGCGGTTACCCTGGGAGCGAGACGGCACGACCAAGCCGGCGCGCTCATAGTAGCGGAGGGTCTGCTGGTGAACGCCCAGCATGCGCGCAGCCACGCTGATTACGTATATAGGTTCGTCATGAGCATTCATGTAAAGCCTCATTTAGCGGTGCGGATCTCTTTGAGCCTGCCAAAGAGGTCGCGTTCCCGCTCTGTGAGATTGGTGGGGAGCATGACCTTCAGAGTTGCAAAGAGGTCTCCCCGCTGGTCCGGTCGGCCCAGATGGGGCATGCCCTGTCCCTTGAGCCGGAACATCTGGCCGTTCTGGCTTTCCGGGGGTACGGTCAACATGACCTTTCCCTTGATGGTTGGCACCTCCTGCTCGCTGCCAAGGACAGCATCGACTAATGGCAGTGAGAGATCGAGGTGGAGGTCTGCGCCTTTTCGGGTAAATCTGCGGTGAGGAGCGACCCTTGTCACCAGATACAGCTCGGTGTCGCCGGCTGTGACATGCATCCTGGAACCGGTATCGACCCCGGGCGGGACCTGGACCTCGAGGCGTTTGCCCTGGGATCTAGGGAGCTGGACTGTCCTGGTTGCTCCGCTATAGGCCTCCTCCAGGGAGACGTCCGCCGTCACCTCTACCGAGGAGCGCTGAGCGGTACGAGTGCTCCCTCTTCTGCCGAACATCTCTCCGAAGATGGCCCCGAAGCCTCCCAGGTCGGAGAAGTCAACGGTTGCGCCCGATGGTCCTGCGTGCGCCTGGAATCCGCCGGGCGGGAACTGGTCGGCGTATTTCCAGTTCTGGCCGAACTGGTCGTACTTGCGGCGTTTTTCGGGGTCGGAGAGGACTTCGTAAGCCTGGTTGACCTCCTTGAACTTGGCCTCGGCGGATTTGTCGCCGGGGTTCACGTCGGGATGGTATTTGCGGGCAAGCCTTCTAAAAGCCTGCTTGACCTCTTTGTCGGAGGCTTTACGCTTGATACCTAGGATTTGGTAATAGTTGTCGTTCATCTCAATGTACCCAAGGTCATTATAGCCGTTTTGCCACTATACGTCAATTGGCGTTGACACTATTCTTAACAAAGACGTTGTTATGTATTGATGAGCTGGTGCAATGTTTGACAAACGTACAGATTGACGTACACTTACGTGGTGGCATATTGAGAAATCCTGATGGCCTACCAAATCGAGATTACTCCAACAGGCTTGGCGGCGCTGGAGTCTATCACTGACTGGCGCACCCGTGCTGCTATTACGCGGCGCATCGACGCCCTGACGGAAGAACCTACGAAGCAGGGAAATGCCCTGCGGGGCGAACTGGCTGGATTCATGAGTCTACGGGCTGCCGGACAGCGTTACCGTGTGGTGTATGGGGTTGATGAGAGGGAACAGCGGGTCGTGGTGTACACGGTGGGCATCCGCAAAGAAGGCAGCCGGCGAGATGTGTACGCTCTCGCCCAGCGACTCGTCCGGCGGGGGCTGATATAGGAGGATGGATATGACAACATCGAGAGAGACAGAGGAACTCAATATGGTGAACGCTAGGCGGAGTCTCACGAAGTTGCCGGAGAGGCTGGAAGCTCGTCCGGCAACAGTGGCAGTCACCCGCAGAGGTAAGCCGGTACTGGCTATCATGACATGGGATGATTACGAGGCCATCCTGGAAACGCTGGATGTCCTCAGCGATGATGAGGCGACTGAGCAGCTACGCCACAGTATCCAGGAGGTAAAAGAGGGGAAGGCCATTCCTTGGGAAGAGGCCAAGTCAAGGCTGTAAACGGATTTGCACAGGCTAGACGAGGGTATGGAGGTAGACATGGGTATCACGACTATACCCAGACCTGCCGACACTCCCTGGATGCATGGTCATGCCCGCTACGTAGCGCCTCAGACCTGAACTGCCTATCCTGAATACCCTCCAGCGCGGGCATGACGGTTACGGGAGCCCCCTACTCCCCTCCCTCCAAACCTTCCCCGGGGAGGTGGCCGTTTTCTGAGATAGCCTCGTGGCCGTTGGTGGAGATGGCCTCGGTGTCTACTATAAAGGAGGCGTCTCTACCCGCGGCGGCGCGCGGCCTGGTATCGCGGACGTGCCTTGCCTTAGGCTCCATAGAGGTGATGGAGACCACTACGTCGCCGTCTGGGAGGGAGACGATGCTGACGCCCTGGGTGCGGCGGCTGAGCTCACGCAGCTCGTTTAGGTTGGTGCGGGTGACCTGGCCCTTCTGGGAGATGATCATGATGTCCTCGCCCTCTTTGACGACGCGGGCGGTGGCCACGGGTCCGCTCTTGGAGGTGATGCGGAAGGTCTGGAGCCCTGAGCCACCCCTGGATTGCTGGCGGTAGTGGTCCATGGGGGATGGCTTGCCGTAGCCGCGCTGGCTGATGACAAGCAGAGCGCAGTCCTTCTCGACCACGTCCATGGCAACGACTATGTCTTCGTCTTTGAGCCTCATGCCGCGCACTCCACCGGCGATGCGGGAGCTTCGCCTGACCTGCACGGCGGGGAAACGGACGGACATGCCCTGCTGGCTGACCATGATTACGTCGTCCGCCTCGGAGGCGAGTCGTACGGAGACCAGCTGGTCACCGGGCTCCAGGTCCATGTTCTTGAGTCCATTGGAGCGGATATTGGCCAGAGCGGCCAAGGACATGCGCTTGATCTCCCCCATGCGGGTAGCGAAGAGGATGTCCTCGCCGCTGTCGAAGGAGGAGACGTCCAGGATGGCCTGCACGGACTCGTCGGGGCGGATGTCCATTGCCTGTACCACGGGAACCCCACGCGACACCCTGGAGTTGTCCATGTGCAACTCATAGACCTTCTTTCTGTAGACGCGTCCGGTATTGGTGAAGAAGAGGAGGAAGTCGTGGGTGTCCGCGACCAGGTGGTCGTGGATTACGTCACCTTCGCGGGTGGTCTGGCCACGCACGCCCTTGCCGCCACGGTGCTGCCTGCGGTACGTCTCAGCGGGGACGCATTTGATGTAGCCGCGCTGGCTTAGGGTGACGACGACCTCCTGGTGCGGGATGAGGTCTTCACTGCTGAAGTCGCCGGCTTCGTCCAAGGTGACCTCGGTGCGGCGCTCGTCGCCGAACTTCTCCTTGAGCTTTCTGGTCTCGTCGGCCACGATCTCCAGGACTTTGGAAGGGTCGGCAAGGAGGGCTTGGAGCTCCGCGATGCGCTTGTTAAGCTGCTTGAATTCGTCCTCTATGCGCTTGCGCTCAAGGGCGGCCAGACGGCGGAGCTGCATTTCAAGGATGGCCTGGGCTTGCTCTTCGTCAAGGGCGTATCTCTCCATGAGCGCCAGGCGTGCGGCCTCTACGTCCGGGGCGTTGCGGATGAGTTGGATGGCGTTATCCAGGTCGTCGATGGCTTTGAGGAGGCCTTCCAGGATGTGAACCCTGGCCTGGGCCTTGCGCATTTCGAACTCAGAACGGCGGCGGGTTATTATTATGCGATGATCTATAAACTCCTGAAGGACGGCGTTGAGGGGCAACGTCCTGGGCTGGCCGTCCACTAGCGCCAGCACGTTGATGTAGAAGGCCGACTGAAGAGCGGTGTGCTTGTAGAGGTTGTTCATCACTCGCTGCACCTGGGCGTCGCGGCGCAGCTCGATGACGACGCGCATGCCGTGCCGGTCCGATTCGTCTCGCACTTCGCTGATGCCGTCTATCTTCCGCTCTTTGGTGAGGATGGCTATTTTCTGGACGAGGGCGGCTTTGTTGACCTGGTAGGGAATCTGGCTGACCACTAGCTGGTAGCGTCCGCCGCGGGCCATCTCTTCTGCTTCCATTCTGGCGCGGACAACGGCTCGGCCCCTTCCCGTCTCATAGGCCTCCCTTATGCCCTGCTGGCCGAGGATGATGGCGCCCGTGGGAAAGTCCGGGCCGGGCACAATCTGCATAAGCTCATCGATGGTGGCTTCAGGATTATCGATGAGATGGAGGATGGCATCGCAGATCTCGGATAGGTTGTGGGGGGGGATGCTGGTGGTCATGCCGACGGCGATACCGGAAGAGCCGTTGATAATGAGGTTGGGAAGCCTGGCAGGCAGTACGACGGGCTCGTTGAGGGAGCCATCGAAGTTGGGCGAGAAGTCAACGGTGTCCTGGTCGATGTCTACAAGCAGCTCCTGTGCGATGGGAGAGAGCCGTGCTTCCGTGTAGCGCATGGCGGCGGGCGGGTCGTCGTCGACGCTGCCGAAGTTGCCCTGTCCGTCGACAAGGGTGTATCGCATGGAGAAGTCCTGCGCCATGCGCACCATGGCGTCGTAAATTGGGCTGTCGCCGTGAGGATGGTACTTACCCATGACTTCACCGACGAGCCGGGCGCTCTTCTTGTAGGGCGTGCCCGGGCGCATGGCGAGCTCATCCATGGAGTGGAGGATGCGCCGCTGTACGGGCTTGAGTCCGTCCCTCACATCCGGAAGGGCGCGTGAGACTATGACGCTCATTGCGTAATCCAGGTAGGAGTTACGCATCTCATCTATGATGCGAACGGGTCTGACGGTTTCGCTAGTCATAAGGTGTCCTTAGCCGGAGATGATGTTGCTGAGAATTAGCTTTCAGGCTCAATAAGTAGTGGTTCCAACTAAGCGATTCTACCATATACGGTGGTAAAGTTCAAGATTTGTACGGCTTTAAAGGATGTGTAAAACGCATTGAAGTACGGAGTGATGAGTAGGTTATTAGGCAACCTATACCTCTGTGTAGAAATGCCCTAATTCGATCTCGATATCTCCAAACCACGCCTTCTCCAAGTCTCCGTCATACTCAACAAGGAACGGACTCTCAAAGTGGCGGAATTGTCCAAGACGCGCCATCTCCTCGCGATCCACCGAAGGAGACACATGCTCAACCGGAAGATACCTATCAAGCCGCTGTCAACATTATATGGATCGCTATGCTGGTCTAAGTGTAACCAGTCGCCGTGTGGAGAGATTTGCCTGTTGTCCAAGCCGGGCAAGACTCAGTTGATTGCCATTGGAAAGAAGGTAGACGACTATCTCAAGGAGAAGTCTTTGTCACAGCGCGTATATAGGGTGCTTCACTATACTAAGAGGGCCGCCTCTCATATAAATGGGGCTATTGAACCCTGGCTTGGGCAATTTCCCTCATTCAGCGCAGCAGTCGCCGAGGCCGACTTTGAAGACTCGATTAAAGATGTGCTCGGGGATGCGGACATGGACTGCTACATAGACGATAGGCCGAGAGGTGGCAAACCATACCTAACTGACCCCAAAAAGACTGACTCCAGAAGGAAGCTGATGTTCTACTATAAGAACAAGTTTAGCCAAATAAGGGAGGGCACACGGGCATAGGAAAGCAACCCTCCCTCCCCCGCCGGATTGCTTCGGTTCCTCGCAATGACGGATGGGGCGCGGTTTGGGAGCTACTTGACCAGCCTTCTCCGCATGCCGCGGATGCTGAGGGGAATGAAGGCGAGGGTGAAGGCGACGAGGATGGCCAGCGAGAGGAGGGAGTGCGCCCCTATCTCGCCGTATGCAAGGGAGCGCATCAACTCGGTGGCCGAGGTCAAGGGGAGAATCCAGGCTACCCTCTGTATAGCTTCAGGGAGTCCGTCCACGGGATAGAAAACGCCGCTGAAGAAGAACATGGGCACAACATAGAGAGTGAAGAAGTTGGTGAGGCTGTTGATTGAGGGCGCCACAGAGGCGGCGAGCATGGCCTGCGAGCCAAACATAAGGCCGATTAGGATGGAGACGGGCAGGGCCAAGAGGGCATAAGGTGATTGGGTGAGGCCAAAAGCGAACGACACAGTAAGCAACACGGTAGCGTGCATCAGGGAACGGGTAGCCGCCCAGAAGAGCTCTCCGAGGACCAGCTCGTTCACGCTGACGGGAGTGGCCAGGATGCCCTGGAACAGTCGCCGGGTCTCCATGCGCATGTAGGTGCCGAAGGTGCATTCGAAGGTGGCGCCGAACATGGCGTAGCTGGCAAGCAGTCCGGCGGCGACGAACTCGGTGTATGAGCGGCCCCCTATATCGCCGATGTAGGTGCCCATCCCCAGTCCCACTGCCGTGAGCACGAGCAGCGGTTCCGCCACTACGCCGCCAAGCTCGGTTTTCCAAACACGGAAAAAGGCGTCCCTGTTGCGCTGCCATACCTTGAAGGAACGGGCCAGGCTTCCCAGAACCCCACCCCTATCCGCAAGTTGATGCGCTACGGTTGCGGTGTTCATTCGTCCCTGATGTCCCTTCCCGTGAGGCGGAAGAAGACGTCCTCAAGGTTGGCGGGCCGGCGCTCAAGCCGCCCATCGTGAGCTGAAGCCAACCGCTCCAGCAGTTGTCCGTCCACGCTGTAGACGTAGAAGCGGTCGCCGCCGTCCTGGAAGGGTATGTTCATATCAAGGAGCTGTTTGGTAACAGCATCGCGGGCTTCGACGGTGGATCTGACCTCGGCCACCTCACTGCCTACGTGCTGTGTGACCAATTCAGCGGGGATGCCGTGCACGAGAATGCGGCCGTAGTCCATGATGACGAGTCGGTCGCATAGAGTGGCGGCTTCCTCCATGTTGTGCGTGGTGAGCAGCATGGTCGTTCCCTGCGCTTTGAGCAGCCTCAGCTTTTGCCATACCAGGTGCTTGGCCTGGGGGTCGAGGCCCGTGGTAGGTTCGTCCAAAATGAGGATGGCGGGTGAATGGAGCAGAGCCCTGGCAATGAGCAGCCTGCGCCGCATACCGCCGGACAGGGTGTCCACCTCGCTGTTTGCCTTGTCGGTAATCTGGAAGAGATCAAGGAGCTCCCGTGAGCGGCTCTGAGCCAGGGGAGCCGGCATATCGTAGTAACGGGCGTAGACTCGGAGGTTCTGGATTACAGTCAGGTCGCCGTCCAGGGTGTCCTCTTGGGGAACCACACCCACAATGCGCCTCACCATTCTGGAGCGCTTGACTACGTCAAGGCCGCCCACCTCCAGAAGGCCGGATGTAACCGGCGAGACGGCGGTAATCATGCCTATTGTGCTGCTCTTGCCCGCGCCGTTGGGTCCAAGAAAGCCGAAGCACTCCTGCCGGCTTACGGAAAAGGAGATGCGGTCCACGGCGGTGAAATCACCGAATCGCTTAGTGAGATCCTTGGCGTGGATGACAGAATTCATACCCGGAATGGTAGCAAAGGCCAACGGCTAGAAGCAATCTTCAACTGAGAAGAGGAGGGCTAGGGCTGCTAGCTCTCCTCTTCTTCGGCATGGGCGTAAGCCTGGCGCAGGAAGGCAACCTTGGAATAGTGATTAGCGTCGTCTTCGTCATAATCCCATTCATGGGCGTTGCTCTGGTCCAGGATGTATTCATCTTCATCCGGCAGATCTATGTCGATCGCGGCGGCGCTGGGGGCCTGCTCTCTACGGTTGGGGAAGGAGGCAATGCCAATCTGGGTGGGATGCTGGTACACCTCACGGATCATGACTGTCACTTCGCCTCCACTGAGACGGGTGACGGCCGCCTGATACCGGTTGCCTCCGTTGATAAGACGGATTATGCGATTAGCCAGACGCGGGGGTACGAGCCCCAGGTAATCTCCGTTGCTGTCCAGCACGGCAAGCCTTCTCTCCATGATGTGCAGCGTTACGGCGTCGCCGGCGGCCAACTGCGCCAAGACGTAGGGAGCGGCGATCCGCTCCAGGACCACAGTCCCCGACTTTCCGCTCTCCTCCAGGAAATATTGCGGGGCAAACTGGCGGGCTCTCTTGGGTTGGTTGTCCCCATGCTTGAGATGATCAAGGCGAACCAGGTTCTTCTGGGCAATGGAGTTGCTGGGTGAAAGCTGGAGCGCCCTGGTAAAGGCGATCCTAGCTTCATTGTACTTGCCCAGCTCTACGTGTGCCTTGCCCAGCCGGTTGTACGCCTCTATGTCCTGGGGAAACACTTCAATAATTCCCTGGTTGACGATTACCGCCTCCTCCCAGCGGTTCTCCATGGCCAGGGCAATTGCTTCCTTGGACTTTTCTCGCCTTAGAGTTGATTTGTACTCGGCCTGCTTGAATAGAGTCATAAATCCTTTCTCCCCCTAGGGGACACAGGATTCTAAGCTCAAACTGTTGTAGTGTGCAATACCCTTCTTGCGCAATATCCGTTTGCCTGGCTGGCACAAGAGCAAAAACGGCCTGTCAGATGAACGCCTGGGGACGCTGATACAGGCAAGATCAGCCGCCCCGTTCGCCGGCCGCTCCCAACGCCTCGGGAGTGACGGAGGGTGGCCCTACTCCTCTTCCAGGGTGCTGGTGTCGCCTTCGGGGAGGCCTAGCTCACGGGCTTTGAGGAGGCGTCGCATGATTTTGCCGCTGCGGGTCTTGGGCAGGGAGTCGACGAACTCTATCTCACGGGGAGCGACGGCGGCGGCCAGCTTGCCGCGCACGAAGCGCGTGATCTCCTGCCGCAGCTGGTCGGAAGGCTCGTAGCCTTGGTGGAGGGAGACGAAGGCTTTGACCACCTCCATAGCGATGGGGTCGGGCTTGCCTATGACTCCGGCCTCGGCTACGGCGGGGTGTTCGATTAGCGCGCTTTCGACCTCAAACGGGCCTACGAGGTGTCCCGCAGTGTTGATTACGTCGTCGGCGCGGCCAACGAACCAGAAGAAGCCGTCCTTGTCCATGCGTGCGCGGTCGCCGGTGATGTACCAGCCCTTCTTGAAGCGTGAGTTGTAGAGGGACTGGTTGCCCCAATAGACGTGGAACATGGACGGCCAGCCAGGGCGGATAGCCAAGTGCCCTTCCTCGCCGGGGGCTACCTCGTTGTACTCCTCGTCCAGGATGCCGGCCTTGATGCCGGGAATGGGCCGCCCCATGGAACCGAGGCGCACCCTCCTGAACGGCGTAGTTGGCGATGAGAATGGCCCCGGTCTCGGTCTGCCACCAGTTGTCGTGTATGGGCATGCCGAATATCTCGACGCCCCAGGAGACGCCCTCCGGATTGAGCGGCTCGCCAACGGAGGCGATGAAGCGAAGGGATGAGGTGTCGTAGCGCTTGGGAACGTCGTTGCCTGCCCTCATGAGCATGCGGATGGCGGTGGGGGCCGTGTACCAGACGGTGACTCCGTACTTCTGGATTACGTCGTACCATGCAGAGGCGCGGAAGCCGCCTTCGTAGATGACCTGGGTGACTCCGTTGCTCCAAGGGGCGAACATACCGTAGGAAGTGCCGGTGACCCATCCGGGATCGGCGGTACACCAGTAAACGTCTTCCGGGTGGAGGTCAAGCGCCCACTTGCCGGTGGCATACTGCTGGAGGATGGCAATGTGGCGGTGGACGGCGCCCTTGGGCTTGCCGGTGGTGCCCGAGGTGTAGTGCATTACCGAATAGTCGTACATGGAGGTGGGCTCTACGGCAGGTTCGTCAGAGGCTGCTTCCATGAGGTCGTCGTAGAGGAGGTCGCCATTTTCAATGGGCGTGGATTCACGGCCCAGCTTGTTCACGATGATGACGTGCTTCAGGTCCGGCAGGTCCGGAATAATACC